>NZ_JBNHGI010000001.1:0-779059 GCF_059091125.1 Arthrobacter sp. Y3223151 | reverse complement strand
ACTCGCCCCGATCGCGAAACTCTCCGGCAAGGTCACAGCACGCTGATCACCCCCCTCAAACCGCCGCCACAACCCGAGAAAACGTCAGCGCCTTCGCGAAATTTAGAGATAGGAATCCGGGCCCGTACCGCGTTACGCGTCGCCGCCGCGGCCTCATAAACGTGCGTGGGGAAGGCGCTGCCTGCCCCACGCACTGCAATTGCTACGCGACGGTCATTTCGCCCATCAGGTCCCAGTCGTCGCCCTCGACCTGGCGGCTGATGATCCGCGGGGTTTCCTGCAGGTACTGCGGCTGCTCCTGCATGGCCTTCTTGAAGTGGTCGCTCTTCACGTGTGCTTCGGCCGCGTCGTCCCGGAAGGCCTCCACCAGCACGTAGGTGTTGGCGTCGTCCACGCTTCGTGACCAGTCGAACCACAGGTTGCCCGGCTCGGCACGCGTTGCTTCGGTGAACTCCCGCACGAGTTCGGGGAAGCTGTCGGCGTACTCGTCCTTGACCTTGAACTTGACCACAATAAAAATCACGCGGTATCGGCCTTTCTTCTGTTGGGGTGTCTTTTCATCCTGTCATGCCCAAAATCGACTACTCAACTAATGCCCTTTCCGACGCTGAGAAGGCCGCTTTCTGAAGAGTGGACGGGGGTCACCGGCCAGGGGAGACGGGGTCCGGATGAGGGGGTTACCGCCAAGGGGAGACGGGGTCCGGATGAGAGGGGGGTTACCACCAAGGGGAGACGGGGTCCGGATGAGAGGGAGTCAGCCCGCCAGCCCGCCGGCGAGCGCCTTGGCCGCGGCAATATAGCGCCGCGTGACCAGCCGCTGGGCGGCCTCCGCCACCGGCGCGCCCGTCCGGTAGAACCAGTTGGCATGCCGGCTGAACGCGAACACCTCGAAGACCACCCGCCCGCTCCCCTCCAGCACAGCCACAAAGCCTTCCTCCCCCGACTCCGGATGCCCGGGCAGCGTGCCGTAGCCGAAGCCCGTCCGGGCTGGCGTCCGTTCCGTCCACACCACGCGGCACGGGATGGCCATCCGCAGCGGCCCGACTCCGAACCCGGAGACGATCTCCACGCCTTCGGCGGCCACCGGCTCCGTGGCATCCACCCGCAGCCCGGCCAGGCGATGCACTTCCCACCCCATCAACCCTTCGGCCAGCCGGTGAAAGGCTTCTTCCCCCATCCCGACGCCGACCCGTTCGTCGACGACCCGGTATCCCGGCGGCGAGGTGCGCTCCCGGGTCAGCCCCACGCCGTCGTATGTCAGCGGAACCCCGCCCAGGTCCTTGGCCTTCACCCCTCAGTCCTGCCGCGCATCGTCGCCCCGGGCCAGGCCCATCCAGCCCAGCATCTCGCGGTCGCGGCGCGGCAGCGATGCCACCACCAGGTCGTAGGAGTCCTCGATCATGTCGCGCAGCATGTCGTCGGGCAGCCCGCCGTCGCAGCGCACGCCGTTCCAGTGCGTTTTGTTCATGTGATAGGCGCCCGTGATCTCCGGGTGCGCCGCGCGCAGCTGCTGCGCCAGCACCGGATCGCACTTGAGGCTGATGCTCAGCCGCGGCGCCTGCAGGTCCGAGAGCGCGAACATCTTCGCCGCCCGCCCCGCCGCCCGGACCTTGAACACCGACGACTCGGGCCCAAACGGGAAGTCCTCGAACGCCCCGGGCAGGGACAGGCAGAAGGCGCGCAGCGCGGTTGCGTCCATAGGCACGAGCCTACTGCTCCCCGTCCGCGCCGGTCACCGTCCGGAGAGAACGACGTGCCCACTCCCGGCCCTGCTGCGCTCTAATCCCTTCCGCAGCCGCGTGCCACGGTGTCCCCGGGTCCCGCTCGGATCCCCCGCGCCGCCCGAGCCCCCGCGCGCGCCCCGGGCCGCGTCCGACCCGAGTCCCGCCCGAGTCCGGCCCGGTGCGCGACGGCAACTTCGGTGGCAGGATGGTTTCACAGTTGTTTCACGGGGAACGACGGCGGGGCTTCCGTGCCGCCGGCTGGTTTCGGAACGGGCGACGGCTTTGGAGAGGAGACCCATGGCAGACACCGGCAGGGAAGCGAAGCGGGCGGCCGGCAGGGCGAAGGACAAGACCGAGGACGCCGCCAATTCCAAGGTGTTCGAGCGGGTGGCTCGGTTCGGCTACGTGGCCAGCGGCCTGCTGCACGTGCTGATTGGCGCGATCGCGCTCCGGCTCGCCTTCGGCGGAGGTGGCGAGGCGGACCAGTCCGGTGCAGCCTCAAGCCTGGCGCAGCGCCCGGGAGGACAATTCCTGCTCTGGGCGGGCATGCTGGGCGCCGCGGCGTTGGCCCTGTGGCAGGTCAGCGAAGCGGTGTTCGGCGGACGCGGCCGGGCTGACAAAAAGAAAAAGTGGGGCTACCGGGCGAAGTGCGTGGGCCTGGCCATCGTGTACGGGGCGATAGCGGTGACTTTCGGCAGCTTTGCCCTGGGCTCCGGCAGCAACAGCAGCGAGAGCTCGCAGGACGCCAGCGCCAAGCTGATGCAGTGGCCGGGCGGTGCCGTTGTGCTGTTCCTGATCGGCGCGGTGATCATCGGGTCCGGCGTCTACTACGTGTTCAAGGGCCTGACCAAGAAGTTCCTGGGCGACCTCAAGCGGCTGCCCCCGGGCAGCACCGGCACGGCCGTGACCTGGCTCGGCATTGTCGGTTTTGTCGGCAAGGGGCTGGCGTTGTTTGTGCTCGGGCTGCTCCTGGCAGTCGCCGCTGTGCAGAACGACCCGCAGGATGTGAAGGGCCTCGACGGCGCCCTGAAGGCGCTGCGTGAGCAGCCGTTTGGTTCGACGGCGCTGTCCGTGGTGGCCGTCGGGCTGATCTGCTACGGGCTGTATCTGGGTGCCCGGGCGCGCTACGCCAAAATGTAGCGCGCCCGGGAGGCCCTACTCCGCGGAGACCGGCGTCAGCACGTCCTTGACCAGCGGATCCTCAGTGGTGTGCAGGTACTCCTCCAGCCGCGGATCCGAGAAGATCTCGATCAGTTTCTTGCTCTCCGCGCTGTCCTTGAACTGGGTGCCGATCACCAGGCGGGAGGCGAATGTCTTCGGGGCCGAAGGGAACAGGATGCCCTTGTCGCGTCCGATCTTGCCGGCGTCGAACTGGGAGACGTAGCCGATCGCGGCATCGACTGAGTCGAGCATTCGCGGCATCGCCAGCAGGTCGGCTTCCTTCAGCTCGAAGCCGCGCGGGTTGCCGGTAACGTCCCGGATTTTTGCCGTTCGCGGCTCCACCGCCGGATCCAGCTCCAGCAGTCCCTCGCGCTGCAGCAGCCACAGCGCCTGGCCCTGGTTGGCGGCGTCGTTGGGCAGCAGCAGCACGGCTCCGCGCGGCAGGTCTTCCACCGAGCCGTAGCGGGTTGAGTAGAGGCCGAAACCCCACTGGTACAGCTCCACCGTCGGCGTCAGTTCCAACCCATTGGCGTCGGCGGACTGCTGCATGTACCACTGGTGCTCGAAGATGGTGGCGTGGAACTGCCCATCGGCCACCGCGCGGTTGGCTTGGACCGGGTCCTGCAGGCCCACTGCCTCGATCTCCACGCCGTAGTCGGGGGCGATTTCCTCGGCGACGAACTTCAGGATCTTCTCCTCCCCCGCCATCGCCGGTTCAAAGTGGACTTTCAGCGGCGAGGTGACCTCGCTGCCGGCAGCCGCGACAGCCGGCCGGGACTGCTGCTGCACCAGCAGCAGTCCCAGGACCAGTGCGACGACGGCGGCAAGGGCGGCAATGCTCCACGGCAGGGCGGTGGTTTGCTTGCGCAGGGTGAAGCCGTGGTCGTGGCCGGACCCGGCGGAAGGGGTGCTCATGATGTAGTGCTCCTGTTGGTCAGTTGCTAGGGGCGCAGCAGCGCGCGGGAGATTCGGTCGCCGGCAAACTGCACCAGCTGCACCGTGATGATCAGGACAACGATGGTGGCCGCCATGACATGGGTGTCGAACCGTTGGTAGCCGTAGGTGACGGCCAGGTAGCCGATGCCGCCAGCGCCGATGGTTCCGGCGATCGCCGAGTATTCGATCATCGAAATAGTGTTGAGCGTGACCGCAGACGTAAGGCCGGGCAGGGCCTCGCGCAACTGCGTCTGGCGGATGATCTGCCCGGTGGAACTGCCCGTGACCAGCCCGACGGCCATGTTCTCGCGCGGCAGATCGTTGAGTGCGTTCTGCACCAGCCTGGCGAAGAACGGAATGCCGGCCAGTGTCATCGGGACCACGGCTGCCGCGATGCCGATGGTCGTTCCGGTAACCCACTTGGTCAGCGGGATGATGGCGGCCATCAGCACCAGGAACGGGAGCGAGCGGCCGATGTTGACGAGCCAGCTGAGCGTGCCGTGCAGGCGCGGCCGCGGGAACAGGCCGCGGCCGTCCGTGTTGTACAGCAGCACGCCTGTGGCGCCGCCGACCAGGATCACCATGAGCATCACGATGCCGACCATCGCCCAGGTTTCGCCGTAGGCCGGCAGCAGCAGCGCGGGCAGGTCAGCCCACGGCGTGTCCAGCCCGACGGCGGCGGTTTCTGCCGGCTTCATGCGCGCACCCCGATTTTCTCGTTCCTTGCGTCTTCCTTCACGTCCGACGGCGGCATTGCCCCCGCGTCCGCGGCACGGTAGCGTGCCTCTGCGGTGAGGCCCAGGCTGGCCAGGTAGGCGCGGACATCGGCCTCCGGACGGCCGGCAATCCCGATGTCGGCACGGCCCAGCACCGCTTCGCCGTGGGCTTCCACCGAACCGCCGAGCAGCGCCACGCGTACACCGAGGCCGGTGGACAGGCGGGACATCCACTCCGGGTCCACCGGCCCGTGCCGGTACGAGACGGACAGCGCGTAGTCGAAGCCGGCCGGCAGCGGGAGGGCGCGGATTGGCAGCAGTTGGCGGCCGGCGGCGGAGGCCGGATCGGCCACCAGGGCGCCGATCGGCCCGTACTCCGCCACGCGACCGCCGGCGAGCACGGCCACCTGGTCGGCGACGTGGCGCACCACGTCCATCTCGTGGGTGATCAGGATGACCGACAGCCCCAGTTCGGTGCGCACGTCGTCCAGCAGGTCCAGGATCTGCTGCGTGGATTCCGGGTCCAGGCCCGACGTCGATTCGTCGGAGAGCAGGATCCGGGGGCGAAGTGCCAGCGCCCGGGCGATGCCGACCCGTTGCTTCTGGCCGCCGGACAGCTGGCCGGGGTAGGCGCCGGCCTTCTGCAGCAGGCCCACCCGGTCCAGCAGTTCGGCCACGCGGTCCTCCATCTGCGAGTGCACCACGCCCAGGTTGCGCAGCGGCAGCGCCACGTTCTCCGCCACCGTCATCCGGCGCAGCAGCGCCGAGTGTTGGAAGATCGTGCCGATGGCGCGGCGTTCGCCGCGCAAGGCCCGCCCGGACAGGGCGGAGAGGTCACGGCCGTCCACCAGCACCTGGCCGGAGGTCGGTTTCTCCAGCAGGGAGATGCAGTGGGAGAGGGTCGTCTTGCCGGCGCCGGACGGGCCGACGACGGCGGTGATCGCCCCCTGCTCGATGGTGAGGTCGATGCCCTTGAGCACCTCGACCGTCCCGCGTCGTGTGTCGTAGCTCTTGTGCAGATTGCGGATTTCAATCATTGCGGGCCACCCGCGGCATAACTTTTCATGCTGCTCCTGAAGGTCAGGGAGCCCCGGGGCACAGCCGATCACGGCGCGCCGGCATGGCGCGGCCGGTTCCGGTCCGCCCGGGTTCTCCATCGGTTCTGGCGTTAGCACCGTGCGGCATTTGCCGGGGTTGCTGCGGCGTCATCGAGCCAGATCTCTCGGCCGCTCTGGATGGTTCTTGCCGACGGCGGTGCCCGCCCCCCTGAAGGGGCGGCGCACCGGCGTCGTTGTTCAGATGGTTCTGCTGTGCCTACACCCGGTGGGCCAGCGCGTTCTGCAGGCGGAAGCCGGCGGCCCGGTGGTTCTCCGGCAGCTTGTCGCCGCGGCCGAAGAGCTTGTTGCGCAGGGTCCCCGGCGCGTACTCCGTGGGGTAGGCGCCCAGCTTCTGCAGCTCCGGCACGACGAATTCCACGATGTCCTCGAAGGTGCCCGGGGTGATGGCGTAGGCCAGGTTGAACCCGTCCACGTCGGTCTCGTCGACCCACTCCACGAGCTTGGCGGCCACCTCCGCGCCGGAGCCGACGGTGATCGGGCCGAAACCGCCGACGCCGACCCATTCGGCCAGCTGGCGGATGGTCCACGGCTTGCCGCTGTCGCCGGACGCCTTCTGGAACGTCTCCACCGAGGACTGGATGGCATTGGACTTCACGTTTCCGCCGATCACGTCGTCCGGGCCGTAGGTGGAGAGGTCGATGCCCATCCAGCCGGAGATCAGCGCCAGCGCGCCGTTGATGTCCGCGTAGGACTTGTAGTCCTCGAATTTGGCCTGCGCGGTGGCGGTGTCCGGTCCGGTCACCACGGTCTGCATCGCGTAGATGCGCACGTCGTACCGGTCGCGGCCCGCCGCTTCCACGGCGTCGCGGATCTTCTTCACCGACGCCGCGAGCATCTCCTTGGTCGGGCAGGTCACGAACACCGCCTCGGCGTTTCCGGCGGCGAACTCGGTGCCGCGCTTGGAGGCGCCGGCCTGGAAGATGACCGGGGTGCGCTGCGGGCTCGGCTCGGTGATCGCGATGCCGGGAACCTTGAAGTACTTGCCCTCGTGCCGGATCTCGTGGACCTTGGCCGGGTCGGTGAAGACGCCGGTCTCGACGTCCTTGACCACGGCGTCGTCCTCCCACGAGCCCTCGAGCAGCTTGTAGATGACCTCGAGGTATTCGTCCGCGTGGTTGTACCGCTCGTCGTGCTCCAGCTGGTCTTCCTGGCCCATGTTGCGCGCCGCCGAGGGCAGGTAACCGGTTACCACGTTCCAGCCGACCCGCCCGTTGGTCAGGTGGTCCAGCGTGGCCAGGCGGCGGGCGAACGGGTACGGGTGCTCGTAGGCGGTGCCGGCGGTGAGGCCGAAGCCGAGGTTCTCGGTCACCGCGGCCATGGCCGAGACAAGCATGAACGGATCATTCACCGGGACCTGGGTGCCGGCGCGCAGCGTGGTCTCGTTGGAGGACCCGAACACGTCGTAGGTGCCGAGCACGTCGGCGATGAACAGGCCGTCGAAGAGGCCCTTTTCCAGCACCTTGGCCAAGTGGGTCCAGTAGCCGATGGTGTTGTAGTTGGCGGACTTGTCCTGCGGGTGGCGCCACAGTCCGGGCGACTGGTGGCCCACGCAGTTCATGTCGAAGGCGTTGAAACGAATCTGGCGCCGGGGGTTGGGCTGCGGGTTGTTCACGGTCATGTCAGGCTCCTTTTCTGATGAGAAGAGCCCGCGCCGGTCCTCCGTTGGGCATGCGACTGCCAACGGAAGACCAACGAGAGATCGAGCTTCTCCATCGGTCCTGGCGGTAGCACCTTCCTCAGGGAGGGGGTTGCTGCGGCGTCAACAAGCCAGGTCTCTCGGCCGCTCTGGATGGGTACCCCTCCATTTGACACCCGGGGGCGTCCCGGAGGGAAATGTTCGCCGTCACGCGAGGTAAGAATTACGACGCCGGTGCGCTCGCCCTCACGCGGGGTATGAATTACGACGCCGGTGCGCCCTCCCGCCTCTTCGCCCCCACTATTGCTCCGGATGCGAAGCAGAGCAGGATCAGCACGACGACGGCGATCGCCAGCGGCACGCTGTTGCCCACCAGGGTGGGGAGGTTCTGCAGGATCAGCCCCAGGATCCCCAGCAGCCCGATCAAACCGAGCGCCGGGGCGACGGAGCGCTTCCAGTCCCGGACCGGCGCGCCGGTTCTCCGGAAGAAGACCAGGACGGCGGCGCTGGTCAGCGTCATCAGCACCACGATCCCCAGCGATGCGAAGCCCGCGAACCAAGTGTAGAACTGCACGATCGGGTCCCACCCGGCCACGACCGCGGCCAGCAGGAACAGGGCCACCACCGCGTTGGCCGCTGCGGAGGCCAGATGCGGGGAGCGGTGCCGGGCGTGGGTTGCGGACAGCTTGGCGGGGAAGATGCCCTGCCCGGACAGCTGGAAGAAATAGCGTGACCCGATGTTGTGGAAGGACAGGATGCAGGCGAAGAGGCTGGTTGCCAGCAACACCTGGATCACATGGCTGCTGGCCGTACCCAGATAGAGCGCAGTGGTTTCCGAGAGCAGCGTGCCCGGAGCATCCGTGGCCTTCTGGACAATGCCGGCATCGCCCCAGACGCTGATCAGCAGCCAGCTGGACAGCGCGTAGAAACCGCCCACCACGAGGAGTGCCAGATAGGTGGCCCGCGGGATGGTCTTGTCCGGGTCGCGTGCTTCGTCGCGGAAGACGGCGGTGGCCTCGAAGCCGATGAAGCTCAGGATGGCGAACAGCAGCGCGATTCCGGGCGCCCCCGACAGCACGGTGGACGGGGTGGCGAAACCGGTGGACAGGCCCTCGGGTCCGCCGCCGCCAAAGATGATGAAGGCGTCTAGGACCAGCACGATCAGCACCTCTGCGACCAGCAGCACGGCCAGCACCTTGCCGGAGAGTTCGATGTTGCGGTGCCCCAGCCAAGCGACGGCTGCCAGTGCGGCGGCCGCCCATACCCACCAGGGCAGTTCGGGGCCGCCGTAGGCCCGGACCACTTCGTCAACGGCCGGCGCGAAGAGTCCGTAGACACCCGCCTCCAGGGCGAGATAGGAGAGCAGTGCCACGAAGGCCGCCCCCAGGCCCGCCCGGCGGCCGAGTCCCTTTTGCACGTAGCTGAAGAACGCGCCGGCCGTTGGCACATGCGGTGTCATGGTGGTGAAGCCGACGGCAAACAACAGCAGGATGGCCATGGCCAGCAGGTAGATGAAGGGCAGGCCGGCGCCGTTGCCGCTGGCGATGGCCAGCGGGACGGTTCCGCCGATGACGCCCAGCGGCGACGCGGCGGCCAGCACGATGAGCACGATACTGGCGACGCCCAGCCGGCCGGAGAGCCGCGGTGTGGCTCCGTTGACGGGATCGGCTGGTGGAGCCGCGAGGGTTTGGAGGTTGGAAACAGACATGGTTTGCCTTCCTCCTAGACGGCCGCGGAACGGGCGGCGGGGCTGTGTGGCTGACGGGCTGCGTCACTGTGTGGCTGAAGGGCGGCGTCGGCATTGGCCTCGCCAATCGTCCAGACGAACGGGGGTTCGGCGGCGTTGACCTCCCAGTCGCCGACGATCCGTGACTTGTAGATGAACGGGTTGTGCGTCGCCACGGTGCGGGCGTTGCGCCAGTGCCGGTCCAGCGCCTTGTCAGTGCTGGTGGAGGAAGCACCGAGGGCGTTGAAGAGGGCGCCCGCGGCGTCCGGGACCAGGGTGCTGAGCACTATCTGCGCCCGGCCCGATTCCAGTTCGACGTCGATGTTGGCGGCCTTTTCGACCGCGCCACCGTGCAGCCGCGCCTCGAAAACCCTGTCCAGGCTTCGGGCCACGCTCAGGGTTGTCGCCGTCGCCGCGTAGGACTTGGCGCTGATTTCGCCGACCACTTGCAGGACCTGCGCGTCGTGCCGGACCAGCGGAGCGTTTCCGTGGCCGAACACCCGCTTGCGGTCCCGCACGTTGTCTGCGGCTTCGCTGGTGACGGCCTGGGCGATGCCGGCCAGAGTGACCAGCAGGATGTGCTGGTAGAGGGCCGTCTGGTACGGGAAGCGGTCGGCGAAGGCGGACACGTTGGCGGGGTCCACCACCGCGTCAGTAAACACGGTGGTGCCGCTGCCGGTTAGACGCTGGCCGAAACCGTCCCAGTCGTCGAAGGTTTCTACGCCCGGCGACGTGGTGGAGATGATCACCGAGACATCGGAGCCGTCCGGGCGCTTGGCGGTAACATCGATCCAGTCGGCGAAGATGGTGCCGGTGGTGTAGAACTTGCGGCCGTTCAGCAGCAGTTTGCCGCCGGTCTCGGACAGCACGGTGGCGGTTCCCCCGGCGCCCGGTTCGGTCCAGGCATTGCCGGCCAGCTCGCCGGACGCGAAGCGCCGCAGCCAGGCGCTGCGATCCGAGGTGCGGCCGTGGTGGTACAGGTTCTCCTCCACCAAGGCGATGTGCGAACGCAGCGCCTGCGGAATGTTGCTGTCCGCCGTGGCCAGCTCGATCAGGAGTCGGGTGAACTCTTCCCAGTCCAGCCCGTCGCCGCCGAACTCGGCCGGAATCCGGGCGGCGCCGAAGCCGGCGTCCTTCAGCCAGCCGATCTGGTCAACCGGCAGTTCGCGGGTGAGCTCGCGGCTCAATGCCCCGGCGGCGATGCGCGCGAAGATCGGGCGGTATTTGGCGGCCGCGGCGTCGAAAACCGTGGCGAGGTTGTCGATGGTTTCAGTCATGGTGGTTCTCCTGGGGGTTCGGCGCGTGGGCGCGAGATGGGGCCCGGGTTGAGGGCAGCGCTGATGGGGTTCGGGTTGAAGGCAGCGGTGATGGGGCCTGCGGATTGGGGGGGGGGTGTCCCTATGTTCTTCGTCAAGGGGTCAGGCTGCCTTGAGCTGAGGCGTTTCGTAGAGGGTCATGTCGCGGAGCATGGCGAAGAGGACGTCGCAGCGCCGTCTGGCCAGGGCGATTAGGGCTTGGTTGTGTCGTTTCCCCTCGGCGCGTTTCCGGTCGTAGTAGGCGCGTGAAACCGGGTCCTTCAGTGCCGCGAACGCGGAGAGGAACAAGGCGCGTTTGAGGAATTTGTTTCCCTTCTTCGACGGGTGGTCGCCGCGGATCGAGGTGCCCGATCTCCAAGTCACCGGCGCGAATCCGGAGTAGGAGGCCAGATGTCCTGCGGAGGCGAATTCCTTGCCGACGATCTCGGTGATGATCCGTGCTTCCGTCCTGACACCGACCGCCGGCATGGAGGTCAGGACGAGGTGAAGAGGGTGGGCCTCCACGAGTTCTTCCACCCGGGCCAGCACCTGGGCGCGGGACGTCCGCAGTTGCGCCAGTTGCGCGGCCAACTGCGGCAATACGATGCCGGCCGCGCCGGTGCCGGATACCACCACGGTCTGCTCACCTAACGCCGCGAACACCTCGGCCGCCCAGCGCTTTCCTGCCCGCGGAGCAAACTTGCCCAGCAATGCGGTCACGCGGGCCTGACCGGCCTTTCGCAGGGCATCCGGGGTCGGGTATTTGATCAGCAGTTCCGCCATCGCCGGATGATCCAGATGCGGTCCGACCACCCGCTCCAATGCCGGGTGTATTTGGGTGAGCAGGCCCCGGATCCGGTTCGAAGCTGCCGTGGCCTGCTGCGCCAGGTCATCGTCGAAGCCGCAAAGCATCGACAGCTCCGCAGCCTGCTCATCGGCTAAGGCGATGGCGCGCAGGGTTTGGGGCATGGTCCGGGCAGCCTCGGCGATGATCGCCGCGTCCCGCGCATCGGTTTTCGCCTCGCCCGGGTGCAGGTCCGCGATGCGGCGCATCGCCAGTCCGGGCAGATAACCGACCATGATGCCTTCGGACTGGGCTACGGCGACCGGCAGGGCACCGATCGTGGCCGGTTGATCGACCACCAAAAGCAGGGTCCCGTGCCGTGCGAGGGCGGCGATGATTTCACGCAGTTTCGCCTCGTCCTGGGGCAGCGCCTTGTCCAGCAGTTTCTTGCCGTCGCGGTCGAGGGCGACCGCGTGATGGTTGGTCTTGCCCACGTCAATGCCGATAAAGACATCAACAAGATGGTGCTCTTTGATCACGCCGCCTCCAGACATTAATCCAGTACGAGTGCTGGCATGTCCTGCGGCGGCAGAGTTCGGCATCCACGTTACGGCCGACCTGCCATGGTCAAAGCTTCGGCTGGTCTTGTCCCCATCAGCGATCCTCTGGCGCCTATCGGACCCCGGTGACAACACCCCCCGGATCATGAACGACTGGGGGCAGACATCATGCCGGGGCCGACAGGCCAGCAACCCTGATTCTTGCCTATTCAGGGCTTACGAAGAAGGTAACGGGGGCAGCGGTGGTGACCGCAGATTCGGGCAGCCCTGATGCGGCCTGCGAGTCGCAGCAGTCATGACCGGCCCGCGGGCTGCGGACGGTCAGGAGGTGACCCGCAGGCGCGGGCTGCTCCGCTCAGGTGTAGAGCGAAATCGGTTGGACGTCGCCGAGCAGGTAGTTGGCGCCGACCTCGACCTTCTTGTAGTCGACCGGGTCGTGCAGCGTGTGGGTGCGGATGTTGCGCCAGAAGATGTCCAGCCCGACCTCGGTTTTCGCGGAGGACGAGCCAGTGGTCTCGAAGATGCGGTTCGCCACGTCCACACCCACCTCGGTGGACACAACCTTGAGCCGCGCAATCTCGAGCGCGATGTCCGCCCGGGCTTCCGCGCTCAGCTGCGCGCCGGCGGCAATAACAGCGTCGAACCTGGCGTTCGTTCGGTCGGCCAGGGCTTCCACCGCGGCAACCCGCGAGACCAGCTCGCCGTAAACCCGCTGCGTCAGCGGATCCTGGGCATAGGTCTCCTGCGTGCTGAGGAACCAGGAGTTCCGGCGCGCCAGCGTGATCCGGCGCCCGCGGTCCAGCGCCCCCTGCGCGATGCCCAGGTAGAGGTTGCCGAAGGCCAGCTGGATGTAGGGGGTGACCAGCGTCGAGAAAGGCTCCTCCCCTACCTCGCCGATGATGTCCGCGGCGGTGACCTGCACGCCGTCGTACTTCACCGAACCACTGGCCGAGAGCCGCTGGCCGAGCGCATCCCAGTCCCCGAGGTATCCGATCCCCGTCCGGTCATGCTCCAGCGCGAGGGCCAGGAACTTGCCCTGCTGCAGTCCGGCCGCGATCACGGCGTTGACCAGGATGGCGTCGCCGACGGAGGCGCCGGTGGAGAAGTGCTTGGTGCCATTCAGCCGGTAGCCGTCGCCGTCGGGAACCAGTTCTAAATTCGGGTCCACCGGGTTTACGGAGTCGCCCCAGGACCAGCGTCCCCGTGCGGAGCGGCGGAGCAGGCGCTCCTGCACCTGCGGATCACCGTAGAAGACGACCGCGCCCTGATTGGCGTAGTGGTAACCGAGTATTTGCGCGATCGACGCGTCGGTGCGGGCCAGGATGCGCACGGCGTGCAGCGCGCTTTCCCAGTGCCCGCCCTCGCCGCCCCATGCGGCCGGGATGATCAGGTTGAGCAGCCCGGAGTTGCGCAGCAGTTCCACCTCGGCGTGTGGGTCGGCGTTGCGGCGGTCGCGCTCCAGCACGTCCGGTGCCAGCGCGGCGGCAACGCCTTCGGCTATCTGCTGCCAGTGGGCCAGTTCCTCGGCGGTGGCCTGTCCGGTCCACGGGGATCGGCGGGTCTGCGAGTTGTTTTCGGTCACGACGGCGGTCATGTCGGCTCCTCAAGGCGGGGCTCCCGCAGGGCCGCGGCGCAGCAACCGTCACGGTTGGGGACGCAGCCCGGAGGGGGCCGTACTTGCCGGGCACGGTGTTGTGCGCGGCCGGATCCTCATCTGGGGCACCCCGCTACGGGAGAGGGTTGCCGCCCAACCAGCCAGAGCTTGTCGTTGGGACTCTTGATCTCGGAGTCGAGTATGCCGGGGCCGATCCGGCGCACGGAAGCACGTGACAGGCCGTGACGTTCCGCGGCGCAATGTTACGGGCGCCCGACCTAGAGGCCGAGGCGCGGGGCCTCGATGGCTGGGCAGGTATCCATGACGACGTCCAGGCCCGCCGCCCTGGCCCGTTCCGCGGCGGCTTCGTCGACCACGCCCAGTTGGAGCCACACCGCCTTGGCGCCGATTTCGATAGCCTGGTCCACCACCGGGCCCACCTTCTGCGAGTTCACGAAGCAGTCCACCACGTCGATCTCGCCGGGAATGTCCCCGAGCGATTGGTAACCGGTCAGACCGAGGACGTCGTCGCCCTGCAGGTTGACGGGGATGACTTCCATGTCCAGTTGGTCCATCAGGTACCGGGAGATGCGCATGGCCACCCGGTGCGGGTTCGTGGACAGGCCGACGACGGCCCAGCGGCCCGGCGTGCTCAGCAGCCGGTAGACGACCTCGGGGTCATTTTGGTGTGCCATGGCGCCACCCTACCTGCGACTCTTCGGCACCGGAACCGCCCGCACACCCCGCATCACCGAGAGGCGGATAAACCCCTCCCCCGGCAGCCCGGGCCATCCGGGCAGCCGGTGACTAGCCAGCCAACTGCCCGGTGGCAGGCGTTCCAGCCGCGCCGGAAGCCGAGTCCGCCTGCTCGGAGATCCAACGTCCCACCAGCTCCAGCAGTTCAGCGTCCACGGGCTCGCGGATCTGGCGCTTGTAGTCGGAGAGGGTCGGAGCCTTCGGGTCGCGGCGCAGCAGGTGTGACAGGTCCTCGATTTTCCTCGTGGTCACCGGGCCGGGAACGGTCGCCGCGATGATGTCCAGGTCGGCCGGGTCCACCTGCACGTCCTTGGCTCCTGTGACAGCCAGAACCGGCACCTGCAAGCGCTCCAAGTTCGGAACGGGGTCGAAGTCGAGGAACTCCCGGTGCCAGAGCGCGTTGATCTTGCGGCCCTGCATGCGCACCACGTCCTCGGTGGTGGTGCGAAGTTTTTCCACCGATTTCGCCTGCATCTTGACCAGGTCCTGGCGGAAGAGCTTCAGCAGCAAACGCGGGAATGCGGGCAGCGAGTCGCTGATCTGGGCTGTCTGCCATCTGCCTGTCTCAAAGCCCGTCTGTGCCGAGGCCGAAAGCAGCACAGCCCCATCCACCCGTGTGCCGGGCTCTGCCGCCAGGGCCGCCGCGTGGTAGCTGCCTTCGCTGTGGCCGACCAGGAACACCGGCACGCCCGCGGCCTTCTGGGCGGTCATCCAGCGGAGGGCGGCTGCCGCGTCGTCGGTGTTCTGACGGAAACCGGCCGCCCAGAAGGTTCCTTCCGAAGCGCCGGTACCGCGCTTGTCGTAGCGCAGAGACGCGATTCCATGGCCGGCAAGCGCCGTCGCCAGGTCACGGCTGATGCCCAACGGCATCCGTTTGTGATCTGCATTGCGGTCGATCGGTCCGGAGCCGGGCAGGATCAGCGCGGCGCCGCGGATCGTTCCGGCTGGCGCGGCCCAGGTTCCCGCCAACTGAACGGTCCCGGACGGGAAGGTGACCACTTCTTCGGCGAACGCCTGACCGGCGGGCAGGCCGGCGGCGGCACGGATCCGGGCCGCAACATCCTCGGCGTCGGGAATCGACACAACTACCCGGGCGTACTTTTGCCCGTCAAGGTCCAGCTGCACCGCCGGGGTGCCGCGGCGGGCGACGGCGAGGGTCCTGCCGCGGCCGCGCCAGGTTCCCACCCGGGTCCGTCCCGGGATCGCAAGCCCGGGAGCGCGCAGGCCGTGGACGCCATCGAACGCGTCCGAGAGCACCCGCACGGAGGTCACCGCGGACAAGGGGAATCGCTGGTCGCCAAGCAGCCCCGCGATTTTCTCAAACCGGTCCAGCTCCAGCAGAACCTCCTTGTTCCCCACCACTATCGCCGCCACTGCGCCTCCCTTCGTGTCGTTTATTGCTCGTGTCTTGGTCGTTTGATCGCGGCCTGTTTGCCGGACAGTACGATTATTCTCAGTTGTGGGAACAATGTCAACTATGAGAACGTTGAGCCATGTCCTCCTCCCCGAGCGCCGACCTGATCCTGCACCCGGTACGCCTGCGGATCGTCCAGGCGCTGCTGGGCAACCGTGAGCTGACCACGGCGGAGATCTCCGCCGAACTCCCCGACATTCCCACCGCGACGCTTTACCGACACATCGGCACCCTCTCCAAGGCCGGCGTGCTGGCGGTGGCCCAAGAGAGGCCGGTTCGAGGCACCACCGAACGCACCTATCGGCTGGACGTGGCCAGGAGTTCAGTGGCCGAGGACGACTTGGCCTCCATGACGGCCGAGGACCACCGGCGCGGCTTCATGGCCTTCGCGGCCGGGCTGCTGGGGGCCTTCGACCAATACATCGCCGGGGGGAATCCGGACTTCGTGCGCGACGGGGCCGGCTACCGGCAGACCGCCCTCTGGATGACGGACGAAGAGTTCGAGGAATTCACCTCCACCATCAGGGCCGCCGCAGAGAAGGTGGCGGCCAATGGCCCGGAGGAGGGGCGGCACCGCCGCCTGTTCTCCACGGTCCTCATCCCGGCGGATCCGCC
Source organism: Arthrobacter sp. Y3223151 (assembly GCF_059091125.1). Classification (NCBI taxonomy): domain Bacteria; kingdom Bacillati; phylum Actinomycetota; class Actinomycetes; order Micrococcales; family Micrococcaceae; genus Arthrobacter; species Arthrobacter sp. Y3223151. Next base: position 763,024 of record NZ_JBNHGI010000001.1, on the reverse strand, counting down.
CGCCTGATCGCCAGGCCCGCTTGTCCGCCGGGCCCGCACCGGGAGCAGCGTCAGACGTCGGCGGCCCATGGGCGGGGGGGGGAGGGACCGCCGTCGGCGCCTCCCGAACGAACGGAGGCATCGCCGTCGTGATGCCCCGGGAGAGCGGCCTTACGCGTCCCAGCAGAGGCAGAACGGGTGTCCGGCAGGGTCGGCGTACACCTGGAACCCCGAAGCGGCCGCCGGGTCATCGGCCGGCTTCAGCAGCTTGGCGCCCAGCGAGGTCGCCTGTTCATGGGCGGCCGCGAGATCGTCGATGTAGAGGTCCAGGTGGATCTGCTGCGGCGTCCCGTCCGGCCAGTCGGGCGGAATGTGGTTGGGTGCAAGCTGGAATCCCAACCGTGGTTCGCCTTCCACCATGACCGTGTGCCAGTCGTCTTCGGCCTCGACCGTCCCGTCCAGGAGGCTGGCCCAAAACGTGCTCTCCGCCGCGAGATCGGCGGCGTCGAATACGATGATCTGTCGGCTGATTTTCATGCGGCCATCCTGCCATCGCGCCGAAGCTGCGTCCATGGATAGCCGTGCCGCGGTTGTCTCCCCGGCCAGCTCCCCCCACGAGCGGTTCGCGCCAGTGTTACGGCAGATTGTCGTCGCGCCTTTGTTACGGGTCATTATTACGGGCGGTTTGCCGGGAGCGCCGCGGGTGCCGTTTAGTTAGTGGTGACCATCCCGAGCGGCCGAGAGACCTGGATCGACGACGCCGCAGCAACCCTGGTCACCGGAAGTCCACCCAGACTGCCGGTGGTAACGAGGTGACAAGCCACGGGTACGGCCGGCGGAAGCCGGACGCACGGCTTGATCCGTAGGGTGCTACTGCCAGGATCGATGGAGTGATCCCATGACTGCAGTACTGTCGTCGTCCCGCCACGCGGCTCCCGCTTCCGCTGCACCCCCGGCCCGTTCCGACTCCGCCCTGGCCGTTTCCTTCCGCGGCCTGAACCGGACCTTCGGCACGGGGGCCCAGGCCCACACCGTGCTGCGCGACGTGAACTTCGAGGTCCGTTCCGGCGAGGTGCTCGCCATCCTGGGCCCGTCCGGCTGCGGCAAGTCCACCTTGCTCCGCGCCGCCGCCGGCCTCGACGCGCCCAGCGCCGGCGCCGTGGAAATCGACGGCACGCCGGTCCAGGGTATCGACTCCCGCTGCGCCGTCGCGTTCCAGGAACCCCGGCTGCTGCCGTGGCACACCCTGCAGGCCAACGTGGCCATCGGCCTGCCCAAGAGCTGCAGCGCCAAGCAGGGCAAGTCCAAGGTCGCCCGGCTGCTGGACCTGGTCGGGCTGGCCGCCTTCGCCAAGCACCGGCCGCGCGAGGTCTCCGGCGGCATGGCCCAACGGGCATCCCTCGCCCGCGCCCTGGCCCGCAACCCGGGCGTGCTGTTGCTGGACGAACCGTTCGGCGCGCTGGACGCGCTGACCCGGATCAAGATGCAGGACCTGCTGCTCGATATCCACGCGGCGGAACCCACCACCGTGCTGCTGGTGACCCACGATGTGGACGAGGCCCTGCAACTGGCGGACAGGATCATCGTGCTCGGCAAGGAAGAAGGCCGCGAGGACGACGGCGCCACGATCGTGCGCACCGTCGATGTTCCCGGCATCCGTCCGCGGGACCGCGGTTCGGTCGAGCTGGCCCGAATGCGCCGCTCGCTGCTCGAAAGCCTCGGCGTCGACGGCCATTAGGGCCGCCGCCGCCACTCAACAGATCGAACATTTCCCGGGCCGTTCGCGCCCAAAAATCATCCGCCGCGGAATTTCTCCTGTTCCGCACACCGTCCAAAGGAACCACCATGTCTCTTGCCAGCCGTTTCTCCCGCCGCCCGCTCCTCGGCACTGCCGCCGTCGTGGCCACCGCCTCGCTGGCCCTGACCGGCTGCGTTGCCGGCGAGGATTCCGAAGCCACCGCCGCCCAGGGCGCCGGAGATGGCGTGCTCAACATCGACTTCGCCACCTACAACCCGCTGAGCCTGGTCATCAAGGAAAAGGGCTGGCTGGAGGCCACCTTGGCCGACGACGGCGTCGAGGTGAACTGGGTGCAGTCGGCCGGTTCCAACAAGGCCAACGAGGCGCTGCGCTCCGGAGCGGTCGACGTCGGCTCCACCGCCGGTTCCGCAGCGCTGCTGGCCCGTGCCAACGGCTCGCCGATCAAGACCATCAGCCTGTACTCGCAGCCGGAATGGGCGGCCCTCGTGGCGTTGCCCGACTCCGGCATCGAGTCGGTCGAGGACCTCAAGGGCAAGTCTGTGGCGGCCACCAAGGGCACCGACCCCTACTTCTTCCTGCTCCAGTCGCTGGAAGAGGCCGGACTCTCCGCCGACGACGTGACTGTGGAGAACCTGCAGCACGCCGACGGCTTGACCGCGCTGAAGCAGGGCTCGGTTGATGCCTGGTCCGGCCTGGATCCGATCATGGCCGGCGCCGAGCAGGACGGCGCCGAGCTGTTCTACCGGAATCTGGACTTCAACACCTACGGCTTCCTGAACGCCACCGAGTCCTTCCTGGAGGAGGAGCCCGAGCTGGCGCAGGCCGTGGTGAGCGCCTACGAGAAGGCCCGCGCCTGGGCCGCCGAGAACCCGGAGGAAACCGCTCAGATCCTGGCCGATGTTGCCGGACTGGACCTCGAGGTTGCCACCAAGGTGATCGCCGAGCGCAGCAACCTGGACGTTGAGGCTGCCCCGGGCGAGAAGCAGCGCGCGGTGCTGGCGAAGGTCGGCCCGGCGTTCGTCGAGACCGGCGATGTGAAGAGCCAGGCCGACATCGACGAGGCCCTCGCCACCCTGCTCGACGACTCGCTGGTGAAGAAGGCCGATCCGTCGGCCATCAAGGAATCCTGATGACGCACCTCGGCAATTCCGGCGCATCCGGCGCCAGCGCTTACTCCACTAGCCAGGAAGGCCTCTCGGCCGCCGGTGTCCTCAAGACCGCGGGCGTGCCCCGGCCGGACCAGGACGGCCCCTCGCCCGAGCGGTCGCCCGCCGGCGGATGGTCCCGGACCGGGGTGCTCGGCAACGGCTGGGCCCGCCTGCTCCTGGGCCTGCTGCTGCCCGCCGTCCTGCTCGCCGCCTGGCAGTGGAGCACCTCCGCCGGCCTGTTCAGCTCGGTCCAGCTGCCGGCACCGGCGGCTGTCGTCGAGGCCGCGGTTGACCTGATCCAGCGCGGCGAACTGGCCCAGCACGTGGCCATCTCCACGCAGCGGGTGCTGCTCGGCTTCGCCTTTGGCGCCGCCCTCGGCCTGGTCTTCGGCGCGCTGATCGGGCTGTCCAAGGTGGCCGACGTGCTGCTCTCCCCCACCATCGGGGCGCTGCGCGCGGTGCCGTCGCTGGCCTGGGTGCCGCTGCTGATCCTGTGGATGAAGATCGGCGAGGACTCCAAGGTCACGCTGATCCTGATCGGCGCGTTCTTCCCCGTGTTCACCACCGTCTCGCTGGCGCTGCGCCACGTGGACAAGAACCTGGTGGAGGCCGGCCGCGCGTTCGGGCTCAAGGGCGTAAAGCTGCTGACCACCGTGCAGCTGCCGGCCGTAGTGCCCGCCGTGTTCTCCGGGCTGCGGCTGGCCCTGGCCCAGGCGTGGCTGTTCCTGGTGGCGGCGGAACTGATCGCCTCCTCCATGGGCCTGGGCTTCCTGCTCACGGATTCGCAAAACAACGGCCGCACCGACCGGCTGCTGCTGGCCATCGTCCTGTTGGCCATCATCGGCAAGATCACGGACGCGCTCCTGGGAGTCGCGGAGAAATGGGCAGTCAAGAGATGGGCATAGAAGTAGCCGAAACCGCCGGCGGCCGCCGCGCCGCCGGGAGCACCGCCGTCGTCGGTCAGGAAGGGTCGGAGCCGTACCGCGACCGGGTGACCGAGTGGCCGGAGCCGCAGACCGAGGCCGAGCGGATTGCGTTCTGGGAGCGCGCGGCGGCCCGGCTCCAGTGGGCCGAGCCGTGGCACACCGCGCACTCCGCCACCCCGGTGGACACCGCGGCGCGGCGGGGACCGGAGCTGCGCTGGTTCGACGGCGGCAAGCTGAACGCCGCGGTCAACTGCGCGGACCGGCACGTCGAAGCCGGCTTGGGCGACAAGGTGGCGCTGCACTTCGAAGGCGAGCCCGGCGACCGCCGGACGGTGACCTACCGCGAACTGCAGGAGCTGGTCTCGCAGGCCGCCAACGCGCTGCTGGCGCTGGGCGTCGGCAGGGGCGACCGGGTGGTCATCTACCTGCCGGTGCTGGTGGAAACCGTGGTCATGACGCTGGCCTGCGCGCGGATCGGAGCGGTGCACTCGCTGGTCTTCGGCGGGTTCTCCGCGGAGGCCCTGAAGTTCCGGGTGGAGGACACCCGCGCCAAACTCCTGGTCACCACCGACGGCCAGTACCGCCGCGGCACCGCCGTCCCGGTCAAGGCCAACGCGGACGCGGCCGTCGCCGGCGAGAACGCGATCGAGCACGTGCTGGTGATCAACCGCACCGGCCACACGGACATCAACTGGGTGGAAGGCCGCGACGTCTGGTGGCACGACGTCGTCGAGACCCAGCCGCGCGTCCACCAGGCCGAGGCGTTCGACGCCGAGACGCCGCTGTTCATCATGTACACCTCCGGGACCACCGGCCAGCCCAAGGGCCTGGTCCACACCACCGGTGGCTACCTGACGCAGGCCTCGTTCAGCCACACGTACCTGTTCAGCAACCCGGACCCGGACGCGCGCGAGGACGACGTGCACTGGTGCACCGCGGACCTGGCCTGGGTCACCGCGCACACCTACGAGATCTACGGTCCGCTGAGCAACGGCGTCACGCAGGTGATCTACGAGGGCGTGCCGAACGCCCCGCACCCCGGCCGGCACTTCGAGGTCATCGAGCGCTACGGCGTGACCAGCTACTACACCGCGCCCACGCTGGTCCGGTCGCTGATGGGCTGGTTCCCCGACGGCGTCCCGGCCGAGTATGACCTCAGCTCCATCCGCCTGTGCGGCACGGTGGGCGAGGCCGTGAACCCGGAGGCCTGGCGCTGGCTGCGCACCCAGGTGGGGCGGGATTCGCTGGTCGCCGGGGACCCGTCGTCGGGCGTGCCGATGGTGGATACCTGGTGGCAGTCGGAGACCGGGGCCACTGTGCTCTCGCCGCGCCAGACCGATCCGTCCTTCAAGCCCGGCTGCGCCACCCGCGCCTTGCCGGGGCTAGCCACGGACATCGTGGACGACGGCGGCGCCCGGGTGGGTGCCGGGGAGCAGGGCAACATTGTGGTCACCAGCACCGGGCCGGCTATGGCGCGGACCGTGTGGGGCAACCCGGAGCGCTACTTCACGTCCTACTGGGAAATGTACGCGGCGCAGGGCTGGTTCCTGGCCGGCGACGGCGCCCGCTTCGACGCTGACGGCGACACCTGGATCCTGGGCCGGACGGACGACGTCATCAACATCTCGGGGCACCGGCTGTCCACGATCGAGATCGAGTCCGCACTGGTCTCACACCCGGCGGTGGTGGAGGCCGGCGTCTGCCCGACCTACGACGCCAAAACGGGACACGCGGCCACGGCTTTCGTGGTGCCGCGCAACAAGTCGCTGATCGGAGGGTCGGTTCGGCTGACGGCCGTGGAGGCGGCGGCGGAGCAGGCCGCGGCGATTGCGGCCTTGCGGGACCACGTGGCCACGCAGATCGGGCCGATCGCCAAGCCCCGCGACGTGGTGTTCGTGCCCGACGTGCCCAAGACCCGCAGCGGCAAGATCATGCGCCGGCTGCTGACCCAGCTGTTCGAGGGGACGGAGCTGGGCGACACGACCAGCCTGCAGAACGAGCCGTGCATCGCGGAAATCCAGGCCATCTGCGGGGCACGGTAAAGTTTTCCGCCTTCCCAGGTCAGGGCTGTCCATGTCTTGGCGGACCGCCGAGCGTTTTCCCTAGTCAGCGCCAGAGGCCGCTCCAGAAGATGGACAGTTGCTGCAGAACTTGGACAGCCGGCCCCTGCATGACTCCGGGGGAACCTTTGGCACTCAGGCAACACGCCGCAGCATCGTCATGACTTCGGCGACAACGTTCTGGGGCGTGAAGACGAGATCCTCGTACACGTACCGCAGTGTTGGAAACCCGCTGAGCATGCCGGCATTGTTCCTTTTGCGGTCCTTCCTGAAAGTCACCCGGTCCCAGTGGAAGTCGAACCCATCGAGCTCGATGATGATCCGGCCTTCCACCACCATGTCCACTCGTCCAAGCCCCTGAATCGGTACCTGGGTTTCCACCCGAAGCCCGACCGCGCGGAACAGGTCGCGAGCGATAACCTCAAGCGGCGAATCGGCGTCGTCACCGATGCTCAAAACGACTGCTCGACGCATGCCGTTGCGTTTGCCAGGAAGCAGCTCCACCAGTTCGGCTTTGGTGACGACACCCCTGCGCACGGCCGATTCCGCTACGACCAACGCCTCCAGCCGAGGCCGGCATCGGATGGCGTGCAGTACGCAGTCCAGGATGCTCACGTAGCTCCCAGGCCGCTGCCTCCCCAGCAATTCGCCTCGGTGCTTCACAGTGGACGGCGGCTGCCGGCTATGCCGCGTCCACAGGTGCAGTTGGTCCGGGTCCTTGAGCGTCCAAAGCCCTAGTTCCCGAGCCGCTGAAACGCAGGTATTCAATCCGTTGGCGAGCACGGCTACGCGTACGTTCGCATCAGCTTTCTCCGTGCCGACGATTCCTTGGCGGAGCACAGTGATCGCGCCGTTCTTGACGGCTGCCTGGATCTGGTCCCGGCTGAAACCGCAGCGGGCCAGTTCGCTGGCCGGGAGTGTTCCACCGCGCCGTTTAACGTAACCAGCTATCGCCTCGTCCATATCCACGAGCATGTAGGCTGCGGCGGCGGACAGCTAGATCGCCGCACTCCCTGTGGATAACGTGCTGAATGGCCTGGGCAGAGCTTGGGATGTGAGGTGGGAGTGCCTTTACAGGAGGGGCCCAGGACGTGCGCGTCAGTAGCGGCCGCCGAATTGGTAGATCTGCGTACGGACCTTGTCCCGGTGCTCCTCCATCAAGGCTTCCTTAGCGGTCCCGGCTTGCCAGGCTGAACGGAGCCAGCGGGCGGCCGCGGCCAGGCCATGGAAAGTGGCGGCTGCGAAATATCCGTTAGCGCTCAAGACGCCAGTCCGTGTAGCCGAGTGCACCGGCCTCGTCAGGCTCAAGGGCGCGCCTGCATTGCTCGGGCGAGCGGTGGCAGTGGCCGGACGGCCCGTTGCAGTCGTGGGATGGAGTAAGGCGGCAGTGGAGGACTGGCTGGTGCCGTAGGTCCGGCCATCAGCGTCGAGTGTGTGGTGCGGGGTATGGGTTGAAGTAGTCATGCCTTCAGAGTCCGCGGATCGGCCCTCGCCGGCCACGATTCGGCCCAACCCGAATCCGGGAATAATCCCGGGAGCCCCTGGTGGATAGAAAACCGGGAAACGGCGGACCCGTGGGGACGGGAAAGCGGAGGGCCACTGAGGCCGAGGGATCGAGGAAGCGGCAGGCCCACGCGAGCGGAAGGCCACAGGAAGCCGGAAGGCCGAAGCAACGACGCCACCCACCCCGGCCCTCCCGGATTCGGTGCAGCCCGAATCCTCGACCGGCGCGACCGGCAACCTTACGCTGTTTCCATGCACATTACGCTCAGCAGCGAGGACCTCACCAAGGTCCGGTTCGAGGCGGCGCCGCTGGGCGAAACCGTCGCCAGTTTGCGCGCCCTGCAGGTGGGCACCCCCATCCACCGCCCATGGATCGAGGCCACCAAGCGGCGCATCGCCGAGTCGGCCGATCCACAAGCCAGGGCGCACCTGCGCCTGCTGACTGCGCTGGTTCCACCGAAGGGCTTCCTGGCCGACTCCATCACGCCCACCCCCAAGCACCAGACCACCTTCGCCGAAGGACTCGCGGCCGTCGCCGAGGTTGCGCCGGAGCTGTGGCAGCGCGACGTCGCCCACCTGCTGGCCCAGAACCCGGCCGACTACGCGCGCGGGGAACTGCAGCGTCTCGCGGAGGATATCGACGCGGGCATCCCGCGCATTACCGCAGCCCTCGAGTGGTACTGGGGCACCGCCGTCGAGCCGGTATGGCCGCGCCTCCGGTCCCTGCTGCTGGCTGACATCGACAGCCGCTTGGCCCAGCTGGCACGCGACGGCATCCTGGAAGTGTTCAAGAGCCTGCATCCCAGCGTCCGTCCCACGCCCACCGGTTTGGAGATCATGCGCGGTTGCGAGGCCGACGACGTGCCCGAACCCGGCGGCGGGCTGCTGCTGGTGCCCAACGCGTTCGTCTGGCCCAACACCCTGGTGCTCAACGTCCGGCCTTTCGTGCCCACGCTGACCTACGCGCCACGCGGCGTCGGCCGGCTTTGGGAAGCCAGCCGCGAAGCGACGCACAGCCCGGTCGCCCGGCTGCTCGGCAAGACCCGGGCGCAGATCCTCGCCCAACTCGATGTCCCGATGACGACGACGCAGCTCGCCCGCTGCCTGGACCTCGCCGCCGGGACGGTCAACGAGCATCTCAAGGTCATGTCCGAGAGCGGTTTGGCGGCCACCATGCGATCGGGCCGCGAAGTGTTCTATCGGCGGGCCGAAACCGGCGAAGCGCTGCTGGCCCGGCTGTAGAGACCCGGCCACGGCCCCGGGACTGTCCACGTTTTGCGGGAAGCTTTTACGTTTGGCCTAGTCAGCGCCAGACCCCGTTCCAAGACATGGACAGTTCCTGCTGAACGTGGACAACTGGTGACGTTCAGCAGCGTCCCGTTCCTTGGCGGGGCGGCGCCTTTCGTCGCGGGCGACGGCGCGCTTCCGTCCAGGGTAACCCGGCCGGCGCCGAAGCTGCCCGCTCGGCTTGAACCTGCCTAGTCCTGACGCAGGGCGCGCACCAGCGAGTCGAACCGCTCGCTGGCGGCCAGGTCCTCGATCAGGACCGACGCCCCGTCCGGCCCGGCCAGCGGGATCCGCCAGTTCGGGTATTCGTCCGCGGTGCCCGGCTGGTTCTGGGTCCGCAGCTCCCCCACCGCGTCAGTGAGCGCAACGCCCAGCAGCACCGACGGGGTCTGCGTGATGAACGCGTGCAGCGCCTCGACGGTGCGTTGTTCGGCGGTGGGGCCGGCGCCGTCGTCGTGCTGTGGGGCGGCCGGAACGCGCGAGCGCACCGTGGAGAGCACTGCCTCTTGGGCTGCCTGGTCCAAAGCCCGTTCCTCCTCCACCGGCCGGTTCAGCAGGCCCAGCGATTCGCGCAACTCCACGTGCTTGCCCGCCAGGTAGCCGGCGGTGGGCGGCAGGTCGTGCGTGGTGACGCTGGTCAGGCAGGAACGGCGGTAGCGCTCGGGTGCGCGGGGGCTGCCGTCCTCGTACTCAAACCGCAGGATGGAGGTGCCCAGGATGCCGCGCTCGGCCAGGTAGTCCTGCACGCCCGGCTCGAACACCCCGAGGTCCTCACCAATGACGACGACGCCGGCCCGTTCCGCTTCCAGGGCGAGGATGCCGATCAAGGCCTCGTGGTCGTAATACACGTAGGCGCCTTCGCCGGGAGGGCTGCCGGCGGGGATCCACCACAGCCGGAACAGACCGAGAATGTGGTCCACGCGGATGCCGCCGGCATGCCGCAGGACGGTCCGCAGCATGTCGCGGTAGGCAACGTAGCCGGATTCGGCCAGGCGTTGCGGATGCCACGGGGGCTGTGACCAGTCCTGGCCCTGCTGGTTGAACATGTCCGGCGGCGCGCCCACGGAGATGCCGGGGGTGAGCACATCCTGCAGCGCCCAGGCATCGGCGCCGGCGGGATGGACGCCGACGGCGAGATCATGCACTATCCCGATGTTCATTCCGGCGTCGAGGGCGCTGCCCTGTGCCGCCTCGAGCTGCTCGTCGCACAGCCACTGCAGCCATTGATGGAACTCGATGCGGTCCTTCAGCTCGCTGCGCTGCGCTTCGACGAACGCGGCATCGGACCACTCGGGAGCCCCGGCCGGAACAGTTTCGGCCATGGCGCACCACAGGGCAAAGCGCTCCAGCCCCTCGCCTTCCTGCGCGCGGAAGGCTTCGAACCGCTGCTGCCGTTCCGCGGACCGGGGCACCGAGAAGACCGTTTCCAGCGCCTGCAGCTTGGCCGCAAACACCGGGTCGCGGTCCAGAATGCCGGCGTCCAGGTTCGCGTCGTGGAAGTTGTTGGCCAGCGGGAAGCCGCGGGCTTCGGGCACGTCCTCGACCCGCAGGTACAGCGGATTGACGAACCGGCGCGTGGAGGGCAGGTAGGGCGAGGGCTCCACCGGCGGTTTCGGCTGGGCCGCGTGCAGCGGGTTGATCAGGACGAACCCCGCCCCCTTCGCGGCGGCCGTCTCGGCGAGGGTGGCCAGGTCATGCAGGTCGCCGATGCCCCAGGAGGACCGCGAGCGCACGGAGTACAGCTGTGCCATCAACCCCCACGTGCGGGGCAGGCGGTCGGCGGTGGTCAGGCGCCGCGGGGTGACCACGAGGGCGCACCGTGCCTGGCTATCGGACGGTTCCGCGGCCGCGCCGGTCCCGGGCTCCACTGTCTCGAATCTTTCCGCGGCCGCGCCGGTTCCGGGCTCCATCGCCTCCGACTGCTCCGCAACCTCCAGCGTGTGCCAACCCAGCGGGATGTCGGCCGGCACCACCGCCGTGAAACGAACAGGCGGAGCATCTTCCGCTTCCTCCGACCCGCCGGCCAGCACCTCGACGGCGCGCCGGGAGCCGTCCTCCAGCAGGATCCGCACCCGCGGACGGACCCCGGGCCGCCCATTGACCGGAACCTCGGTGGCAGTGCCTTGGCGAACGACGACGGCGGGTGGCAGCGTGCGCTGCACCGGTGCCAGCTCAGCGGCCCGGAGGGAAGCCGTGACATCGTCGTCGGTGGCGCAGGGGACGCCCAGCGCGGTGAGGACGGAAACCAGCGTTGCCTCGCTGACTGTTTTCTCGCCCCCATCCCATCCGTGGAAGGTAATGCCAACGCCATGTTTCCCCGCGAGGCGCTGCAGCGCCGAAAGTTCAGCCATAGACCCAATCTACGGTGAACTATCCGGACCCGGGAACGTCCGTCACGCCGGGACGGCCAAGATCGTGGCCCGACGCGCGGCGGGCACCGCCGTCGTGCCGGTCAACCGCAGGCCAGGGGTAACCGCAAGGCGCCCACCCCAAGTCCGAAGGCGCTCAAACCCCCGGACGCAACGCGGCTCAACATTCTTTGCTGCCGCGGCGGTAGGTTGCAAGAATGGACGGGACCATCCCGAGCGGTTGAGAGATCTGGCTCTTTGACACCGCAGCAACCATCCGGACGCCACCGGAAAGGTGCTACCGCCAGAAGCGATGGAGAGAGCGCAAGCAATCTTTGATCCGGACGGTGCCTGCCCGGTGCCGCCAGGAGCGTCATTGCCCGGGAACCCAAGTTTTGAAGGAGCAAGCGCCTGATGGCTGAACGCACATTCGGTTTCCGCACCCGTGCCCTGCACGCCGGCGGCACGCCCGACGCCGAGCACGGTGCCCGGGCCGTACCGATCTACCAGAGCACCTCGTTCGTGTTCAAGGACACCGACGACGCCGCGAACCTCTTCGCGCTGCAGAAGTACGGCAACATCTACTCCCGCATCGGCAACCCCACGGTCGCCGCGTTCGAGGAGCGCATCGCCTCGCTCGAGGGCGGCATCGGCGCGGTGGCCACGTCGTCGGGCATGGCCGCCGAGTTCATCACCTTCGCGGCCCTGGCCGGCGCCGGCGACCACATCGTGGCCTCCTCCAAGCTCTACGGCGGCACCATCACGCAGCTGGACGTGACGCTGCGCCGGTTCGGGGTGGAGACCACCTTCGTCGACTCCAACGATCCGGCCGACTTCGCCGCGGCCATCGGGGAGAACACCAAGGCCGTCTACACGGAGATCGTGGCCAACCCGTCGGGCGACATCGCGGACCTCGCCGGCCTGGCCGCGGTGGCGCACGACGCCGGGATCCCCTTGGTCGTGGACGCCACCTTGAGCACGCCCTACCTGATCCGCCCGATCGAGCACGGCGCGGACATCGTCATCCACTCCGCCACCAAGTTCCTGGGCGGCCACGGCACCACTTTGGGCGGCGTCGTCGTCGAATCCGGCCGTTTTAACTGGGGCAACGGCAAGTTCCCGCAGATGACCGAACCGGTGCCCAGCTACGGCAACGTGTCCTGGTGGGGCAACTTCGGCGAGTACGGCTTCCTCACCAAGCTCCGGTCCGAGCAGCTGCGCGACATCGGCCCGTCGCTGTCCGCGCAGTCCGCGTTCCAGCTGCTGCAGGGCGTGGAAACGCTGGCGCAGCGGATGGACGAGCACCTGGCCAACGCCCGCACCGTGGCCGAGTGGCTGGAAGCCGACGAGCGCGTCTCCTGGGTCAGCTACGCCGGCCTGCCCGCGCACCCGCATTACGAGCGGGGCCGGAAGTACCTGCCCAAGGGCGTGGGCTCCGTGTTCAGCTTCGGCGTCAAGGGCGGCCGCACCGCGGGCCAGAAGTTCATCGAGTCGCTGCAGCTGGCCAGCCACCTGGCCAACATCGGCGACGCCCGGACCTTGGTGCTGCACCCGGGATCGACCACCCACCAGCAGCTCACCGCCGACCAGCTGGTGGCTGCCGGCGTGCCCGAGGACCTGATCCGCATTTCCGTGGGCCTGGAAGACGTGGACGACATTCTCTGGGACCTGGACCAGGCGCTGGCCGCCTCGCAGCAGGCTGGCGCCGAGCACGGCCCGAGCCGGGACCATGAGGACGACACGTTCGACACCTCCGAGTTCGCCTCCCCCAGCTACGCCGGTGAGTCCTGCACGATCCCGGCAGAGCGCGCCGCCCGGACAGAGCCCGGAACGCGTGTAGTCGAGTCCGTGGAGGAACTGATCGAAGCCGAAGAAGGAGCCGCCAAGTGACCGCCACACCAGAACGTACCTGGGTGGGACCGTCCGCCCCGGAGCGGCTGAACATCCTGCGCAACACCAAGTCGATCGCCATTGTCGGCGCCTCGGACAAGCCGAGCCGGGCCAGCTACTTCGTGGCCACCTACCTGCTGTCCAGCTCGCCGTACAAGGTGTACTTCGTGAACCCGGTGGCCAAGGAAATTCTGGGCCAGCCGGTGTACAAGTCGCTGGCCGACCTGCCCGAAGTGCCGGATCTCGTGGACGTGTTCCGCCGGCACGACGACCTGCCCACCGTGCTGGAGGAAACCCTGGCCGTCGGAGCCAAGACCCTCTGGCTGCAGCTGGGCTCCTGGCACGAGGAGGTCGCGGCCGAGGCCGAGGCCGCCGGCCTGAACGTGGTGATGGACCGCTGCGTGAAGATCGAGCACGCCCGATTCCACGGCGGCCTGCACCTGGCCGGTTTCGACACGGGTGTGATCTCCTCCAAGCGGCAGCTGACCGCCTAGGCGGCCCTGGGCGAGGCCCGCCGCCCGCAGCGAAAAGCCCGCCCCTTGTCCCCCGGCCTTCCACGTGGATCCGCCGAAGCAAGGGGCGGGTTTTTCCTGCCCGGAGGTAGGCAGAAAGAGCCTTCAGGATTTCCCCAAGGTCCTCGTCGGATGCTGTGGCCAGCCACACATCACACGACTAGGGGGAGTCACCGTGTTTACTGCACCAACCGATCCACAACCCAGGAGGGGCACCGAACGTGCCCGCAAGGGGAAGCCATCCTTCCCCCAAAAAGTCACGGCCGGGCTCGCCGCGCTGGTGTTGGGCGCGGGCGTACTGCCCTCCGCCCTCGCCCCGGCGGCCTTGGCAGCGCCGGTAGGCCAGGGCCTGACCCTCAACGCCGGGGACATGCGGTTCATCCTTAAGCAGATCAAGATCGCGGAAAACCACGCCACCAAGGAAGACGCCGACGGCAAGCCCGTGCCGGGCCAGCCGCTCCTGGGCCCCGGCCCCAACCAGATAGCCAATCCGCTGCTGCCCTACGGGCTGCGCACCGTGGACGGGTCCGACAACAACCTGGTGCCCAACCAAGGGCACTTCGGCGCGGCCAGCCTGCCCTTCCCGCGACTGGCAGAACCGGAATGGCGGACCACCGCCGGTGGGCAGTCGTACAAGTCGGTCAACGTTCCGATGATCCGGGACGCCGACCCGCGCTTTGTCAGCAACGTCATCGTGGACCAGACCTCCAGCAATCCGGCCGCGATCGCTGCGGCCGGCAAGGCGCACCGGTCGGTGAACGACGGCCCGACGGCGATTCCTTGTGACGCCGATGGCAAGCCCGAAAACTGCGTGCCCGAAGGCGAAACACTTGACATCCCGAATGTCACCACCGACTTTGGGCTCTCGCCGCCATACAACGGCTTTTTTGCCCTGTTCGGCCAGTTCTTCGACCACGGCATCGACTTCACCAAGAAGACCAGCAACGTCGTCATGATGCCGCTGCTACCGGGCGATCCGTTGTACGTGGAGGGCTCACCAACCAACTTCATGATGCTCAACCGGGCGGAGAACCAGCCCGGGCCTGACGGCGTGCTCGGCACGCCGGACGATATCCAGGACGCCACAAACACGGATTCCCCGTGGGTGGACCAGAGCCAGACGTACTCCTCGAACCCGTCCCACCACGTCTTCCTCCGCGAGTACGAGCTGAACGAAAACGGCGATCCGGTCTCGACCGGTGAACTGCTTGAGGGCGGCCCAGGCGGTATGGCGACTTGGGCGGATATCAAGGACCAGGCCGCATCCCTGCTCGGCCTGAAGCTCTCCGATAAGGACGTCGTGAACATCCCGATGCTGGCCACTGACCAGTACGGGCGCTTCCTGCGTGGTCCTAACGGCTTGCCGCAGTACATCACCCAGGACAAGCAGTTCGTGGAAGGAAACCTGGAAGATCCCGTGGCGCCGCCGGCCGATGTCCAGCGGATCGGCATCGCGTTCTTGGACGACATCTCGCACAACGCGGCACCGTTCGACTCGCGGGGCGCGGCCCTGACTGCCGACGGCGACACCGACATCACCCCCACGATCGGCCAGCAGGCCGCAGGCACTTACGACGACGAAATGCTCAACGCGCACTTCGTTGCCGGCGACGGCCGCGTGAACGAGAACATCGGACTCACCGCCGTCCACCAGGTCTTCCACTCGGAGCACAACCGACTGGTCACCTACATGGAAGAACTGCTGACGTCCCTGAACCTGGACCTGAACGAGTGGAAGCTCCCCAACGGCGAATGGAACGGGGAGCGTCTCTTTCAGGCCGCACGGTTCGTCACGGAGATGGAGTACCAGCACATCGTCTTCGAGGACTTCGCGCGGAAGATCCAACCGGGCATCAATCCGTTCAACGTCTTCACTCAGGCGGACACGGGAATCGACCCGGCGATTGAGGCAGAATTCGCCCACGCGACCTACCGGTTCGGACACTCCATGCTGACGGAAACGGTGGACCGGAAGACCAACGGCGGCGCCGATATCGGCCTCCCGCTGCTGGACGCATTCCTGAATCCACCGGCCTACTACGCAAACGGGGACAGCACGATGACCCCCGAACAGGCCGCCGGCGCGATCGCGATGGGCATGACGGACCAGGTGGGCGCCGAACTCGACGAGTTCGTCACCGACACGCTGCGCAACAGCGTTCTCGGCCTGCCCCTGGACCTGGCCGCACTCAACATCGCCCGGGGGCGGGACACGGGCGTTCCGTCGCTGAACAATTTCCGCAAGGATCTGTACGCGAAAACCAGCGAATCGTCCCTGAAGCCCTACAGCAGCTGGGTGGACTTTGGGCAGGCGCTGAAGCATCCGGATTCGGTGGTCAACTTCATGGCCGCTTACGGGACGCACCCCAGCATCACCGAGGCCACGACCATCGATGCCAAGCGCGCCGCGGCGCAGAAGCTCTTCGACATGAGCCCCGACCCGGCGGCGGAAACACCGGCCGACGCCTATGACTTCGTCAACAGCAACGGGGACTGGGAGAACGACGGCGCCGCCTCCAAGACCGGCCTCGACGCGGTCGATCTGTGGGTGGGAGGCCTGGCCGAAGCCCAAAACCTCTTCGGCGGGCTGCTCGGTTCCACCTTCAACTACATCTTCGAACGCCAAATGACGGAACTGCAGGACGGGGACCGGTTGTACTACCTGTCCCGCACCTCGGGCCTGAACCTGCGGACCCAGCTCGAAGGCAACTCCATGGCAGAGCTGGTGATGCGCAATACCGACGCCGCCGCCCTCAAGGCGGATGTCTTCGGCGTCGCAGACTGCGAGTTCGAGATGGGCAATATCGTCCACACCTCGGGCAACAACGTGGCCGATGACCCCGCCTCCGCCTGTGACGAGTCAGCGCTGCTGCTCCGCATGGCCGACGGCACCATCCGCTACCGCGTTTCCAACACCGTGGACCGCCCGGGCCTGAACGCCCAGGCGACCTACAACGGCAGGGACGACACCGACGGCGCCGACGGGACCGACCGGATCTGGGGCGGCGTCGACAATGACACCGTCTGGGGCAACGGCGGTGATGACATCATCGAAGGCAACGACGGCGCGGACACCATCCTGGGCGGCGCCGGCAACGACCGGATCACCGACTCCCACGGGGACGACGTGCTCAAGGGCGGACCGGGCAACGACGCGATCGACGCCGGTCCCGGCCTGGACATCATCATGTCCGGCGAGGGAGACGACTTCTCCAACGGCGGGCTCAACGGTAACGAAACCTTCGCCGGTGAGGGCAATGACCTCATCATCGCCGGCGACGGCCCGGACACCGTGTTTGGCGGCGGCGGTGATGACTGGGCGGAAGGCGGCAACGCAAACGACCTGCTCCAGGGCGACAGCGGCGCACCGTTCTTCGACGACATCAACAACCCCGGCCACGACGTCCTCATCGGCGACAGCGGCGAGGACGACTACGATGCCGAGGGCGGGGACGACATCATGGTCGCTGGCCCGGGCATCGAGCGCAATCACGGCGTTTACGGCTTCGACTGGGTGACCCACGCCCGGTCGGTCGAGGCGGCCGATTCCGATATGCGCATGGTCGTTGTGGAGGGCCCGAACGCCCTCAAGGACCGGTTCCTGCTGGTCGAGGCCCTCTCCGGCTGGGACAAGGACGACGTCCTGCGCGGTGATGACGTCGTTCCGGCCGATCCCGACAACGAGGTCGCCGTGCCCGGACTCACCAATACTCTCGATGCTGAGGGCATCAAGCGGATTACCGGCCTGGCCGACCTGCTGCCCGCCGGTGCCACGGAATTCGGCGCCGGCAACATCATCATCGGCGGTTCCGGTAGTGACCAGATCTGGGGCAACGGCGCGGATGACGTTATCGATGGCGACAAGTGGCTGAACGTGCGTTTGAGCGTACGCGACGCCCAGGGCGCTGAACTGCGCTCTGTCACCAGCCTGAAGAGCATCCAGGCCGACATCATGGCCGGCCGGATCGACCCGGGCAACGTTGCCATCGTCAGGGAAATCCTGAACACCGCGGCTGCCACGGACATCGACACCGCCAACTTCTCCGGCGCATTCGATGAGTACGACATCACCACCGTCGACGGAGTCACAACTGTGGCCCACGTCCGCGGCACCGGAGACGACGGCACCGACACCATCACCAACGTCGAGCGCCTCCGGTTCACCGACCAGACGATTGATCTGACGGACAAGGTAGCCCCCACGGTGACGGACCGCGCGCCGGCTGCCGGAGCTACTAATGTGCCGGTGGACACCAACATCACGGCAACGTTTAGCGAGGCCGTCACCGGGGTCAACGGGACAACGGCGACGTTGACGGCCACGGGAGCAACCGCACCCATCGCCGCCACCGTGACCTACGATCCGGCCACCCGGACGGCGACGCTGGACCCGCAGGCGAACCTGGCGCTCAACAGGGTCTACACGGTTCGGCTCACCAACGGAATCCGGGACGCGGGGCGCAACACCCTCGCCGATACCAGCTGGACGTTCACTACTGTCGGACCGGTTCCGTCGGTCACCGGACGCACCCCGGCGGCGAACGCCACCAACGTGGCGGTCAACAGCAACATCACCGCTACCTTCAACGAACAGGTCACCGGAGTCAACGGCACAACCTTCCGGGTCACCGACTCGGCCGGCCAGGCGGTGGCTGCGACAGTAAGCTACAACCTTTTCACCAGAACGGCCACGCTCAACCCGAATGCCAATCTGCTGAACAACACCACCTACACCGTGACGTTGACGAATGGCATCCGGAATCTGCAGGGCGGTGCCCTTCCGGCAACCACGTGGGATTTCACCACCATCGGGACTGCACCGGTCATCACCGGGCGGACTCCGGCGGCGAACGCCACCAACGTGGCCACCAACAGCAACATCACCGCTACCTTCAGCGAACAGGTCACCGGAGTCAACGGCACCACCTTTCGGGTCACCAACCCGGCCGGCCAGGCAGTGGCTGCAGCAGTAAGCTACAACCTTTTCACCCGGACGGCCACGCTCAACCCGAGTGCCAACCTGCTGACCAACACCACCTACACCGTGGCGTTGACCAATGGCATCCGGGATCTGCAGGGCAACGCCCTTCAGGCGACCACCTGGAACTTCACCACCGCTGCCGCTCCTCGCATCGCAGGACAGGCACCGGGGGCGAACGCCGCCAACGTGGCAGCCAACGGCAACGTCACCGCTACCTTCAGCGAAGCGGTCACCGGAGTCAACGCCAACACCTTCCGGGTCACCAACTCGGCAGGCCAGACAGTGACTGGCGCAGTGAGCTACAACGCTGCAAACCGGACGGCCACCCTCAACCCGAACTCCAACCTGTTGACCGGCCGCACCTACACCGTGCAGTTGACCAATGGCATCAGGAACCTGGCGGGTAACCCGATCACGGCAACCACGTGGAAATTCACCACCGAAGCCGGGCCGTCCATCACCGGACGGACTCCGGCGGTGAACGGCACCAACGTGGCCACCAACCGGAACCTGACGGTGAAGTTCAGCGAACCGGTCAAGGGCGTCAGCGCCAGCACCGTGACGCTGAAGACCTCGGCGGGCAAGCTGGTACCGGCCACCGTCAAGTACGACGCTGCGAAGCGCACGGCCACGGTGGACCCGAAGGCGATCCTGCCGAGCAGCACCCGCTTCACGGTGCGCCTCAGCAACGGCATCACCGACGTCAATGGCAACCGCCTGACGGCTTCCAGCTGGAGCTTCAAGACGGAGAGCCGGCCCACGGTGTCCAAGCGGACACCCGCGGCCGGAGCCAAGTCGGTCAGCCGGAGCGGCAACGTCTACGTGAAGTTCAGCGAGGCTGTCTCCGGAGTCAACCGGTCCAGCTTCAAGCTGGTCGACAGCAAGGGCAAGACCGTTTCGGCCAAGATCAGCTACAACTCGCGCACCAAGACGGCGACCCTGAATCCGTCGAGCAAGCTGAAAGCTAATGCCAGCTACAAAGTTCGGCTGAGCAGCAGCATCAAGGATGCCTCGGGCAACGGGCTGTCAGCCACCAGCTGGTCCTTCAAGACCGGACGGTAAATAACCGCCTCAACCAGTAAAGAGTCCAGGCTTCGGAGAAATCCGGGGCCTGGACTCTTTTCCGGGCCCAAGAGCCCGGAGCTTCACCGTCGCCAACATGTCCCCGTCCGGCGGGATGGCAGAAGCCGCGCCACAGCTTGTTGGGGGGATAAGCTCTGGCGCGGCTTCCTCATCTACGTAATCGCGGGCGGGTACGAGAAAGTTACGGGTCCGGTGAAACTTTTTGAAAAGTTTTTTCGGCCGCTGCCGGCCGCCGCAGCATCAGTGCGCCGAGACGATCTCCACGCTGCTGGCGAGTCGCCGGTTCTTCAGCACCGGCAGGAACTCGCGCACCTCGTCGATCCGTCGCCTGGTCACGTCAACGGTGACCACGCCGCGGAGTTCATCGTCCAGGAAGCCCTTAGGAATGCCCATCGGGTCCAGGATCGCCGAATGTCCCACTGTGTTGGTGCTCGACGTCCCGGCCGCGGCCACCCAGCAAGTGTTCTCGATGGCACGGGCGCGCAGCAGCGTTTCCCAGTGGTCGATCTTGTGGTCTCCCTTGAACCAGGCGGCGGGCACGCACAGCACGTCGGCGCCCTCGGACGCCAGCGCGCGGGCGAGCTCGGGGAAGCGCAGGTCGTAGCACGTGAGCACCCCGATGTTCAGGTCGCCCAGCTGCACGATCTTCAGGCCGCCGTCACCAGGCTTGATCCGCTTGGACTCCTGGTAGGAGAACGCGTCGTAGAGGTGGAGCTTGCGGTAGGTGTCGACGATCCGGCCCGTGGCATCGACGATCACCAGCGTGTTGTACGGCCGTTCCTCGCCGCTGGATTCGTAGCCGCCGGCGATGATCGCGATGCCGACTTCAGCGGCGATGAAGGACAGCTGCTGCACGAACTTGCTCCAGTTGGCGTCGACGGCCGCGGCCAGGTCGCCCTCGACGTGGCGCACGGTGAACATCGATTCCTCGGGAAACACGACCAGCTCGGCGCCGTCGGCCTTGGCTTCTTCCGCGAGTGAGCGCACCGTCTGGAGGTTCTCCGTCACGTCCCCGCTGGGGTTGAGCTGTCCGACGCTGATCTTCATACTGCGCTCCCGTCTTGATGGCGGTGTGTGTCCTTCCAGCCTACCTAAGACCAACCTGCCCGGCGCTTCCGCGGGGGCAGTGGATTCACTGCCCGACGGCGGCGCGCCGGCTCAGTGGGTTAATGGCGTCAATCCCCGGGGCGACTTCAACGGGGTAACGGTGCCACTCCTTGGGCCGACTTGCGGAGTGCCCTGCCAGTCCTTGGCCGGGAGGGCTTTGCGCGGCGTGCTCCGCCAATACCTCGGCAGGGCTCAGTGTTTACCGGCGCAGCGCAGGATCGCCTCCACAGAGCGGTCGGCGTCTTCCTCCGTAGTGGACCAGTTGCTGACGCTGATCCTCATGGCGACCTTCCCGTGCCATGTGGTCCCGGAGAGCCAGAGTGTTCCCTCCTCCTGCACCCGGCGCACCACCTCGCGGGTGAAGTCGTCCGGGTCCGAGCCGTCCTCCGGCGTAAACCGGACCAGCACCTGGTTGAGCACCACCTCGTTGAGGATCTGCACGCCGTCCGCCTCCGCCAGCCGTCCTGCCATCCGCGACGCCAGCGAACAGCAGCGCCCCACGAGGTCCGCCACCCCTTCGCGGCCGAGCGTCCGCAGCGCGGCGTAGGCCGGGAAGCCGCGGGCACGGCGGGAGAACTCCGGCACCCACGCGACCTCGTCCCGTTCGGCGCCGTACTCCAGATAGGCGGCATGCGGCGGGGACATCGTGCGCTGGTGCACCTCGGCGTCGCGGACAAAGGCCACACCGGAGTCGTACGGGACGTTGAGCCACTTGTGCGCGTCGGTGGCCCAGGAGTCGGCCAGCTCCACGCCGTCCAACAGGTGCCGGTGATCCGGGCTGGCAGCGGCCCACAGCCCGAACGCGCCGTCGACATGGATCCAGGCGCCGTCCCGCCGTCGTACTCGTTCCACCGCCGGACGGATGGGATCGAAGGACCCGGTGTTCACGTTGCCGGCCTGCAGGTTGACGATCAGCGGCATGTCGGCGGGAATCCGGTCCAGCACGGCGTCGAGCGAGTCCAGCGTGATGCTGCCCTGCGCGTCGGTGGCCACCGAGTAGATCCTGCGGCGACCCAGGCCCAGGTACTGCAGCGCGGTCAGCACGGTGCTGTGGGCTTCTTCCCCTACGACGACGGCGATTTCCGGCGCGCCGAACAGGCCGTCGCCCACCACGTCCCAGCCCACCCGTTCCAGCACTGCCGTCCGTGCCGCAGCCAGGCAGGTGAAGTGTGCCATCTGGCAGCCGGTCACCAGGCCGAAGCCGGCATCCGCGGGCAGCCCGAACAGGTCCAGCAGCCAGGCGCCCACTGCCTCTTCCACCACGGAGGCGGCCGGACCGGCCACATACAGCCCGGCGTTCTGGTCCCAGGTGGAGGTCAGCCAGTCGGCCGCGAGCGCGGCGGGCTGGGCGCCGCCGATCACGAAGCCGAAGTAACGCGGACCGGCCATCGCCACGGCGGCCCGCCCGCCGACGTCGGCCAGGTGCTCAATGACCGCTTGCGGGTCTTCGCCCTGCTGCGGCAGGTCCCCCGCCAGTTCACGGCGCAGGGCAACCACATCCAGCCCCGATTTCACCGGTCGCCCGGGCAGGGATTGCAGGTATTTCGCCGCTAGCTCGGCCGTGCGGTGGAGCAGTTCGTCGTCCCCCATGACGAGCATGTTACGCCGCGGCCCTGCCCTGCGACAGGCGGCGGGCCCGAACGCGCTGGCCGCGGGCAGATCCCGCGGCAAGCAGGGCAGGTCCCGCAGCACTCATGACGGATCCCGCGGCGTTCATGGGCCGGCCAGGGCATACGGGCAGGCCGGTCGTCGAGCGGCGTCTCAGTTCACGAGCGGCGCCTCAGTTCACGAGCGCTTCGAAGCCGGCCAGGTACCCCAGGGCATGGCTGGTGAGCAGGATGGCCGCGAGAACCCCCAGGACGCCGGCAACCATCAGCCAGTCCGCCCTGCTCAGCGGGATTTTCCGCCAGATGGTCCGCGGGCTCAGGCCCAGGCCCCGCGACTCCAGCGCCTGGGCCATCCGCTCGCCCTTGCGCACGGAGACGACCAGCAGGGCAAACGCCGCGTTCCCGTAGGCGCGCAGGCCGCGCGGCAGTGAGCCGTCCGGACGGAGCCGGGCCCGGACGGCGTGGGCCTGCCGAATGGTCAGCCACTCCCGCGGCATCTCCTGCAGCATGCGGTACCCGGCCAGGACGGCGTAGGTGATCCGGGGCCCGAGCCCGGCGTGCTGGTGCAGGCTGCCCATCAGCGCGACGCCGTCGGTCGAGGCGAGGAAACCGATGGCCAGGATCCCGATGACCAGGGTGCGCAGGGCCAGGGAACCGCCGACGGCGAGGCCTTCGACCGTGATCCGCAGCGGCCCGGAGGTCCATAACACCTCGCCGGGCCGGCTCAGCGCATTGACCATGAAAACCCCCAGCCCGAAGGCGACGAAGGGCACGTGCGCCAGCGCCATAGTCCTCAGCCTCAGGCGCGTGGAGGCGGCGACCGCGGCCAGGGCCACCAGGTAGAGGACGGCGGGCGTCACCGGATCGAAAATGAAGACCAGGGCCAGCGACACGACGAACAGGAGCGCGAGCTTGATGGTGGGATTGCGCCGGGCCAGGACGCCGCCGACGACGGCGGAAGCCGGGCCGGCGGCGAAGTCCGCGCTCATGCCCGGCTGCCGATCTGCGGGTGCGCGGCACCGGCGCGGGTAACGCCGCCGGTAACGGCGGCATCGAGCCGGTCGAGGACGCGCCGGATCTCGTCCGCGGAGGCGAACTCGGCCAGCAGCCAGTCGATCAGCGGTGGTAGCCGCAGGCCGGCGCGGTGCAGGACGGCGGGGTCGCGCAGGATGTCGAAGACGGGGCCGTCGGCAATCACCTTTCGGTCCGCGATCACGATGGCCCGGTCGGCCAGCGTGGCGACGGTCCGCAGGTCATGGCTGGAGAAGAGGATGCCGCGGCCAGCGGCGGCGGCATCCCGGAAGGCTGCCACCGTGGCGATGGTGTCCCGCCGGTCGAGGCCGAACGTGGGTTCATCGGCCAGGAGCGCGGGCCGCTCGTGGGCCAGCATGGCCGCCACGCTCAGGCGGCGCTTCTCGCCGCCCGACAACCGGAAGGGGCTCTGGTCCGCCACATGGGTGAGCCGGTGCCGCGCCAGGAGACGCCCGAACCGTTCGGCGGGGGCGTCGGGAAGGCCGTGCCGGACTTCGTCCCGGACGGTGTGCGCCACGAACTGGTGCTCGGGATTCTGGAACACCATCCCCGGACGTTCCCCGCCGACGGTTCCGGCCGCCGGCGGAAGGAGCCGGGCCAAGGTGAGCAGCAAGGAGGTTTTGCCGGCCCCGTTCGCTCCCAGCAGGGCCGCGATTTCGCCGCGCCTCAACCGGAGCGTCACATCCTTAAGAATCGCAGCCTCCGGCGGGACATCGCCTGCATTCCGGCGCTTCTTCCGCCCGGGCATCGTCCGCGAGACGGACAGGCTCTCGGCGGCCAGCACCGTCTCGCCGGTCGCGGGCACCGCGGCAGCGGGCACCGCGGCCTCCCCCTCGGGGACAGGCGGGGTTACGTCCTCGGGGTCCGGCGCCGCCAGCTGCCGCAGGTCCGAACAGACGTCGGGCGCGCCGAGGCCGCCGGGCCGGCCGGTGACGGCCAGCAATTCCGTCTCCAGCGGCAGCCAGCATCCGGCCGTGTTCAGCTGGACGGCATGGGTCCCCAGCACGTCGGCGGTCGCGCCGTCGGCCAGGACCTGGCCCGCGTCGCCCAGGACGACCGCCCGGCGCGGCAGGCCGGCTATGCCGGCCACGCCGGCGTAGTCGTCCAGCCGGTGTTCGACCAGCACCACTGCCGGCCCGTAGGCGGCCGTGGCAGCGCTGACGGCGTCCCGCACCGCGGCCAGGCCTGCCGGGTCCAGCATGGAGGTGGGTTCGTCGAGCAGCAGCAGGTCCGGTTCGGCGATGAGGCTCGCGGCCAGCGCCACCCGCTGGCCTTCTCCGCCGGACAGCTGGGCTGTCGGGCGGCCGCGCAGGCCGGCGGCACCAACGGAGGCCAGCGCGGCGTCGATCCGTGCGGATATCTCCTCCGGAGGCACCGCGCGGTTCTCCAGCGGCAGCGCCAGCTCCTGTTCGACGTCGGGAAGGCAGACTCCGGAGGAGGGATCCTGGGCCAGCACGCCGACGTGCCGGGAAAGCTCGGCGACCGAGGAATCGGTGGTGGCCACGCCGTTCACCGACACCGTGCCGGCCAGGGTGGCGACCACCGAGTGCGGGACCACCCCCGTGACCGCCTGCAGCAGCGTGGACTTACCCGACCCGGAAGCCCCGAACACGATCAGGTGTTCCCCGAACCCAAGCCGCAGCGTGATGTTGCGCAGCACGGCCGTGTCCCGCCGGGGGAAGCCTACGGATACGTCATCGAGCTCCAGGACCGGGTCAGCGGTGCGCATCGGTTGTGCCCAGCCGGGCGCGGCCAATCGCAAAGTTATCCACCACGCCGGTCTTCGCCAGCCCGTCGACGATGATCTTGCCCAGCAGCCCGCCCACAATTACACCGGAGATCAGGTGGATGACCAGGCGGGTCCAGAACAAGTCCTGGCCGTACCAGCCGGACCGGAAGGCCGAATAGAAGAAGACCAGACCGGCGCCGAACAGCCCGGACAGGGCGTAGGTAAGCCAGCCGTAGGAACGGTAGCGGGTGGCCGCGAACGGGATCTCGCTGCCAATGCCCTGAATGGCGGCCGCGATGAAGAGCAGCGGACCGACGGCGGAGCCCAGGAACACCACCTCTATCACCGAGGCCAAAACCTCGGCCAGGACGCCGGCGAAGGGACGTTGGACGATGGCGATGGCGATCGGAGCCACCAGCAGCCAGCTTCCGGCCAGGAAGTGCTGCGACAGGTCTCCGGCCGGGCCCATCAGCAGGGACAGGGCAGTCCAGGCCTGGACGAAGACCCAGTAGAGGAAACCGAAGACGACGCCCAGGACAACCAGGAGGACGAGGTCCTTCAGGGTCCAGGCACCGCGCGGGAGGGCATGCTGCTGCGAAGTCGATGATGGCATGACTGGTCCTTCCGCTTCAGGAGGCGCTGGGGCTGTTGATGGAGAGCGTGGCGTGGGTCGTCACGTGCTGGACGGACCGGCCCACCAGGATCCAGCCGGCGGCAATGGTCTGCAGCACCTGGGCGACGTCGCCGTCCAAGCGGGTGACGAAATGCTCCGCCTGCACCACGACGCCCGTGGACTTGGCGTAGTCGATGGCGGCGTAGATATCGCGCATGTGGTCCGCCGAGGCGCCGCCGGTACCGCCGTCGGCCAGGGGGTAAAGCGCCCAGTCGGCGGCGGCCTCGATTCCCGTGGGTTCCAGTTCCGGGATCTCGGAGTACAGGGCCGCGCCGCCCTCGGGTATCTCGCAGCTGACCCCGCCCGGGCAGCCCCGGGACAGGAGCACGGAGGCCGAGACATGCGCCCCGGTGCGTCCCGCCGCGGCAATGACCTGGCTCAGGTAGCGCAGCACATCCTGCTCGGCGCCGGTCAGGTAGGTGCTCACCTTGCCGGTCTGCACGTCGAGGCCGGTGGAGTCGGCCTGGCCCAGTGCCGCCAGGATGACGTCGGCGTAGTTGTCGGCCATGACCGCCAGGGTCAATCTCGCGCCCACGCCGAACTCGCGGGGAGTGGCGGTGAACTTGTCGCTGCCGACGGCAGCAATGGGGGTGTTCGTCGCTGTGACGATCGAGTCTGATGTTCGCATGTCGCGCCCTTAGGTTTGTTAAACGGGGCACGGGTAGTAAAGAGTCAACGTCCCTGCGCTGGCATGATCCAGATCAGGTTCGACGGTCGAAACTTGAGAAGTTTCCTCTCAGCCCGGCTCACCGGACTCCCGTGTTGCCCACGAGTCTAACCCATCGGGCGCGGTAGTGGCGAAAGGTTTCAACGGCTTGAAAGGGGCTGTGAAGGCGGGGATGCGGCGGGGGCGCGGACATCACTGCCCGCGCCCCCGCCGTCGTCATCCAGCGGTAACGGCCCGACACCGAACCGGACGCACCGCCGTCGTCATCCAGCGGTAACGGCCCGACGCCGAACCGATCGCCCCGCCGTCGTCATCCAGCGGTGACGGCCCGACGCCGAACCGGACGCACCGCCGTCATTGGTCCTGCTATTCGTTGATCAGGTCCCGCACCACGATGGTCTGGTCGCGGTCGGGGCCAACGCCGATGGCGGAGAACCGGGTGCCGGAGAGCTTTTCGAGCGCCAGCACGTAGTTGCGGGCGTTCTCGGGCAGGTCTTCCAGGGTTCTGGCGCCGGTGATGTCCTCGGTCCAGCCCTCGAAGTACTCGAAGATCGGCTTGGCGTGGTGGAACTCGGTCTGGGTCATCGGCATTTCGTCGTGCCGGATGCCGTCCACGTCGTAGGCGACGCAGACCGGGATCTGTTCGATGCCGGTGAGGACGTCCAGCTTGGTCACGAAGTAGTCGGTGAAGCCGTTGACCCGGGCGGCGTGGCGGGCCAGCACGGCGTCGTACCAGCCGCAGCGCCGCGGCCGGCCGGTGTTCACGCCGAACTCCCCGCCCTTCTTCTGCAGGTACTCGCCCATGTCATCGAACAGCTCGGTGGGGAACGGCCCGGCGCCCACGCGGGTGGTGTATGCCTTGATGATGCCCACCACACGGTTGATCCGGGTGGGGCCGATGCCCGAGCCCACGGACGCGCCGCCGGCGGTCGGGTTGGAGGAGGTCACGAACGGGTAGGTGCCGTGGTCCACGTCCAGGAACGTTGCCTGTCCGCCCTCCATCAGTACGACCTTGCCCTCGTCCAGCGCCTTGTTCAGCACGTAGGTGGAGTCGATGACCATCGGGCGCAGCCGCTCGGCGAAGGAGAGGAAGTACTCCACGACCTCCTCGACGTGCACGTCCCGGCGGTTGTAGACCTTGACCAGCAGTTCGTTCTTCTGCCGCAGCGAGCCTTCGACCTTCTGCCGCAGGATCGATTCGTCGAACACGTCCTGCACGCGGATGCCCAGCCGGGCCACCTTGTCCATGTAGGCGGGGCCGATGCCCCGGCCCGTGGTGCCGATCGCGCGCTTGCCCAGGAAGCGTTCGGTCACCTTGTCCATGGTCTGGTGGAACGGGGCCACCAGGTGGGCGTTGGCCGAGACGCGCAGCCGCGAGGTGTCCGCGCCGCGGGCCTCGAGCCCGTCGATCTCCTCGAAGAGGGCCTCCAGGTTGACCACGCAGCCGTTGCCGATGATCGGAGTGGCGTTGGGGGACAGGATGCCGGCCGGCAACAGCTTCAGCTCGTACTTCTCCCCGCCGACGACGACGGTGTGCCCGGCGTTGTTGCCGCCGTTCGGCTTAACCACGTAATCCACGCGGCCGCCGAGCAGGTCGGTAGCCTTGCCTTTTCCTTCGTCGCCCCACTGGGCTCCGACGATCACAATTGCTGGCATGGGATCCTCCCCCATTCGATGCGGCGGAAGCCCCGGACAGACTGCACATCAAGGAGCCGCTGCCGCGCATGAGAACGCCCCTCACTCCGGATGGAGTATTTGGGGCTCTTACCCGCCAAGTTTAGCGGATGGGCCACAATCGACCGGAATCCGCGGGGCCGGATGCGGTTTCGGGGCGGAAACCGGTGCGCGGTGGCGGGCCATGCGGCTCCCGGGAGCGGCCCGTCGCTCGACGTCGAGCCCAGCCGAAACCGGGACGCCAGATTCGAGTGGCGGGAAGATGCAGCGAAACCGGCCGTTTGGCTGCATCTTCTCACCACTCGATCAGGCGAAGGCTCTCGTGCCCGGCTACGGCAGCGCTTCAACGGATACGCAACGCCCCACAGCACGACGGCGGAGGGCGGCTTGCTCTGGCCTGCACCGCCGGGGCCGGGTAGCCTGCGGGACATGGCCGCCTCTCAACCGATGGCACGGATCGGCATTTCCGGCTGGCGATACCCGCGGTGGCGCGGCACGTTCTACCCGAAGGGCCTGCCCCAGCGCCGCGAGCTGGAATATGCCTCCGGCCGCCTGAATTCAGTCGAAATCAACGGCACCTTCTATTCGCTGCAGCGCCCCTCCAGCTTCCGGCAGTGGCACGCCGAGACGCCTTCGGACTTCGTGTTCGCGGTCAAGGGCGGGCGGTACATCACCCACATGAAGGGCCTGAAGGACGTCCGGGACGCCTTGGCGAATTTCTACGCATCGGGGGTCCTGGGCCTGGGCGAAAAGCTCGGACCGTTCCTGTGGCAGCTGCCCGAACGCGCCAACTACGACGCCGAGGTGATGGAGAAGTTCCTGGTCCAACTGCCGCGCAGCACGCACGCTGCCGCCGCCTTGGCCGCCGGGCACACCGAACTGATGAAGGACAGGACCTGGATCCCCGACGGCGGCGCCGACCGGCCGCTGCGCCACGCCCTCGAGATCCGCAGCACCACGTTCATCAACGAGGAGTTCTACGACCAACTGCGCCGGCACAACACGGCCCTGGTGCTGGCCGACAGCGCCGGAAAGTGGCCGATGTTGGACGAGATCACGGCCGACTTCGCCTACGTCCGGCTGCACGGAAAGGACGAACTCTACGTCAGCGGTTACCGGGACGAAGACCTGGACCGGCTGGCCTCGACGGTCGGCGGATGGCTGGACGGCTCGGGCTGCCCCGACGGCGCGGGCAGGGATGCCTACGTGTACTTCGACAACGACGTCAAGGTCCACGCACCGTTCAACGCGATCGGGCTGGCCGAACGGCTCGGCATTCCAGCGGGCCGATGACCCGGCTGCTGGCAGAACAGCTGGCAGAATGGCCGGGCATTCCAGCCGGCCAGTGACCCGGCGGCTGGAAGAACGGCCGGCCGGACGGCTCGGCATTCCAGCCGGCCCGTGACGGGGCTGCGCCACCGCAGCCAGACCTAGAGCGCACCGCCCGAGGCCTCAAGATAACAGGTGCCGCAGAGCGATTCGTACCAGACGTCCTCGCCGTCGATGGCGACCTGCTCGCCGTCGAACACAATTTCCCCGCCCACGCGGCGCGTGTTAAAGACTGCCTTGCGGCCGCAGCGGCAGATGGTCTTCAGCTCCTCGAGGGAGTGCGAGATTTCCAGCAGCCTCCGGGCACCCGGGAAGGCCTGAGTGCGGAAGTCGGTGCGGATGCCATAGGCCAGCACCGGAACGTTGTCCATCACCGCGATGCGGAACAGGTCGTCGATCTGTTCCGGTTCCAGGAACTGTGCCTCGTCCACCAGCAGGCAGGCCACCGGCTGCACGTCCACATGTTCCAGGAGGGCTTCGGGGTCCTCGCCGGCGGCCACCCGGCCGAAGTGTTCGCGCACGGATTCGCCCGGGCGGATCAGGAAGTCCACGTCCCGGGCCATGCCCAGCCGGGAGACGATCTTGCTGTCCCCCTTGGTGTCCATCTGCGGCTTGGCCAGCAGCACGCGCTGCCCGCGCTCCTCATAGTTGAAGGCTACTTGGAGCAGTCCGGTGGATTTGCCGGAGTTCATCGCCCCGTAGCGGAAGTAGAGCTTGGCCAACACAGTCCTTTCAAGCGGTCCCAGCAGTCGATTCTACTGAGCCGGAAGCCGGGTGGGCGGCAGGAGTGTCGGCGCGCGGCTCCCGCGAAGGACACCACCGGGATCACGGTGCCGCTTCCGCAAATTGCTTGAAGCTGGCCAGTTGGCCAGAGTCGGCCTCCGCGATCGCCCGGCGGATCTGTTCTGCCATGGCGGCCAGTTCCTCGCTCACCACGACGTCGGCGGTCAGCGTCAGCCGGGTCGCCCCGGCCTCGCCGTCCAGTTCATAGCGGTAGTCGGCCCGCACGTCCCCCTGCGACGAGGTAATGGTGATGCTGCGGCCGACGTCGAGCTCGGTCACCGTGCTGCTGCGCTCGTGGCCCTGGGAGCGGAAGCTGATGGTTTGGCCGACCGCCAGCGGCCCCTCGGCGTGCATCTCGTTCACGCCGGGCATCCATGCGGGCGCAGCGGCCCAATCCGTCAACAGCGCCCAGGCCCGCGCCGGTGGCACAAAGACCTGCTCGGAGGCCGTGAATGCCGTGGTCGCACCCATACCTGCATCATGCCTGCCCGGCTGCCGCGGCGAAAGACCACGCGGCCGAGCGCCAAGAAAACCCGCCCCCTTGATTGGCAACCTAGGGGTTGCCTATTATGGACGGGTGGACACGGTCTTCCAAGCCTTAAGTCATCCGACTCGGCGGATTTTGCTGGACGAACTGGCCGCGCACAACGACCAGACGCTGTTCGAGCTGACCGTGCGCCTGATCAACAACCACCATCTCGCGATCACCCGTCAGGCTGTCACCAAGCATCTCGCGATCCTGCGCGAGGCCGGCCTGGTGACCGCCAGCAATCGTGGACGCACCACCATCCACCATCTGAACACCGCCCCGCTCACCCCCGCGAGGGAATGGCTAGCCAATCTCCCGCCGTCTTCGAAGGAATCATCATGATCATCACGACAACCAGCGTTTTTGTTGACGACCAGCAGAAAGCCCTGGAGTTTTACACCGAGAAGCTGGGGTTCCAGCTCAAGAACGATGTGCCAGTAGGCGACGACCGGTGGCTGACCGTTGTCTCACCCTCGGCCCCGGACGGCGTGGAACTGCTCCTGGAACCCTCCGGCCATCCGGCGGTCAAGCCGTTCAAGGAAGCCCTGGTCGCCGACGGCATCCCCTTCAACAGCTTCGGGGTCGACGACGTGCACGCTGAGTACGAGCGCCTGACAGCGCTGGGAGTGCAGTTCGTTCAGGAGCCGGCCGACATGGGACCGGTTGTCACGGCCGTGTTGGACGACACCTGCGGCAACCTCATTCAAATCGCCAGCATGAAGGAGGCGTAGCCGGGGCCTCGCTCCGTCAAGCCCGCGGCGGAGTCGTGCCCTGTCGATGGCGCTCGTTTAGTCCAGGACGCGGCGCCGGACCGACGCTGACAACTCCTCGGCGCGGCGCACCACGTCGTCCGCCTTCTGCGTGTGGTCTTGCAGCGACTCCTGGATGGAGTCCTCCCGGATGGACGTCAGATTGGCCTCGACCGTGATCCGCGCCGTCGCCGCGGCGGCCCGCGCCGCTTCGGCGGCCACGGCAATGTCGCTCAGCACGTTTGGATTGCACACGCCCACCAGCTCTGTGCCCAGGCGCACGACGGCGGAGGCCAGGTCCAGCTGGGCCCTCGCCGGGAGCGTCGCCTCCACGAGCGCTTCCCGGATGGCCGAGCTGCGACGGCTGCGTTCGTCGTCCGTTGCGGTCGGGAGCTTGTAGCAGTCGACGACCCTGCGGAACTTCTCCTCGTCGGACACCGCCGCGTGCACCGCCGCCCGGGTCAGTTCGCCGGCCTCGGCCAGTATGGCCTCCAGGTCCGGATCCGGGCTGGAGCCGGCGGACGCACCGCCGTCGTTGCGCGCTGAGCCCGTGGAGCCGCCTTTGCCAGCCGAGCCTGCCGAGCCACCGCCGTCGTTGTCCTTCGCCGCGCTCCGCTCGGTAAACCGCGTCACCATGCCGATCAGCGCCGCTGCCTGCGCCGCGTGGATCGCACCGACCGCTCCGGCGCCGGGCGTTGGCTGGTTGGAACCGAGCCGGCCCAGGTACTCGTCGATGGTCTCCGAACCCGTCATATTCCTGGCCCCGCTGTTGCTGCTACAGCTGTCTCGAAAGCTTTCATTCCCATTCACGCATCATGCCGAAGGTTCGTCCGCCTGGGAAGGGGCAGGCGCTGGAGCGTGAAGCGCCAGCGCCCCGAGCCCGGTCATGGCAGGCCCGTTGGCACGGGGCGATAGAGTCAGCGCATGAACCCGGATGAGGCCATAAGTGTTCCGGTAGTGCGTCTGTTCCCGGACTACGCGGATACCGTTCTCTGGCTCGGCGGTCCCGTGGACTACGCGGCCTCCGGCCTGACTCCTCGCCTGATCCAGGACCTTCGGCGTTGGGAGCAGGGCTACTATGACGCCGTCGTCGACTTGGAGTGGAGAACGCCGGAACTGGCCGCGCAGTTCACCCGGGACGGAATACGGTTGGCCCAGCGTGTGGCCGGGGAACTGGGCGAGGCCTTTGCGGTGGAGTTCCAGTCGTACGAGGAAGGTCCGGGCGTGAGCCGGTTCCGCGGCAGCGGGCCCGGCTCTCCTGCCGCAGCCAGAGCCTTTCGCCAGCGGGTCGCTGCCCTGAGCGAAAACCGGGAACGGCTGGCGCGCCTAAGGGCCGAGGACGGCCCCAGCGGCGGGGCGGGCGACTGGTATGCCTACGCCCCGAGATCCGAAGCCGTCTTCCGCCCGGGTAAGACTGGAAAAAACGACGGCCGCCCGGACGAATAGTCCAAGCGGCCGTGCTGATCAGGCGCCTTCGATGGCCGCCCGGGCGGTGGGGTCCGAGTCGGCCAGGAACTTGCCGATCCGGTCCACTTCTTCCGCCTCTCCGATCGCGCCGGCGGCGCGGCCCAGCGCGTAGAGCGCGCGCAGGAAGCCGCGGTTGGGCTCATGCTCCCAGGGGATGGGGCCGGCTCCGCGCCAGCCCGCCCGGCGCAGGGCGTCCAGGCCGCGGTGGTAGCCCACGCGGGCGTAGGCGTACGACTCGATGGTCCGGCCCTCGGAGTAGGCCTCGTCGGCAAGGATCGCCCAGACCAGCGAGGAGGTGGGGAACTTCGCGGCCAGGTCCAAGGCTTCGTCGCCGGCCTCCAGCCGGGCTAGGACGTCGGTCTCCTCCGGCAGGTAGGTTGGCTCCGGGCCCAGCAGGTTGGTGCGGAACGATTCGGTCACTTACTTCACCGACTTTCCGGCCGAGCCCAGGCGCTCAGCGGCCTCGACGACCCGGGCGGCCATCGACTTCTCGGCGGCGGCGCCCCAGACACGCGGGTCGTAGGCCTTCTTGTTGCCGACCTCGCCGTCCACCTTCAGCACGCCGTCGTAATTGCTGAACATGTGGCCGGCGACCGGGCGGGTGAAGGCGTACTGGGTATCGGTATCCACGTTCATCTTGATGACGCCGTAGGCCACGGCGTCGGCGATCTCCTGCTCGGAGGAGCCGGAGCCGCCGTGGAAGACCAGGTCGAACGGATTGGTCTTGCCGATCTTGGCACCGACCTCGGCCTGGATCTGCTTGAGCAGCTCGGGACGCAGCTTCACGCCGCCCGGCTTGTACACGCCGTGCACGTTGCCGAAGGTCAGCGCGGTGATGTAGCGGCCCTTCTCCCCCGCGCCGAGCGCCTCGATGGTCTTCAGGCCGTCGTCGACCGTGGTGTAGAGCTTTTCGTTGATCTCGTTTTCGACGCCGTCTTCCTCGCCGCCGACGGTGCCGATTTCCACTTCCAGGATGATCTTGGCCGCGGCGGTGCGGGCCAGCAGGTCCTCGGCGATGCGCAGGTTCTCCTCCAGCGTCTCGGCCGACCCGTCCCACATGTGCGACTGGAAGATCGGGTCCTCGCCGCGCTTGACGGCAGCCTCGGACTCGGCCAGCAGCGGCAGCACGAAGCCGTCCAGCTTGTCCTTCGGGCAGTGGTCGGTGTGCAGCGCCACGTTGACCGGGTACTTCTTGGCGACTTCGCGGGCGAAGGCCGCGAAGCCCAGGGAGCCGGCGACCATGTCCTTGACCCCGGCGCCGGACCAGTAGGCGGCGCCGCCGGTGGACACCTGGATGATGCCGTCGGAACCGGCGTCGGCAAAGCCCTGCAGGGCAGCGTTGAGGGTCTGCGAGGAGGTCACGTTGATCGCAGGGTAGGCGAAGCCGCCCGCCTTGGCGCGGTCGATCATGTCGGCGTAGATCTCAGGGGTTGCAACGGGCATGCTGACTCCTTGGCTAGCGATACGGATTCGAAGGCGTTGCCTCTGAGCCCATCCTATCGACTCGTGTCGGGGCAGCAGCCGCCGCGACGACTGTGAAGCCGGGTTACCCCCGTCGGCCGGCGGGGACGACGGGCCGTTGCTCGCTTGCAACCTCGGCCGGGCCGCGCCACGGTCCGGGCCTCGCCTTCCACCTGACGCCGCCACGGGCCGCTCCTCGCCCTCCACCTCACGCCGCCGACCGTGGCAAGCTGGAATCATGACTGAAACTCCGCCGCCATTCCACGGTCCGCGCGATCCCGGCGACGCCTGGGTGGAGGGGCCGGACGGTACCCGGATGTGGGGCCGGTTCGGCTCCGCCGGGCTGCTGGCGGTGGACCGCGAGCGCGGCATCCTGCTCCAGCACCGCGCAAAGTGGAGCCATTTCGGCGGCACCTGGGGAATCCCCGGCGGGGCGAGGCATCAGGACGAACCTGCCGTCGATGCCGCTCTGCGCGAGGCCAACGAGGAAGCCGACGTCCCGCTCGACGCGCTGGCCCCGCTGTTCACTACCGTCCTGGACCTGGGCTTCTGGTCCTACACCACCGCCGCAGCCAGGACCGTCCGCCCGTTCGAACCGGAAATCACCGACGCCGAGAGCCTGGCCCTGGCCTGGGTCCCGCTGGACGAGGTGGACCAGTTGCCGCTGCACCCGCACTTTGGCGAGGCATGGCCTCGGCTCCGCACGCTGCTGGAGCACCCGCCGGTGCTCGTGGTCGACGCGGCGAACGTGGTCGGCTCCCGGCCGGACGGCTGGTGGAAGGACCGCCCCGGCGCCGCCCGCCGGCTGCTTTCATCGCTCCACGCCAGCCTGGCGGCGGGGCTTCCCGCGGGCCTGCTGGAAGTGCCCGCCGGCACGGTGTGGCCGCGCACCGTCGTCGTACTGGAGGGCGCCGCGAAGGAGGCCGTCCCCGCTGGGCTGGCGGGCCCGGCAGGCGCGGGGAGCCCGGACGGGCAGGCACGCCCGGTGGATGGGGCAAGCCCGGGTGGGCGCGACGGCGGGGCGAACCGGGCGCGGGCCGGCGTCGCCGCGGACTTCCCGGCGACTTCCCCGGCGACGGCGCAGGATGGCGAAACAGCAGCGCAGGCCTCGGCAGCGCGCCGCCGAGGTGTGGAGTTGGAAGTGGTGCATGCTGCCGGGTCGGGCGACGACGAGATTGTGGCCCAGGTGGAGAAGGCCTTCGGCACGGATCCGGAGGCGCCGGTGACCGTGGTCAGCTCCGACCGCGGGCTGCGCGAACGGGTTGGAGCCCTCGGCGCCCGCACCGTCGGCGCCGGAGCATTACTGGAGCTGCTCGGCTGACTGCTGGCTCCCGCCTCACTCCTGAAACCGCCGACGACGACGCGCCACCCCCTGAAACCGCCGGTCAACGCCGCCCGGCCGCCCGCAGCGGCGCCCGGCCCGCCCCTGCACCCACTCCCTTCGCTCCCACGTTTGGGACGGCCCCCAGAACGTTTCCGCACGTCAGGGGCAGATGGACAGCCCGAAACATGGGGAGATACGGCTATACATGGGAAGTTAGCTACGGGACCGAGCGCGGCCTGCTACCCGACGCCGGAGACAGGCCGGACGCGTATCGGACTCAGCCGGACACAGGTCGGGACGCGTGGCCTTAACGCTAAGGGGCAGTCGGAATTACCGGCTGGGCGAAAACGTGGCGCCGAACCCACGCGTGCATCGCGATGGCCGCGGCGGCTGAGGCATTGATCGACCGGGTCGAGCCGAATTGCGCGATGGACAGCGTGGCGTCGGCTGCGGCGTGGACCTCCGGGGTCAGCCCGGGCCCCTCCTGCCCGAACACCAGCACGGCGTTCTCCGGGAGGTCGTAAGTCTCCAGCGGCACCGAGTCGGGGAAGTTGTCGATCCCGATGATCCGCAGCCCCTCGCCCTGCGCCCACGCCACGAAGTCCTCCACGGTGGGATGGTGCCGGACGTGCTGGTAGCGGTCGGTGACCATGGCCCCGCGCCGGTTCCACCGCCGTCGTCCGATGATGTGCACTTCCTTGGCCAGGAAGGCGTTGGCGCACCGCACCACGGAGCCGATGTTGAGGTCGTGCTGCCAGTTCTCGATGGCCACGTGGAAGTTGTGCCGGCGGGTGTCCAGGTCAGCGACGATCGCCTCGTGCTTCCAGTAGCGGTACTGGTCAGTCACGTTGCGCCGGTCGCCGTCGGCCAGCAACTGCGGGTCCCAATGGTCGCCATCGGGCAACGGCCCCTCCCACGGTCCGACGCCGATGGCCGGCTCCGGTCCGCCAGCCTCGGAGCCGTTCGGGGCAGCATCCGGCGCGCCGGTTTCGGAGCCGTTCGGGGCGGCATCCGGCGCGCGGGTTTCGGAGCCGTTCGGGGTGTCCGCCGGGGTATCCGGCCGTTCGCCGACCCCATCGGTCAACCTCGGTCCGGCCCCGGTTTCACCTGCTTTTTCTTCCACCCCACAAGCCTAGGGGACAGACGGCAGCCTCAGGCACCGTGGCGGGGAAGGGCCGCCGCAGGGTGATGCGGAAGGACCGCGGCGGGAGCCGCCGACGGAGCTGCAGCGGGTTGTAAACGATCAACCAGGAATGATAAGCATGCTGAATAACGATCCATCGGAAAAGGAGTTTCAATGGCTGAATTGACCACCCCCGAGGAACTTTTCGCTTTCAAGCTGGGCGTCGCCCTTCGGTCGGAACATGACGTGCTCAAGATGCTCGAAGAGAACCAGAAGGTTGCACGGAGCCAAGAGCTGAAGGACATGCTCAGCCACCACCAGGACGAGACGCGTGAACAGATCACGTATATCGAAAAATGCTTCAAGGCTTTGGGCTTGGAGGCCAAGGAGCAGCGCTCCCCGGTGAGCAAGGGCCTGGCCGAGGAAGCGCAGGCCGCCTTGGACAAGGTGGACCCGAGCCTGGTGGACATGGTCATCGTGGCCGGCGCGCTGGACACGGAACACCATGAGGTCGCCTGCTACACCACGCTGATCACCTCGGCGCAGGCCCAGGGCCAGACCGAAGTCGTGGAGCTGCTTCAGCAGATCCTGGGCCAGGAAGAAAGCACTCGGGACAAGCTGATCGAGTTCGGCCGAAAGCTCGCCCAGGAAGCCGCCGCCAAGTAGCGCGGCCAACCGGCGCGATGGCCGCCGGCGCACGGGTAAACAGCGAAAGGGAGCGGAGCTGCGTGGGCGGCACCGCTCCCTTTCGCGTGCCTGCCGCTCCGCTTGGCGTGTCCGCGCTCCCTTTCGGTGTCGGCGGCCCCTCTTCCCCCGCGCGCCTGCCGTCCCCTCCGCTGCGTGCCGCTCCGCTTCCCGTCGCGCGCAGCGGAAGTAACCTGCCGCCGGTCCGCTACTAGTAGTAGGTTTTGCGCCCGCCGACCACAGGCAGCGGGAAGAATTCGTCCGCCACCTGCTGGACGATCGGCACGTAGATCGCTGAATTCCACTGCGGGCTGGCGTGGGCCGGCCGGGCGCCTTCGGTGACCAGGTTGTTGGTGAGGAAGTTGTCCTCATAGTTCACGAGCCAGCTGCGCCGGGCCGTTGAGTAGTTGACCGTCTGGTCTCCGGGGTTGCCCATCCAGGCGATGCGGGTGTCGCCGATGCTGTGGCGGAAGCGATACGCGTCAAAGTGGTAGATGTACGAGGACTGGGACTGGATCAGCGTGCTGGACACGGCCAGCGGCGACAGCTGTTCCATGGTCTGCTCCACGATCTGCCGCCAGGTGCGCTCGTCCTTGTGCACAATGCGCTCGCCCAGCTCGTATCCGCCTCGCAGGTAGCTGGGCACCCGGTAGCCGGCCTCGTAGAGGAAGACCACGCCTTCGAACATGGTTTTGTCCAACACGTCGAAGCGGCTGTACGGGGACGAATCCATCAGGATCAGCTCCACCGGGAAGCCCTTGGCACGCAG
Organism: Arthrobacter sp. Y3223151; assembly: GCF_059091125.1. Lineage (NCBI taxonomy): Bacteria > Bacillati > Actinomycetota > Actinomycetes > Micrococcales > Micrococcaceae > Arthrobacter > Arthrobacter sp. Y3223151. The sequence continues at coordinate 724,841 of NZ_JBNHGI010000001.1, read as the reverse complement.
CCGCGCGGTCATTTCCACGGCGACCATGCCGCCGAAGCTGTGCCCGTAGAAGTAAAGCCGCTGCAGGTCATTGTCCTGGATGTGCTTCTGCAGCACCTCGGTCAATTCGGCCAGATCCAGGCCGCGGTTCGAATACCCCGCCACCGCCAGCCGGCCGCGGTCCACGAGGCCGCCGCGCAACGCGTTCAAGATCCACAGCCCCTCTTCCCAGCTGGTCTTGTACCCGGGGAAAAGCACCCAGCTGCTGCGGGGGAAGCGCCGGTCCGCGCGTTCGTCGTCCAGCGTGAGGATCTGCGCTTCGTTGCGCATCTCCTGGATGGCCCGGGTGGCCGCCAGGTCGGCGGCGGTGCCCACCCCGAAGGCGGCACCGATCAGGAACGAGCGGCGCGAAACCCGGTGCAGGTTGCTGGCCAGGCGCAGCTGGCGGAAGGCGTGGTTCCGGCGGAGATCCATCATTCGAGCTGGCCGGCCACCGGCGGCTAGTTCAGCTCCAGTTCGTCCTTGCCGAAAGCGAAGAGATAGGGCACGCCGGCTTCGGCCTCGATGCGTTCCTTCGCTCCGGTGTCGCGGTCCACAATGACGGCCACGGCCTGGACCTGCCCGCCGGCCTGGCGCACGCCTTCGACCGCGGTCAGCGCGGATCCACCGGTCGTGGAAGTATCCTCCAGCACGACGACGGGGCGATCCTTCACCTCCGGGCCCTCCACCTGGCGGCCCATGCCGTAGGACTTCTGCGCCTTGCGCACCACGAAGGCGTCGACGGCCCGTCCGTCGGCCCCGGCCGCGTGCATCAGTGCCGTCCCCACCGGATCGGCCCCCATGGTCAGGCCGCCGGCGGCCTGGAATTCGATGCCGGCCTCGTCGAGCATGGCCAGCATGACCCTGCCGACCAGCCGGGACGCTTCATGGTGCAGGGTGACCCGCCGCAGGTCGATGTAGTAGTCGGCTTCGGCGCCGCTGGAGAGGGTGACCCTGCCGCGCACCACGGCCAGTTCCTTAATCAGTTCGAGCAGGCGGGCGCGGTCGGCCGCTGGATCGGCCACGGGAGTCTGGGTCATGGCTCTTAGTCTATGGGGTTGCCCCCGCCGCACCGGGAATCCATGACAGGCCTCGCGGCCCCACCGGAGCCCCCAGGCCGGGCGCCGCCGTAGGCCGCCGACCCCCAGACCCAACGCCGCCAACCCCTGGATCGGGCCGCCGCCGGCTGCGCCAAACTCCGCCGGAAGGCGCCGGAGCCGGTCAGAGCCCGCGGACCAGCAGGTTCGGGTGCAGCTGCTCCCAGCCCTCGGCCAGGTCCTTGGCGGCGTCGTAGTTGTCCTGGATTAGCTTGGCTACCACCCCGGCCGTGCCGAGTTCGACCGGCTCCGGCCCCGTACCGCCGCAGCCGCTCGCCGCCCCGGAAGCCCCCACCTCCACGATGATCACGCACACGCCGCGGTCCGCCGGGTTGTCCGGGACTGCGGCATAGAAGGCGAAGTCGCCCGTTTCCGCCAACGACCGGACGCTGCCGGGCGCCACGCGCAGGACCTCGGCACTACCCGCCAGCTTGTCCTTCGGGCCGGCCGGGGCCTCCAGCGCCCCGATCCCGGACGTCGACCCGGCGCAACCGGCGAGCGCCAGCAGGACGGCGCCACCGGCAGCCAGCGTGGTCAATGTGCGCATGACGCCCTGCCCCCTCGAAAGATGTTTGTCCCACGCTAGCCGCGGAAAGACGAGGACGGGACGCCCGCTCCGTTACGAAGCGATAACTTTGCAGTCAGGCGGACGCGGCCGCTTCAATCGCTTCGGGCGAGAGCACGTGCCCGATGGCCAGCGCCACCGCCCCCAGCACGCCGGCGCGCTGCCCGGCCACGGACGGGGCGATCCGCAGATGCTCGGTCGCCAACGGCAGCGAGCGCCGGTAGACCACTTCGCGGATCCCGGCCAGCAGGTGTTCGCCCGCCTGCGCCAGCCGCCCGCCGATTACGATGACCGACGGGTTAATCAGGTTCACGCAGGTGGCCAGCACGTCGCCGATGTCCCGGCCGGCCTGGCGCACCGCCTGGATCGCCTGCGGGTCGCCGGCGCGGACCAGTTCGATCACGTCCTGGCTGCTTTCGGCCTTCTTTCCCCCGGCCGCAAGCACGGCCGCCAGGGCGGGCCCGCCGGCGAGCGCCTCCAGGCAGCCGGTGTTCCCGCACCGGCACACCACGTCGTCGCCTCGGGGCACCCGCACATGCCCCAAGTCCCCGGCGGTGCCCTGGGCGCCGCGTTGCAGCTGCCCCGAGGAAATGATGCCGGCCCCGATCCCCGTGGCCACCTTGATCAACATCAGGTCGGCGGTGTCGGGCCAGGCCATGGCCTGCTCGCCCAGTGCCATGATGTTGACGTCGTTGTCCACCAGCACCGGCACGTCGAAATGCTGCTGCACCCGCGCCGGGACGTCCACCCGGTCCCAGCCGGGCATGATCGGCGGATTGATCGGCCGCCCCGTGTCGTGTTCGACCGGTCCGGGCAGCCCGATGCCGAACGCGCCCAGGTCCGCCGCGCTCCGCCCCGCGTCCTTCAGCAGCCTCCCCACGGCATCGGTCAGCCAACCGAGCACAATGTCCGGGCCGCTGGCGATGCTCAGCTCGGCACGTTCCTCGGCCAGCACGTCGCCGGAGAGGTCCGCCACCACGACCCGGGCGTGCGTGGCGCCGAGGTCGGCGCCGATCACCAGCCGTGCGGCCGGGTTGAGAGCAAACAACGACGGCGGCCTTCCGCCGGTCGAGGTCGCTCCCCCAATGGGGGCAATCAGTCCCAGCCGCTTCAGCGCATCCACGCGGGCGGTCACCGTGGACCGCGCCAAGCCGGTCAACTGCGCCAGTTCGGCCCGGGTGCGCGGCTGGCCGTCGCGCAGCAGTTGGAATACCTCGCTTGCTCCGGCGGCCGGCTGGGCGGCCAGGCGTTGCGGCGGGGCGACATCGGACTTCAACACGCTTTCAGTACAGCACGCAGCACTTCTGTTTGTCTCTAGCGAAACTAACAATTCATGGTCAAACAACTTTTGCCTCACTCTCGACAAAACTATGTGACGCGTGCCACAGTGAGTGGGTGGAGCAGACGAGCAACACCGTGGCCGACAGCGGCGCCGGACGGGAGAAACCCGTTCTCGAAGTCCGCGGGCTGACCAAGAGTTTCTTTGGCAATCCCGTGCTGCAGGACGCGTCACTGACGCTGCACGCCGGCGAGGTCCACGGCGTCGTCGGGGAAAACGGCGCGGGAAAGTCGACGCTGATGAAGATCCTGGCGGGCGTGTACCAGCGTGACTCGGGAACGGTGCTGCTGGACGGCGAAAGCGTCCAGTTCAGCCATCCCACCCAGGCGCACGAAGCCGGCCTGTCCACCGTCTTCCAGGAATTCAACCTGCTGCCGGACCGCACGGTGGCCGAGAACATCTACCTGGGCCGCGAGCCCCGCAAGGGGCTGCTGGTCAACCGGGCCAAGATGAACGCCGCCACCGCGGAACTGCTGGAGTCGCTGGGCATCGGCTCCATCCGGCCCACGGCGCTGGTCCGGTCGCTCTCCGTGGCCGAGCAGCAGATCGTCGAGATCGCCAAGGCCGTCAGCTACGAGGCCCGGATCATTTCGATGGACGAGCCGACCGCCGCGTTGTCCGGCCCGGAGGTGTCCCTGTTGTACGGGATCGTGCGGAGACTGGCCGAACGCGGCACCGGCATCCTCTACGTCTCGCACCGGCTGCGCGAGGTCTTCGACCTCTGCCAGACCATCACCGTACTCAAGGACGGGCGTGTCGTGGGTACCAAACCGGCCGCCGAACTCGATGATGCCTCGCTGGTCCGGATGATGGTCGGCCGCCCCATCTCCGCCTACTTTCCGGACAAGCTCCCGCCCGCGCCCGCTGCACAGAGCACCGACCGCAATGCCCCGTTGCTCGAACTCGCCGACGCCGGCAACGACCAACTGGACGGCATCAGCCTGCGCCTCATGCCCGGCGAAATCGTCGGCGTCGCCGGCCTGCAGGGGTCCGGCCGCACCGAACTGCTGCAGGCGATTTTCGGGGCCGCGCCGTTCAACCGCGGCAGCATGCAGCTGGCCGGCCGTCCGGTCCGTCCGCATTCTCCGCGCCAGGCGGTGCGGCACGGCATCGCGCTGATCACCGAGGACCGCAAGGCGCAGGGCCTGAGCCTGAACCAATCCCTGCTGGACAACGCGCTGGGCGTGGTCCGCGCCGTCTTCCCCAAGCGCACCGCGACCGTGCGCCGCGCCGTCGCCGGGTCGTTCAGCGCGCTGGAAGTCGTCGCCCGGGACCTGGACCAGGAGGTGCAGTACCTCTCCGGCGGCAACCAGCAAAAAATCGTGCTGGCCAAGTGGCTGGCGGTGTCCCCCGGCGTGGTGCTGCTGGACGAACCGACCCGGGGCATCGACGTCGGTGCCAAGGTGGCGGTGTACCGGCTGATGCGCCAGCTGGCGGCCGAGGGGAAGGGCGTCCTGATGGTTTCCAGCGAGCTGCCCGAGGTGATCGGGATGTCCGACCGGATCCTCGTGATGCGCGACGGGCAGATTGCCGGCGAGCTGCCGGCCGGCGCCACCGAGGAGGAAATCCTGCGGCTGGCCACCGGCGCGCGCGTACCGGGCGCGGCCTCCGACGCCCCGCCGCCGGCTTCGGACCACGACGGCGGCGCCCCTCTCCCAGCCGCAGGGCACGACGGCGGCGCCCGCCTTGGGGACGCAGGCCGCGTTGGCGGGTCACATCTGGCGGAGGACCGCGGCACCACGGGAGGGACACCATGACGACCACGCAAACCCCGGCCCGCACCCGGCGGGCCCGGGCCGGCAGCGGCTTCTTCGCGCGGCTGACCTCCACCCAGATCGTGTACCTGGTGGCCCTGCTGACCCTGATCGCCGGCAGCATCCTGGTGGCCACCGCCGGCCGGAACTTCTTCAGCCCGGGCAACATTTCCGCCATCCTGACCGGCACCAGCGTGCTGGGCTTCATCGCCATCGGCCAGACCCTGGTGATCCTGGTCGGCAGCCTGGACCTCTCGGTGCCCTACGTGACCAGCCTGGCCAGCCTGATAGCGGCCGGGGTGATGGCCAACCGGAGCGAAAACGTGCCGGCCGCCGTGCTGCTGGCACTGGGCGTCTCCGCCGTCATCGGCCTGGCAAACGGACTGATCGTTGCCGGCCTCAAGGTGCACGGATTCATCGCCACGCTCGGGATGGGCCTGGTGATCAGCGGCTACCTGGGCACCAACTACAAGGGCAGTTTCGGCCAGACCCCCTTCTCCTTCCGGCTGATCGGCGCCACCGGGATAGGGCCGGTGCCGATCTCCACCCTCATCATGCTCGCCTGCGCCGCCCTGGTGCTGCTGATGCTGCACCGCACCCGCATGGGGCACCACATCTACGCCGTCGGCGGCGACAGCAACGTGGCCCGGATGTCCGGCATCCGCGTCCCAGGCGCGGTGATCACCGCCCACGTCATCTGCTCCACCCTCTCCGGCATGGCCGGACTGCTGCTGGCCAGCCGGCTGGGCGTCGGCAGCCCAACGGTCGGCTCGCAAGGCGGTTATGACCTGCTCTCGATCGCCGCCGTCGTCCTGGGCGGGACGCTGCTGGCCGGCGGCAAGGGATCCGTTACCGGCACCCTGGGCGGCGTGCTGATCTTCGCGATGCTGGACAACATCATGTCCGTGCTCCAGATCAACCCGTTCCTGAAGGACGTGGTCCGCGGCGTGGTGATCGTCGTCGCCGTCGCCGTCTATGCCCGCCGCACCATCGTCGCCCGGCCGCCGCGCTACGGGCACGGCGGCCAACAGCAGGAGGTGCAGGCATGAGCACGGTTCTGGATTCGGAGGCCGGCGGCAGGGTCCTGCAGCAGAACCGGGCAGGACGCGGCCAGCGCTTCCTGCGCAGCCTGCGGACTCCCGGCGGCGGCATCTTCGTGCTCCTGGTCGCGCTGCTGGTCGCCATCATCATCCTGAACCCGTCGTTCGGCGAGCCGGGGTCCTTCATCCGGTTCATCGGCAGGACGGCCCCGATTGCGATCGCCGCCATCGGGCAGTACTTCGTGATCGTTTCCGGCGAGTTCGACCTGTCCATGGGATCGGTAGTGACCATGCAGGTAATCGTGGCCGGCAACCTGATCGGCCAGGACGACGCCAAGGTCATCCCCGTGCTGGTGCTGATGTTCGTCCTCGGGGCGGTCATCGGGCTGATCAACGGCCTGGTCACCACCTTGCTCAAGGTCCCCAGCTTCATCGTGACCCTGGGCATGATGCTGGCGCTGCTGGGCCTGGTGCTCAACTGGACCGGCGGCGCCGCCCAGGGCAACCCGGCGGACAGCTTCCGGCAAATAGGCCGCGGCGGCATCGAAAACGTGCCGGTGCTGGAGGTCATCCCCTATCCGGTCATCATCCTGGCGGCCGTCGCCGTGCTCGCCGTCTGGATGATGCGCCGGCCCTACGGGCGCACGCTGGTCGCCGTCGGCGACAACGACGTGGCCGCGGCCCTGACCGGCGCGCGGGTCTGGTGGGTGCGCACGCGGGCCTTCATGCTTTCGTCGCTGGCCGCCACCGTCTCGGGGATCCTGCTGGTCGGGTACGCCGGGGTCCATCCGTCGGTGGGCCAGGGCTACGAGTTCACGGCGATCACCGCCGTCGTACTGGGTGGGGTGGTGCTGGGCGGCGGCCGCGGCTGGGTGCTCTCTGCGGCGGCCGGCGCGTTCGCCCTGGAGTTGCTGTTCACGCTGCTGAATTTCCTGGGCGTGGCGTCCACCTGGCGGGACACCGTGCAGGGCGCCATCATCATCGTCGCTGTTGCTGCCGCCGCGCAGTCCTGGCAGCGCAAGCGGCGCGGGGGCTCTGCGGCCGCGCATTCCGAACAACACATCATCGCGGCACCAGAGCCCGCTGAGGGCACCGACAAGGGAGGGAACTGACATGACGGGAAAACGTCTAAGTACCGCGGTCGCGCTCACAGCGGCCGCGTCGTTAATGGCCATGACCGGCTGTACCACCGATCCGTCAATCACCGAGGAGACCGGCGGACCCGGCGGCGCGGCCAGCCCGTCACCGGCGGAAACCACGGAGGCCTCCACGGAATGGTTCGACCAGGCCGTCTACGACGAACAGTTCGAACAGCGGACCGCCGAATTCCAGGGCGACCCGGAGCAGCCGTGGCTTCAGTACATCGACGGCGAGATGACCGACACGGCCGACTTCGCCTCCGAGGGCGCCAAGAAGGTCTGCTTCGCCAACGCGTCGATCTCCAACCCGTGGCGGCAGACCGGCTGGATCACCATGAACCAGCAACTGCAGGTGCTGCAGGACGAAGGCGTGATTTCCGAGATGGAAACCCGCGACGCGCAGGACGACTCGAACACCCAGATTGCCGACATCGATTACTTCATCAGTGAAGGCGACTGCGACGCGTTCATCATCTCGCCGAACGCCACCGCGGCGCTGACGCCGGCGGTGGAGCGCGCCTGCGAGACGGGCAAGCCGGTGGTCGTGTTCGACCGCGGCGTGGAAACCGACTGTGCCACCACGTTCATCCACCCGATCGGCGGGTTCGCTTGGGGCATCGACACCGCCAACTTCCTGACCGAACGGCTGCAGGAAGGCGACAAGGTGGTGGCGCTGCGCATCCTGCCCGGCGTGGACGTGCTGGAGCAGCGCTGGGCGGCCGCGGAGAAAATCTTCGAGGAGAACGGCATCGAAGCCACCGACTACTTCACCGGCGCCGACCCGACCGAGATCAAGAAGATCATCTCCGACGAGCTCGCCACCGGCGATGTCCAGGGTGTCTGGATGGATGCCGGCGACGGCGCGGTCGCTGCGATCGAGGCGTTCGAGGACGCCGGCAAGGACCTGCCGGTGATGACCGGCGAGGACGAGCTGAGCTTCCTGCGCAAGTGGAAGGACACCGGCATCGACGCGCTGGCTCCGGTCTACTCCAACTTCCAGTGGCGCACGCCGCTGCTGGCCGTGCAGAAGATCTTCGCCGGCGAGGAAGTCCCGACCGAGTGGGTGCTGCCGCAGGTTCCGATCCCCGCCGACGAGCTGGACGACTGGCTGGAGCGCAACGACGGCATGCCGGACGGGCACTACGCGAAGTTCGGCGGCGAAGACCTGCCCGGCTATCCGGAGGTCTGGCAGGAACGCCAGATTCCGTAGAACGTGCGGGCCGGCCGGGCCCGGGGGAGGGTGCCCGGCCGGCCCGCCAACTCCCGCAAGGACACGCGATCGCCGGACCCGGCGCGGGCGCGGGCCGTTTGCGCCAGCATCCCCGCATGTTCCCGCGGGAACGCACCGGCGGCGCGGCAGCGTCCGGCGGCAACCGGACGAGCTGCACCAGCAGCGGCAGACAAAGGAGACGGATCATGGACCGGCCGATCGGCGTCAACACCTGGGTGTGGCAGTCGCCGCTGCGCGACGCCGAGCTGCCTGGGCTGCTGGCGAAGATCGCCGGCATGGGCTTTGACGGCGTCGAACTGCCGCTGGAGAACGTCGGCGACTTCACCGCCGGCACCGCCCGGGACGCCCTCGCGGCCACGGGCCTGAAGCCCTACATCGTGGGCGCCATGGCACCCGGCCGCGAATTGGTCCTGGCCGACGCCGGGTCGGTGCAGGCCACCCAGGGCTATCTGGCGGCCTGCATCGACCTGGCACACGACGTCGGCGCGCCGGCGGTGTGCGGCCCGTTCTACGCCAGCACGGGGCGGGTGTGGCGGATCGACGCCGAAGACCGAGCCACAGCGTACCGCCAGCTGCGGGAGAACCTGGCGCCGCTGGCCGCCCAAGCCGAGGCGGCCGGCGTCGTACTGGGAATTGAGCCACTCAACCGGTACGAGACCTCGCTGGTCAACACCGTGGAACAGGCGCTCGACGCGCTGGGACCGCTGCTCGGGCACGGGGTGGGGCTGGCGCTGGACAGCTATCACCTGAACATCGAGGAACGCTCCAGCGCCGCCGCTATCCGCGCGGCCGGCGCACACCTGGTCCACCTGCAAGTGTGCGGCAACGACCGTGGGGCGCCGGGCGGTGACCAGACCGACTGGCCGGCGCTGGTGAACGCGCTGGACGACGTGGGCTACGCCGGCCCGCTGAACATCGAGAGTTTCACCGCGGACAACGCGGCTATCGCGACGGCCGCATCGATCTGGCGCCCGCTGGCGCCGAGCCAGGATCAACTGGCAAAGGACGGGCTGGCATTCCTGCGCAGCCTCTAGCCGTTCGTCCCGGCGTCGGGCTGCCGCCCGGACCGGACCGCAGCCCATCCCGCCGCAGCACCGACCGACGAGCACGAAGGAGAAGACGATGACCGCCAATCCGGACTCGCCGCCGCTGGGGGTGGCGGTGCTGGGGCATGCCTTCATGGGCAAGGCGCACTCCAATGCCTGGCGCAACGTGTCCGCCTTCTATCCCGGCGGGCCGGCGGTGGCCCGGCGGGTGCTGGTCGGCCGGAACGCCGACGGCGTGGCAACGGACGCGGCCCGGTACGGCTGGGCGGAGGGCTCCACTGACTGGCGGGCCGTCCTCGAGCGCGACGATGTGCAGATCGTGGACATCTGCACCCCCGGCCACCTGCATGCCGACCTGGCCGTGGCCGCGCTGGAGGCGGGCAAGCACGTGATGGTGGAGAAGCCTCTGGCCAACTCGGTGGCCGAAGCCGAGCGCATGGCCGCCGCGGCCCGCGCCGCCGAAGCGGCCGGCGTCCAGTCGATGGTCGGCTTCAACTACCGGCGGGTGCCGGCGCTGGCCCTGGCGCGCCAATTGATCGCCGAAGGCAGGATCGGCGCCGTGCGGCAGGTGCGGGTCGCGTACCTGCAGGACTGGCTAGCCGATGACACCGCCCCGATGACCTGGCGGTTGCGCCGGGAGACCGCCGGCTCCGGCGCGCTCGGCGACCTGGCTTCGCACGCGGTGGACCAGATCCACTTCCTACTCGGCGCCCAGGTCACGTCGGTCTCCGCCACGCTCAACACCTTCGTCGAAACCCGGCAGGGCCCGGACGGGCCCGAACCGGTGACGGTCGACGACGCCGCCTGGGCCACCCTGCGGCTCGATTCCGGCGCGGTGGCCAGCCTGGAGGTCAGCCGGATGGCCGCGGGCCGCAAGAACGCGCTGCGGATCGAGGTCTACGGATCCGCCGGGCACCTGGGCTTCGACCTGGAGCGGCTCAACGAGCTCTCCTATTACGACGCCGGGGCCCCGCCGGGGCTCGCGGGTGCGGCGAGGATCCTGGTCACCGAGGAGACGCACCCGTACCTGCAGGCTTGGTGGCCGCCCGGGCACGTGCTCGGCTGGGACCACACGTTCACCAGCCAGGCGGCCGATTTCCTGGCGGCGGTGGCATCCGGCCGGGCACCGAGTCCAAGCTTCGAGGACGGCCTGGCGGTGCAGAAGGTGCTGGACGCCATGGTGCGCAGCGCCGGGCAGGCGGGCGCCGCCGTCGTCTTTGCCGAAACCGACACCCGCGCCGACTATGCAGGAGCAACCGATGGCCCGTAATTTCACGCTGTTCACCGGCCAGTGGGCGGACCTGCCCCTGGAGAAAGTGGCCGAACTGGCCGCGGGCTGGGGCTACGACGGCCTGGAGATCGCGGTGTCCGGCGACCACCTGGATGCGTGGCGCTGGGACGACGACGACTACATCGCCGACCGTCTCGGCATCCTGGAGCGAAACGGGTTGGGCGTGTGGGCGATCTCCAACCACCTGAAGGGCCAGGCGGTGTGTGACGACCCGATCGACTTCCGCCATCAGGCGATCGTCGGCGAGCGCGTGTGGGGCGACGGCGAGCCGGAGGGCGTGCGGTCGCGGGCGGCCGAGGAGATGAAGCACACTGCGCGGCTGGCGCAGCGGCTCGGGGTCAAGACCGTGGTGGGGTTCACCGGGTCCTCGATTTGGCAGTACGTGGCGATGTTTCCGCCGGTGCCCGCCGACGTGATCGACGCCGGCTACCGGGACTTCGCCGACCGGTGGAACCCGATCCTGGACGTCTTCGACGAGTGCGGCGTCCGGTTCGCGCACGAGATCCACCCCTCCGAGATCGCGTACGACTACTGGTCGACCGTGCGGGCGCTGGAGGCCCTGGAGCACCGCGAAGCGTTCGGCATCAACTGGGATCCCAGCCACATGATGTGGCAGGACATCGACCCGGTCTCGTTGATCTGGGACTTCAAGGACCGGATCTACCACGTGGACTGCAAGGACACGAAGCTGCGGATCACCGGGCGCAACACGCGGCTGGGATCGCATCTGCCGTGGGGCGACCCGCGGCGTGGCTGGGACTTCGTCTCCACCGGGCGCGGCGACGTGCCCTGGGAGGCCAGCTTCCGGGCGCTGGCGGCGATCGGCTACGACGGGCCGATCTCGGTGGAGTGGGAAGACGCCGGGATGGACCGGTTGCAGGGGGCGCCGGAAGCCCTCAGGTTCCTCAAGGGGTTCGACTTCGATCCGCCGCAGGCCTCCTTCGACGCCGCGTTCAAGCAGTAGGGCTGGGGCCCACACCTTCCGATTGCGCTAGCTGTCCATGTTCAGCCGGAATTGTCCATGTTTTGGAGGGACCCGCGGCCCTGACCTGCGGCGATGCCGAACGGCCGCCCAAAACAAGGACAACCGGCGCGTCTGGGTTGAGCGGTGAGGACCTGCCCGCCGGACGCCCTGCAACCGGCCCGGGTCCTTTAGTAGGCTGTGGCCATGCGCGAACTCCAGGCCACGATCATTGACGAAATGGGCGTCCAGCCCTCCATCGACCCGTCGCAGGAAGTCGCACGGCGCGTCGAATTCCTGAAGGACTACCTCAAGACCACCGGCAGCAAAGGTTTTGTGCTGGGCATCAGCGGCGGCGTCGACTCCAGCCTCGCCGGCAAGCTGGCCCAACTGGCGGTCGACGAACTCGAAGCAGAAGGCGTCGAAGCCAACTTCGTCGCGGTGCGCCTGCCCCACGGAGTCCAGCATGATGAAGCCGACGCGCAGGCAGCCATGGATTTCATCCGGCCGAAAACCTCGTGGACGTTCAACATCAAGTCGGCCGTGGACGGCTTCGAGTCCGAATTCACGACGACGACCGGCGAAGAGATCACCGACTTCAACAAGGGCAACATCAAGGCCCGGGCACGGATGATGGCCCAGTACGCGCTGGCCGGCCAGCACAACTACCTGGTGCTGGGCACGGACCACGGCGCCGAGTCGGTCACCGGCTTCTTCACCAAGTTCGGCGACGGCGCCGCCGACGTGCTGCCCCTGTTCGGACTCAACAAGCGCCAAAACCGGCAACTGCTGGAGCACCTTGGCGCCAGCGACCAGGTGGCACACAAGGTGCCGACGGCAGACCTGTTGGACACCACGCCCGGCCGCACCGACGAGGACGAGCTGGGGATCAGCTACGACCACATCGACGACTACCTTGAGGGCCGCGACATCCCCGACGAGGTCGCCGAGAAGATCGAGCAGCGCTACCTGATGACCCGGCACAAGCGGACCACCCCGGTGTCCATCCTCGACAAATGGTGGCAGGGCTAAACCCTCTCCACGTGGGCGGGTTTGGCTGAGCGGGAGGGGCCGGGCCCGTGGAGCTGGATGAGTTCCTCGCCGGCAGGAACCCGGAAGCGGTCGCGCTGTTCCACGCGTTCCGCGGGACCGTGCTGTCCCTCGGTCCCGTCCACGAACGGGTGCATCGGACGGAAGTCGCGTGGGCGGACAAACGGGTCTTCGCGGACGCGTTCACCATCTCCAACCGGCTGGAAGTTGCCGTCCATCTGCTGCGGCGGGTCGACCACCCGCAACTGCTGCAGGCCTTCCCGACCACCCGGAAGGTCATGACGCACCGGCTGTCCATCACCGCAGCGGACCAGCTGGACGAAACCATCGAGGCGCTGCTGGCCGAAGCCTTTGACACCGTTGGCCCGGGCACCCGCTGACCGTTACCCGCTCAGGCGAAGCACGGCCGGTCTGCGGGCCCGTCTCCCGCTCAGGCAAAGCGCGGCCGGGCGGCTGAAGCGTCAGCCGACCAGGCTCTTCGCCCGCATCACTGCCTTGCGGAACTCGTCCTGGTTCTTCCGGCTGATCATCGCCCGGCCACCGGGGCTGGGCGCCTTGATGACGGTCGGGCGGGTGAACGCACCCATGTGTTTCGCCCACTGGGTCTTGGTGAAGGTCCCGCACAGCACGACGGCTTGGAGCCGAGGCAGCAGCCCCAGGACGGACTTCAGGGCCTTGACGCCGGCTATCGTCTGGACCGGTGTCGGCTCGGCGCCGTTGAGGAAAAACGGCACCGTATTCCAGAGGAGAACCCCCTCGTGCAGGTCCGCTTCCTGGCGTTCGTTCCAGCACCGCTCGGCCGCCTGGTCGGGGTTGTCTACGGAGACGAATCCCGGCCCCTCTGCGGTGACCGTTTGGCTTCCCGGGCTATCGAGCAGAAAGAGCACCCGCGCCTCAACGCCCGCATCCGCCGGATCAAAATGCGGGACGGGCTCCTTGCGGGTCCGCGCGTAGGCGTCCCGCCATTCCTCAAGCTTCTGTATGGCCGGCTCGGATTGCAGCATGGCTTGCCGCCGCTGCTGTTCGAGTGGATCTGCTAAAGACTGCGGCTTATCAGCAAACATCTCTCCAACATACCCCCGATGCCTTGGGGCGGTGAGGGATACGACGGCGATCCAAGCCCTGGGGCCGTGAGGGATTTGAGGGCGATCCCAGCCGCCCGGGCAGCGAGCGCACCCGATCCGACGGCGATCCCAGCCGCCCCGGTGCGGCGGGCCCAGCCGCCCGAGAGCCGAGCACAGCCTGCCGCCGCCCGAGGGTCCAGCCGCCCCGAGCGGCGAGCACAGCCTGCCGCCGTTGGGTAACGTAGCTGTTGTGAAGATTGCTACCTGGAATGTGAACTCGATCCGTGCCCGCGCCGACCGCGTTGAGTCCTGGCTGCAACGCTCCGACGTGGATGTGCTGGCCATTCAGGAAACCAAGGCCAAGGATGAGAACTTCCCGTGGGACCTGTTCGAGAAGAACGGCTACGAGGTGGCCCACTTCGGCCTCAACCAGTGGAACGGCGTGGCCATCGCCTCCCGGGTGGGCCTGGATGACGTGGAACGGACGTTCGACGGGCAGCCGCACTTTGGCAAGACCGAGGACACCACCGCTGCCGAGGCCCGGGCCATCGGGGCGACCTGCGGCGGCGTGCGCGTGTGGAGCCTGTATGTCCCCAACGGCCGCACGGTCGACGATCCCCACATGCCCTACAAGTTGAACTGGCTCAAGGCCCTCAAGGAAGAGGCCGCCGGCTGGATCCAGGCAGATCCGACGCTCCCCGTCGCACTGATGGGCGACTGGAACATCGCTCCCACCGACGACGACGTCTGGGACATCGATTGGTTTCGGGCGCAGAACGCGACGCACGTGACCGAACCCGAGCGCGCCGCCTTCCGCGCGTTCGAAGAGGCCGGATTCGTCGACGTCGTCCGCCCGCACACGCCCGGGCCAGGCGTCTACACCTACTGGGACTACACGCAGCTGCGCTTCCCCAAAAAGGAAGGCATGCGCATCGACTTCATCCTGGGCTCCCCGGCGCTGGCCTCCCGGGTCACCGGGGCGATGATCGACCGCGAAGAGCGCAAGGGCAAGGGCGCCTCGGACCACGCGCCGGTCATCGCGGAGCTGGACTGAGATGAAGTTCCCGTACGTCTCCTACCTGCGGGTCTTCGAACCACTGGATGTGTTCGACGACGACCAGCAGCTGCTCATCATGAGCCAGCGCGGTCGCGGCAGGGACGTCACGGAGGACCTGGACCGCGGTGACTCGCTGCGCCGGATCACCCGCACCGTGTCGGACCCGTTTCCGCACTCCAGCGACGACCTGATCCGGGTCCTCCACTATCCGACGCCCGAGGGCATCACCACGCCGCGGTACTGCCCCAACCAGCTGGCCGTCCGCAGCACCTTGGCCGCCGAGTCGCTCTCCAGCAGCCTGCGCGATCCGCTGCTGGGGCTGCTGGTGCCCGAAGCGGCGCGGGACGCCCAGCAGTCCCGGCTGGACCCGGACAACTTTGTGGACGCCTTGGCCAAGCTGCACACCCGCAGCTCCACCTGGGGCATCCCGTTCGGCTGGTTCGTGCTGTTCCGCGAGGACGACCACACCGAAAAGGTGGAAAGCGACCACACGCTGAGGACGGTCCGGCTGGCCGCCCCGGTCCCGCAGTGCATCGACCGGGCCCGTTACGCAGCCGCTTCCCTGGCCCTCGCCGCCCCGGGCCTGGACCTGCTGGAAGAACTGACCGAGCTGACCGAGTGGCTGGAAACCTTCACCGCGGACGGCATCGTGGAGCTCGATTACGGCCGCGTGGCAGAGCTGGTCTACCCGGACGAATCACCCTCGGACGTGCACGCCGGGATCGAATCGCTGGCCGACGGCGACATGACCGGCGCCGCCGCCGCGTACCGCCGCCTCGCCGGCCGCTGGATCAAGATCCGCCAGCTGGCCCGCGCGTCCTAACGGTCGGCCCGGAGCCGCCCGGCAATCACGACGACGGCGGGGCGGTCGAGGCCCGGATCACCAGCTCGTGGGGCTGGATCCGCGGCACGTCCAGCCGCGCCTTCCCCTGCAGTTCTGCCAGCAGCAGCCGGGCCGCGTAGCCTCCCTGTTGGTCCGGCCGCTGCCGGACGGTCGTCAGCCCCATCGGCTCGGCGAACTCGTGGTCGTCGATGCCCACCACGGAAACGTCCTCGGGGACCCGCAGCCCGCGCTCCTGCGCGGCCCTCAGGGCGCCGAAGGCCATCTCGTCCGCGGAGGCGAAGATCGCCGTCGGCCGCTCCCCGGGTGTGTCGAGAAGCCTGCCGGCGGCAGTCCTGCCGCCTGCGAACCGGAAGTCGCCCATGGCCAGCCATTCCGGCCGTACCCGCAGCCCGTGCCGGGCCATCGTGTCCCGGAAGGCCAGCTCGCGGCGGCGCGGCACGTCGAAGTCGATCCCGTAGGCGCCGCCGCCCTGCAGGTGCGCGATCCGCGTGTGCCCGAGCCCGATGAGATGCTCGACGGCCTCGGCGGCCGCGGCGGTGTCATCCACGCTCACGCTGCGCAGACCGTCCACCTGGCCGCCGACGATCACGTTCGGATACTCCAGAGCCTGCAGCGCCGCCAGTTCGTCCGCGGTCAGCTCCATGCACATCACCAACAGCGCGTCGATCCGCTTGCGCAACATGGACCGGTGGAACACCCGTTCGCGGTTGGTGCCGGTGCCGCCCAGACTGAACACGATCAGGTCGTAGCCGGCCGCCCGCAACACCCGGTCCACGCCTTCCAGGGCGGACGCGAAGTACCACCGGTCGATCACCGGCAGCAGCACGCCCATGGCCCTCGTGCGGCCCGATGCCAGGTGGGCCGCCGACGACGACGGCACGTAGCCCAGCGAGTCGGCTGTCGCCAGCACGCGGTCGCGGGTGGCCATGGAGACTCCGGACAAGCCGCGCAGGGCACGGGAAACCGTTGCGGTCGAGACGCCGGCGGCCCGCGCGACGTCGTCGATCCCGGTCACGGCGCGCTCACCCCTTAAGGCCACCAGCCAGCAGGCCGCGGACAAAGTAGCGCTGCAGGCCGAAGAACACCGCCAGCGGCACGATCATGGAAACGAACGCGCCGGCGGTCAACCGGTGCCACTCGTCGCCGCGGGTGCCCGTCAGCTCGGCCAGCCGCTGGGTGATCGGCGCGACGTCGGCGGTTCCCCCGGAGAACACCAGGGCTACCAGCAGGTCGTTCCAGACCCACAGGAACTGGAAAATGCCGAAGGAGGCGATCGCCGGCACGGACAGCGGCAGGATGATCCGCCAGAAGATGGTCGCGTGCCCGGCGCCGTCCACCCGCGCTGCCTCGATGACCTCGCCGGGGATCTCGGAGATGAAGTTGTGCAGCAGGAAGATGGCCAGCGGCAGCGCGAAGATGGTGTGCGCGATCCACAGCTGGGCGTAGGTTCCGGCCGGCAGCAGCTGGAACTCGCCGATCTTGAGGTTGATGAACAGCGAGAGCAGCGGGATCAGCGCCATCTGCAGCGGCACGATCTGCAGCGCGAACACCACAATGAACAGGGTGTCCTTGCCGCGGAACCTGCCCCAGGCGAAAACGTAGGCCGCCATCGAGGCGATCACCAGGGGGATCAGGGTGCCCGGGATGACGATCGCCAGCGAATTGATGAAGTACTGCCCCAGGTTGGACGCGGACCCGCCCTTGGAGGCCAGCACGTCGGTGTAGTTCTCGGTGGTGAACTGCAGGTCGCCCAGGATGTTCCACCAGCCGTTGGCCTGGATGTTGTCTTCCGGGCGCAGCGAGGAAATGAACAGGCCGAAGGTCGGCACGGTCCAGATGACGGCGATGATGATGGCTGCCGCGGTGGCTCCGCGCGAGGTCAGGCGCTGCTTGACCCGCCGGGTGATCGGGATCTGCTGTTCGGTGGTGCTGGCCAGGACGGCGTCGGGAGCGGTGGGGATGGCAGGCGTTGCGCTCATCGAATTTCCCTCTGCTTCTTCAGCTGCCGGGCGTTGTAGACGACGATCGGCAGCACCATCAGGAACAGGATCAAGGCCAGCGCGGCGCCGCGTCCGGGTTCATTAGCGCGGAACGCCTGGGTGTACATCTCGTTGGCCACCACCGAGGTCTCGAAGTTTCCGGCGGTCATGGTCCGCACGATGTCGAAGACCTTCAGCGTGCCGATGGTGATGGTGGTGACCACCACGATCAGGGCCCCTCGGATGGACGGGATGGTGATGGAGCGGAACTGCTGCCAGGCGCTGGCCCCGTCCAGCCGCGCCGCCTCCACGATTTCGGTGGGGATGCCCTTGATCGCCGCGGAGAGGATCACCATGGCGAAGCCGGTCTGGATCCAGACCATGACCGCGATCAGGAAGAACGTGTTCTCCGGCGCGTCCAGCAGGAACTGCTTGGGTTCGCCGCCAAACCACACCAACACCTGGTTCAGCAGGCCGATCTGTTCGCGTTCGCCGCCGCGGTACGTGTACATGAATTTCCAGATCACGCCCGCGCCCACCATGGAGATGGCCATCGGCATGAACACCAGCGCCTTCAGCGCCTTCTCGCCGCGCGCCCGGTCGATGAACACCGCGTAAGCCAGGCCGATGCCGGTCGACAGCAGCGGCACCAGGACCACCCACAGCAGCGTGTTGCGCAGCGTGACCAGCGCTTCGGGCTGGGTGAACATCCACAGGAAGTTGTCCATGCCGTTCGGCGTTCCGGTGCGGTCCGTGAACGCCAGGTACGTGGTCTGGATGGCCGGCCACACCAACCCGATGCCCAGGAGTACGACGGCGGGGGCCAGGAATCCGATGATCGTCGCCTTGTCGCGGAACGACTTCGGGGCCCGGTCCACCAACAGCATGATCAGGGCGATGATCGCGGCGAAGACCGCCAGGGCGGCCGCCACCTGCACGAGCTTTTCGCCAACGTCCTCCATGGCACTTACCTCCTAGGTGCGTGGAAGGGACAGGCCGTGCCCGGCCGCACCGCCTGCATCGGGTCGCAGGCGGTGCGGCCGGGCTGCCGGCGGCTGCCTAGTCGGAGGGCCAGCTGGCCTCGATGGAGTCCACGACCTCTTGCGTCGACTTGCCGTTGATCCACTCCACGATGCCGCTCCAGAAGGAGTTGGCGCCGACCGCGCCCGGCATCAGGTCCGAACCGTCGAACCGGAAGGTGGTGTCCTCCGACTGCAGCAGTTCGATGGACTGGCGGTCCAGGTCGCTGGCGGCCAGCGCCGGGTCGAGGCCCTTGTTGGCGCTGATCGCGGCGCCCTGCTCCACCCGGTTGTTGGCGAACTCGGCCGAGGCCATGAACTGCAGGTAGGCCGAGACCTCTTCGCTTTCGGTGTAGGCGGCCACGAACTCGCCGCCGCCGGTGATCGCGCTGGCGCCGGCCTCCTGGCCGGGAGTGATGAAGGCCCAGACGTCGCCGTCCTCGGCCACGTTGGTGCCTTCCGGCCAGTTGGCCGCCTGGAACGTGGCCTGGTGGTGCATGGCGCAGGTGCCGTCGATCACCGGGATGCCGCCGTCGTCCACCGAGGTGGAGATGATCGAGCGGACGTCGCCGATGCCGCCGTTGACGTAGTCCTCGTTCTTCAGGATGTCGCCGACGGCATCGAAGGCCTCGGCCACCTGCGGATCGTTGAACGGGATCTCGTGGTTGACCCACTGGTCGTAGACATCCGGTCCGGCCTGGCGCAGCAGCGCGTCCTCGATCCAGTCGGTGCCCGGCCAGCCCGTGGCCTCGCCGGACTCGAACCCGGCGCACCACGGCTTCATGGTGCCCTCGTCGGCGATGGTCTGGGTGAGTTCCATCATCTCGTCCCAGGTCTGCGGAACTTCCCAGCCCTTCTCCTGGAACGTGGCCGGAACGTACCACACGTAGCCCTTCACGCTGGCCAGCATGGGGGCGGCGTAGAAGGTGCCGTCCACGGTGCCGTAGGTCTTCCAGTCCTCGGACCAGTTTTCGTCGACCAGGTCGGACACCTCCTGCGGCGCGGGCTTCAGGTAGCCGGCCTGGGCCTGCGCGGCCAGCAGTCCGGGCTGCGGGAAGATCGCCACGTCCGGCGGATTGCCCGCCTGGGCGCGCACACCGATCTGCGTCTCGAACTCGTTGGACCCCTCGTACACCACGTCGATCCCGGTGCACTCCTCAAAGTCCACCCAGGAGTTCTCCAGCAGATCCTGCTCGGCATCGGTGATGGTCGAGTAGACGCTGACCTCGGCGCCGTCGAAGGTGCCGTAGGCCTCGTAGGCGGCGCAGTCTGCGGCAGGCGCCGGCGACTCCTCGGATTCTGTTCCTCCCCCGCAGGCGGACAGTGTCAGTGCCATGGCGCCGAGCGCGGCCACCGGCAGGACGGCCTTTCTGGAGCGTGCATAGTGCATGGTGTGACTCCTTTGTCCGGTGGCCCCGACAGAGCTGAACAGGTCAGAAGAAGCCACCAAGTACCCATCTGATAACTCGTAACGTAAACGCTTACGCGGTGTGTCGCAAGGCACATTTTCGGGGCCGCAGCGTTCGATGCCGAATCGTGATCTGCGCCGCATCCTTGGCCTTCGCTGCCTGTTAGGCACCAAAGATCATTAGGCTGGAAGTGGTCCTGACCCCCCGAATCGAGGAGAGCCAATGACCGCAGCAAACGCTCCCTGGTGGCGCGACGCCGTCATCTACCAGATCTATCCGCGCTCCTTCGCAGACCACAACGGCGACGGAATGGGCGACCTGGCCGGAATCAGCGCCAAGATCCCCTACCTGAAGAACCTGGGGGTGGACGCCATCTGGCTTTCGCCCTTCTACGTCTCCCCGCAAAACGATGCCGGCTACGACGTGGCCGACTACCGCGACGTCGACCCGCTGTTCGGCAGCCTGGACGACTTTGACTCGTTGCTGGCGCGCGCCCACGAGCTGGGCCTGCGGGTGATTGTCGATCTGGTGCCGAACCACACGTCCGACCGGCACGAATGGTTCGTGAGCGCGCTGGCGTCCAAGGCCGGATCGCCCGAACGTGCCCGCTATGTTTTCCGGGACGGCAAGGGCCCGGACGGCAACGAGCCGCCCAACAACTGGCAGTCGGTGTTCGGCGGCGAGGCCTGGACCCGCATCACCGAACCGGACGGGACGCCCGGCCAGTGGTACCTGCACCTGTTCGACTCCACGCAGCCGGACCTGAACTGGGAGAACCCCGAGGTCCGGGCCGAAATGGTCTCCGTCCTGCGGTTCTGGCTGGACCGCGGCGTGGACGGGTTCCGGATCGACGTGGCCCATGGCCTGGTCAAGGCCGAGGGTCTGCCGGATTGGGCGGCCAAGACCTCGATGGTGGCCGGCAGCGAGCGGCTGCCGGGCGAAGATGCGCTGCCCGGCGGCGACGAAACGGCGGTCGGCCGGCCCGCGGGCGCCTCGCCCACCCCCGACGCCCGCGCGGCCGAGGAACAGGTGCTGGAACCCGCCGGGGCGGATGCCCGCGGAGCGGCGGCACAGCCGGCAGGTGCCCGGGAGGAGGAGCGGATCCATCCGGAGACCCCGCCCTACTTCGACCAGGACGGCGTGCACGAGATCTACCGCGAGTGGCACAAGGTCCTGGCCGAGTACGACGGCGACCGCATGCTGGTCGCCGAGGCCTGGGTCGAGCCTGCCGAGCGGCTCTTTGCCTACGTCCGGCCCGACGAGATGCAGCAGGCCTTCAACTTCGACTTCCTGCTCGCGGGCTGGGATGCCCGACGGATGGCCCGCAGCATCGAGGATTCGCTCGCCGCTGCAGCATCGGTGGGTGCGCCGAGCACGTGGGTGCTGTCCAATCACGACACTGTCCGCCACAGCACCCGGTACGGCCTGGCGGACCCCACCACGTTCCCCAAGGGCATCGGCCCGGACGACGAGCACCCCGACGAGGAACTCGGCCACGCCCGTGGCCGTGCCGCGGCGCTGGTGATGCTGGCGCTGCCCGGCTCCGCCTACATTTACCAGGGCGATGAGCTGGGCCTTCCGGAGCACACCGCCCTGCCGGCCGAGGTGCGCCAGGACCCGGCGTTCTTCCGCACCGGCGGCGAAGAGCGGGGCCGCGACGGCTGCCGGGTGCCGATCCCCTGGCGCGCGGAGGCGCACGGCTACGGCTGGGGCTCCACCCAACATGAACCCTGGCTGCCGCAGCCCGAGAGCTTTGCGCGCTATGCGGTGGATCAGCAGGTGGGAGTAGCCGCTTCCACCTACGAGCTGTATCGGGCGGCGCTGCGCCTGCGGGCGGAGCAGAAGCTGGGCCAAGGCAGCCTGGAATGGGCCGCCGGGCACGATCCGGCGGCGGGCATCCTGAGCTACCGCAACGGGACGCTGCAGGTGCTGGCCAACATGGGCTCTTCCGCCGTCCGGCTGCCCGACGGCGCCTCCCTGGTGCTGGCGTCGCAGGAGGGCGCAGTCTCCGACGGGTTGCTGCAGCCCGACGGGGCCGTCTGGCTTACCCCTGCCGCCGACGGGCAGTCCGGCTAGCGGACGCGGTCGGCGCGGACCAGCCGCGAGCGCGCGCCGGCCACCAGGTGGATGACCACCGGGAAGCTGACTCCGACGGTCAGGTCCAGCGCCTCCACGAGGTCGGAGACTTCGTCCGCCACGGCCTGCGGGGACACCCCGAGGCGCGGAGCCACCCGAACGCGCAGGCCGCCGCCGCCCTCGTAGTCGTAGGCGGTGACCGTTGCCTGCAGGATGTTGTCGCGTTCCCGCAGCGCATCGCGCAGCGCCTGCTCGGCCACGGCGGCACTGAGCCAGACGGCGCCTGGGTCGCCCGCGCCGTCGTAATCAGCGGCGATGGTGCCGGTGCGGCCCTTGCCCTGCTGAGCGGCCCACGCGATCATCAGCAGCACCATCAGGAGCAGCACCAGCGCCACCACAATCCACAGCCAGCTGTCCCGCTGCCCGGCCAAGGTGGTGGCGTCCAGGACCGTCTGCAGGTTGGCGCCGGCCTGCTCCGTGGCGGCCTGCCACCGGCCGGCGAGCGCGGGAACCAGCGCCAGCGCCAGCGCGGTGCCGCCGGCCAGCATGAGCAGCAGCCCCAGAAGGGTGATCAGGATGCGGTTCAGTGTCCGGGGCGTCTGGTTCACTGTCCCACCACTCCCGAACTGGACACGAACACGCGGACCTGCGGAACCGGGCTGATCCGCGCCCTGCGGACCTCGTCTTCCACCGCGGCCTGGACGGCGTCGGCGTCCACCGGCTGGCCGGAGGTCGGCCGGAGCCGGACATCCACCAGCCCGCGCGAGACGACCACCAGCACCTGCTCGCGCGTCACCTGCGCCTCGATGCGCGCGCGTCGCGCCAGCGACGCGGCGATGACCTCATCGTCCGCCACCACGACGCCGCGGCGGCCGGGAATGCGGTGCCGGTGCAGGTGTCCGGGGAGCACGCCCTGCAGGAAGAAGAGCAGACCGAGGAACAGGATCAGCGCTCCGGAGGCGCCCAGGACGGTCGGCGCGACGTTTCCCGGCAGTTGGTGGATCCAGCCCGCCATCTCTTCCGGCGAGGCCAGCCACGGGCGCTGCCCGATCGCCTTCAACGCCGCTTCGAGCAGCAGGTAGAGGCAGGCCAACCCGACGAGGACGGCGGCGATCACCGCGGCGATGGCGCGGGAGCTGCGCAGTTCCCGGCCGGCCAGGCGCTCGTCGCCCGGGCGCAGATCAGCCGGCCCCCCGCCGGTTTTGACGTTGGTGCTCACCGGACCCGGCCTCCTTCCTGCACGCGGATGCCGGTGACCCTGATGTCCACCCGGCTCAACCTCGACCCGCTGATCCGGGAGATCCTCTCCAGGATGGCTCCCTTGGCGGCATGCGCCCGGTCCCAGACCGATCCGCCGAAGCCGTCCACCAGGTGCGGGTCCCGCACTACCCGGTTCAGCGAGGGAATGCCGAGGGGAAGGGCCAGGGACAACGCGAGGGAACCGGCATCGTCCCGCCACGTCGCACGGACCAGGGCAGGTGCAATGCCCAGCACCTCCGCTGCAACCCCCTGCGCGGTGCTGGTCAACGCCTGCGTGCTGACCCGGGTATGTCCGGCATAGTGTTGCCCCGGCGGGTCGGTCGGGAGCGACGCCGGGGGCGGTCCGTCCGGCCGCCCGGCCGGCGGCGGTCCTTCCGGGCGGGGAGGCAGTTCGTCCGCGCCCACAACGGGTTCCGTCATGAAGACGAGCGGCGTCCGGTCAGCGCATCGCGGATGCTGCGCCAGTCAAGCTTGCCCTCCGCGGCGCGGCCCAGCAACGCCCCCACCACCAGGAAGACCGCCATCAGCAGGAAGCCCCAGAAGTTAAACACCAGCGCGGCCCACGCCAGCACCGCGCCGACGCCCATGCCGACTACCGTGTAGCTCATCCTTGTTCCTCTCGCCGTCCCGAACATCCGGTTACTGGGCCGCCTGCCGCACCGGCTTCTCCGCCGGAGCCTTGGCGTCCAGGCCGGGCACGTGGACGTCATTGATCTCCACGTTCACCTCAATCACGTCCAGCCCCACCAATTGCCCGACGGCGGTGTACACCGCCGCGCGCACGGCGCCCGCCAACTCCTGCAGCGGCTTGCCGTAAACGGCCACGAGGCTGATGTCCACGGCAACCTGCGTCTGGCCGACCTCCACGTGTACGCCCTGGCCGGCGTCGCTGCCGCCCACGACATCCCGCAGCGCACTCAGCGCCCGTGCCGTGCCGCTGCCCAGCGCGTAGACCCCGGGGACGGAGCGGGCGGCGACGGCCGCGACCTTTGCCACGGCGGCTTCGGAAATGGTGGTGCGTCCGGGGGCGTCCGGGATGCCGAGGCCTGCAGCCTGATGCGGGTCAACCGCTGCCGGCGCCGACGCCGGCGCGTCCGGGACGCCGACAGGTGCGGTCACCGGGTGTGCCCCGGACGATTCTCCCGCGGACGGGGCAGCCGGCCGATCCTCGTTGTGCATCTGTTCTCCCCTGACGCTGTGATGACTCTCAGGGCAAGCCTAACGCCTCATTCCCCGCAGTGTTCGGACAGCCAGTCCTTCACCGGTTGCAGGGCTTGGGCAAACCCGGCGGCGTCGAAGCGGCCGGTTGCGGACGCGTGATCCAGCTGGGCCTCCACCCTGTCCAGGTGGTCCCCCAGCCGGGGCGGAACGTCGCGGCTGAATTCGTCCAGCTCATCCTGCAGCGCCTCCAGGTCGGAGTCCTCCACGCCAGTCATGAAGCCGAGCGGGACCAGCAGCAGTGAAGCGACGTTTGCGGCCACGGCGGCGCACGCGTGGTCCCGGCTTTTGTAGCTGCCCCAGTGGGCGGCGCCTCCGCCGGGTCCCCCGCTTCCGTCCGCGGGGCCTGCCGCGTCCGACGGCGGCGCCTGGCCGGGCGGCGCCGTGGGCGTTTGATCAGGGGCGGGGGCAGGTGCTGGGGGTGTTTCCGCGGGGGCCGTCGCTTCGGTGTCGTCCGAAGCGACGGGGGCGGGCGCCGTCGTCGCTGATTCCGACGTTCGGCCCGCGTCGCTGCAGGACGTCAGCAGAACGGCGGTGGCCAGGCCGACGGCCGTCGCCTTCAAAAGGGCCTGCACGATGCTCCTCGCTCCAATCGTCCCCCTGGTCCGGTGCCTCATCAGGTGCAGGCGGCACGGAAAATCCCTTCCATGGTAGGCCAGTGACCCTGAGTGGAAACTGGGAGCCCGCAGCGGCGGCCGCGGGCGGATCCGATCGGCGCAGGCCCGTGCCTCGGCGGCAGGAGCACCCGGGCGCCCGCTGGTCAGTCAGTCCGGATCAGGCACCATGCCCGGTTGAAGTCACGGTTTCGCAGATCCGATTCACGCATCCACACTTCGAGATTTCCGGCGTCCCCGAACCATCCTTCCAGCGCGGTCCAGGATTCCAGATCCAACAGAAGGCGGTATTCGTCACCGGGTTCCAAAGGCAAAACTGCGGGCAGGATCTCTTCCACCGCAGTGATGTGACCCCGATGACTGTGGCCGTAGATGTGGCTGAACGGAATCGGGATCCCCTTGGCCGACCCGGTCCGCTGGGCCAGCCAGCCCCGCTGCAGGGCAATCTCCAGGGCCTCGATTTTGTCGAATTGGGGCTCGGGTGCCGAGGCAGAGTCGGAAGCGGCCGGCAGCGTAAACCCGGGTAGGGGCATCACGACCTGGCACACTTCGGAAGGAGGATCGAAGTCCAAAGGGGCATCGATAAGACCAGTGCGGTCAGGGTCTTCGACCCACCGCACCAACCATGCTCCGGATTGTCCCTCTTCGGACCCGTAGCCGAAGGACTCAAGGTCATGGAAAACCTCGAGAACGCCCTCCTTCGGCAGACCCTCACGGAGGCCGGACACTGGCCAAGCGGCCTTGCCTTCAGCGTCCACTGCTGCATCGACGTCGGCGAGGTGAACGGCCGCCACATGAGCCAACGGCCTGCCGTCGGCCCGCCGGGGCCATTCGGGCAGTGGGGCAACGGCGGGTCCCCCGAGCCAACTAATCCATGCCCCCTCAGGCCAGACCTCGCGCAACTCGGCGTCGCCCGGTTCGAATGACTGCTCACTGAACACCGGTGAATATGCGGCCTCGGCAAATAGGTCTGCAGCGCCGGCCGCCTTGAGCCACTTCTCCACCTGGCCGTAGGGTCCGTGAATTGGTGCTGTGGGGATCTTTGTCTTCGCGGCCATGGGACCCGGTTCCTTCCGTCGTGCGTGGGGGTGGGGGTTGGAGCGGGCGCGTTAGGAGCTTCTGCCCCACTATGCATCTGTTTCCACTTCAACTGCCGGTATTGGTGAGCGGTCGGATCGAGACGGCCCCGCTTCAGTCGGGGTGGTTAGACGGGCAGCAGCGTCCGGGGCAGCACCGTGGGGTCTGCCAGCCACTCCTCCAAGGTCCGGTTAAAGGTTTGCGGACGGTTCATCGGCCATTCGTGCGGCGACTTCGGAGCCAACCCGGCACGGGCGTTCGGCAACAGCCCGGCCAGGACTGCCGCCGATTCCCGGGCAGGTTGCCTTGTCGGTACCCGCGACGTCGGTGCCCCCGAAGATCTCCGAGATTGATCGCGCGGTAGTGCCGGGGATCCAGCGGCCGGTTCTCGGCCAGGTGCGCGGCGATTTGTTCGGGTTCGAGCCGCAGGTACTTGGCGGACGCCCGCCACAGGACGGGATTCCGGGTCAGGCCGGCCAAGGCAAGTTGCGCCTTCAGCATCCACCTCGGCACCGGGAGTACCAGCACCCCGGTCAGGAACGCGCTCTGGACCAGCTCCGGGCGTTGAGCCAACAGCCGAAGCGCCACGTCGCCGCCCATTGAAAGACCTACCACGTGGACCGGCTTGTCGGTGGTCGACTCAATGAGTTCGGCGACCAGTCCGGCGGTAGCGTCCAGGCTCTGCCAGTGGATTCCATGGCTGGCTCCATGCCCGGGCATGTCCGCGGCAAGGCAACGGTACGCCCCGGAGAAGTGCCGGGTTTGCCGGTGCCAGGTGAGGCCCGGCCATCCCGCCCCGTGCAGGAAGAGGATGGTCTCCGCGGATTCGGGCCCTGAGG
This sequence comes from Arthrobacter sp. Y3223151, assembly GCF_059091125.1. NCBI lineage: Bacteria > Bacillati > Actinomycetota > Actinomycetes > Micrococcales > Micrococcaceae > Arthrobacter > Arthrobacter sp. Y3223151. Next base: position 697,854 of record NZ_JBNHGI010000001.1, on the reverse strand, counting down.
ACACGAAGGAAAGAGTAGGCACGCCCTTACTGTACCGACGCCTGCCGGTGCCGCTGGCCGACGGGCGGCCCGGCCGCCGGAGCGTGGACTTACAGGGCCAGTTTCCGCCCCGGAGTGGGGATGCGGAGCCGGTCTTCGAGGCCGTTGGCGGAGAACCGGGCGCGGAGTTCTTCGTGGCCTTCGCTGAAGTGCTGCCACCCCTCTGCATGGACCGGCACGACGGTGGTCGCGTCCAGTGCGCGCGCGGCCTCGACCGCGGCGTCGGCGGTGAGGGTTAGCGGGGCGTTGTCGAAGACTCCCACGCGGGCGGCACCGGCGAAGAGCACCGCCGTGGCGATCGGCGCGAAACGTGCCGCGACGGCGTCGACAACGTCCAGCGAGGCGTTATCGCCGCTGATGTAAACGGTCGGGAGGTCGAATCCTGTCAGGACGAATCCGGTCACGGTGCCGGTCACCGGTTCGCATCCTTCCGGTCCGTGCCGGGCCGGGACGGCGGTGACCGTGACAGTGGTCCGATCAGCGGCCTCGAGAACTGTCCGCTCCCACGGGGCCATCCCGGTAACCGTCGTGAGCCGGTCTGCTGCCTCCAGGGTTCCGAGGACCTTGGCGTCGCCGGATTCCACCAGACGGCGGCCGGACGTATCCAGGTTGTCCGCATGCTGGTCATGCGAGAGGAGGATGGCGTCCACCACCGGCAGATCTGCGACTTGAACGGCAGGCCCGGAGGTTTTCACCAGCGTTCCGGCTGTTGTCGGGTACTCGCTGGGTTTATCAAAGGTGGGGTCGGTCAGGAACGTCCAGCCGCCGAACTCCAGCAACGCTGTCGGACCGCCAATGTGGGTTATTGCGGTTTCGTTCATGCACCCATGGTGCCCGACTAAGCCGGAGGTGGACAGAGCGGGCGGACACGACGAAGCCCCGCGTCCTGAACCAGGACTGCGGGGCTTCGTTTTTGCTGGTGGCTCCGACCGGCGTCGATCCGGTGACCTTTCGATTTTCAGTCGAACGCTCTACCAACTGAGCTACAGAGCCGTGGCAACATCTTGCGATGATCACCGATGGCGTTCCGAAATCGCTCCGGAAACCAAAGCGACCCTGACGGGACTTGAACCCGCGACCTCCGCCGTGACAGGGCGGCGCGCTAACCAACTGCGCTACAGGGCCTTGCATTTTTTACGAGACTCAATCCTACCAGCCTTTCGAAGCGGTTCTGACCACTCCAGCGGGCTGCCATTCATGACGTCTCGCGTACCCCCAACGGGATTCGAACCCGTGCCGCCGCCGTGAAAGGGCGGTGTCCTAGGCCGCTAGACGATGGGGGCCAGGACCACTTGGGATTCATTTCCCCGCTGTGGACCTATAAAACTATAGGGCCTGTCCCGGGAAAAACCAAAACCGGCCGCCGCGGCCTGCCGCGGCCGACACCCGGGCGCTTTCGAGGCCCGGCCCGCGGGTAAAGTCGGCTGCATGCCGATGGAGATGTCCCTGCCGGAATTCGAGGACGCGGTAAACGACGCGATCGACCAGATCCCGGAAGACATCATGCGCGAGATGACCAACGTGGGCATCTTCGTCGAAGACGAATACACCCCGCAACCCTGGGAAGACCCCGAGACGGAACTGCTGGGCGTCTACGAAGGCACGCCGCTCACCGAGAGGGACCACTGGTGGGCCGCCGGATCCATGCCGGACCGCATCGTCGTCTTCCGCGGTCCCCTCCAACGGATGTGCTCTTCCCGTGAAGAATTGGTCCACGAGGTCCTAGTGACCGTGATCCACGAGGTTGCCCACCACTTCGGCATCGACGACGCCCGCCTGCACGAGCTGGGCTGGGGCTGACCGCCCCCTCCAACGGGTGGGACACAGGTTGCCGCCGAATCCAGCAGGCCCGGTGGCCGCCGGATACAGCCAGTCCCGGTGACCGCCGTATCCCGCCGGCCCTCCGGGCCGGCGCGCCTCCCTCTCCGGCGATCCAATTTGCCCTGAATTCTCTCCGGTGACACGCCGGTTCCTCGGCAATGCTGTTCAAATGACACTGGTGTTGTTTATGTTATCTGTGGGACAAATGTTGCAACTGTGACTGATGTTGCATATCCTCAACGTGCTGTGTGAATGCAGTTCGGTCTAGTTGGGGTGCCACCCGTTCGCACATTGACCGTTCCGGCCCCAAGGCCGGCCGTCCTGATAGGGCGCGTGCATTTACTGCGCTCCTAGTAAGGACCCGTTCGGATGAGGCTGCTTCCCTCGGGGCGTCCTGCCCCGCATCGATCGACGACGCCGAGGCGCGCCGTCGCGCTCTTCTCGGCTACCGCCCTGTTGATCTGCGTTCCGGCCCTGGCGCCGGCCATCGCCGCACCGGCGGGACAGTTGCCGCAGGTGACGTCGCAGCGGATCATCCTGCCGGCGGCGCCCACGCTGCCTTCCGGCGAGGAGATCGACGACGCCAAGGGCGATGCAGCGGCGACCCAGGCCCTGGTGGACCGGATCGAAGAGCAGCTCAAGGCGGCTTCGGGAAACCTTGCGGACGCGCAGTTCGATTCAATGCGTTCCCAGAACGCCTACAGCGAGTCGCTGCTGAGGCAGCAGGAGCGGACCACCGAACTTGCTGATGCCAAGGCCAAGGCGTCGCAGGCAGCGCAGTACTTCGATTCAGTCAAGAATCAGGTGGGGCAGCTGGCCGGTGAACTCTACCGGAACGGCGGCGTCAACCCCGGTCTCAGCTCGCTGCTGGACAGCAAGGACGCCGGCGACGTGCTGTACAAGGCCTCCACGCTCAATGCGCTGACGGCGAACCGCTCGCAGACCCTGAGCGAATCCCAGCAGGCCGCCCAGCTGTGGGCAGCCTGGGAGCTCTATGTCACCCAGGCCGAAGAGGCCGCCCGGGACGCGGCAGTAGCCGCGGAGGCCGCTGAGTCGGACGCGAAGGCCGCCAGCGCCTCGCAGGAGCAGTTGGTGGTCCGTTACGAGGAACAGCGGCAGGCGCTCCTGGAACACCTGGCCGAACTGCGCGGGACCAGCACCGGCGAAGAGGACGCACGCATCACCGCCCTGGAGCGCGCCGAGCAGGAACGTCAGCTCCAGGCCCTGGTCGAGCAGTCGGCACAGGAGGCCGCCGCCGCCCAGCGGCCCGCCGGCGGCAGTTCAAACCCGCAGGGCTCCACCGTTGCAGCGGCCAGTGAAGACATCACGCCGGCCCGGCCGGCCGCGCCGCCGGCAACCTCTCGGCCGGCAGCCCCGTCAACCCCGCCGGCAACCTCCCGGCCGGCAACCCCGTCAACCCCGCCATCGGCGTCACGGCCCTCGACGCCTGCGCCGTCCCGGCCCTCGACGCCTGCCCCGGCCCCGCCTCCGCCGCCGGCCCCTCAACCGGCCCCGAAGCCCAAGCCGGATCCGGCACCGCCGGCACCGGCACCGGCCCCCGGCAGCAACGCGGGCATCGCCAACGCCGCGATCAACTTCTCCATGGCCAAGCAGGCGAACAACAAGAGCTTCTACGATTGGGGCGGCAGCGGCCCATGGGGCTATGACTGCTCCGGACTGACGCAGGCGGCGTTCGGCAGCGCCGGTCGCTATCTCCCCCGCGTGGCGCAGGCCCAGCTCGACGACGCACCGCACAAGGTGCCGCTCGCCCAACTTCAGCCGGGCGACCTTGTTTTCTGGGGCGAACCGAACGCCATCTGGCACGTGGCGATCTACATCGGCAACTGGCAAGTCGTCCACGCGCTAAACGAGCAGGATGGTCTGACGGTGACGAACATCAGCCACATGTACGGCAAGCTGCACACGGTCGGCGCCCGCTGGGCCGTCTAGCCTGCACTGCTTAAACAGCCTGCACAGCTTAAAAGGGGCGGGCCCGGAACCTTTGGGGTTCCGGGCCCGCCCTTCTGCAACCTGCGGTTATTCGGCGTCCGGCAGGGGGCCGAAGTTGCGGCGGTCGTCCAAGCGAGGGTCATGCTTGTCCGGCACCACCATGACGGGGCCCTTGGCATGGTGCAGCACGCCCTGGCTGGTGGAGCCCAGCAGCATGCCGGCGAAGCCGCCGCGGCCGCGGGTACCAACCACCAGCAGTTCGGCGGTGCGTGACGCCTCGATCAACAGTTCCACCGGGGAGCCGTCCAGTACTTCACCGGTGACGCGCAGATCGGGGAAGTGGCTCTTGAGCCATGCCACGCCGGCGTCGAGCTGCTCACGGATATCCGCATAGAGCGCCTCGCGGTCCAGCGGTGCCGGTACCCACGCCAGCGAGCCGGTGAACGGCGGCATGGCGCAGATGACCTTCAGCGGATAGCCGAGCCGCTCGGCCTGCTCTGCGGCGACCAAGGTGGCGTTGCGTGCCTGCTCGGAACCGTCGACCCCCACCACGACGACCTTCTGGACGTCCTCGGGGCGGATTGCCTGGTCCTTGGACCGGGGAAGCTCGATGTCCAGGTCGCCGAGGCGCGGCGCGCAGGCCAGCGGAATCGTCACCGTCGGGCAGGAAGCGTGGGCCGGCACGGCACTGCTCACAGAGCCCAGCAACCGGCCCATGAACCCGCCGCGGCCGCGCGTACCGACCACGACCAGCTCGGCCTGTTCCGAGAGCTCCAGCAGCACCCCGGCGGCGTCGCCGGTTTCCACCCGGGCATCGATGTCCAGGCCGTAGCCGGTAACTTTGGACACCGCCTGCTCGAGCACGGCTTCGGCGCCTTCGCGGATCACGGAATCATCCAGCGTGGCATAGCCGGCATCCATGCTGGAGGCAGCGAAGACCGGAACGGTGTAGGCGGTCACGACGTGCAGCGGGGTCCTGCGCCGTTGCGCCTCTTCCGCAGCCCAAACCAACGCGCAGATGCTCTGATCGGAGCCGTCAACTCCGACGACAATGCCGCGGGGTGCCGCGCCCTGTCCGGCGTCTGAACCTGTGGCTTCTGTCATTCGTTCCGCCTCCCTCAACGTCGCACGGGCATCCTCGCCCGCTACCCTCAGCTTACTCTGCAACAAAGCGCTTCTCAGTGGCCGAAAAGTTATGTAGGCTTCGATGAAAATTGTGTTAAATAACAGTTTCACAATGCGTGTGCGGGCGGTCCGTTCGCCGCCCGAGGTTCTCGCTACCGTACAAGGAGTCCGTGCAGTGAGTGGCGTTTCCGTACCAGAAGTGCCTACCGAATACACCACCACGGTGGTCATCGGTTCCGGGCTGCCCGGACTGGCCGTGGCGAGTGAACTCAGCCGCCAGGGCGTGTCGTCGATCGTCGTGGAGGGGTTGCTCCCCCAGCCGGCCGACCAAGGACGCAGGTCCCCGCTGGCGGACTCGGCGCACCGGAGCGAACGCAACGACCTGCTGCGGTTGCTGCAGGCGTACGCCGCCAGCCATGCGCTGGACATCCGCCACAGCACCCATGTCTGCGGCGTCACCAAGACGTCGGAGAAAACAGCGTCGGCCGCTCAGGCGGAGGCGTCCAGGCCGACGGCTGCCTCCGCGGCCCACGCGCCCGCGATCAGCAGGGACAAGAACCAGAAGTGGGTCATCCGCACCGAAAACGGCTTGCTGGTCGCCGATTCCGTCGTCCTGACGGGCTGCGCGCAGAACCAGATGCGCCGGCTGCTCCGCAGCCTGGGCATCGCGGCCGGCGAAAACCTTGCCTCCGTCCTGAAGGCGATCGGCCTCTACCTGGTCGGCGTTGCGGATCTGCTGGCCCCGAGCACACGGGAGATCATCCGGCAGGCGAAGGTGGCCGGCAGCGCCATCGCCTCCACCTCCCGGCCGGCCGTCGCCTGACACCCCCGGCAGGCGGAGAACAGCGGCGGCGTACGCTCGTCGCTGGACCCCGTGCAGGCGGGAAGCAGCGGCGCCGTACGCCGGCGCGTGCCGCGAGGGGCTAGAATTTTGGGGAAATCCCTGACCATACCACTTACCTGTGGAGGACACCCCCATGCCCCAAAAGGGAGCAGTAGCCGCCAAGACTTCGGTGCTCGACCGCTACTTCGAGATCACCAAGCGCGGCTCCAACTATTCGCGCGAAATCCGCGGCGGCTTGGCCACGTTCTTCGCGATGAGCTACATCGTGGTGCTGAACCCGCTGATCCTGGGCGGCGCTGATTCGACCGGTGCCATGCTTGGTGCCGAGCGCGTCGCGGCGGTGACGGCACTGGTGGCCGGCGTGCTGACCATTGCGATGGGCGCATGGGCCAAGTACCCGTTCGCCCTGGCGACCGGTCTGGGTGTCAACGCCTTCGTTGCCATCACGGTCGCGACCAATCCGGGCCTGACCTGGCCCGACGTCATGGGCCTGGTGGTGCTGTCCGGCATTACCATGCTGATCCTGGTGCTGACCGGGTTCCGGACCGCGGTGTTCAACGCCGTGCCGCCCAGCCTGAAAACCGCCATTGTGGTGGGCATCGGCATGTTCATCGCCCTGATCGGCCTGGTCAACGCCGGCTTCATCCGCCGCATTCCGGACGCTGCGGGCACCACCGTTCCAGTGGGCCTCGGGTTCGACGGCGTGCTGCTCGGCTGGCCGACCCTGGTCTTCGTCGTCGGCCTGATCCTGACCATCGCCCTGGTGGTGCGCAAGGTCAAGGGCGGCATCCTGATCGGCGTACTCTCCGCTACCGTGCTCGCGGTGGTCATCGAAGCCGTGGCCGATGTCGGCCCGTCGGTGGGTCCGGACGGCTTCAACCCCCAGGGCTGGTCCCTGGTGGTGCCCGAGCTGCCGAACGGCAACTGGGTGGGGCTGCCCGACCTGAGCCTGGTCGGCCAGGTCAGCCTCTTCGGCTCCTTCGGAACGCTGGGCTTCACGGCTGCTTCCCTGCTGGCCTTTGCGATCCTGCTGAGCATCTTCTTCGACGCCATGGGCACCATGGTGGGCCTGGCCAACGAGGCAGGACTGACCGACAAGCAGGGCAATATTCCGCACGTGGACCGGGTGCTGATCGTCGACGCCGTGGGCGCGATTGCCGGCGGCGCCGGATCGGTCTCTTCCAACCAGATCTACGTGGAATCCGGCGCAGGCATCGGCGAAGGTGCGCGTACCGGCCTGGCCAACGTCGTCACCGGCCTGCTGTTCCTCATCGCCATGTTCTTCACACCGCTGATTTCGTTGGTGCCGTTCGAGGCAGTGGCGCCGGCGCTCGTCGTCGTCGGTTTCATGATGGTGTCCCAGGTGGGCAAGATCGACTGGTCCGACTGGGGCGTGGCCATCCCGGCCTTCCTGACCTTCACGCTGATGCCGTTCACGTATTCCATCGCCAACGGCCTGGGCGCAGGTTTCATCGCCTACGTGCTGGTGCGCACGTTCCAGGGCCGGGCCAGGGAGATCCACCCGCTGATGTGGATAGTGGCCGCCGCCTTCGTGCTCTTCTTCGGCATCGGGCCGATCGAGCAGCTCATCGGCTTCCGCTGACCGCAGGTCCGCCGAGGCGAAAGGGACCGGTACCGCCGCAACGGGTGGCACCGGTCCCTTCGGTTTTAGTCGCTTGGCTCGCGCCGGCGCGTCTAGGCCTGGGCCCGCACTTCCGCTTCCGTGCGTGCCAGGTCGGCCCGGTCCAGGTCGCGGAGGGAGGCGCCCTTCGTTTCGCGGGTGAAGATCACCGCCACGACGGTGATGGCCGAGGCGACCACCAGGTACAGGGCAACCGGCAGCCAGTGCTCGAAGTCCTTCAGCAGCGTGGAGGCGATGATCGGGGCGAGCGAACCGGCGAAGATCGACGTCACCTGGTAGCCCAGCGAGACACCGGAGTAGCGCATCCGGGTCGGGAACATCTCGGCCATGATGGCCGGCTGCCCCGCATACATCAGCCCGTGCACGGCAAGGCCCAGGAAGATCGCGGCCAGGATGATGATCGGGTTCTGCGTGTCGAACATCGGGAAGGCGACGAAGGCCCAGACCCCCGACAGCACGGCGCCGGCCATGTAGACCGGGCGGCGGCCAATGGTGTCCGACAGGCGTCCGTAGAACGGGATCACGACGAAGTGGAAGGCGTGCGCCAGGATCAGCAGGCCCAGCACCGTGGTGACATCGAAGTCGTGAACGGTCTTCAGATACGTGATGGAGAAGGCCACCACGATGTAGTAGATGATGTTCTCCGCCACGCGCAGCCCCATGGCAGTGAACACGCCGCGCGGGTACTTCTTCATCACTTCCACGACGCCGTAGGACGTGGCCTTCACCTTGGCGGACTCGGCCTGGGCTTCCAGGAAGATCGGCGCCTCGGTGACCTTGGTGCGGATGTAGTAGCCGACGAGCACGATGACCGCAGAGAGCCAGAAGGCAACGCGCCAGCCCCAGGCCTGGAACTCGGCCTCGGAAAGGATGCCGGACATCACCCACAGCACTACCGTGGCCAGCATGTTGCCCATCGGCACACCCGCCTGCGGCCAGGACGCCCAGAAGCCGCGCTTGGCAGCCGGGCTGTGCTCGGCCACCAGGAGGACCGCGCCGCCCCATTCGCCGCCGATGGCAAAGCCCTGGACGAACCGCAGCACCACCAGCAGGCCCGGGGCCCAGTAACCGATCTGGTCGAACCCGGGCAGGCAGCCCATCAAGAACGTGGCGGCACCGATCAGGATGATGCTCACCTGCAGCAGCTTCTTCCGGCCCAGCTTGTCGCCGAAGTGGCCGAACACGATCCCGCCCAGCGGCCGGGCGATGAAGCCGACGGCGAACGTGACGAACGCGGCGATGATCGCGTCCAGTTCGGTACCCGCATCCGGGAAGAACAGGGCGCCGAAGACCAGCGTGGCCGCGGTGGCATAGAGGAAGAACTCGTACCATTCCACGACCGTGCCGGCCATGGAAGCGGTGACGACCTTGCGCAGGACCGACGGCGGCGACTCGTGCGTCGTGCCGGATCCGGGTCCGGTGGGGGTAGCGTGGGCGCTCATCATTCTCCTTGCATGGCGTGCGGTTTATTGCGGCGTTTTCGGCCGGGACTCCCCCCGCACGCTGTGAGTGTGGTCACAAACAGACGTAGCCGAGTATTCCCCGCTCCCGCATGTGCATCAATGACAAACTTTGCAGGCATGGTCTGCAAAGATGCAGATATGCCACCCGCGCCGCAGTCCGCCAAGCCGGACGACCTGATCATCCTCCTCGCCGTCGCACGCACCGGCCGGTATACCGTTGCCGCCGAGAACCTGGGCCTGAACCACACCACCGTCTCGCGTCGCATCGCCGCCGTCGAAAAGGCCCTGGGCGGCCGCGTGTTCTCCGGGGCGCCGGGGGGCTGGGAGCTGACCGACCTGGGCCGGAAGGCGGCAGCGGTGGCCGAGCGGATCGAAGAATCGCTGACGGAGCTCGGGCGCACGCCGGATCAGGCCGACCGGTTGGCCGGGGTCGTGAGGATGTCTGCCACCGACGGTTTCAGCGCGTTCGTCGCCGCCCCGGCGATTGCCCGCCTGCAGCAGCACCATCCCAGGCTCAGCGTGGAGATCGTTACGGCTGCCCGCCAGGCCTCGCAACACCGGCCGGGCCTGGATTTCGAAGTCGTCGTCGGGCGGCCGCAGGTTATCCGTGCCCGATCCATTCGGCTGGGCAACTATGTACTGGGCCTCTACGGTTCCCGGGACTATCTCGCGGAACACGGCGCACCGGACAGCGTGCGCGCGGCCATGAACCACCCGCTGGTCTATTTCGTGGACTCCATGCTGCAGGTCGACGATCTCGACGCCGCGCGCCGCTTGCTGCCGGCGATGGCCACCGCCCTGGGTTCCACCAACGTTTTCGTCCACGTAGAGGCAACCCGCGCCGGCGCCGGCCTCGGCCTGCTGCCCTGCTTCATGGCCAACCGCCACCCGGATCTGGTCCGTATCCTGCCGGGGGAACTGGAGGAGCGGCTCGGGTACTGGCTGGTGGCCCGCCCGGAGTCGCTGCGGCAACCGGCGGTGGCGGCGGTCGTTGATGCGCTCAGGCGCGAGACCCGCAGCCGGGAAGCCGAGCTCCTGGGGAAGGGGACCGGCACACGGTGAAAGGATTAATGACCGAGATGCCGGGCACTGCACCTAACTTGGGGGGATTAGGTTGTCAGCACCCGGCATCCGGCGCCGGATTAAATCCGGCTGAGCAGACATAGCGCTCCAGCCACCATCCATAGTGTCGAAGCCGTTCTTTCTATGCCTGCCTCCGGAGAGCCAGCCGCAAGCGGCTCACTCCCGGGCCTAGTACGGCCGCTGCGCGGCCGTTCGTGTCCATCTTACAAACAATTTCCGGCCGAAGTCATAACGTTCCGGGAAAGGGTACTAATTGGCCGGCCGGTCTTGCCGGATCGCCGATCCTCTGCAAAACTTCTCTACCCTCGGCCCGTCCCACAGCTGTGCCGGCATGGCACCGTGCAGCAACTCCCGGACGAGTCCCGGACCGTTTTCCAGCGGCTGGTCGCTGGCAGCGATGACCACGTTTCCGTGCCGGCGGCCCTTGAGCATCGGCGGATCGGCAATGATCACCCGGTGCTCGAACACCTCGCCGATGGTCGCCGCCTCCTCGCGGGCACCGATCAGCCGGGGTGTGTCGCCGCAGTTCACCAGATAGACCCCGCCGGGCGAGAGGACGCGCCGCACCGCGCGGGTGAATTCCAGCGTGGTCAGTCCGTACGGGGTCTCGCTGCCGGAGAAGACGTCGCGGACCAGCAGGTCCCGGCTGTCCTCGCTCAGTGATTCGGTGACCGCCCGTGCTTCACCCACCCGGATGCGTACCAACGGCGCACGCGGGATGTCGAACCACTGGCGCACGAGGTCGGCCAGCTTCGCGTCGATCTCGACCACGACCTGGCGCGCCTCCGGGTACGCGGCCGCCAGGTAGCGGGCCATCGAGCACGCCCCGCCGCCCAGGTGCAGGGCCCGCAGCTTAGCCCCGGGCCCCCAGCGGGATGCGATCAGCGCCGCCATCCAGCGCATGTATTCGAAGTCCAACCGCAACGGATCGCCGACCACCACGTGGGAGGACTGGACGCCGTTGATCTTGAGCAGCCAGCTGTCCGCCGAGTCAGGCTCGCGGACCAGCTCGGCTATCCCGGAGGAAATCTCATAGCGTCCCTCGGCCGGCCCGCCGGAAGCCTCCGGCTCCCGTGCCGCCTCGGCACGGGTGCTCCGCCGCGTCATCGGCTACTTGACCAGCGCCAGCGCGAAGCCGTCCCAGCCCTTGCCGCCCACGGTCTGGATCGCTGTGGCGTCCAAACGCGGGTCGGAGCCCAGCAGCGCCAGCGCATCGCGGGTGCCGCGGATGTCGCGGTCCTCCGCGTCGCCGCCGTCGGTCAGCACCTGGCCCGACCGGACCACGTTGTCCACTACAATCAGGCTGCCGGGACGCGTCAACCGCAGGGCCCACTCGACGTAGTGCCGGTTGTTTTCCTTGTCCGCGTCGATAAACACCAGGTCGAACGGCCCGACGCCCTCTTCGGCGAGCCGCGGCAGGGTTTCCAGTGCGGCGCCCACCCGGATGCTGGCCTTGTCCGCGACGCCGGCGGCCTCCAGGTTCCGCTGCGCCACCTCGGCGTGCCGCGGTTCGTACTCGCAGCTGACCACTTCGCCGTCGTCCGGCAGTCCGTGGGCCAGCCAGATGGTGCTGTACCCGCCGAGCGTGCCGATTTCCAGCACCTTGCGGGCACCGCTCAGCCTGGCCAGCAGCATCAGCAGCTTGCCCTGGGTTGCGCTCACCTCGATGGCCGGCAGGCCTTCTTGCGCGGCGCCCTCCCTGGCGGCGACCTGGGACTGGTCCTCCCCCACCAAGGTGACGGTCAGGTAATCTTCGACGGCGGTCCACGCCGCTTCCGAATGGACGTCCGGCAGGCCCGGCTGGACGGTCACTGCTGCTCCTGTTCGGCGATGGCAGACTCCAGGCGGTCGACCTTGCCGTTGAGCTCGCCGTAGTATCCCGGACGGATGTCCGCCTTGAGCACCAGGGACACGCGCGATCCGTGGCGGCCCACGGCCTCGGTGGCACGCTTGATCACGTCCATTACCTCGTCCCACTCGCCCTCGATGGTGGTGAACATCGCGTCCGTATGGTTGGGCAGCCCGGATTCGCGGACGATCCGGACGGCCTCGGCAACCGCGTCATGGACCGAGGCATCGTGGGGTGCGGGACCGGCGACAGGCACCCCGGAGGGTGCAACAGAGAAGGCTACAAGCATGGCTTCAGTCTTCCACAGCACCCGTGCCGGCGCACAGGTCCGGTGTCACCTGCCGCAACCGCGGGGCCTCGGCCCGCACTGCACGTGACGCACTTTACATGCATTTGCATAAAATATGGCGGGTTTTGGGGCTAGGCTGGACATACGGGTTTCGCACCCGCACCGTTCCGCCGGTCCGTTCCACCGGTCGCCTGCGGAATGCACCATCCGCAGCCGAGCCACAGGAGACCCCATGAAAGCCTGGCAGTTTACCAATACCCACGAGCCGCTTGAACTGAACGAAGTCGAGGAGCCGACCGCCGCACCCGGCGGCGTCGTCATCGACATCAAGTCGGCCGGGTTGTGCCACTCCGATGTCGGCATGCTTGAGGACGAGGGCTGGCTCTCGACGCTGGCCAAGCGCCCCATAACCCTCGGCCATGAGGTGGCCGGCGTCATCACCGAGGTCGGGGAAGGCGTCACCGACTGGAAGGTCGGCGACCGCGTCGGCTGCTGCCCGACCACTCCGGCCGGCGCTCCCGGCTACGCCTTCGACGGCGGCTTCTCCTTTAAGACTGCCATCGACCAGCAGGCCCTGGTCCGCATCCCGGACAACGTCAGCTTCGCCCAGGGCGCGGCCGGCACCGATGCCGGCATGACCAGCCACCACGCCGTCATCGCCAACGGCCAGGTCAAGGCCGGCGACAAGGTCGGCATCATCGGCTTCGGCGGCCTTGGCTCCATTGGCGCCCGCGTGGCCGTGTTGGCCGGCGCAGAGGTCTACGTCGCCGAGGTCAACGAGAAGATCTGGGACCAGGCCAAGGAGACCGGCGCCAAGGACGTGGCGAAGTCCATCGCCGAGTTCAAGGAGATCGGCCTGGACGTCATCGTCGATTTTGCCGGCTTCGGCACAACCACCGCCGAGGCCATCGAGACGGTCCGCCGCGGCGGCCGCGTGGTCCAGGTCGGCATGGGCCGGCTGGAATCGACCATCAGCACCAAGGCGCTGATCCTCTCCGAGGTCACCCTGGTCGGCTCGCAGGGCGGCACCCGGGACGACGTACAGGGCGTCTACGATTACTTCGCCACCGGCAAGCTCACTCCGACCATCACCGAGATCACCTTCGAGGAAATCCCGGAGGGCCTGGAGAAGCTGAAGAAGGGCGAAGTCGTCGGCCGGCTGGTCGCCAAGATCGCTGACTGACCCCTAACCGAATGATTGACGACGGCGGTGCGAACCGCCGTCGTCAATTTGCCTTAAGCCGCGCCTCGGTGCGCCGCCCGCGGTTATCCCCAGCCGGCCAGGCGGAGCAGTGCGGCCGCGGCCGCGCCGGCGATGACCACCACCAGGAACGGCGCGCGCAGCAGCAGGGCGACCGCGGCGGCCAGCAGCGCCCCGACCCGGGCGTCGAGCGCCAAGTGCTGGCCGGTGGAGAAGGCGTTGACGACGGTCAGCGACGCGAGCAAGCCGATGGTCATGGTGGCGGCGACCCGCGACATCCGCTGGTTCTTCATCCACTTGGCGGGCACCAGATAGCCGGCCAGCTTCGTGAGGTAGGAGATGACGCAGGCGGCCACTATCCAAATCCACAGGCTCATGGCGCCTCCCTTCCGTCCCCGCTGCCGGCCGGATCGTCGCCGCCCGCCGCCCGGCGCTCCGACCTGGCGAGCGTGTGGGGTCCGTCGTGCTCGGAATACGGCTCGTCGTAGGGCTCGATGTCCGGCGCCATCCCGGCGGGAATGGGTTTATGGGTGAACCAGCCGATGGCGGCCGCGACCGCCGCGGCCACCAGGATGGGCACTCCGCTGGGCACGAATGGCACGGCCAGCAGCGTGGCCAGGGCGCAGGCAACCGCGATGGCGGCCGGTTCCTTGCCTTTCAGCCGCGGCCACAGCAGCGCCAGGAACGCGGCGACGGCGGCTCCGTCCAGCCCCCACTGCCTCGGATCACCCAGGGCGTTGCCGGCCAGTGCCCCCACCAACGTGAATAGATTCCAGAGCAGGAATATACCCACGCCGGCGGTCCAAAAACCGCGCCGCTGCTCGCCCGGGTGGTCCTGGCCGGAGGCCGTGGCGGTGGATTCGTCGATGGTCACATGGGCGGCCAGCGGCCGCCACCAGCGGGACGGGGAGACGAGCGCGTTCATCTGCATGCCATAGATGCCGTTGCGGATACCCAACAGGGCGGAAGCGGTCATCGCGGCCATGCCGGTGCCGCCGCCGCCGATCACTCCGATGAACGCGAACTGGGAGCCGCCGCTAAAGAGCAGCAGGCTCAGCGCCATGGTCTGCCAGAGGTCGAGTCCCGATGCCACCGACAATGCGCCAAACGACACCCCGTACAGCCCGGTGGCGATGGAGATGGACAGCCCCACTTTCACGGCCGGGGACTGGAGAAACTTCACCCGTCTACAGTAGCCGGGAAGACTGCCGCGGCGCCGCTGCCCCCAGCCGTGGATATCGCTGTGGAAACTGTGCAAACGGCCGGGTGACGCGGCTGCGGCTAAACGGCTTGCGCCTACACGGCTTCCTGCGCGTGGCCGTTAATCGCGTCCGCCGCCCGGATCAAGGCCAGGTGCGAGAACGCCTGCGGGAAGTTGCCGGTCATCCGTTTGTTCTCGCTGTCGTACTCCTCGGCCATCAGCCCCAGGTCGTTGGCGTAACCGACCAGCCGGTCCATCAGGTCCCGGGCGTCGCCGATCCGCCCGGAACGGGCATACTGTTCCACCAGCCAGAAGCAGCAGGCCAGGAACGGGTGCTCGCCCGGAGCCAGCCCGTCCAGCCCCGACTCGGTCCGGTAGCGCAGGATCAGTCCGTCCGCATCCACGAGCTCCTGCTCCAGGCGGGCGACGGTCCCCAGCATCAGGTCGTCGTCGTACTTCACGAAGCCCACCTGCGGCAGCACCAGCAGCGAGGCGTCCACCTCGGTGCCGTCATAGGTCTGGGTGAAGGAGTTGATCTCCCGGTTGAAGCCGTGCTCCATGATCTCTTCGCGCAGCGTGTCCCGCAGCTGCGCCCAGTGCTCGGCTTCGCCGTCCAGGCCGTGCTCCTGCACCGCCCGCACACCGCGGTCGAACGCCGCCCACATCATCACCCGGGAGTGGGTGAAGTAGCGCCGTTCGCCCCGCATCTCCCAGATGCCCTGGTCCTTCTGGTCGAAGTGCTTCTCGATGTAGTGCAGCATGGCCTTCTGCAGCGGCCAGGAGAAGTGGTCCTCGGTGCCGCCCATGTTGCGCAGCTTCTCCAGCGCGACCATGACCTCGCCGATCACATCCGCCTGGTACTGGCCCACCGCGCCGTTTCCCACCCGCACCGGTGCCGACCCTTCATAGCCGGGCAGGTGCGGGATGATCCGTTCCTCCAGGTCGCGTTCCCCGGCCACCCCGTACATGATCTGCAGGTCTTCCGGATCGCCGGCCACCGCGCGCAGCAGCCAGTTGCGCCACTGTAGCGCCTCGTCTTCGTAGCCGTGGGTCATCATCGATTCGAGCGTCAGCGCCGCATCACGGAGCCAGACGTAGCGGTAGTCCCAGTTCCGTTCCCCGCCGAAGGACTCCGGCAACGAGGTAGTCGGCGCGGCGACGATCCCGCCGGTGGTCTCGTGCGTCATGGCGCGCAGCACCAGCAGGGAACGCTTGACGATGCCGTGGTAATCCCCCTGCGGCGGGAACCGTGAGCACCAGGTCTGCCAGTAGCGCACCGTTTCCGCCAGCGCTGTGTCGACGTCGATCGCCGGCGGCACCGTCCGGTGGGACGGGAACCAGCACAGCTCGAAATCGACCGTTTCGCCGGCCTTGACCGTGAATTCGCCTTCGTGCCGGCGGTTGGCGGCGCGCGGCAGGCGCTCCCCGTGCAGCACCAGCGCGTCCGGGCCGGCGATGGCGACGATCGATTCCCGGCCGGTGGCTTCCTCGTGCACGCGGTTCACCCACGGCACCACGTCCCCGTAGTGGAACCGCATGATCAGTTCCTGCCGGATGGTCATTTCGCCGGAAAGGCCCTCGACGCGGCGGACAAGTGATGCCCGGCGGTCGCCCACCGGCATGAACTCGGTCACCAGTGCCTCGCCGGTTTCGCTCTTCCAGCGGGTCTGCAGCACAAACGTCGACTGAATATAGGAGCGTTCAACGACGACGGCGGACGGCGCCTCTGTTGCCTCTGCCGCCTCTGCGACGACCGGGGTGCCGGTGCGGCCGCCCCCTGCAGCCTCGGTTGCAGCCGGCGCGGACACAACGTTGCCGCGGGGCAAGGTGTCCGTGAGGGTAGGGCGTGCCGACGTCGACCCGGCCGCCGTCGGGCCGCCCGTGCCGCCGGTTGCAGCCACGGATACGCCGGCCTCGGTGGCGCCAGTCGCAGCCACGGAAACGCCGGCCTCGGTGGCGCCGGTGGCGGCCGGGGATGCGCCAGCTTCGGCGGTGCCGGCCGCGTCGCCAATTTGTCCGGCTTCCTCGGCCCCGGGCCCCGCACCGGCGGACTTTTTCGCCTCGTCCGTTGCGGACCGGCCGGGGCTCTCCGCGGCCGCCGAAACTGCTTCATTTTGTTCGCGCGTCGAGACCGGCGGCTGGCTGCGCTGGACCTCCAACGGGTCGCTGCTCAGTCCGCCGTGCACACCCGTCCCCATCGCTTCCCCGCTCTGCGGATGCGCGCCGTCCGGCGCCAGCAGCCAGCGGCCGTGCCCGGGGTGCCCGAGCAGCGCACTGAAGACGCTGGGAGAATCGAAGCGGGGAAGGCAGAGCCAGTCCATGCTCCCGGACCGGGACACCAGGGCTCCAGTATGCAGATCCGATATGAGTGCGTAGTCCTCAATGGGAGATGCCATCTCTCCACTCAATCACAAGGGACCCGGTTACGGCAGCGGCTGTCTAGGCCGGTGCAGCCTGCAGCTGCCGGCGAACCGCGGCCGGCCGGTTGGTGGTGATTTCGCCGAAACCCAACTCGCGGCACAGCTCCACGTCCTGCGGATCGTCCACCGTCCAGACGCGGAACTGCGTGCCGGCGTCGAGCCATCGCCGGACGAGCGGCAGATGCGAGCGCACGTAGTCGATGCCGGGTCCGGCCCAGCCTACGCGGTGCGATTCGATCAGGCCTTCGCCTTCAGACAGCGCCCGTCGCAGCAGTACTGCAACTGCGCCGACGGTCAACTCGCCCATCAGGAGGCTGGCTTTGAGTTCTTCGGCGTCGATGTCATCCAGGAGTTGGCACAGATACTGGCCCGGTATGTGGTCGGCCAGGTACTTCACGGCGTCCGGGTGGAAGCTCATGAAGGATACCTGGATGTTGTCCAGCCGGGAGGTTTCCGGATCCCAGCCCTCCGCCATCAGGTACCTGAGCACCTCGTCTTCCAGCTCCTGCCCGTACGGGCTCGGGTGCTTGAGCTCTACGGCCAGGCCCAGCGGCCGGCCGGCGTCGCGCATGAGATCGACGAGGTCGTCCAGCGTCACCAGTTGGTCGGCGGTGCCGCCGTACTCGGCCGGAATCGGCGTGCCCTTCCACGAACTGACGTCCAGTTGCAGCAGTTCGTCCAGCGTGTGATCGGACACGTTGCCGGTGCCGGTGGAGGTGCGGTCCAGCGTGAAGTCGTGGAAACAGACCAGCCGGCGGTCTTTGGTCAGGTGGAGGTCGCACTCGATCCCGTCGGCGCCGTCGGCGATCGCCTGCAGGTAAGCGGCCCGCGTATTCTCCGCATACTGCTCACTGGAACCACGGTGGGCGTAGATCCTCTGGTGCATGAATTCACCGTACGCGATGACCGGACATCGGGACCCGCCGTAGGGTTGACTGGTGGGTGAACGAACGATGATCGTTCGGCGATTCGGTTTCGGAGGCAACATGGGCACTCAGACGGGCGGCGGCGTCGCACCTGACACGGCGGAAGGGCGGACGGCGGCCGGACACGCGGCGCACAACATCCCCGGAAGCCTCCCGGGTGGCGGAAAGAGCCAGCTTTCCGTGCTGCCGGACAGCGTTCGTGCCGCAGGCCTGCGGCGGATGAAACTGCTCGCCACGGGTTTGCTGCTGGTGCTGGCGGTGATCTTCGTGGTGTCCTTTGCGCTGCAGGACCGCTACCCGTGGCTGAGCTATGTTCGGGCCGCGGCCGAGGGCGGAATGGTGGGTGCACTCGCGGACTGGTTCGCCGTGACCGCGCTGTTCAAACACCCGATGGGGCTGAAAATTCCGCACACCGCGATCATCCCGCGCCGCAAGGACCAGATCGGCGCGAGCCTGGGCCAGTTCGTGGAAGAGAATTTCCTGGCCGAGGACGTGGTCAAGGCCAAGATCGGTTCCCTTGGGATCACTGCCAAGGCCGGCCTCTGGCTGGAACGGCCGGAAAACACCGAGCGGATTGCCCGCGAGGGCGCCACGGCCATCCGCGGAGCCTTGACGGTCCTCAATGACGAGGACGTGCAGGAACTGATTGAGTCACTGGCGCGCCGGCATCTGATCGACCCGCAGTGGGGACCGCCGCTGGGCCGGCTGGCCGAGCACGTGCTGCGCGACGGCCACCACCTGAAGCTGGTGGATCTGCTGCTGGACCGCGCCGCCGACTGGGTCCTGGACAACCAGGACACGGTGGCGCGGCTGGTGTCCGACCGCTC
This sequence comes from Arthrobacter sp. Y3223151, assembly GCF_059091125.1. Taxonomy (NCBI): domain Bacteria; kingdom Bacillati; phylum Actinomycetota; class Actinomycetes; order Micrococcales; family Micrococcaceae; genus Arthrobacter; species Arthrobacter sp. Y3223151. The sequence goes on along the minus strand of NZ_JBNHGI010000001.1, from coordinate 679,174 downwards.
ACCGACCTGGGTCCCGCCCTTCCTGGATTCGCTGGTGGGCGACAAGGTCCATCTGGAGCTGTACAAGTTCCTCATCGCGGTGCAGGCCGACCCGGATCATCCGATGCGCCAGCAGTTAGACGGGTACCTGAACTCCCTGGCACAGGACCTGCAGCACGATCCCGAAATGATGGCACGGGTGGAGGCGATCAAGCACAACGCCTTCGGCGACCCCGAAGTGCGTTCACTGGCGGCCCGCACGTGGGAGACGCTGAAGACCGCCCTGCTGGAGGCGGTGGAGGACCCCCAGAGCGGGTTGAGCCTGACGTTCAAGCGGGCGGTCGGAGACTTCGGCCACCGGCTGGCCACCGACGCGGAACTGGCGGCCAAGATCGACGGCTGGATCGAGGAGGCGGCCGGGTACCTGGTCCGCACCTATCGTTCGCAGATTGCCGCGGTCATCACCGAAACGGTGGAGCGCTGGGATGCGCAGGAGACGTCGCGGAAGATCGAACTCCAGGTGGGCCGGGACCTGCAGTTCATCCGGATCAACGGCACTGTGGTCGGCTCCCTGGCCGGGCTGGCGATCTTCACGGTGGCCACCGCCGCCTTCGGCTAGCCGGCGCTAGGCTCCCGGTGGAGCATCCGCTCCAGTTCGTGACTAATGCTCCGGTTTGAACCGGAGCCCGAGCCCGAAACGGAGCACAAGGTCCACTTCGGGCCCTAGCCCGCCCAGAGAAAGCGGAGACGTTGGCCGGGCCGGGCCTGGGCCAGCGCCGGGAGGTCGGCCGCTTCCACCACGGCCGGCACCGGATAGCCGCCGGTCACCGGATGGTCGGCCAGGAATACGGTGGGCAAGCCCGACGGCGGCACCTGCACCGCGCCGGTAACCATGCCTTCGCTGGGCAATTCCCGGTCGACCGCGCGCCGCAGCGGCCGGCCCAGCAGGCGCAGTCCGATCCGGTTGCTCTCGGCGCTGACCGTCCACCGGCCCAGCACCAGCCGCTGGCGCGCCTCGGCGGTGAACCAGTCCAGCCGCGGCCCGGGGCGGAGCCGCACGGTCACGGCGGCGGCGGGCGGCAGCGGCACCGGCGTCCAGCGCGAATCGACGGCGGGCCCTTGGTGCTTGGCGTGTCCTGGGCCCTCGCCGGCGAGCGCGGCGGCGGGGTTCGAGCCGGTCCGTCCGGCCGGTGGAACAACCCCGGTCTCCACCACGTCCCCGTCCCGCAGCGGAGCCGGCCCCATGCCGGAGAGCAGATCCGTGGCCGCCGATCCCATCAGGGTCTCGGCCACGATGCCGCCAGCCACCGCCAGGTAATACCTGAGCCCGGACGCGGCGGGGGCGATCTCCAGCCGCTGGCCGGCACGGACGCGGATGGGCCGATAAAGATCCGGTCGGTCCTTCCGCGGCCGGCCCGCGGACGCAGGCTTAGCCGCCGCGTTTCCCGGGCCCGTCACCGAGAGTTTGCCGGAGGCCCCGGCCACCGCCACCACCGTGTCGGCGTCGAACCGCAGCACGGCGCCGCCCAGCAGCAACTCCAGCCCCGCCGCGGTGTCGGGGTTTCCGACCAGGCGGTTGGCCGTGCGCAGTGCCCGGGCGTCCAGCGCGCCGGACGGGCTCAGCCCGATCGCGGCGTGGCCCGGCCGGCCGAGGTCCTGCACCAGAAGTTGCGGTCCCGCCGTGACTACGGTGATCACCGGCTACACCGCCCTGAACCGCACGCGCGTTCCCGGCGCAATCAGCGCCGGCTGCTCCCGCGCGGCGTCCCACAGCCGCTCATCGGTCCTGCCGATCAGCTGCCAGCCGCCGGGTGACGCGGAGGGGTAGATGCCGGTGAACTCGCCCGCCAGGCCCACCGATCCGGCCGGCACCCGGGTCCGCGGTTCGGCCAGCCGCGGTACCTGCAGCGAGTTCCCGGGTGCCACCAGGTAGGCGAAGCCCGGCGCAAAGCCGGTGAAAGCGGCTACCCATTCGCACTGCTGGTGGCGCCGCACGACGTCCGCCTCACTCACGCCCAGGATCCGTGCCACCGCCGGCAGGTCCTCCCCCGAGTAGTCCACCTCGACCGTGACCTCGTCCCCGGTGGTGCGTGCGCCGCCGTCGTGCGGTGGGGTCTGTTCCAGCCAGCGGCGGACGACGGCGGCGGCCGCCGGGTCGTCGAAGGCCGCCAGGATGGTGCGGGCCGCGGGAACCAGCTCCGTCACGCCCGGCAGCGGCGCAACCGAGAGTGCGTTGTAGTGCGCCAGGACGTCGTCGAGGGTGTCGAATTCGGCGAGCAGGGCGTTCGCGCCGAAGGGCAGGATCCGCACCCTACCGTCCAGTGGTGCGGGGCCCGGAGGGAGCGGGAACGGGTGCCGCGCCGGCGGTGCGGGAATCGCCGGCGGCGGGGCGCCGGCCGGACCGGTGGCCGGCAGCCCCCGTGAAGGGACGCAGTGGGATCCCGGCGGCGGCCAGCCGTTCCCGGACCAGCCGCGCCATCGCCACCGCGCCCGGGGTATCGCCGTGGACGCAGAGGGAATCCGCCGCCCCGTCGCGGGCGAAGTCCACGGCCCGGTCCGCAATTTCCTCCAGGTCTTCCAGCAGGGCGCCGGGCTCGCCGCGCGGAATGAGTGTTCCGTCCGCCCGGTAACCGCGATCCACGAAAGCCTCCCGGAACACCGGCAGTCCGGCGGCGGCCGCCAGTTCGAGCGCCGCCGATCCGGGCAGCCCGAGGAGGGGAAGCCGCGGCTCGAAGGCGCCGATGGCTTCGACCACCGCCGCGGCCTGGCTGCGGTCGTGGACTATCCGGTTATAGAGCGCGCCATGCGGCTTCACGTAAGCCACTCGTGCCCCCGCGCCCCTGGCGATCCGGTCGAGGGCGGCCAGCTGGGCAGCCACGTCGGCGGTCAGGTCGGCCGCGGCGACGTCCAGGCTTCGGCGGCCAAACCCGGCCCGGTCCCGGTAGGAAACGTGCGCGCCCACCGCCACCCCGTGCTCCACGGCGCGGCGGCAACTGGCCAGCATCGTCTCGTCGTCGCCGGCATGGTAGCCGCAGGCGATGTTCGCGCTGGTGATCAGCGGAAACATCGCGGCGTCGTCGCCCATCAGCCGACCGTCGACCGATTCTCCAAGATCGCTGTTCAGGTCGATCCCCGGCCGGCCCCCCGACTCAGCTCGAACCGGATCGCCTTGGCGGGCAGGGCGGCCGCCGGGTGCTGTCACGGCCCGGTCCCGTCGTCGGGTCCGCCGGCGGGGCGGCTGCGGCCATCGCCGTCCTGGTCGCCGGACGCCTCGAGGGCCGCCGGCGCCGTCCGCCTGCGGCCGGGCAGCCTCTCCAGCATCCGGCCGGCGACCCGGCCGGGCACCGCCGGCAGCTCGCCCAGCCGGTACCGGTTGTCGGCGAGGTCCTCCACCAGGGACATCGGCAGCACCATCGGCGGCTCCCCGAAGGCGGTCCTGGTGGCTTCGATGACGCGCCGGCCCATCACATGGTTACCGGCACCACCAACGGCCGCGCCGATGCCGAAGGGAACCGCGCGGCCGAGCATCGCCGTCCCCTGCTTGGCCAGCAGTTTGGTCAGGAAACGCTTTTTCAGGCTGTCCACGAGCGAGCTGACCATGCCGGAGGGCATGCTGCTGCCCACCGCGCTGCCCCAAGCCCGCGACGGGTTTCCGCCGCGCCCGCCGGCCTGCCCGGCGAACTCACGGATCAGGGAGCTGCCCTCGTCGCCCATCAGGATGGCCATCACCAGGGCCTGGGAGCGCTCGGGGTTCTCGGTATCGATGCCATGCAGTTCGGCGATGGACTGGGCGAACAGGGCGGTGGCTTCCAGGAAGCCCACCGTCGCCACCGCGGAGAAGCCCAGTGCCGCCACCGTGCCAACACCTGGCACGACGGCCGAAGCCCCCACCGCCGCGCCGCCGGTGGTCACCGCTGCCAGGTATCTCTTTTCCAGCTTCGCGGCCAGCTCGGCCGGCGTCGCGTCCGGGTTCTTGCGCCGCAGCCGGTCCAGGTTGGCCAGCACCAGCGGCCGCTGGACGTCCAGCGCCTTCATGATGGCGGTCGTTACGCCCGGCTTTGGGTTGCCGTGCTTGTCGAAAGCCGCGTCGGCGGCGACCCGCATGGCTGGGTTGATCTTCCGTCCTCTGGCCACAAACCCTCCTGGAGCAATCAGCACCGTGATGGTGTTCCGGCCTTAAGCGTAAGTCACGGGTTGCGGGACGTTCCCCAAAACACCAAGTATGCTGACAAAGCACCGCGTACTTCCTGTACGACGGCCGGATGCAGCGCCAGCTGCGCCGGCCGCCCAACCTAAAGGAGTTGCTGGCTATGAGAATCGGATCATCAATCGCCTTGATTGCCATCGGCGCAATTCTGGCCTTCGCCGTTGCCGACGTCGTGGATTTCATCGACCTGACGCTGATCGGCTGGATCCTGATGGGCGTAGGCGTGCTCGGCCTGATCGTCTCCATCATCATGGCCGTCCCACGCCGCGAGCACCGCGTGACGGAAAGCCGCCGCATCGAGGATCCGCACACCGGCGAGACCATCCGGCGCGACGAAACCCGCGGCCTCTAGGCCCACAGGCTGAGGCAGCCGGCACGCGGCCTCCACGGCCCGCGTGCCGGCCGGCCTCGCCGATCAGCGGGGTTTTTTGCTGCCCAGCGCCACGAGCGACAGCACAATCCCCGCCCCGCACACCAGCGTGGCCAGATAGGCCAGGCCCACGCCGTCCTCGCCGCCCATGCCCAGCGTCAGGCTGAGCGGCAGCCAGAGCACGGCCCAGCCGAGCACCGCGAACAGCGGCGCATACCGCTCGCCGCGCGCCGTCCAGCGGTAGGCAAAAACCGCGAGGACAACGACGGCGATGGCTCCGGCCAGGGCGAAGCCCGCCAGCGTGCCGCCGCCCTCCGGGTCCTGCCGCGAGCCCAGCGAGAAGGCCGTCATGGTGTCGATGGCCACGACGATGACACCAACGGCGATGGCGAACTGCAAGACGTTACCGGCCTGGATCAGCAACATCCGCCGCACATCTGGCCTCATGCCGTTTTCCTCCCGTAGCTCCGCCCGCTCAGGGCTCCCTCTCCTGCCACCCTATATAAGGCATTAGGGCGATATCAGGCCCAGGGCGCCCGGCCCAGCGGGCGTCGCCTTCAGGACCGGCCTGCCGCATACACCGTGGCCCGGTTGGACAGGGCAGTGCCCCGGCGGAATCTTCCACCGGGGCACTGGCCGGCGCCCTCGCGGGCAGGCGTTACCAGCGGATCTTTTTCTCGGGCGGTCCCTGCCGGCCGCTGGCGTGCTTCGGCTTGTGGCTGTTGCCGATGCTGTGCCAGCCGGCCAGGTCGCCGGCCTTGGCCGCACGGCGGGAAGCCAGCCTCGCCTGTTGGTCCTCGGTCAGTTTGGCCGCGGCGGCCGGGGCGAGGTGGATGTTTGGTTCACGGGATTCGGCGGGTTTTGGTGCCCGCGGATCGATGTCAGTCATGGCTCTCCTTCGGTATTTTCAGGAGCCTGCCGGGAACTGGTCCGCCGCACCTGTCGTCAAGACAGGACGCCACAATACCCGGAGCATCATCCGGGCGTGAGCGGGGGTGGGATCAGGGAACCACTCGCGAGGTACAGCCTCAGCAAGCCTTGTGTGGTGGTCGGATTGACCGGTCCAAGACCTGGTTACTCGAAAATCAGAATTCCCATGGCGCACAGCCTAACAGCGCCGCAGGGCATCCGGTAGATTCAAGCAAAGGCCGGCGAGAAGGGGGACCATGTCCGCATCACAGTTCGACCAGCGGTACGACGCGATCTACCAGCGCGGCGGCGAAACGGCTGGCGCCGCAACGACGGGCGGCACCCCGCGCACCGCCGGGGCCCGGCCGACGGCGGGCCAGCAGGCGGCGGGCCAGCAGGCGGCGGTACCGCCGGCGGCGCGGCTCCCCCGGCCCGTCACCCCACCGGACACCCCGGCGGACACCCGGGTGAGCCCGGCATTTCCTGCGGCCGCGACGCATGCGGCGCCCGCGACGGACCCCCGCGCCGACCACAGCACAGCCCAGGCGACCGGCATCGCCGAGGTCATTCCGCCCGACGCCGTCGTGACGGCGAGGCCGGCGGGTGCGGCGCCGCTCCGCCGAAAGGTCAATCCGTTCCTAGCAGCGATGTGGGTGCTGGGCCTGGGGCTGGCCGGGTTCGGGGCCTGGGGCTCGCTGGCACCGCACTTCATCGAGCTGGACGCCATGCTCGGGCCCACGGGCAGCTACGGGCCGCCGTGGATTTTCATCTTCAGCTCCGTCGCGCCCACGATCCTGATCGCCGGGCTGCTCACCGTCGTCGCCACCTTGACCTTGCACGCCGTCAGCTGGATGCGCCGGCACCCCTGACCCCACCCCGCAGCCCGCAGCCCGCAGCAGTAATCCGCCGTGCGCGTGGTGGATCCTATTCGGGGCTTTCGGGCCACTCGACATGCGGCTCGTACTCCGGGTGCTTGTGCAGCCAGCCCGCAACGTACTCGCAGTACGGAACGATCTTCCTCCCGCCGGCGACCACGTCGTCCAGCGCATGGCGCACCAGCTTGCCGGCCAGGCCCTGGCCGGCAAAGTCATCGAACACCCGCGTATGGGTGAACGCCACGGTCCCGCCGTGCGCCTGAAACTCGGTGAACCCTGCCAGGGACCGGGCGGCCAGCACCTCGTAGCGCCTTAGATCCTCGTTCAGCCGGAAAGAGAGGTTGTCAGCCATAGCCCGAGCCTGACACACGCGGGCGGCGGTGCAAACACACCGCCGCCCGCATGGGCTGCCGCAGGCTAGATCAAGCCGTCGGCCAGGTGGTTGGGCGTACCGAAGCGATGCGCGGTGATGCTGACGGCCTGCTCGTGCAGGAACGGCAGCATTTCCACCCGGCCGGCTTCGGTCACGTCGTGGGCGTAGACAGCCACATCCGGCCGCCCGCCGGCGGCGACGGCGAGCGCCGTGGCGTCCCCGCCGATCAGCCGGATCCGCCCGGCGCCGATCCGTGGCACCCGGGTCAGCCAGTCGGCGTCGTCCTCCACGGCCACGGCAAGATCCAGCTCCGTGGCCACGGCCCGCAGTGCCGCGGGAAGCTCGACGGCGGTGGACACCGTGACCGCGGAGCCGGCCCGCACGCCGGCGGCCAGCACGCGGACCAGCTTGGCCAGCGGCTCGCCGTCGGACAGCCGGACCGTGACCGGCACGGGCAGGTAGCGGAACACGTTGCGCTCGGCGGTCAGGCCGGACACGTCCTTGGCCGCGCCGAACTCGGCGGCCCAGGCGGCAGCGTCCGAGCGCAGCGAGCGTTCCAGCCCGGCGAGCTCGTCGGCGGACAGCGCCTGGCCCGCGCGCCGGGCAGCCTCCAGCAGCTTCGCCGCCGCGCCGGTGATGTCGGCGGTGGCCGTCGACGGTGCGGTCTCCCAGTCGCCGAGCCCGACCAGGTAGTTCGGTCCGCCGGCCTTGGTTCCGGCCCCCACCGAGGACTTCTTCCAGCCGCCGAAGGGTTGGCGCCGGACGATGGCGCCGGTGATGCCCCGGTTCACGTAGAGGTTGCCGGCCTGGATGTTCTGCAGCCAGTAGTCCAGCTCGTCCCGGTCCAGTGAATGCAGGCCCGAGGTCAGGCCGTACTCGATGTCGTTGGTGATGGCGACCGCCTCTTCGAGCGTTTCGGCGGTCATCACCCCGAGGATCGGGCCGAAGAACTCGGTCAGGTGATAGCGCGAGCCGCGCTTTACCCCGGTGCGCACGCCCGGACTCCAGAGCTTGCCGGTCTCGTCCAGCTGTTCCGGCCGGATCAGCCAGCTCTCGCCGGCGCCCAGCGTCGTCAGCCCGTCCAGCAGCTTGCCTTCGGCCGGGGCGATGACCGGGCCCATCTGGGTGGCCGGATCCTGGGGATAGCCCACCTTCATCGAGGTGACCGCGTCCACCAACTGGTTGCGGAAGCGCGGCGACGTGGCGGCGGATCCCACCAGGATCACCAGCGAGGCCGCGGAGCACTTCTGCCCGGCATGGCCGAACGCGGAGTAGGCGACGTCCCTGGCGGCCAGGTCGAAGTCGGCGCTGGGCGTGACGATGATGGCGTTCTTGCCGGAGGTCTCGGCCAGCAGCGGCAGGTCCGGGCGGAAGGAGCGGAACAGCTCGGCGGTCTCGTAGGCGCCGGTGAGGATCACGCGGTCCACCTCCGGGTGCGAGACCAGCTGCCGGCCCAGTTCGCGCTCGCCCAGCTGCACCAGCTGCAGCACATCGCGCGGCACCCCGGCTTCGTCAAATGCCTCCCACAGCGCTTCCACCATCACGGCCCCGGTGCGGGCCGCCTGCTTCGCAGGCTTGATCACGACGGCGGAGCCCGCGGCCAGCGCCGCCAACGCGCCTCCGGCGGGGATCGCCGTCGGGAAGTTCCACGGCGGGGTGACCACGGTCAGCCGGGACGGAACGAATTCGGCGCCGTCCACCGTGTCCAGCATGCGCGCCAGCTCGGCGTAGAAGTGCGCGAAGTCGGCGGCCTCGGACACCTCCGGGTCGCCCTGGTCCAGGGTCTTGCCCGCCTCGGCAGCCATGACCTCTAACAGCCGGGCGCGGTGGGCATTCAGTTTGTCGCCGGCCTTGTGCAGCACCTCGGCACGTTCGGCGCCGCTCATCGCCCCCCAGCTCTTGGACTGGTCGACGGCCGTGGCCACGACCTGCGCCAGCTGCGCTTCATCCGTGACCTCGGCGGCGGCAACGGTGTCGATGCCGAGCCTCGAGCCCGGTACGCGGGACAGGATCTCCCGGCCCCAGGCCAGGTTGGCGGGCAGCGACGGATCGGTGTCCGGGATGTTATCGAAGGAGTCGGCGGGCCGGGCCGGTTCGGGCTTGGTGCGGTCCTGCTGCCGGTTCGGTTCCGGGACGTCGTCGTCGAGGTTCTCGAGCGAGGCGAGGAAGCGCTGCTTCTCGCGCTCGAAGAGGTGCTCGTTCTTGCTGAGCTCGAAGACTGCGGACATGAAGTTCTCGCTACTGGCGCCCTCTTCGAGCCGCCGGATCAGGTAGGCGATGGCCACGTCGAACTCGCCGGGGTGGACCACCGGGGTGTAGAGCAGCAGCGACCCGACGTCCTTCTTCACCGCCTCGGCCTGGCCCTGCGCCATGCCCAGCAGCATCTCGAAGTCGATGGCCCCCGCGAGGTGTCCGATGCCGCGCTGCTTGGCCAGCAGCCAGGCGAACGCGACGTCGAACAGGTTGTGCCCGGCGACGCCGATCCGCACGTTGCCGATCCGGTCCGGGTGCAGGGCGTAGTTGATCACGCGCTTGTAGTTGGTGTCCGAGTCCTGCTTGGTTCCCCAGGTGGCCAGCGGCCAGCCGTGCAGCGACGCTTCCACGTGCTCCATGGGCAGGTTGGCGCCCTTGACCACGCGGACCTTGATCGCGGCGCCGCCGCGGGCGCGGCGGGCGGCGGACCACTCCTGCAACCGGATCATGGCCTGCAGCGCGTCCGGCAGATAGGCCTGCAGCACAATGCCGGCCTCCAGCTGCTCGAACTCCGGCTTGTCCAGGATCTTGGTGAAGACCGCCATGGTCATCTCCAGGTCCTTGTACTCCTCCATATCCAGGTTGATGAACTTGGGCTTCGGGGAGTTGGCCGCCTGCCGGTACAGCGGGGTCAGGCTGTCGACGACGTGCTCCACGGCCTCGTCGAAGGCCCAGTGCGAGTGCGGTGCCACGGTAGAGGAGACCTTGATGGAAACGTAGTCGACGTCGTCGCGGGCCAGCAGGCGTTTGGTGCCTTCGAGCCGGCGTTCCGCCTCGCGGCTCCCCAGGACGGCCTCGCCCAACAGGTTGATGTTCAGCCTGACGTCTTCCCCGCGGATCCTGGCGATGGCCGGGCCCAGCTTGGCATCGGTCGCGTCCACGATCAGGTGGCCCACCATTTCGCGCAGCACCCGCCGGGCCACCGGAATGACCACGTGCGGGAGGACCGGGGCCATGGTGCCTCCCACGCGCACCGCGGCCCGCATGTACCAGGGCAGGAAGGCCGGAACCTTCGGTGCCAGTGCGGACAGGTTGCGGGCGGCAACGCTCAGGTCCTCGGGGCGGATCACGCCGTCGACGAATCCCACGGTGAAATCCAGCCCGTTCGGATCATTCAAGACGCCGGCCAGCTGGCGGGCGGAGGCGTCGGCGGGGACTTTCTCGGCCTCGGTCAGCCAGTGGCGGACCAGTTTGATGGAGTCGGCGGCGAGGTCGGCCATCTGCTCATCGGGCAGCTTAGTGGTCTGCACCGGAGCCTCCTTCAGGGCATCGTTCATGGCAGCATCTGTCCCTTCAACGAAATTGCAATGTTCCCTCAGGACCAGTATGGAACTAGACTTCGTGAAGTAAAAGCGATCTTTTCCGACCGATAATCATTGGTTTTCCTGATGAGTGGAGTTGCCGTGCTGGATGTCCGGAGACTGCGGCTGCTGCGCGAGGTCAAAGTCCGCGGCACCTTGGCGGAGGCGGCCGCCGCGCTGAGCCTGAGCCCGTCATCCGTCTCCCAGCAGCTGGCCTTGCTGGAAAAGGAAGCAGGGGTGGCGCTGCTGCGAAAGGCCGGACGCCGGGTGCAGCTCACGCCGCAGGCCGAGATCCTCGTGGGGCACACCGAGTCGCTGCTGTCCACCCTCGAGCAGGCCGAAACGGACTTGGCGGCGTCGCTGACCGCGGTAACCGGAACCGTCCGGCTGGCGGCGTTCCAATCCGCGGCGCTGGCCCTGCTGCCGGAGGCCCTCACCGCCATGCGGCAGCGGCACCCGGACGTGCGGATCGAGATGGTCCAGCGTGAACCGGAGACGGCGCTGTACGAGACGTGGGCGCGCGACTTCGACTTGGTCATCGCCGAGCAATACCCCGGCCACGCGGCGCCGCACCATGCGGAGCTGGATCGGCAGAAACTGACCAGCGACGCCATCCGGCTCGCGGCACCGCCCGCCGCCGTGGCCGGAACCGCCGTCACCTCGGTCGACGACGCCCGGAGCCTGCCGTGGGTGATGGAGCCGCATGGCGCAGCTTCCCGGCATTGGGCGGAACAGGCGTGCCGCCAGGCCGGATTCGAGCCGGATGTGCGGTATGAAACGGCCGACCTGCAGGCGCAGATCCGGCTGATTGAATCTGGCAACGCGGTGGCGTTCATGCCGGACCTGGTCTGGACCGGCCGGGACACCACCTGCCTGCTGCTGGACCTGCCGGGCCTGCCGCGGCGCACGGTCTTCACCTCGGTCCGCCGCGGCTCTGCCAACCGACCGGCCATCCTGGCCTTCCGGGCAGTCCTGGAGGCAACGGCCCGTGAGGTCGCGGTCTGAGGTGCGGGCCGGCGCCTCCCCTAGGCCATGCCCTGCGCCGCGTGCTGTTTGCGCTGGTCCAAGCTGAGGTTCCCATGCACCGTGGCGTACGCGCGCAGGCCTGCGGCAATGAGGGGCAACCCCTGTTCCGGTGCCAAGATCCTGCGGGCCGGACCGGTTATGCCGTCCAACCGGAGCTGCACGAACAGGTCCACCAGCACCGGGCCCAGGCCGGCCAGTTCGCTCCGAGGCAGGACGGCACGGTAGCCGCCGCCGTCGTGCCGGACGTCAAAGCCGACTTCGGCGTCTGTCCCGCGGGCGCGTGCCACCAGCCGGACCGATTCGTACTCCGCCGCCGGTTCGAACACCAGCCCGAACGACACGGACTCCCCGTCGAGCCGGGGCTGCAGGGCCCGCGGCGCCGGTTTCAGTGCTTCCTCGGTGGCGGCCAGCTTTAGCAGGCCTTCCGCATCCCGCGCCCGGACCAGCTGCGAGCGCTGCCGGTAGGGAAATGACAGCTGCTCCTCCAGCCGTTGCGGAATGTTTTGGTCCACGAAGGCGGCATGCGCCGCCACCCACCGCTGCCGCGTGCCCGGGGACATCGAGCGGTAGCGGTCGGGCACGTAGAAGCGAAGGAGTTTGCGCCGGTACAGGTCCAGCACCAAAAGCTCGGCATGTTCAGGGTCCGGATGGTTCTCCCTGATGATCCGGGCGATTTCGGCGACGGATCCGGTGTACCCCTCGGGGATGGCGCGCTCGGAGCTGATGTTGGTTCCGTCGTCGCGGGTGCGGATGAAGTAATAGTCGTAGTCGGCCGCGATCGCGTTCCTCCGGGAGGCCAGATAGCAGCGGGTGAGCATCATGCCGTCTTCCAGCCGGACTTTGCCCTCCGGGAAGCGGATGCCGTGTGTGTCCAGCAGCTCACGCCGGATCAGCTTTTGCGGTGAGAGCGTGCCCAGGATCCTGCGCACGGGCACGTCCGGCACGGTCTCGGTGAAGAGCGAGGACTGCACGCGCCGGCCACCGATTCCGACCATGCGTGGGGCCAGCACGTCGACCTGGTGCTTGTCGGCAAATTCGACCATCCGGCGCAGCGCTTCGGGCCCCAGCTTGTCGTCCGCATCGCAAAAGAAGACGTAGTCGGAACTGCTGGCGGCGATGCCTACGTTGCGGGGTTTTCCCGGCCAGCCGCTGTTCTGCTGGTGGATGACCCGCCAGTTCGGATGCTGCGCGGCGTACTCGTCCAGCAGCTTGCCTCCGCCGTCCGTGGAGCCGTCGTCCACGGCGATAACCTCGAAAAGCGACGGGTCCAGGTCCTGTGCAACCAGCGATTCCAGCAGTTCCCTCAGGTAGGGCAACGCGTTGAACACCGGGATCACCACGGCCACCCGCGCGGTCTGCGCGCTGGCCGTCGGCCCGGAATCACTCTCGCGCACGCGAAACTGCCCGGCGCGCGCCGCGATCCTTTTCAGCTTGCGCCGTGCGCCTGCCAGTTTGTCCTTGATGGCCACTCGGTCCCCTTTGATCGGCAGCAGTTAATGCATTCTGCCACTGCGATCGGCCGAAGGCCCTTGAAAGCGGAATCGTGACGGAGTTTCCGCAGCAAAGGGCCGCGCGCGGCACGAACTGCTCTCAGCTCTTGAGCACCAAGAGCGCGACCTGCTGTCCGCTGACCACGAGGACGCACAGGACAGCCATCACAAAGGCCGATTTGTTCCAACTGGTGACGACTGCAGGTCCCAGTGACGGTTCGGACTTCAGGAGGCTGGACCTGGATCTTGTCCACGCGCGGACGAGCGGATGCTGCTCCAGCCCCTGCCGTTGGCCGGAGGAGGCAGTTCGGTCCCAAGGGGTGATCGTGGCCGGTCCCACTGACGCACTGTGCTCGTTGCCGGCGGCCCGTGCATTCTGAGGAAAGGGCGCACCCCAGCTTGTGTAGGTCCTGGCTCCGGTCCTGATCCTCACGGCACTGCCTACGCTGACGTCATCAACGACGGCAAAGGGAACGGCGTGGGACCGAAAGCTATTGGTGATGAGAACGGACTCGTCATCATAGGCAAGGCGAGGAAGCCACAGGAAGATATAGGCGAACGAGGCCGCCAGCAAGGGCCACACCATCCACCGCAGGAAGGACTCTTCCTGCGACTGGGCGAAGAGCAACACGAGCGCCGCCGCGGCGGAGACCCAGATCAGGATTGCTGTCCACGTGCCCGACTTTTCCTTGAGCACGGTCCGCTTTGGCTCGGTCCGTGAATTTGTTGCCACCGGTCTGCCCCGTCCCCTTTGACTGCTGCCGTTACTGCATTCTGCAGCGCACCTGCGCGCACTGCAACCATTAACCAAGGAGCGGCAGCACCTCGTACAAAATCGGTGCCAGCTTGTCCGGCAACGCCTCGGGCCCTGCGGCCGGCTTCCGGGACCCCTATACCCTTTCCTCCCGCATCCCCCACGGGGAACCGTAGCCCTCGGGTGCGGGCGCCGACATCAGGTCCAGGAAGGGCTTAGCGTCGAAGGCCTCCGGGCCCAGGACGCCGGCTCCGCTCCAGGCGCCCGAGGCCAGGAGTTCCAGGGCAATAATCGGGTTCAGGGCCGTCTGCCACACCACGCACTGGCTGCCGTATTCGGCCATCGTGTCGGCGTTGTCGGCGACATGGTAGAGGTAGGTCCGCCGCGGGGCGCCGTCCTTGTCCTTGCCTGTCACCAGGACGCCTGCGCATGTTTTGCCGGTGATCCTGGGCCCGAGCGTGGCAGGATCCGGCAGGCAGGCGGCCACGACGTCGCGGGGACTGACCGACGTTCCCTTGACGTTGACCGGTGTGGTGGAATCGAGTCCGAGCTTGTGCAGGACCTTGAGCACCTCGATGAATTCATCGCCCAGCCCGTACTTGAAATTGACCTTCCCGGCGTCCAGCCACCGGGGCATCAGCAGGACTTCCTCGTGTTCGACGTTGACGCACTCCACGGGGCCGATGCCTTCGGGAAAGTCGAAGACTTCGGGGTCGCTGAAGGGCTCTGTGGTGCTCCAACCGCTGTCGGCGGAATAGATCACCGGCGGGTTGAGGCATTCCTCGATGGTGGTCCAGATGGAGAAGGACGGCGCGAAATCGTAGCCTTCGACCTTCAGGTTGGCGCCGTCGCGGACGCCGATTTCGTCGATGACGGAGAAGAGGTGGTCCCGGGCGTACCGGGCCAGGACGTCGGAGAGTCCCGGTTCCACGCCGATCCCGACCAGAGCCAGCCGTCCGGCTTCCTCCCACTCAGCGGCGCGGTCGAACTGCTGGTCCCCCAGCTTGATGCCGGTGAGCTCGTAGGGTCGTTCCGGGTGCGGCGTGGACAGCGACATGGCCATGTCCAGGTAGGTGGCTCCGGCGTCCGCGGCACCTTCGAAGACCGGCATGACGAAACGGGGGTCAACGGCGTTGAGCACGTGGGTAATGCCGTGGTCCCTGATGGCACCGGCAACGGCCTCCCTGCTTGACGCGTCCAGGGCAATCGCGCTGAACCGTCCGCGCCGGCCCTGCGGCAGTGCCTCGACGACGGCGTGGGCCCGTGCCGGGTCGTAGTCGGCCAGGACGAAGGCCTCAAAGAATTCCCGCCGGGCGGCAATGCCTGCGGCGGCGCCACCCACTCCGCCTGCGCCTATACACAGAATCCGCATCATGCTCCCTTGGGGTTGTCGTGGCTGTCGCTGCCGGCAGGCCCGGGACTCAGGCGGAACCAGCTGTTCGCCGTCACGTCGGTGGGCGCGCCGGGGGACGCGAGCAGGGTGCCGGTCGCCGGGTCGATGCCCACGGTTGCCAGGGTCGCCCAGCGGGACCCCAGGCCGGCACCCGGATCCGGCACGCAGCACAGTTCGGCCCCGTCACCGGGAACGGAGCACAGGTAGGGCACGAGATCCTGCGGCTGACGGGGCTGGAACACTGCGCCGACCCGCCTGTCCAGCAAGTCGATCCGCTGCTGGGAGTCCGGCTGGTACAGCTCGGTCTTCTCCCCTTTCGCCAGCCGTGGGGCCAGGAAATGGTTGGTGTGCAGCAGATGGCCGTCGGTCGGCTTAATCACTTCGGCCCCCTCGGGGCTGAGCTCCACGATTGCTGTGCCGGCCCTGGTGACCACGGTGATGGCGCTGGAGGTCTGTACCGGCGCGTCGAGGAGTATGTCCACCGCCTCGTCCAGCGAAGCTGCCCGGTGCAGCACCTGGGTGGCCGCGATGTGGACGGGCACCGCCCCCGGACGGTCCTGCCTGTGACCCAGCACGTTCAGGTGCACGCCGACACCGGCGTCGTTCAGCCCGATCTTGGCGAGGATTCCGTACTCGGTCAGTCCCACGAACCGGCCCTGGCCGGCGTCAACCGACTGCAGGTGCCAGGCACCGGCGAGTTCTTCGTGCCAGTCCCAGGTCTGCAAGGAGAAGGGCCGGGCTCCGGCGCTGACGACGGTAGAACACTCCCCCGGCCGGGCCAGTTCCGAGAGGGACAGGATCTCGGTCCGGGCATTGAGGGCGCTGACCTTCCAGACGGGCAGGCCCGCTCCCTCTGCGGTGCCGCGGATTTCGGCCGCCAAGTGCGTCGCCCAGGCTTCGATGGCGGCCAGGCTGCGGGTGGCTTCCCGCTCCACGACGGTTTCGCTGATGCCGTGGGCCTGGAACAACCGGCGGTAGACGTCCCAGCAGCCGGCGATGCCGCTGCGTCCTTCGGTGCCACGCTGCACGCCCAGCTGGCGGGGGTCCCCGCCTCGAAGCGTCAGCACCTGCGGGATGGTGCCTGCGGGGTCAGTCAATGTCGTGCTCCTCATCCAATGTCTCGCTGTCGCGGCGCCGCGGCTTCCAGCCGGGCCGCGGCGCGCTGTCGATCAACCGGCGGGTGTACGGGTGTGCCGGGTGGTCGAGGATCTGGTCGGCGCTTCCGGCTTCGACGATGACCCCGCGGCGCATCACCACGATGGAGTGGGCTATCTGGCGCGCCACCGCCAGGTCATGCGTGATGAAGAGATAGGTCAGCTGTTTTTCCAGCCGCAACTGTTCGAGCATCCGCAGGATTTGCGCCTGGACGGTGACGTCCAGCGCGGAGACGGCCTCGTCGAGCACGATAACCCCCGGCGAGGCCGCCAGCGCCCGCGCTATCGCCACGCGCTGCTTCTGCCCGCCCGAGAGCTCGTCCGGCAGCGCGGACATGTGGGTTTCGGTCAGTCCGACTTCCAGGAATAACTCGCGGCAGCGCCTGCGTCGTGCCGCCGGGTCCAGGGAGGTGTGGGCCTTCAACACCTCGGCAACTGCCTCGGAGACCGGCAGCCGGCGGTTCAACGACCCCTGCGGGTCTTGGAAGACCATTTGGACGTCCTTCGACCGTTCCCGCCGGATGCGGCGGCTGGTCCGCGGGTTGACCGGTTTGCCGTTGAGGAAGACGGACCCGCTGTCCGGGGTTTCCAGCCCCACGAGCATCCTGGCCAACGTGCTCTTTCCCGAACCGGATTCCCCCACCACGGCCAGGCAGTGTCCGCGCTCGATGGCCAGGGACGCGTCTTTGACGGCGTGGACGTGCGTGCGGTTGCGGCCGGAACCAACGGTGAACTTCTTGTTCAGATTGCTGATGACGACGGCGGGGGCCGTGGGCTGCGTCTGCACGCCGGTCATGGCTTCACCTCTCGGGATGCCTCGCGGCTTGGTGGACCGGGGACGCTTGTCCCGGTGCGAGGTCTGGCCTG
This sequence comes from Arthrobacter sp. Y3223151, assembly GCF_059091125.1. Classification (NCBI taxonomy): domain Bacteria; kingdom Bacillati; phylum Actinomycetota; class Actinomycetes; order Micrococcales; family Micrococcaceae; genus Arthrobacter; species Arthrobacter sp. Y3223151. The sequence continues at coordinate 662,223 of NZ_JBNHGI010000001.1, read as the reverse complement.
GATTTGGGGGTCGGCGCCTGGGCCGGCGTCGATGCGGTGATCCAGGCTGGGCTTGGCCGCGACCAGCTTCCGGGTGTATTCGTGTTCCGGCCGGTTCAGCACCCGGTCCGCGGGGCCGGATTCGACGATCCGGCCCCCCGACATGACGGCGATCCGGTCGCACGCCGCCGCCGCCAGGTCCAAGTCGTGGGTCACGAAGATCATCGCCATGCCGGCCTCGGTCCGCGCCTCGTCCAAGATGGCCATGACGTCGGACTGCGTCGTGACATCGAGCGCCGTGGTCGGTTCGTCCGCCAGCAGCAGCTCGGTGCCCCTGGCCACCGCGCCGGCAATGACGACCCGCTGGAGCATGCCGCCGGAGAGCTGGTGCGGGTAGGAACGCAGGCAGCGGGCGACGTTGTGGATGCCCACCTGCTCGAGCACTTCCCCGGAAAGCCGCAGGGCCTCCTGGGCCGTCACTGCAGGCCTGGCGGCCTGGATGCCTTCCACTAGGAATTTGCTGACCGGCAGCACCGGATTAAGGGCGGCCTGCGGATTCTGGGAGATCATCGAGACGGCACCGGCCCGGAAGGCGCGGAGCCGCTCGCCGGAGTACGCCCGGGTGTCCTCCCCCTTGTAGAGGACCCGGCCGGCAATGTCCGTCCGCGGCGGCAGGGTCTGGAGGATCGTCCGCATGGTCATTGATTTTCCGGAGCCGGACTCCCCCACCAGGCCGACTGACTCACCCTTCTCCACCGTGATGTTGATATCTGACAGCAGCGTCGACCGGCGGTGCTCCGGCCCGATCTTCACGGTCACATTCGACAGTTCAAGCATTAGATCCTCCCTGCTGCCCGGCGCCCGCCGAGCTTTTCGCCCAGGAACCCTAGCGCGGCAACGGTCAGCACAATGAGCAGGCCCGCGTAGAGGCTCTCTTGCGGGTAGCCGGCCAGAAGCGAGGACTGGCCGGAGGAAACCATGAGCCCCCAGTCCGCATCGGGCGGCTGCACGCCGAAGCCGAGATAGGACAGCGCGGCGAGGTCGATCATGCCGTAGCCGAAGTTGATGCTCATTCCCGTCAGGACCTGCTGTTTCACGTTCGGCAGCAGATGCCGCACGGTGATGGAAAACCCGGAAATACCCTGCAACTCCGCCGATTTCACATAGGGCAGATTCCGCTCGCGCAGGGCCACGCTGCGGATCACCCGTGCGGTATACGGGGTGAAGCCGATCGCCAGGGCAATCACGGCGGTCTCCACCCTCGCGCCGAACACCGCCACCGCCAGCACGGCCAGCAGCAGGTTCGGAAACGCGAACAGGAAATCCAGGACCCTGCTGATGAGGTTGTCCACCCAGCCGCCGAACCAGACGGCGACCAGGGCGAGGGTTCCGCCCATCACGGCGGTGAGCACGGCGACGGCGAGGGCGGCGAGAATGCTGGAGCGGGCGCCGGTGGCGAGCCGGGAGAACAGATCCCGTCCGGCCTGGTCCGTTCCGAGCCAATGTTCGGCTCCGGGAGGAAGATAGCGCTCCACGACGTTGCCGGCTGTCGGATCGAACGGTGTGAGGGCCGGCCCGATCAGGGCGAACAGTCCAATCAGCACTACCCAGCCCAGACAGACGGCCGTCAGGACATCCGGCTTCGACCGGGTCTTCCGTGACAGGCTCCGCTTAAGTGCTCCGGGGCGTCCGGTTTCTTCCAGCGTGCTCATGACGCCGCCCCCAAACGCACTCTTGGATCGATCACGACATAGAGCAAGTCGACGGCCAGGTTGATGAGGCCGAAGGCAACGACCATGATCAACGACACTGCCTGCACCACCGCGAAGTCCTTCTGCTGGACGGCTGCCACCAGCAGTGCGCCGATGCCGTCGAGTGTGAACGCGTACTCGACCACAAAGGCGCCGGCCAGCAAGGCCGCGACGTGGACGCCGGAAACCGTGGATACGGGAAGCATCGAATTGCGCAGGACGTGGCGCCGTATGACGATCCGTTCCAGCACTCCCCGGGATCGGGCCGTCTGGGCGTGCTCGGACTCGCGCTCTTCCTTGACCGCGGTGCGGGTAATGCGCGCGACCACCGCCAGCGAGGGCAACGCCAACGCCAACGCCGGCAGGGTCAGGTGATGGAGCCTGCCGGCCAGGCCCTCGCCGGAGCCGAAGACCGGAAACCAGCCGAGCATGACCCCGAAGACGCTCATCAGCAGCAGGGCCGCGAAGAATGTCGGTACGGCAAAGCCGAGATTCGACCCGAAAAGCACCACGTTCTCCAGCCAGCCCGGCCGAAGCCCGGCAAGGCAACCGAGTCCGATACCGCCAATCACGATGATCAGCGCGGCGTAGAGGGTGAGGGACAGGGTGGTGGGCAAACGGCCCGCAATGAGGTCGGCGACTTCCTGGCGGTTGGCCAGCGACTGGCCGAAGTCTCCCTGGATGACACCCCACAGCCAGTTGAAGTAGCGGACCAGAAAGGGGTCGTCCAGGGAGTACTGGGCCCTGATGGACGCCAGTACCTCCGGCGTTACGGTCCGGCCTTGCACCAGGAACTGCTCGGGGCTTCCTGGTGCAAGGTACAGTCCGCCAAAGACCGCGAAGCTGGAGGCCAACAGGATCGTTCCCAGTGCCAAGAGCCTTTTGACGATATAGATCATGACGGCTTTCTGTTACTCCGCGGCGCCCAGGTCCGCACCCCAGGGGTAGTAGAGGTAGACGAAGGACGCCGGTACGCCCGTCACCCGCTCGTTCAGGAAGAGCCGTCCTGCCGGATCGACGATGGGCAGCCAGGGCAGGTCGGCCATGGCCAGCGCCTCGATTTCGGCGACCTTCGCGGCACGCTCCGCGTCGTCGGTCAGAACCTCCGCCTCGGCGATGAGTTTTTCAATCTCCGGGTTGCTGTAGTCGGAGAAGTTCTGCGACCCGCCTTCCTTCACGATGGTGCGCAGGAACACCAAGGGATCCGGAACGTCCATGTAATTGGTGGTGACGAAGGCGCCATGCCCGGCACGGGCCTCGGGGTCCGAGAAGAAGGCGCCGAATTGTGCGCTCGGCACGCCCTGGGGCTTGACCGTCAGCCCGATTTCCTGGCCGGCGCGCGCCAGTTCGGAAATGATGTCCGCGTAGAACGACCGTTCGCTCGGGTAGACGATGGTGATCGGCTCGCTCGGATCAGCTTCTGCCTCCGCGAGGATTTTCTTCGCTTCCTCGACGTTCGCTTCAACCGGCGGCAGTTCTTCGCGCGCTGCGCTGAAGACGTCGTCGCCGTAAGACCAGCCGCCGTCGGGAATCAGGGACCGGGCGGGCATCGCCGTTCCCTCGTACACCGTCTCCGCCAGCGCCGATGTGTTCGCGGCGGTCCACAGTGCCTTGCGCACAGCAGGATCGCCCAGCGGGCCGTCGCCGGTAGCGATGATGGCCGAAAGCTGCAGGGACTTGCCGAGAATCAGCTCGCCGTTGGTCGCCGACTGAAGTTGCGGCACCGCGCTGAGCGGGACGTCGTAGGACCCGTCCACTGCCCCGGAGGCGAGCGCGTTGGTGATGGCCGCGGGGTCCACGATGAACTGGATGTCGAGGTTCTGCACCTTCGGCATGCGGTTGCTGTTCCAGTAGGCATCGTTCTTGGCCAGGGAGATGCTCTGGCCGCTGTCCCACTGGTCAACCGAGAAGGGTCCCGTACACATGACGCCCTCCTGCGGGGTGCCATACGCTTCGCCGGCCTCTTTGCGCTGTGCCTCCTGCACGATGACGCCCAGCGGAGTGGCCATGTAGGAGTTGAACGTGACGTCCGGAGAGCTCAGGCTCACGGTCACTTCGTAATCACCCGTGGCCTTGATCGATTCCACGTTGCCGCTGACCGCGTCGCTGGCCCAGTAGCTGCCCTCGTCAGGGTCCAGGTGCCGGTTCAAGCTGAAGACCACGTCCTGGGCGGTCATCGGCGTGCCGTCCCAGAAGGTCACGTCATCCCGCAGCTGGTAGATGTAGGTCTTGCCGTCGACGTTCTCGAAGGATTCGGCAAGGTTGGGTGCAATCGTGTAGTCCGGTTCCATCACCATCAGGCCTTCGCACAGGTTGGCCACGACGGTGTTTTCCGGGTAGTTGAAGGCCTTGATCGGATCCAGTGACGCCGGTTCGCCGAACGGCAGGTTCCAGGTGACGGTATCCAGTTCGCCCGCCGCCGGTTCGGTGGTGGTCTGCAGTTCCCCCAGGCCGCCGCCCGCCTCCGCATCCGGGGCGGCCGCTCCGCCCCCGCCGTTGCTGCATGCTGTCAGCAGCATCGCGAGGGCCACCGACGTGGCCAGCGTGACTTTCTTCATCCTGCAATCCCCTTTGCTTCACAGTGTGTGGTTCCGATGGGACGCTTGCTCTGCGTATTCCAGTAAGCTACGGGGACAAAACCTTTTATATAACGTTTTAGCTGTTCTGTTATCCAACCGTTATGACCTGAATCACGGAGGGCGGACGATGCGCCGGCGAGTCACGATCCACGATGTGGCCCGGGAAGCCGGCGTGTCCATCACCGCTGTCTCACACAGCCTGAACAACAAGGGCACACTGTCGGCCGAAACCCGCGAGCGCGTGCGGCAGACGGCAGAAAGGCTGGGGTACCAGCCCGATCCGATGGCGCGGGGACTGCGCAACAGCCCGATCGGGGTCGTTGGCCTGATGCTCCGGCCCCTGGATTCGCTCGGGACGTATCGCCCGCACGGCGTGGACTACTTCACCAGGCTCTCCGGCGCCGTCGCCGTGGAGTGCCTGGAGCGCGGGCTGAGCGTCATGCTCGTCCGAGACCTGACGCGGCTGCCGCGCTCCCCGCTCGCCTTGTCGCTGGACGGCTACATCATTGACGATCCGCTCGAGGAGGATCCGGTCATCGACCTGTTACTGGGGCTGGCCGCTCCTTTCGTCACCATTGGGCGCGATCCTGCACGGCCCGACTTTCTCGATTGGGTCGGTTCCCACGACTCGGGAGAAACGGAGGCAGTGCTGTCCAGGTTCCACCGATCGGGGGCACGGTCCATCTGCCTCATCACCGGCATGGACCGCAACGCTTGGAACCTCGACTCCACGGCGGCCTACGGCAGCTGGACAGCGCGTCACGGCATGAGGCCACGCATCGCCAGCCGGCCGGAGTCCGACGGCGTCGAGGGCGGCAGGGCCGCCATGCGGGAACTGCTGGACGCAGGCGAGGACATGCCGGACGCGGTCTACTGCCTGACCGGGCGGCATGCGCGCGGCGCCCTGGAGGAACTGGCGGCGCGGGGCATCGCCGTGCCCGGGCAGGTCCAGCTGATCGCCGGTTCGGATTCAGAACAGTCGCGCAACAGCAGCCCCGCGATCAGCGCCATTGACCTGGAACCGGAGCTCATCGCGGCGGCCGCGGTCAGCCACCTGTCCCGGAAAATGCTCGGGGAGTCCGGCATTCCGGCGAAGCTTTCCGCCCGGTTGATCCTGCGCGAAAGCACACTCGACTCCGGCAGCGGTCGGACGTGACGATGTCCCGCCTGCAGCGATAAGCCCCGGAACAGGTGAAACGGACGGCCCGGACGTGACGATGGCCCGCCTTCCGCAGGATTCCTGCCGAAGGCGGGCCACCGCCGTCGTTGTCTGCCGTCAGTTCAGTGAATGCACCGGTGCTGCCGGGTCCTTTGTTGCCGGGGTCAGTGAGCCGGCTCGGCCTCGATGAGCGGGTACACGCCGTTCTCGTCGTGGACCTCGCGGCCGGTGACCGGCGGGTTGAACACGCAGGCCATGCGCAGTTCGGTGGTGGCACGGACGGTGTGCTTCTCGTGCCCGTCCAGCAGGTACATGGTTCCGTCGCGCAGTTCGTGGACTTCGCCGGTGACCTCGTTGGTCAGCGTTCCCTCGCCCTGGACGCAGTAGACGGCCTCGATGTGGTTGGCGTAGTGGAACGTGGAGGTAGTGCCCGCGTAGATCACCGTGTCGTGGAACGAAAAGCCCACGCCCTCTCCCGCCAGCACCATGCGCCGGCTCCGCCAGGTCTCGGACTTTACGTCGCGGTCGGTGTCGTTCAGGTCGTTCAGATTGGTAACAAGCATCGGTACTCCTTGGGTAGGTCGTCAGGAAGTTTTGTTGGGGGTGCGCCTGGGCGGCTGGGCCACACTCCGCGACGGGCGCCGCACACGCGGAGCGGGCGTCAGCGTGCGGCCGCCCCGCCCTAGAGCGCTCCGACCAGTTCCGGCACCGCGGTAACCGCGCGGGTCGCGTCGATCAGAATGTCGAGGCCGCGGTCCAGTTCGGCGGCGCTGATGGTTAGGGCTGGCATCAGCTTCACCACTTCGCCCTCGGGGCCGGATGTTTCCACCAGCAGCCCGTTGTCGTAGGCCTCCGCGGCGATCTTGCCGGCGGTCTCGTTCTCCGGGAACTTCACCCCGGCCAGCAGGCCGCGGCCGCGCACGCTGGCGCCCTCCACCAGACCGGCGATCCGCTCCAGGCCCTCGTGCAGCTGCACGGCCCGGGCATGGATCTGTTTCTGGAACTCGCCGGTCCGCCAGTAGGTCTCCAGCGCCGCCGTCGCCGTCACGAACGCCGGGTTGTGCCCGCGGAAGGTGCCGTTGTGCTCGCCGGCGCCCCAGACGTCCAGCTCGGGGCGGAACAGGGTCAGCGCCATCGGCAGGCCGTAGCCGGAGATGGACTTGGACAGGCAGACGATGTCCGGGGTGATGCCGGCTTCCTCGAAGCTGAAGAACGTTCCGGTGCGGCCGCAGCCGGCCTGCACATCGTCGACGATCAGCAGGATCTCGTGCTTCTTGCACAGGTCGGCCAGGCCGCGCAGCCAGCCCGCCCGGGCGGCGTTGAGGCCGCCTTCGCCCTGGACGGTCTCCACGATGATGCCCGCCGGCTTGTCCACGCCCGAGCCGCTGTCCTCCAACACGCGCTCCAGCCACAGGAAATCGGCGGTTTCGCCGGAGAAGTAGTCGTCGTAGGGGATTTTGGAGCTGTTGGTCAGCGGAATGCCCGCACCCCGGCGCTTCATCGAGTTACCGGTCACCGACAGCGAACCGAGCGTCATGCCGTGGAACGCGTTGGTGAAGGAGAGGATGTGCTGGCGGCCCGTCACCTTGCGGGCCAGCTTCAGGGCGGCCTCAACGGTGTTGGTGCCGGTGGGGCCGGGGAACATCACCTTGTAGTCGAGGTTCCGCGGCTCGAGGATGACCTCTTGGAAGGTTTCCAGGAACGTGCGCTTGGCGGGGGTCTTCATATCCAAAGAGTGCACGACGGCGCCGCTGGCCAGGTACTCCAGCAGCGGCTGCAGCAGCTTCGGGTTGTTGTGGCCGTAGTTGAGCGCACCGGCGCCGGAGAAGAAATCCAGGTAGGTGGTCCCGTCCTCGGCCGTCAGGGTGCCGCCCTCGCCGCGGGTGAAGACGGCGGGCCAGCTGCGGCAGTAGCCGCGGACCTCGGACTCGAGGGTCTCGAAAATATCAGTCATGGAATACGCTTCCTTCCTCAGTGCGGCAGCGGGCGGCCCCGGGTACGGGACAGCGCCACAGCAGCCGCAGGTCGATTCATGCGGATGTGCGTTGGTGGAGGTTGTGCTTGGCCGGCCGCGGGGGTCGGCGGGATTAATTGAGCGGCCCGATCCGGAACAGGTACTCGGTGTCGTGCCCGTCCGGGTAGAGCTCTTCGGTGAAGAGCGGCTCGCGTTCCATTGGCGCCTCGCGGCGCGACGCAAAGCCGGCAAACAGCCGGACGGATGCCTCATTGTCCGCCGTGATGGTGGTTTCCACCCGCTCGGCGAGGACCTGCCAGGCCAAGCGGTCCAGCATGTCCGCCGCCAGCCTGCGGCCGCGGAACCGCCGGTCCACGGCCACCTGCCACACCATCAAGGTGCCCGGTTCGTCGGGGCGCATGTAGCCGGTGATGAAACCGGCCGGCTCGCCGTCCACCGTGGCGATGATCGACGTCTCGGCGAAGTCGCGGGTCCACAGCAGGTAGGAGTAGGACGAGTTCAGGTCCAGGACCTGGGAATCCCTGGCCATGCGCCACAGGGACTGCCCGTCGTTCAGGGTTGGTTTACGGAAGTTTGCTTCGATCCTCGGTCTGGTCTGGGTTTCTGCTAGTTCTTCAACCATCCCTTCAAACGTAACGAGATCAGAGCCGTTATCAACCCGAATTCTGCCGACTTGACAACCGTTCGGACGCTTCCGACGCCCTGCCGCCCCGGCCCGATTCCGCCGGATCCCTTGTGCCAGTTGCCCTCCGGCGGAATGACGACGGCGGTACCCGGGCGCGTTTTTATCGTTACCATTTCGTGACATTGACTGTGTGACGGCCGGCCAAAAATGCGGCCCCGGCCGTGCCAGGAGCGCCCGGCAGGCCGTTACCCGCGCCTCGACAGGAGCCCGCTGCCGGGCTTCTCCACGCCGCACGGGAAGCCTTGGAGGCCGTTACGGCGACGCTGCTGGAATCCGGCTACTGGAAACCCGGTGGCAGTGGATACTCACGGCGCTCCTGGCCTTCAGGGTGGGCCGGGCCCGACGCACCGACTGGAGGCCCTTCCGATCCGGCCAGTCGAGCAGGCTGCAGCCATTGAGGGCGCCGGGGGAAGCGCCATCGTGCCGTTGTCCATCTTTTGGAGCGCCTGTGGACATAAGCGCAGGTCACGCGCCTGTGGATAGCCAAGACGTGGACAGTTTGGCCTGAACGTGGACAAGTTTGCGTGACGTGGGCGGCTGACCCGGCCTGTAAGGCGGGGCGGCTCATGAAAAAGGCGGCTCCGACCGGCAAACCGGTCGGAGCCGCCTTCGCGGTGGGCCCTGCGGGGATCGAACCCGCGACCCGCGGATTAAAAGTCCGATGCTCTACCAACTGAGCTAAAGGCCCGCCAGCCGCTCCACCCTGCCCGGGTTGAAACCCAGGCGGGGCCGGATTTGGCCGGTTCCCAGTTTATCGCACCCACACCGCCCACCCGAATCTGCTCCTGCCTGCGCCTTGCCGGCCGGCCCAAAACGTCCCGTCGCCGGGAGGCATCCCCTCTCTGTACCGGCGTCAGAGGCGGGAGTAAGGTCGAGGCATGAGCCCGAACAACGGAAACGATGTCCCCCGGCCGCATAAGCCGAAGCCTTTCGCCCCGGTGGATTTTGAGGACTTCGCCGGGGGTGCCGACCCGGCGCGTGTCTCCGAGGCCGCCCACCTCGCGGCTCAGGCCCTGGTGCACCGCGGGCGCGGATCGGACGATCCCGAGGTGACCGCGAGGCTGGTCAAGCTGGCAGACCAACAGGGGCTCGAGGCCATTGCTGAAATGTGGGCTGAAAGCCCTGCCCGTTCCCTGCCGGGCGCGCTCTGGCGCCTTTACGCCCTCCGCGCCGCGGCCCAGTCCCATCCGGACAAGCTGGCAGCCTATTTCAAGGCCGGGACGGCATCGGCAGAAGTGTCCAAAGTCATCGCCGGAGTAGCTGAACCGCCCGGCGCCGACGAAGTCCGGGCCATGGCCGACACGATTCTCTCCGGCGCCTTCGACGGTGATTTCGATGTGGCCCTTGACCGGTCGGCGGCCTTTTGCCGGATCGTCGCGCTCGGCCAGACCCACCACGCCGACTCTGCCGAGTCCGCCAACGAGAACCATGCCACCAAGCTGACGCTCAACTCGCACCGGCTCGTGAAGACCGCCGAGGATCTGGAAGCGGCCGCCGTCGCCTGGCGGCGCGGCGAACTCGACTAGCGGCCGGACGGGCCAACGGCCCGAAACTGCGTCGCCTGGCGGCGCGGCGAACCTGACTGACCACCTGGCGGCGCGGCGAACTCGACCAGCCGCCCCGCCGGCACCCCACGCACCGACCAGCCGCCCGCCGGCACCCGCCCCGACCGCCAGCGGCCGGCGGCTCCGCGGTGGCGCCATGACCGCCAGCGGCCGTCGGCCCCGCAGTGGTGCCCTGAACGGCAGGACCGTCCGGAGAAGGCGCTCCCGTAAGACGCGCGCGTGTACCACAATTAGCTTCTGCTGACACGTTTTTCCCCGTATTTGCGGGGCTGTTGACATCCGCAGTGAGGCGTAGAAAACTGAAGGTGGTGTCGAACTGTGGCAGCCCCGGGCTCCAACTCTTAGCCGCCTCGAGCGGCCTTCCGCCGAGAGGCGCTCCCAGTTCGGCACCATTAATTTTTGTTCGCGAAGAGGCGCTAATCTAGGCACGGCGGATGCTTCCCTTCCGCCGTACGGACCAGTGAGAAACCGCCGGTGACATGAAGCTAAGCCTCTTCCCCCAGGACACCAAGAGCCTCGAATTGCTCGCCCTCACAGCAGCCGAGCTGATGGCGGGAGTCAAGACCCTCTCGGAGATCCTCGGGGCGCCTGCGGACGACTACGACAAGCTCTCCGAAGAACTGCACGACCGCGACGCGAACGTCTCGCGGCTGCGCAACGCCCTGCTGACCACGCTGCGGACCAGCTTCGTCAATCCGCTCCCCCGCGAGGACATGTTCCAGCTCTCGCTGCATCTGGTGCAGACCTTCGAACACCTCGACGGCGCCGCGGAACTGATCGCCCTCAACCGCGTGAAGCGCCTGTCGACCCGGGCCTCGGAGCAGCTTGAGGTCATCGGGCGGATGTCGGAAATGACCCGGGACGCCATGCCGCGGCTGAACTCCCTTGAGGACCTTGAGGAGTACTGCATCGAGATGGTCCGGCTGGCCAAACGGGCCGAACGCACCCACCGGGTGTGGGTCTCGGAGCTTTTGTCGGAGCACAAGGGCGCCACGTTGGCCCGGCACCGCGACGTGGCCGACCAGCTGATCGCCGCCACCAAGACACTGCGCCAGGCTTCCCACCACGTAGGCCAGATCCTGGTCAAGGAATCGTAGGTGGAGCTGTTCCTCCTGGTGCTGGTGGTCGCTTTCGCCGGCTGCTTCGCCTTCATCAACGGCTTCCATGATGTCTCCAACGCCGTCGCCACCTCGGTCCGCACGCGCGCGCTCACCCCGGGTGTCGCCGTCGTGCTCGCGTCCGTCTGCAACCTGGCCGGTGCGCTGATCTCCAGCACCCTGGCCCTGGTGATCAGTACCGGTTGGATCGGCCTGCCCGAAGGCCGGTCGGGGCTGGGCATCCTGTTGGCCGGGCTGCTGAGCGCCTGCGCGTGGGGAGTTTTCACGTGGTGGCAGCGGATGCCGTCGTCGTCCACGCACGCGCTGCTGGGCGGCCTGATCGGGGCGGGGGCGGCGTCCACCCTGCTGGGCGGCGAGAACATCAGTGCCACGGAGAACCCGATCTGGGGCCAGCTGATCCTGCCGCTGCTCTTGTCGCCGTTGGTGGCGTTCGTGCTCTCCTACCTGGCGATCGTCCCGCTGACGTGGCTGGCCCGCTACCGGACGCCGCGCGAGGTCGGCCGGACCACCAGGCTGGCGCAGGCGGTCTTTGCCGGTACCTTTTCGCTGGGCCACGGCCTGCAGGACGGGCAGCGCACCATGGCCGTGGTGCTGTTGGGACTGGCCGCGGCCGGCTATGCCTCCGGCGACCGGATGCCGCTATGGGTGCAGCTGTTCGCGGCAGTGCTGCTGGCTGTGGGGGCGCTCTTCGGCGGCTGGCGGATCTCGCACACGCTCGGGTCGCGGCTGGTGCGGATCGATCCCCTGCACGGCGCCACCGCACAGGGCGTCAGCTCCGCCATGCTGTTCGTCGGGGCCATCGGGCTGCACATGCCGCTCTCCAGCACGCACACCATGACTGCGGCCATCCTGGGCGCCGGGTCCACCCAGCGGATGCATGCGGTGCGCTGGCGGGTGGCCATCCGCGTGCTGGCCACCTGGGTGCTGACCCTGCTGGCAACCTCGCTCGTCGGGGCCATCCTGCTGCTGGCCCTGGATCCGATGCTCTAGCCGGGCCCCGGCCTTCCCTGGCGCCTGTTAACAGCGACGGCGGTGCCTCCCGCCGCGGGGAGGCACCGCCGTCGTACTGCCGCCTTCTTAGCCGAAGCGGCCGGAGACGTAGTCTTCCGTGGCCTTCTGGGTGGGGTTGCTGAAGATCGACGGGGTATCGCCGTATTCGATCAGCTTGCCCGGCTTGCCGGTGCCGGCGATATTGAAGAACGCCGTCTTGTCCGACACGCGCGCCGCCTGCTGCATGTTGTGGGTCACGATCACCACGGTGTATTCCGTCTTGAGTTCCTCGATCAGGTCCTCGATGGCCAGCGTGGAAATGGGGTCCAGCGCCGAGCAGGGCTCGTCCATCAGGATCACCTGCGGGGACACCGCGATGGCGCGGGCGATGCACAGGCGCTGCTGCTGGCCGCCGGAAAGGCCCGAGCCGGGCTTGTTCAGCCGGTCCTTGACCTCGTTCCACAGGTTGGCGCCGGTCAGCGACTTCTCCACCAGCGCGTCCGCGTCCGACTTGGAAATGCGCTTGTCGTTCAGCTTGACCCCGGCCAGCACGTTGTCGCGGATGGACATGGTGGGGAACGGGTTGGGGCGCTGGAAGACCATGCCGATCTGGCTGCGCACTGTCACCGGGTCCACGCCCTGGCCGTAGAGGTTGTCCCCGTCGAGCAGGACTTCGCCCTCCACCCGGGCGCCGGGCAGCACTTCGTGCATCCGGTTGAGCGTGCGCAGGAAGGTGGACTTGCCGCAGCCGGAGGGGCCGATGAAAGCCGTGACGGACCGGGCGTCGATGTTGATGTTGACGTCTTCCACCGCCCGGAAGTTGCCGTAGTAGACGTTCAGGTCCTTGACGTCGATGCGTTTGGACATGGGGTTCCTTCTCTTTGGTTCTGGCTCAGCGGCCGGTCTTGGGGGCGAAGATGCGGGCGATCAGCCGGGCAATCAGGTTCAGCAGCATGACGAAGATGATCAGGATCAGCGCAGCGGCCCAGGCGCGCTGCATGCTGGGGTCCACGTTGGTGGGCGAGGTCGGGTTCATCAGCTGCCGGTAGATGAACGTGGGCAGGGTGGTCATCCAGCCGCCGAACACGTTCCAGTTGATGCTGTTCACGAAGCCCGCGGTGACCAGCAGCGGGGCCGTCTCGCCGATGATGCGGGCGATGGCCAGGGTGACGCCGGAGGCGATGCCGGAGATCGCCGTCGGCACCACCACCTTCAGGATGGTGCGCCACTTGCGCACGCCCAGCGCGTAGGACGCTTCGCGGAGCTCGTTCGGGACGATCTTGAGCATTTCCTCGGTCGAGCGGACCACCACCGGGATCATCAGCACCGAGAGGGCGACGGCGGCGACGAAACCGGTGCGGGTGCTCGGCCCGAAAATCAGCCCGAACAGCGCGGCAGCGAACAGGCCCGCCACGATGGACGGGATGCCCGTCATGACGTCCACGAAGAAGGTGATGCCGCGCGAGAGCGCTCCGCCCTTGCTGTATTCGACCAGGTAGACCGCGGTGAGCAGCCCGATCGGCACCGAAATGATGGTGGCCCAGAGGGTGATCAGCAGGGTGCCGACGATGCCGTGGTAGGCGCCGCCGAGCACGTCACCTCCGTTGGCGGTCGTTTCGTTGTCGATCATGCCGGTCATGCCGTTCATCGACGTGAAGACCAGGTTGTAGCTGAGTCCGGCGACGCCGTTCTGCAGCACGGTCCAGATCACGGAGATCAGCGGCACGACGGCGATGATGAACGCCGCGAAGACCAGGTTGGTGGCGAAGCGGTCCTTGGCCTTGCGCGCCCCCTCCACCGAGAGCGTCACCACGTAGCCGGCGACCACGAAGATCACGGCCGAGAACAAGGCCCAGGAGACGAGCCCGAAACCGATCAGCGACGAGGCCGCGGCGCCGAGGATGAGCGAGCCGGCGGCGACGGCCCAGATGGCCCAGCCGGGCAGCTGGTTCTTGGTGAGCGTGTTGCGCTTGGTCGGGGCGGGGGTTTCATACAGCAGTTTGGACATCAGTTGGCTCCCGAGAATTCCTTGTGCCGGCTGATGATCCAGCGGGCGACCATGTTCACGGCCAGGGTAATGACGAACAGGACCAGGCCGGCGGCGATCAGTTCGGACAAGCGCAGCCCGTATGCTTCAGGGAAGTTCAGGGCGATCTCTGCGGCAATCGTCTGGTTGCCCGACTTGATCAGGCTGGCGATGAGCCCGCCGCCGGAGAGCACCATGGCCACGGCCATCGTCTCGCCGAGCGCACGTCCCAGGCCCAGCATCACCGCGCTGACGATGCCCGGCCGGGCGAAGGGGAAGACGGCCATCTTGATCATTTCCCACCGGGTGGCACCCATGGCCAGGGCCGCTTCCTCGTGGAGCTTGGGCGCCTGCAGGAAGATTTCGCGGCTGAGCGAGGTGATGATCGGCAGGATCATCACGGACAGCACGATTCCGGCCGTCAGCATGGTCTTGCCGGTCTGGCTAGCGGGGCCTTCGAAGATCGGGATCCAGCCGGCGTTCTCCGCCAGCCAGGTGTAGGGACCGACGAGCGCGGGGGCCAGCACGGTCATGCCCCAGGCTCCGTAGACCACCGAGGGGATGGCGGCCAGCAGGTCCACCACGTAGCCGAGGCCCTGAGAGAGCCGCCGCGGTGCGTAGTGGGAGATGAAGAGTGCGACTCCCACCCCGACCGGGGTCGCCAGCAGCAGGGCGATCGCCGCGGCGATCAGCGTGCCGATGACGATGGGCCAGATGTAGCCCCAGAAGCCGTTACCGCCGGAAATGGCGGCCGGGTCTGCCCCGAACGTCGGCAGGGCCTGCCACAGCAGGAACGCCGCCACGCAGAACAGCACGAAGAGGATCAGGCACCCCGCGGCAAGCGCAAGGCCGGAAAAGACCTTGTCGCCGGCGCGGCCCTGGCCGGTCTCGGTCAATGTTTGGGACACTTCATAACCCTTCGGGTTCTGTACTTCGTCTAGCTGTTCTGCCAGTCTTGCGGCTTCGTTCCGTCCGGGCAATTTCGCCCCGGCCGGAACACGGCTGCGCCCCGCGCGTCAAACTGCGACAGCGCGGGGCCAACCGGACTTCGTGAGGGCTACGACTTCACCGAAATGGAGTCGATAGCCGCCTTGGCCTGCTCGCGCAGGGTCTCGGAGATCGGCGCGTTGCCGGCCGAGTCCTGCGCGGCCTGCTGTCCTTCTTCGCTGATCACGTAGTTGCCGAAGGCCTTCACCAGGTCAACGGTGTTCTGATCAGCATATGTCGAGCAGTAGATGTGGTAGGAAACCAGCACGATCGGGTAAGCGCCGGATTCGGTAGTGTCGCGGTCGAGGTCCAGGGACATATCAACGTCGCCGCGGCCCTCCACCGGGGTGGCAGCCTCAACGGCCTTGGACGCGGCCTCGGGGCTCAGTTCGACGTATTCCTCGCCGACCTTGACCTCCACGGTGCCCAGGTCGCCGACGGCCGAAGCGTCGGCGTAGGTGATGGCTCCGTTGGTCGCGGTGGTGGCGGAAACCACACCGGAGGTGCCCTGGGCGTTCTCTGCCTGGAGCTTGGCGGGCCATTCGCCGGACACTTCGTCGGTCCAGACGTCGCCGGCGGCGGCAGCCAGGTACTCCACGAAGTTCTCGGTGGTGCCGGACTCGTCGGAGCGGTGGACCACGGTGATGGGGGTGTCGGGCAGTTCCACGCCCTCGTTCTGCGAAGCGATGGCTTCGTCGTTCCACTTGGCGATTTCGCCGCGGAAGACCTTGGCGATGGTCTCGGCGTCCATGTTGATGGAGTCCACGCCTTCGAGGTTGAAGGCCACGGCGATCGGAGAGACGTAGCCGGGGATGTGCATGGCACCGTCGGGGCCGCAGACCTCCTTGGCCTGCTCCCATTCTTCCTCGTCCATGTAGGCGTCCGAGCCGGCGAACTGCACGCCGCCGGCCAGGAAGGCGTCGCGGCCGGCGCCGGAGCCGTCCGGCGAATACTGCACGCTGGCCTCGGGGTTCTGGGCGCCAAAGCCAGCAATCCAGGCCTGCATGGCGGAATCCTGCGAGGAAGCGCCAGCGCCGGAGAGCGTGCCCGAAACGGTTGCTGCCGCCTCGGTGCTGCCGGCGGCGGCCTGGCTGCCGGTGGCGTTGTCGGAGCCACAGGCCGTCAGCGCCAGTGCTGCAACGGAGAGGACGGCGGCCGCGCGGCCGATGCGAAATGCCTTCACGTGTATGGTCCCTTTCAGGGTGAGAACGGATCAGGACGACCGGACGTGTTTCCGCCCTGGCGTCGTGCTCCCTCGAGGCTATGGGCGCCACGTAAAGAATGTGCACGGCCAAAGTGAACGCAAGGTGAACAACACCGGACGGTTCGCTAACAGACGGCGTGCGGGCCTTGCCTTTGTGAGCGCACTCATACTAATGGCGGGGGCCGAGGCGGGCGGGGCGCCCGCGAGGGGGCCGCGGGCCGGGCCGTGCGGGGGTCTTGCAGGCCGTCCGGGGGCCGCGCAAGCCCCGCCTAGACTGGGGGCATGAGCGCAGGCACCCGGTTGGCACAGGCCCGGTCGTTCCTGCGCAAACGCGGGCGCGCCGGCTTCAGCCGCAGCAAGTCCTCGGTCATGCCGGCGGTTCGGATCACCTTCTGCGCCGTAGCCGCTTACGTAGTGGCCGAGCAGGTTCTGGGCCACGAAGGCCCGCTGTTCGCCGCCACCTCGTCCATCATTGCGCTCGGTTTCTCCACCGGACCCCGGGCGCGCAAAGTGCTCGAAGTCGCCATCGGCTGCACCCTGGGCATCGCGGTGGGCGATCTGCTGCTGCACTTCCTCGGGCCGGGCATCTGGCAGGCGGCCCTCGTGCTGCTGGTTTCCATCCTTCTGGCCCGGTTCCTGGACAGCGGCACCATCTTCACCACGCAGATGGCGCTGCAGTCGGTGCTGGTGGTGCTGCTGCCCGCCCCGGACGGGGGGCCGTTCACCCGTAGCCTCGATGCCGTCATCGGCGGGTCCTTCGCGATGCTCGTGACCATGTTGATCCCCGGGGACCCGCGCTCCGAACCGCGTTCCAAGCTGCAGAAGCTCCTGGACGAACTCGCCTCCGTGCTGCGCGAGTGTTCCGTCGCCCTCGCCCACAGCGACTCCACCAAGGCCTGGCACGCCCTGGTCCGGGCTCGGGGCAGCCAAAAGCTGATCGACGACGTCCGCGGCAGCTTCAGCTCGGCCCGGGAAGTGGCCCGGATTTCGCCGGTGCACCGGCGCCACCGGGACGAAGTGGGGGACCTGCAGGATGCTGCGGAGATGGCGGATTTGGCCATGCGCAACAGCCGGGTCTTCTCCCGGCGCCTCACCTCCGTGATCAACCACGCGGCCATGTCCGACGAGGCGATCGCCGGCTTCTCCGAGGTGCTCCAGGAGACCGCCGACGCCGTCGAGATCCTCGCTGCCGGGCTCTCCGACCGCGACCCGGGCGCCCGCGAACGCCGGCTTTCCGGCGCGCGCAACGATTTGGCGGAGATTGCCACGCGCCTGCACCCCAAGACCCTCGGCGTCGTCACGCTGGAGGGCGAGGGCCTGATCCTGGTCTTCCGCCCGCTCATGGTGGACCTGCTCAAGGCCGCCGGGCTCAGCCAGGACGACGCCACGTCCTACCTGCCCAGGCTCTGATTGTCCGGTGCCCCGGTTACTGTGGGTCCATGAGCACCAAGACCCGTTCCAAGGCCCCCGCCTACCGCTGCGCCGAGTGCGGCTGGAGCACGGCTAAATGGGTGGGCCGGTGCGGCGAGTGCCAGGCCTGGGGAACGGTTGAAGAGGCCACCCAGGTGGTGGCGCGCACCACGGCCGCGGCCGCCGTCTCGCGGCCCGCGGAACGAATCGCCGACGTTGATGCCACCACCGCGGCCTTCCGGGCCACCGGCGTGGGCGAACTCGACCGTGTGCTCGGCGGCGGCCTGGTCCCCGGTGCGGTCATCCTGCTGGCCGGCGAGCCGGGCATCGGAAAGTCCACCTTGCTGCTGGATGTTGCCGCGCGGGTGGCCCGGCTGGACCGCGACGTGCTCTACGTCACCGGCGAGGAGTCGGCGGCCCAGGTGAAGTTGCGGGCCGAACGGATTTCCGCGGTGGCGGACAACCTGTACCTGACCGCCGAGACAGACCTCGGCATAGCGCTGGGGCACGTGGAGCAACTGGAGCCGGCGCTGCTGATCGTGGACTCGGTCCAGACGCTCAGCAGCAGCGCGGTGGAGGGCGCCGCCGGCGGCGTAACGCAGGTGCGCGAGGTCGCGGCCTCGCTGATCAACGCCGCCAAGCGCAAGGGCATGACCACCATCCTGGTGGGGCACGTGACCAAGGACGGCTCGATCGCCGGGCCGCGGCTGCTGGAGCATCTCGTGGACGTGGTCTGCCAGTTCGACGGCGACCGGCACTCCCGCCTGCGGCTGGTCCGTGCGGTCAAAAACCGCTACGGCCCGACCGACGAGGTGGGTTGCTTCGACCTGACCGAGGCCGGCATCGAAGGGCTGACGGACCCGAGCGGTCTGTTCGTGTCCCGGACCAAGGACCCGGTCTCCGGCACCTGCATCACCGTGACGCTGGAGGGCCGGCGGCCACTGGTGGCCGAGGTGCAGGCGTTGCTGGCCGAGACCTCCAACGCCCAGCCGCGGCGCGCCACCAGCGGGCTGGATTCCTCCCGGGTGGCCATGATGATGGCCGTGCTGCAGCGCCGCGCCTCCATGTCGCTGCACAAGGACGACAGCTACGTGGCGACGGTGGGCGGGGTCCGGCTCAGCGAACCCGCTACCGACCTGGCCACCGTGCTGGCCATCGCCTCGGCCAAGACCAACCAGCCGCTCCCGGCCCAGCTGATCGCCTTCGGCGAGGTCGGCCTGGCCGGCGAAGTGCGGCCGGTCCCGGGAATATTGCGGCGGATCCAGGAGGCCGAACGGCTCGGGTTCACGCACGCGATCGTGCCGGCCTCCCCCGACGGGGCAGGCCAGGTGCCGGCCGGCTTCACCGTCAAGGAAGTTCATACCGTCTCCGAAGCGCTGTCCACGCTGTTCCGCTGAGCGCCGGGAGCGGATTAGCCGAGGTCCGGCCTTATTATGGACCCTGGGGCTGTCAGGACGGCGGCCTCGTCCCCATGCCCGCCGGCCCTAAGGAAACTCCCCCATGGTCAAGAGCCCCGAGGACGCCCTCAAGGCGACTCTGGCCCGTGTAGCTCCGGGAACCCAGCTGCGCGACGGGTTGGAACGGATTCTCCGCGGGCGCACCGGCGCGCTCATCGTGCTCGGCTACGACCAGCAGGTGGAAAAGATCAGCAGCGGCGGCTTCGACATCGGGATCGACTTCTCCCCCACCCGGCTGCGCGAACTGGCGAAGATGGACGGGGCGATCGTCTGCGACAAGGACGCGGCGAACATCCTCAAGGCCGCCGTGCAGCTGGTCCCCGACCCGTCGATTCCCACGCAGGAGTCGGGCACCCGCCACCGCACCGCCGAACGGGTCGCCATCCAGACCGGACTGCCGGTCATCTCGGTCAGCCAGTCCATGCAGATCATCGCCTTGTATGTGGAAGGCATCCGCCATGTGCTGGAGGGCTCGGAGCCGGTGCTCGCCCGCGCCAACCAGGCGCTGGCCACGTTGGAGCGGTACCGCGCCCGGTTGGACCAGGTCACGAGCTCCTTGTCCGCGCTGGAGATCGAGGCCATGGTCACCGTGCGGGACGTGGCGGTCACCCTACAGCGGCAGGAAATGGTCCGCCGCATCTCCGACGAGATCTCCCAGTACGTGCTGGAGCTCGGCGTGGACGGGCGCCTGCTCTCCCTGCAGCTGGATGAACTGACCTCAGGCTTGGGCCCGGACAGCGAGATGATCCTGCGCGACTACGCGGACATCAAGGGCGGCATCGACGTCGACGCCGCCCTGCACACGCTGCGCGGTTTCACCTCGAACGACCTGATCGACCTGGGCCGCGTCGCCAGCGTGATCGGTATCCAGGTGGGGCAGGACTCCCTCGACGCCGTGGTCCAGCCGCGCGGCTACCGGCTGCTGGCCGCAGTCAAGTCGGTGCCGCGGGCGGTGGCGGACCGGCTGGTCGACCACTTCGGCGGACTGCAGTCGCTGATGGCGGCCAATATCGACGACCTGATGGCGGTGGACGGCATCGGCGAACAGCGGGCCCGCGTGATCCGCGAGGGCCTGTCGCGCATCGCCGAAACCAGCCTGCTGGACCGGTTCCTCTGATCCCTTCGGGCGTGCGCTAGCGCAGTTCGAACACGGTCTTGTCGCTGCTTTTCTTGTCCAGCTTGGTGACCAGGACGTAGGTGCCCGGCTGCGGGTTGGCTTCCACCGGGGTGCAGCCCGGTGCGGTGCGGTTCCGTTCCCAGACGAAACGGGCCTGCTCGGCCTTGCCCGGCTCAAGGGTCATCATCAACGGCTCGGGGTCCACCTGGCAGTCCTTGGAGGAAAAGATCCGGTCTTCTCCGCTGGTGACCAGGAATTCCATGGCGTCCGTGCCGACGTTGACTTCGCACGGCCCCTTGCCCTCGTTGGCCACCTCCAGGATCAGGGTGGGGTTCTCTCCGCTCCCGTACGCCGGGGCGTCCGTTTCCGCCCGGACGACGACGTCCCGGTCCTCACAGCCTGCCGGCCCCGGGGATGCCGGGCCGGCGGACGCGGGGCTGGAGGCCGCCGGTTCCGGCGCCTCCGCCGCTGCTTCGGGCTCTCCCCGGCCCAACAGGCCGGCGACCCACCATCCCGCGGCCACCAGGGCGGCCAGCAGCAGCACGGCCAGGGCCAGCACCACCAAACGACGGCGGCGGTAGACGGCAGGGCTGGGCCGCCGGACGGGAACCTGCCCGCGGGTGCCGGATGTGCCGTTGCCTGCCATGCCTTAAGGCTAAGGACAGGGGCGGCCCGTGCCGTTACCACCACGCCGGGCAGTACAGTATTGGTTGGTCACATCGTAGGAGTTCCATGCCCCGCCCCGCCGCCGCACCGGCGCCTTCCACCGAACCGGCTGAAGCCGAACTGCTGCATTCGCGTATCCGGACCTGGTTCTCTGCCCATGCGCGGGACCTGCCCTGGCGGCGCCCGGACTGCACCCCCTGGGGCATCCTCGTCAGCGAATTCATGCTGCAGCAGACCCCGGTGGTCCGGGTGCTGCCTGTCTGGGAGCAGTGGATGCGGCGCTGGCCGCGCCCGGCCGACCTCGCCGCCGATCCGGCCGGGGAAGCGGTCCGGGCCTGGGGCAGGCTGGGGTATCCGCGCCGCGCGCTGCGCCTGCATGCCGCAGCCGCCGCCATCGTGGACCGGCACGGCGGCCGCGTGCCGGATGACCATGCCAGCCTGCTGCAGCTCCCCGGCGTCGGAACCTACACCGCGGCCGCCGTCGCTTCCTTCGCGTTCGGGCTGCCGGAAACCGTGGTGGACACGAACATCCGTCGCGTGCACGCCCGGCTGGCCACCGGAGCCGCGCTGCCCGCGCCATCGCTGAATGCGGCCGAAATGCGCACGGCGCACCAGCTGATGCCGGTCCACGGCACCAAGGAGTGGAATGCCGGCGTCATGGAACTCGGCGCGCTGATCTGCACGGCGAGGTCGCCGCAGTGCGATGCCTGCCCGGTGCTGGACCGCTGCGCCTGGGTCAGGGCCGGCCGGCCCGAAGCCCACTACGTGCCCAGAGGCCAGGCCTGGGCGGGCACCGACCGGCAGGTGCGCGGGGCCATGATGGCCGTGTTGCGCGAGGCCGAGTCATCGGTTCCGCGCGAGGTCCTGCTCGGCAGCGTTGAACCGGCCGATCTGCCCGCGGCCTACCGGACGCCGCTCGCGGCCCTGCGCGCGCTGCCTGCCGGGGACGAACAACTGGGCCGGGCCCTGGACGGGCTGATCGCGGACGGTTTGGCCGTCGCGTCGGGCGGGGGCATCGGCCTGCCCGGGTAGGAAACCGGTTCCTGCCGGCCAGCGGCTCGGAGTGCAGCCTGCGCGGCGGCCCGGCGGGTCCGCTAGTTGTCCCCGCCGCCGGAAGGCTCCTGCCGACCCCCGACAACCTCGTCGTCCTCGCCGCCCGGTCCGGCTGCGCCGCTCTGCTCCTGCTGGTCGTCTTCGGCGTCACCGGCCTTGTCCTTGAGGCCGTCCAGCTTGTCTCCCTGCAGTTTGGCGGCGCCGTCCTGCTGCTCTGCCTTGCCGCCGCCGGGGACATCTTCCACACCCATGGTCATCCTTACCGTCGCGCCGGCGCGAGGGGCCGGCTGTTCCCTCCCCACCGCCTCCACCCTAGGGGCCCGGGCGGAACGTGTCGACGGGCGGCCGATCAGAGCCTGCGGATCATCCGCGTGTTGCCCAAGGTATTGGGCTTGACCCGGGCCAGGTCGAGGAACTCCGCCACGCCTTCGTCCGTGGAACGCAGCAGCTCGGAATACACCTCGGGGTCCACCACCGACTGGTCGGCCATCACCTCGAACCCGTGCCGGGTGAAAAAGTCCACCTCGAAGGTCAGGCAGAACACGCGGCTGACGCCCAGGTCCTTCGCGGCGGCGATCAGCTCGTCGAGCAGGGCCCGGCCCACTCCCTTGCCGCGCCAGTGTGCGGCGGTGGCCAGCGTGCGCACCTCGGCGATGTCCTCCCACATGACGTGCACCGCCCCGCAGCCCACGATTTCACCCGCCGGGGTCTCCGCGACCCGGAACTCCTGGATGCCTTCGAAGTACGCCACCGCCTCCTTTTCCAGCAGCACCCGCTTGTCGGCCAGCGGCTTGACCAGCCGGCGGATCTGGACGACGTCGGAGGTGCGGGCGGGGCGGATACTGAAGGCGTCGGTCACCCAGTCAGTCTAAAGCCCCAGTTCGGCCGGCAACTCCGTCTCCTGGTCCAGCACGTGGCGGGCGAGGAAGTTGCACACCACCGAATACCAGATCCGGGCATGCTGCGGTGAGAGCACCCAGTGGTTCTCGTCCGGGAAGTACAGGAACCGGTGCGGGGTCTTCCCGTCCGCTCCGGCGGCCAGCTGCGAGCGGGACAACAGTTCGTACCAGAGCCGCAGCCCCTCCCCGATCGGCACCCGGTAGTCCTTGTCCCCGTGCACCACCAGCATGGGTGTGTTGATGTTCTGCACGTGCAGGTGCGGGGAGTTCTCCAGCGCCATCTCCGGCGTCATCTCCCGCTCCCAGTACGGGGAAACATCCGTCGTCGGCCCGAACTGGTCCAGCGCCCAGAGGCTGGCGTGGGTCACGATGGCCCGGAACCTGTCGGTATGCCCGGCGATCCAGTTGGCCATGTAACCGCCGAAGGAACCGCCCATCGCGGCCGTCCGCGTCCCGTCGATGTCCTCGCGCTGCACGGCGGCGTCCGTGATCGCCATCAGGTCCTCATAGGGCGCCTGCCCCCACTGCCCCCAGCCCCGGCGGATGAAGTCGTCGCCGTAGCCGGTGGACAGGGCCGGGTCCGGCAGCAGGACCGCGTACCCCTGCGCCACCAGCAGCCAGGGGCACCAGCGCCAGCTCCAGGCATTCCACGAGCCGAGCGGACCGCCATGCACCCACAGCACCAGCGGCGCCGGCTGTTGCGCGGACGCATCGGCGGGCAGGGCCAGCCAGGCACGCACCGGGATGTCCGCGCCCCCGGCGGTCACCGTCGTCGTAATCTCTTCCAGCCTCCCGCCCACCTCCGGGCGGGGCGCGGGCGAGGGCAGGACCGTGGCCTCGCCGGAGGACAGGTCGATGCGCACCGGCTCGGGCGGAAACAGGTAGGAGCTGCGCAGCGCGTAGGCGAACTGCCCGTCCGGGCTGACCACGACGTCGGTGTAGGCCGCATCGTCGTGCGTCACCCGGCGCACGGTACCGGTGACGACGTCGATGCAGAACACCGGGGTGCGGCCGCAGTCGTCTGCGGTGACCAGCAGGCCCGAACCGTCGGGCAGCCAGGCTGCGGGGCTGGGCCAGCGGTCCCAGTCGGCAGCCAGCGGCCGCAGCTCGCCGCCGGCCAGCGGGAGCAGGCCCAGGGTCACGGAAGGAATGGTCTGCGGCCCCGAGACGGTCTCGCAGACCACCACTACGGTGCGGTTGTCGGGGCTGACCGGGCCCGGTGCATAATCGGTGTCCGGGCTCTCCAGCAGGATCCGCTGCCCGCCGGTGGCCGTGTCCACGGCGGCCAGCACGCTGCGGGCGTCGCCCCGCGCCAGCGCACGGCGGACATTGACCACCAGGGTGGCGCCGTCCGGGCTCAGCTCGGCGGCGGTTTCCAGCAAGGCGTTTCCCGCCCAGCCGGTGATGTTGCGCAGCCGGGCTTGCGGCTCGTCGTCCACTGTTATGGTTCGGGCAGCCTCCTCCGCATTGTCCTCCAGCACGAAGTGCCGCTTCTGTCCCGGACCCAGATCGTGGTCCCAGAAGCGCACCGGGTACCCGGAATGCAGGACCGCCGAGACCTTCTTGTCTTTCCGCGCGGCACGGCGGTCCGCGTCGTCCTCTTCGTCGACGGCCCCGCCCAACACCTGGGCGTCGACCACCACGGTGTCGGCCTCCCGCGCGCAGCGCACCGCCGCGACCCCGCCCGGCCGGGAGAGCACCACGCGGCCTTCACCCCCGGCGGCCGGCAGGCGCCACAGGGCCGGGACCGGTTCCTTCTCCGAGTCCTCGGGATCCGGGCGCGCGGACGTGAAGTACAGGTCGCCGTTGCGGGCAAAAGCCGCGCCGGACTCGCCCTTGGAGCTGCGCGTAATCCGGCGTGCCGGGCGTTGACCGGCCGGATCGACCTCCCAGAGGGCCGAAACGTAGTCGGTGGAGGCGGGATTCAGCACGCCGACGCAGGTCACCAGGCGGCTGCCGTCCGGGCTGAGGGCCAGGGAGCCGAGCCGCGGCAACGCGATGAAGCGGTCCAGGTCGTGGAACGGGGTGGCGGCACCCTGCTGGAGGGGCAGCTCGGGCCGCATTTCGGAAGTGATTGCTTCAGAACGCATGGAGTAAGTAAACACTACTTGTGTGACGGATCACAGGAAATGGCGGCAATTCGCGGTTTTGCTACGCCGCTGCAGGCCCTGCGACGAGGCGCCCTCCGGTTAACCGGGAGAACCCCGGCCGAAGCCGGGGTTCTTCCTGCGCAGTACGGTGCAGGCTACTGGGAAAGTGCCGGGGTGTCCGGGACTCCCTCGATTGCCTTGGGTGCTCCGGTGCTGCTGAAGACGAACGTCGCCGCGTCGTCTTCGCCCTCGACATCCACGTGGATGGTCTCGCCCGGGTGGAACTCGCCGAAGAGGATCTTCTCGGAGAGCTGGTCCTCGATCTCCCGCTGGATGGTCCGGCGCAGCGGCCGGGCACCCATGGTGGGATCGTAGCCGCGGGTGGCCAGCAGCACCTTGGCCGCGTCGGTCAGGTCGATCTTGAGGCTCTTCTCGGCGAGCCGCTTCCGCAGACGCTCGACGAACAGGTCCACGATCTGGACGATTTCTTCCTCGCTCAGCTGCGGGAAGACCACGGTGTCGTCGACGCGGTTGAGGAACTCGGGCCGGAAGTGCTGCTTGAGCTCATCCTGGACCCGGGCGCGCATCCGCTCGTACCCGGTCTTGGTGTCCGTGCCGGATTGGAAACCGGTCATGACGCCCTTCGAGATGTCGCGGGTGCCAAGGTTGGTGGTCATGATGATCACCGTGTTCTTGAAGTCCACGACGCGTCCCTGACTGTCCGTCAGGCGGCCGTCCTCGAGGATCTGCAGCAGCGAGTTGAACAGGTCGGCGTGCGCCTTCTCCACCTCGTCGAAGAGCACCACGGAGAACGGGCGACGGCGGACCTTTTCGGTCAGCTGACCGCCTTCTTCGTAGCCCACGTAGCCCGGAGGGGCACCGAACAGCCGCGAGACCGTGTGCTTCTCCGAGTACTCGGACATGTCCAGGGTGATCAGCGCGTCTTCCTCACCGAAGAGGAATTCCGCCAGGGCCTTGGCGAGCTCGGTCTTGCCGACGCCGGTGGGGCCGGCGAAGATGAACGAGCCGGAGGGACGGTTGGGGTCCTTCAGGCCGGCACGGGTACGGCGGATCGCCTGCGAGATGGCCTTGATCGCCTCGTCCTGGCCGATCACGCGCTTGTGCAGCTCGGCCTCCATGTGCATCAGGCGGCTGGACTCTTCCTCGGTCAGCTTGAACACGGGGATGCCGGTGGAGTTGGCCAGCACTTCTGCCACCAAGTCCTCGTCCACTTCGGCGATCTCATCCAGGTCCCCGGACTTCCAGGCGCGTTCCTTTTCGGCCCGCTCGTCCTGCAGCCTGCCTTCCTGGTCCCGCAGTGTCGCGGCGCCCTCGAAGTCCTGGGCGTCGATGGCCGATTCCTTCTGCTTCTTCAGCTCGGCGATGCGCTCGTCGATGTCCTTGAGCTCCGGCGGTGCGGTCATCCGGCGGATGCGCAGCCGCGCCCCGGCCTCGTCGATCAGGTCGATTGCCTTGTCCGGCAGGAAGCGGTCCGAGATGTACCGGTGGGCCAGATGCGCGGCGGCATCCAGGGCGCCGTCGGTGATGGACACGCGGTGGTGCGCCTCGTAGCGGTCCCGCAGTCCCTTGAGGATCAGCACGGCGTGCTCCACGGACGGCTCTTCCACCTGGATCGGCTGGAACCGGCGCTCCAGCGCGGCGTCCTTCTCGATGTGCTTGCGGTACTCGTCCAGGGTGGTGGCACCGATGGTCTGCAGTTCGCCGCGCGCCAGCATCGGCTTCAGGATGGAGGCCGCGTCGATCGCGCCCTCGGCGGCACCGGCACCCACCAGGGTGTGGATCTCGTCGATGAACAGGATGATGTCGCCACGGGTCCGGATTTCCTTCAGGACCTTCTTCAGCCGCTCCTCGAAGTCACCGCGGTAGCGTGACCCGGCCACCAGGGACCCCAGGTCCAGAGTGTAGAGCTGCTTGTCCTTGATGGTCTCGGGCACGTCGCCGCGGACAATCGCCTGGGCCAGGCCCTCCACGACGGCGGTCTTGCCGACGCCGGGCTCGCCGATCAACACCGGGTTGTTCTTGGTGCGGCGGGAGAGCACCTGCATGACGCGTTCCATTTCATGCTCGCGCCCGATGACCGGGTCGAGCTTGGATTCACGCGCAGCCTGTGTGAGGTTCCGGCCGAACTGGTCCAGCACCACCGATCCGGCAGGAGTGCCTTCCTGCTGCTGGCCGGCGGTGACCGGCTCCTTGCCCTGGTAGCCGGAGAGCAGCTGGATGACCTGCTGGCGCACGCGGTTGAGGTCGGCGCCCAGCTTGACCAGCACCTGCGTGGCCACGCCTTCGCCTTCGCGGATCAGACCCAGCAGGATGTGCTCGGTGCCGATGTAGTTGTGGCCGAGCTGGAGGGCCTCGCGCAGCGACAGCTCCAAAACCTTCTTGGCGCGCGGCGTGAACGGAATGTGGCCGCTCGGAGCCTGCTGGCCCTGGCCGATGATCTCCTGGACCTGCTCACGAACGCCGTTCAGCGAGACGCCGAGGAACTCCAGTGCTTTGGCGGCAACGCCCTCACCCTCGTGGATCAATCCGAGGAGGATGTGTTCGGTGCCGATGTAGTTGTGGTTGAGCATGCGGGCTTCTTCTTGAGCCAGCACGACAACGCGACGGGCACGGTCGGTAAATCTCTCAAACATCTCGCACACTCCTAGCTACTGCGTACTTTGATGCTACGTGCCCGGATGGCTGTTGTGCGTTCTGTTCGCCCTAGGGGTAATGCCCTCTGCAGGACGGCAAACGGGGCGGACAGTTGCCTGTCCGCCCCGCCGATCGATCCGCCCGTGATGGAACGGGCCGCCCGTTATCCCCCGTGGGCGGCCTTGTAGGCCTCGATGATTTCGGATTGCACACGTCCGCGGTCGCTAACGTTGTAACCGTTCTCCCGTGCCCACGCGCGGATCGCCGAGGCGTCCTGGTTGCGTGTGCCGCCGGCCGGCTTGGCGGCCTTGGAGCCCCGGGCAGGAATCTTCCGGCCGGAAGAAATGTACGGCTTGAGCGCGTCGCGAAGCGCCTCGGCATGCGATGAAGAAAGATCAATTTCGTAGCTGCTGGAATCCAGGCTGAACCGGACCGTTTCATCGGCCGAGCCACCATCCAGATCATCAACCAGAATGATTTTTACTTCTTGCGCCACAGAAGGCTCCTTTGGGTGGGTGTATCTATATGTCCGGCATAATCCGAACCATGCTTATTATGTCCTACACTCCATTTCAAGGCAATACAGCCGGATTCGATCGTCCTGCAATCCGGCATGGATCAGAGCGGATTTGACCGTGTGGGAAATACCGGTATGTCGCGCGCGAATGTGATTAAAGGAAAAACCCCGGACAATTGATGCTTGTCCGGGGCCTTCCCCTATTCCTCGCGGCCTTCGGCCGCGCGCCTTTCGGCTTCGCGCTCGGCCTCGGCCAGCGCTTCGCGTTCTTTCCGGTCGGCGTTGAATATGGCTTTCATCACGAAATAGAACAAAAGCCCGACACCCACCGACGGCGCGAGTACCCACAGATATTCCATGCTCAGCCCAGCTCCGGCTTCAGCAGCGGGAACAGAATCGTTTCGCGGATTCCCACCTGGGTGAAAAGCATCACCAATCGGTCGATGCCCAGTCCGATTCCGCCCATCGGCGGCGCGCCGTATTCGAGGGCACGCAGGAAGTCTTCGTCCAGCTGCATCGCTTCCTCGTCTCCTGCCGCCGCCATTCGCGACTGCTCGGTCAGGCGTTCGCGCTGAATCACCGGATCAATCAGCTCGGAGAAAGCGGTCCCGCGTTCCATTCCGCCAATGATCAGGTCCCAGGCCTCAATCAACTCCGGATTGTCGCGGTGGTTGCGCGCGAGCGGCTGCGCTGCCGGCGGGTAATCGTACACGAAGGTCGGCTGCAGCAGCGTGGGTTCGACGATTTCGCCGAACAGCTCGACGACCACCTTCTGGGTATCCCACTTCGGGTCGATCTTCACGCCGTGCTGCTCGGCTATTTCGCGCAGCTCTTCACCGCCGGTCTGCGGGGTGATTTCCCGGCCCACCGCTTCGGACAAACCGGGATAGACGCCCAGCCAGCGCCATTCCCCATTCAGGTCAATGGTGCCCTGCGGGGTTTCAATGACGCGCGTGCCGATGGTGTCGGCCACATTCAGGATCATTTCCTTCATGCGCTCCCCCATGACGAACTGGTCGGCATACGCCTCGTAGCTTTCCAGCGTGGTGAATTCGGGGCTGTGGGTGGAGTCAACGCCTTCATTGCGGAAGATCCGGCCGATCTCAAAGACCCGGTCTATGCCGCCGACCACAGCGCGCTTGAGGTAAAGCTCCGTGGCAATGCGCAGGGTCATGTCCTGGTCAAAGGCGTTCAGGTGGGTCTCGAAGGGACGGGCCGTCGCGCCTCCGTGCACCAGTTGCAGCATGGGGGTCTCCACTTCCACGTAGCCGTGGGAGTGGAGGGTCTCCCGGATGGAGCGGATGACGGCGGCGCGGGTGTAAACCATCTGGCGTGCTTCGTCGCGCACCATGAGGTCCACGTACCGCTGCCGCACGCGGGTCTCTTCACTCAGGCCGGCATGCAGCACGGGCAGCGGACGCAACGCCTTGGAGGCCATCTGCCAGCTATCGGCCATCACGGACAGTTCGCCGCGCTTGGAGCTGATGACTTCGCCGCGGATGAACACATGGTCGCCCAGGTCCACGAGGGCCTTCCAGTCCGCGAGCGCTTCCTCGCCGATGTTCGCCAGGCTCAACATTGCCTGCAGGCGGACCCCGCTGCCTTCCTGCAGGGTCGCGAAGCAGAGTTTGCCGGTGTTGCGAATGAAGACCACGCGCCCGGACACGCCCACGACGTCGCCGGTGGTCTCGTCTGCCTCGAGGTGGCCGTACTTTTCGCGCACCTCGGCCAGCGTATGGGTCCGGTCCACGCCCACCGGGTACGCCTCGGCCCCGCGCTCCAGGAGTTTGGCGCGCTTGGCCATGCGCACGTGCATCTGCTCGGAGGCGTCGGCAGCCTCGGCTGCGGGATGTGGGGTGGGGGAATTATCGCGGGTCACGGTAGTTAAGGGTACCGGTACCGGGGCCGGGCCAGCCAAACGTCCCTGGCCTTCGTCCGTGGGCGTCAGTAGCCGAGCTGCGCGTTGTCGATCAGCCGAACCGGGCCGACCTGCGCGGCGACCAGCACCAGGGCCTCGCCGGTGAACGGGGTTTCCCTGCAGTTGAAGGCCAGCGGCTCGAGCGTGCGGGGATCCACCACGTCCAGGTAGTCCAGCCGGACGAGCGGCACCGACTCGATCATGGCCAGTGCGCCGTCCACGTCCAGCGGTTCGTGCCGGTCGGCCTGTCCGCGGAGGTACGCCAGGCTGCGGGAAAGCACCAGCGCCGCTTCCCGCTCGGCGTCGTTCAGGAAACGGTTGCGGCTGGAGAGTGCGAGCCCGTCGTCGTCGCGCACCGTGGGCACACCCACAATGTCCACCGGAAAGTTCAGGTCGGCCACCATCCGCTTCACCAGCACGAGCTGCTGCGCGTCCTTCTGGCCGAAGTAGGCGCGGTAGCCGGCCGCGCCGGCCGCCGCGGGCAGCCCGTAATGGAGCAGCTTGGCCACCACGGTGAGGGCGCCGTCGAAGTGGCCAGGGCGGGAGGCGCCCTCGAACTTCGCGCCCAGCGCGCCGGCGTCGATTCTGACCAGCGGCTCGCCGTCCGGGTAGACCTCTTCGACTGCGGGGGCGAACACCACGTCCGCCCCGCACGCCGCCAGCAGGTCCAGGTCGGCTTCCAGCGTGCGGGGGTAGCGGTCCAGGTCCTGCTGCTCGCCAAATTGCAGCGGATTCACGAACACGGAAACCACGACGACGTCGCACGCCTGCCGCGCGGCCCGCACCAGCGCTGCGTGGCCTGCATGCAGCGCTCCCATGGTCGGGACCAGTCCCAGCGAAGGCCGCCCGGCGGCCCCCGCTGCCGCCAGCAGGCCGGCCGTGGCGTCCTTCAATTTGCTGCGGGTTTTCACCAGTCGGGGGCGGGTCGTCACGCGTTCTCCTCCGGACGGGACTGGGCAAGGATGTCCAGGATTTCGGTTGCGCGGGCCTCTTTCAGCAGGCCGCGCTGCAGGGCCCGCTGGGCCGTTGCCCGGGCCAGTTCCTCGTAGGCCAGCCGGATGTCGGTGCCGCCCGAATCCACCTCGCGGCGCAGCAGCGCCTCGTGGTGGCTGCGGACGGTGCCGGCGTCGCCGCGGGCCACAGGCCCGGTCAGGGCCGCTTCCCCGGAGGCCAGCGCGTTCTCCAGGGAGGCCCGCATCAGCCCGCTGAGCACCCGGTCCGGCTGCTCCACGCCAACCTCGGCCAGCAGTTGCGCCGACTGGGCCGCGATGGTCACCAGGTGGTTCGAGGCGTGCGCCAGGGCGGCGTGGTAGAGCGTGCGGTCCTTCTCGGCGATGACCACCGGTTCGCCGCCCATCTCCACGACCAGCGCCTGGGCGATCGGCAGCACCGTGGCCTCGGCCGTCACCCCGAAGCTGCAGTCATTCAGCCGGGCGAGGTCCAGGCTCATGCCCGTGAAGGTCATGGCCGGGTGGATGGCCAGCGGGATGGCGCCCTTGGCCCGGGCCGGCGCCAGCACCGCGGTGCCGTAGCGCCCGGAGGTATGCACCACGAGCTGGCCCGGCTGCCAAACCCCGGCCGCGGCCAGGCCGTCCACCAGTTCCGGCAGGGCGTCGTCCGGTACCGCCAACAGCACCAGTTCGGCCCGTTCCACGATCTCGGGGATCTGCAGCACCGGAACGCCGGGCAGCAGGTTTTCGGCTCGTTCCCGACTGTCCTCAGACACCGCTGACACCCCGACGACGGCGTGCCCCACGCCGCGCAGCGCGGCACCGAGGACGGCGCCGACCTTGCCGGCGCCGATGACTCCGATGCCCAGCCGTCCGGGCCTACTCCTGCCCACCATCGCGGCCCTCCTTGTTCCCTTGTGGTTCGTCCTGCTGCGCCGGTTCGTCCTGCTGCGCCGGCCCGCGGATGCCGCCCGGGGGCCCCTCCGCCGCGTCGGGGACGGGATCGGATCCGGCCCCCCGGGCTTCCAGCCAGCGTTCCGGGACGCTGCGGCGCCGGGCCGCGGCGGCCCGGACCGACTGCTCGTCGAAGAGCCGGCGGGCGGTGTCGGCGTCGACCTGGTAGATCACCGGCGTGACCGGTCCGGCCGTCGTGTGCAGGCGCAGGTCCGCCACGCGCAGGCGGCGGGCCAGCGGGCCCTGGTGCAGCGCGATGGACTGGGTCCGCTCGTGCGGCACCACCGAGAGGCTGCGCCAGAGCCGGCCGCTGCGGGCCAGCAAGGCGGTCCCGGTGACGGCGAAGCCGTTGCGCCGCCAAGTCATCCAGGACAGCCACCGCACCCGCCGCGGCGAGGTGACGAATCCGCCGTCGGAGGCACCGGCGTCGTCCGGGTCCTTGGCCGCTATCCCGTCCAGGCCCGCCCCGAAGACGGTGAACGGATCCTCGGTGCCCGGGTCCGGGAGCACCAGCGCAAGCATCTGCATGACTTCCTGCTGCGTGCCCACCGGCAGCAACGTGGTGCGGGCGCCCGCGTTCTCCGCGCTGAGGCCGTAGCCGGCCACGTTCACCCGCATCCGGTACCAGCCCTTGAGGCGCCACAGCGGCGACTGCATTATCTCCACGGCCTGCACGCGCCCGGGCGGGACGGTCTGCGCCCGGGTCTCCAGCAGGCCGTAGCGGAGCCGGATGCCGTCCGGGGAGATGGCGGCGCGGAAGTTGTAGCCGGTGCTGAAGGTGGACCAGTAGCCGGCCACCACGCCGAACGCCGCGGGGACCAAAAAGGCCGGGCCGAACGCGGCACCGAACACAAAGGTCGAGAGCCCGGCCGCGATCAGCATGATGAGCAGGAACAGCGTGGTTCCGGACAGCAACACCGCGCCGAGGATTCGGCCGCCCGGGATGGCCAGGATCTGCTGTTCGGGGGCTTCGGCGACCGCTTCCTGCGGGTGCGCGGGATCGCTGCCCAGGCCGGCGGCCCGGGCCAGGATGGTGGCACGCAGCTGCTGCGCCGAGGCCAGCGGCAGGTAGGCCAGCCGGACGGCCGATTCGCCGGCGTCGGCCACTTCGAATTTGAGTTCGGCCAGGCCGAAGATCCGTGCCAGCAGCGGCTGGATGACGTCGATCGCCTGCACCCGGTCCAGCCGCGCCTGCCGGTGCTGGCGGAACAGGACGCCGGAGTTCACCCGGACATGGTCGTCGGTGACCTGATACCGGGTGAACCACCAGGAGAGGAAGAATCCGCCCACCAGCAGCACGGCGACCACGGCCATGACCAGCACGGTCCAGACGGCGCGGCCCCCGCTCAGGCCCCAGAACTCGTCGCCGCGGAACATTGCCTCGAACCAGTCCCGGCCGAAGAAGTAGGCGATCGCCGCGAGCGCCAGCCAGCCGCGGACCAGCGGCGAGACGGGGTGTACGCGGTGCCAGGTGCCGGTGGCGTCCGGCGTCAGGGGCACCCCTTGGGAGGCCGGCACTACTTCGCCGGGCGCGTCCGGCCCCTGCCCGGGCAGCGGGGCCTGCCCGTTGCTGCCGGGAACGGTCATAGCCCGGCCAGCCTTGCCTGCCCGCGGTCGGAGAGTTGTTCGCGCAGCCGGGCTCCTTCTGCCGCCGGCACCCCCGGAATGCCGGCGTTGGTCTGCGGGCTGGCGGTGTGCAGCTTCACCGAGCACAGGCCGAAGGCCCGCTCCAACGGCCCCACGCCGACATCCACGTACTGCATCCGGCCGTAGGGAACCACCATGACGCGCTGGAAAAACAGTCCGCGCCGGATCAGCAGGTCCTCGTCGCGTTCGGCATATCCGATGGCCCTGACCTGGCGCGGGATCAGGAGCCCGGCCCAGACGCAGACCGCGAGCGTGCCCAGGCTCAGCAGCCAGCCAAGCCACGCCGGGAAGCCGGGCCAGAGGCCGGTCAGCGCCAGGACGAGCGGGGCGGACAGCAGGGCGACGGCGACTACCGTGAAAATGGCCCAGCCGACCAGTCGCACGGTGACGTACTTGGGCGAGACCCGGATCCAGCTGATGCCGGCCGGATCGATCGCTTCGCTAGGCATACTCCCCCTCGCCCTGGGCCTCGGTACCGTTGTCCTGGGCCGCTTCGGTGTCCTCGGGCGGAAGCTTGCAGAAACGCTCCACCACCAGCCCGATCACCACCATGACCAGGCCACCGCCCATCATAGCCAGCACGGCCGGCAGCGCCCCGAGGCCGGGCCGGTACAGCAGCAGCATGAGCTGATCCACCATGATGCCGCTGTGCCAGCCGAAGATCAGCGACCCGGCATAGGCGCAGGCCTGGGCCAGCACGAGCGTGCGGGCGGCGAGTACCGGATTCAGCTCCTTGTCCCGGTTGCCGTTGCGCCAGCGGCGCACCTTGAGGCCGAGCACCAGGGTGAAGACGGCGATGGCGGCCATCGTGGCCAGCGAGGAGAGGTGCAGGACGGGCACCGGCAGCCCGCCGCGCCCGGCGAGCAGGTTGCCCAACCAGCCCAGCACTGCCGTGACGACGGCGATGGTCGCCAGCCAGCGGTATCTGATGGTCCTCACGAAGCCCCCACCCCGCCGGACACTATTGACCGGCTTCGAACGGCTCGGACTCGTAGGGTTCCACGCCGTCCAGGTCGCCGGCCGCCTGGGCCAGTTCGCCGACCGGGACGCCGTTGAGCGTGGCGTTCGAGTCCATCCAGGCCCAGGGCGCCAGCACGAAGGCGCGTTCGTGCGCGCGCGGGTGCGGGATGACCAGGTCCTCGTCGTTCAGCGTGAGGTCGCCGTAGGTGATGATGTCCACGTCCAGCGTCCGCGGCCCCCACCGCACGTCGCGGGTGCGGTGGTGCTTGTTTTCCACGGCCTGGCAATGGGCCAGCAACTGGTGCGGGTCCAGGTCGGTCTCCACCTCGAGCACCATGTTCAGGTAGTCCGGCTGGTCCTCGGGGCCGCCGACCGGCTTCGTCTGCACCACGGCCGAGACTTCGCGCAGCCGCACGTGGGGGGTGTCCACCAGGTCCGCCACCGCGTGCGAGAGGGTGTCGCTGCGTGCGCCAAGGTTGCTGCCCAGCGCCAGGACCGCGCGGACGCTCATGGCTGCTCCCGGTAGATGCTGACCGTGACATCGGAAAACTTCACTTGGATGGGCGCCTGCGGCTTGTGCACCGTGACCTCGACCGCCGCCACCGCGAACGTGCGCAGCACGTGGTCGGCTATCCGTTCGGCCAGTGTTTCGATCAGCTGCAGGGCCTCGCCGGCGATGATCGCGTCCACCTGGTCGGCGAGCTCGGCGTAGTTTGCGGTTTTCGCCAGGTCGTCGTCGGCCGCGGCGGCCCGGATGTCGGTGTGCAGGGTGACGTCGACGATGAACGGCTGGCCGTCGCGGCGCTCATGCTCCAGCACGCCGTGGTAGCCCGTGGCCCTGATGCCGGAAACCTTGATGAGGTCCGGCCGTGCCGGAGGTGCTGGCGTCACGTCCCGGCCTACTTGGTCCAGGCGGCGGCGACTTTGACCGCGTCCAGCGAGGCCCCGGCGTCGTGCACGCGCACGCCCCAGGCGCCGTTGGCGGCGGCCAGCGCGGAAACCGCCAGCGTGGCCTCGTCGCGTTCCTTGGGTGCGGCGGCCTTGCCGGCGGTGGTCAGCAGGGAACCGAGGAACCGCTTGCGGGACGCGCCGACCAGCACCTTGTGCCCCAGTTCCGCGATCCGGTCCGTGGCGCGCAGCAGCTCCCAGTTATGTTCGGCGTTCTTGGAGAAGCCCAGTCCCGGATCCAGGATGATCTGCTCCGGCGCCACGCCGGCGGCGACGAACTTGTCCCGCAGTTCGGTCAGCTCCGCGAGGACCTCGGCCACCACGTCCTGGTAGTCCGCCTTGGGGTCGACCTCCCGGGCGTCCCCGCGCCGGTGCATCAGGATGTAGGGGACCTTGCGCTCGGCCACCAGGGCGGGCATGTGCGGGTCGTGGGTCATCCCGGAGACGTCGTTGACGATGGCCGCCCCGGCGTCCAGCGCCTTGGCCGCCGTGTCCACGTGCATGGTGTCCACGCTGATCAGGGCGCCGGCCTTGACCAGTGCCTCGATGACCGGGAGGATGCGCTTCTGCTCTTCCTCCGGGGTGATCGAGTCGGCGTTGGGGCGGGTGGATTCACCGCCGACGTCGATGATGTCGGCGCCGCCGTACAGCAGCTTCAGCCCGTAGGCGATCGCCGCTTCTTTGTTGGCGTGGTCGCCGCCGTCGCTGAACGAGTCCGGGGT
Source organism: Arthrobacter sp. Y3223151 (assembly GCF_059091125.1). NCBI lineage: Bacteria > Bacillati > Actinomycetota > Actinomycetes > Micrococcales > Micrococcaceae > Arthrobacter > Arthrobacter sp. Y3223151. Next base: position 626,242 of record NZ_JBNHGI010000001.1, on the reverse strand, counting down.
GACGTTCAGGATGGCCATGACGACGGCACGGTCGGTGGGCAGGTCCGCGAACTTCTTCGGCTCGCGCGCCTTGCGCAGCACGGGCAGCGGCGACGTGGCGGGCCCGGTTCCGGGGACTGCGGCGAGTGAATCCATCTATCTGTACCGTCTCTTCTCTTCGCTATCGTCCGATAATCAGGCTCATGGCCTCGGCTCGGGTGGCCTGCTCGCGCAATTGGCCGCGCACGGCCGAGGTGACTGTCTTCGCCCCCGGCTTGCGGACCCCGCGCATGGACATGCACATGTGTTCGCATTCGACGACGACGATCGCGCCCTTGGGCTCCAGGTACTTGACCATGGCCTCGACGATCTGCGTGGTGAGGCGTTCCTGCACCTGCGGGCGCCGGGCGTAGATTTCCACCAGGCGGGCGAGCTTGCTCAACCCGGTCACTTTACCGTCATGGGACGGAATGTAGCCAATGTGGGCGGTGCCGTGGAACGGGACCAGATGGTGCTCGCAGGTCGAATAGAACGGAATGTCCTTGACCAGCACCATTTCCTCATGGTTGATGTCGAACGTGGTGCCGAGGATGTCCGCCGGGTCCTGATGCAGGCCGGCAAACACCTCCGCGTACGAACGGGCGACCCGCTGCGGGGTGTCCCGCAGGCCTTCGCGGTCGGGATCTTCGCCGACGGCGATGAGGATTTCGCGCACCGCCTTCTCGATCCTGGGCAGGTCGATCAGCGGGTCAAAATCCAGCTCTGCGACAACGTCATCGTATTCGGTCACGTATGTGATCCTAGCTGCTGGCGCCGGGTACGCCGCTTCGGCCGTCATCCCCGGGAAGGTCCCCGCCGGCCGGATTGGGGTCCACGATCACGGCCGCGTGGCTTCCTTCCTGCTGCTGGCCGTTGGCGGCCGCTTCCCGCTCCCGGCGGGAGACCACCGGCGGGATGTTGTGTACCGGCCGGGTTTCCTTGGACAGCCACACGTCCCGCAGCTCGCGGCGGCGCAGGTCGTGGAAGATCTCGGCGATCTCACGCTGGTTCAGCGTCTCGCGTTCCAACAGGGCCAGGGCCAGCCGGTCCAGCACGTCGCGGTTCTCGGTCAGGATCGCGTAGGCCTCGTCGTGGGCGTCGTCGATGAGCCGGCGCACTTCCTCATCCACCACGAAGGCGACGTGGTCGGAGTAGTTGCGTTCGTGCGACATGTCGCGGCCCAGGAACGGTTCGCCGCCGCCCTGGCCCAGCTTCACGGCACCCACGCGTTCGCTCATGCCGTACTGGGTGACCATCTGGCGGGCGGTGCTGGTGGCCTTCTCGATGTCGTTGGACGCGCCGGTGGACGGATCGTGGAAGACGATCTCCTCGGCCACGCGGCCGCCCATGGCGTAGGCGAGCTGGTCCAGCAGTTCGTTGCGGGTCACGGAGTACTTGTCGTCCTCCGGCACCACCATGGTGTAGCCCAGGGCGCGGCCGCGCGGCAGGATGGTGACCTTGGTGACCGGCGCGGAGTAGCGCAGCGCGGCCGCGACCAGGGCGTGTCCGCCTTCGTGGTAGGCGGTGATCTTGCGCTCGTGTTCCTTCATGACGCGGGAGCGCTTTTGCGGCCCGGCCATCACGCGGTCGATGGCTTCGTCCAGCGCCCGGTCGTCGATCAGCTGGGCGTTGGACCGGGCGGTCAGCAGGGCGGCTTCGTTGAGCACGTTGGCCAGGTCGGCGCCGGTGAATCCGGGCGCACGCTTGGCCAGGGAACGCAGGTCCACGCCCGGGGCCATGGGCTTGCCCGCGGCGTGCACCTGCAGGATCTGGTGGCGGCCTTCCAGGTCGGGGGCCTCGACGGCGATCTGCCGGTCGAACCGGCCCGGGCGCAGCAACGCCGGGTCCAGCACGTCGGGGCGGTTGGTGGCGGCGATCAGGATGACGTTGGTCTTGACGTCGAAGCCGTCCATCTCGACCAGCAGCTGGTTCAGCGTCTGTTCGCGCTCGTCGTTGCCGCCGCCCACGCCGGCGCCGCGGTGCCGGCCGACCGCGTCGATTTCGTCCACGAAGATGATGGCCGGCGAATTGGTCTTGGCCTGTTCGAACAGGTCGCGGACGCGGGAGGCGCCGACGCCTACGAACATTTCCACGAAGTCGGAGCCGGAGATCGAGAAGAAGGGGACGCCGGCTTCGCCGGCCACGGCCCGGGCCAACAGGGTCTTGCCGGTACCGGGCGGGCCGTAGAGCAGCACGCCCTTGGGGATCTTCGCCCCGACGGCCTGGAATTTGGCCGGTTCGGAGAGGAACTCCTTGATCTCGTGCAGTTCCTCCACGGCCTCGTCCACGCCCGCGACGTCGGCGAAGGTCACCTGCGGCATGTCCTTGGTGATCATCTTCGCCTTGGACTTGCCGAACTGCATGACCTTGGAACCGCCGCCCTGCATGCGCGAGAGCAGGAACCAGAAGATCAGGCCGATGATCAGGATGGGCAGGATCAGGCTGATGAAGCTCATGAACCAGTTGTTCTCCACCGGCTGGTCGGTGAAGGTGTCCACGTCGGAGGCGTTGATCGCGTCCACGATGTCCGGACCGCGGTCGCGGCTGTAGAAGAAGGTGATCGACTTGCCCTTGTTGGCGTCGTCGATGACCAGGTCTTCGCGCAACGTCAGGTCGACGCTCTGGGCGCCGTCGTTCATCCGGGCCTGTTCCGCCTTGTTGTCCCGCAGCAGTTCAAGTCCCACGCTGGTGTCGACCCGTGAAGACTGCGGACCGGCTAGATTGGGCACGGCGATCAGGAGGATGACCAGGACCAGGACAATCCAGATGATCGGTCCCTTGAAAAGGTTCTTCAATTTCATGCGACTTGGGGGCTTGCGCCCGTCCCTCCTGCTTGTCCGCGCGTGATGGCAGCCCTTCGGCTACTACAGCTATACACTGTCCGTCTTCCTTCACGCTCAAGGGAGGGCATTAGTTCCCTCTGGGCGTAGCCTAGCCTGCGGCGGACGGTGCGGCGGTTATTCGTAGATGTGCGGTGCCAGGGTGCCGATGAAGTCCAGGTTGCGGTAGCGCTCGGCGTAGTCCAGCCCGTAGCCCACTACGAACTCGTTCGGGATCTCGTAGCCGACGTACTTGACGTCGATTTCCACCTTGGCGGCATCGGGCTTGCGCAGCAGGGTGCAGATTTCCACGCTGGCCGGACCGCGGGAAATCAGGTTGGTCTTCAGCCAGGACAGGGTGAGGCCGGAGTCGATGATGTCCTCCACGATGAGCACGTGCTTGCCCATCAAGTCCGTCTCGAGGTCCTTCAGGATCCGCACGACGCCGGAGGACTGGGTGCCGGAGCCGTAGGAGGAGACGGCCATCCAGTCCATCTTGACGTGGCTGTGCAGTGCCCGGGCCAGGTCCGCCATGACCATCACCGCGCCCTTGAGGACGCCGACGATCAGCAGGTCGCGCCCTTCATAGTCCCTGTCGATTTCGGCAGCCAGCTCGGCGACGCGCTGCTGGATCTGCTCCTTGGTGTAGAGGACGTGCTTGAGGTCTGCCTGGACGTCGTTGGAATCCACCACATGCTCCCGGGTCTAGCGGTCTGTCTGGCCGGGGCTGCGGCCAGTTGTTCTCAACACAAGATTGCCATAGCCGGTGCCATCTTGGTGAACCGCGTTGGCAGCAGTCCGGCGGTAGACGCTGACGAATCCGGCCAACTGCACCGGGCCGGCCGAGCCTTGGCGGCGCAGCAGCGATTCGGCCGCCAGCAGCCGTTCATAACTGGGGTTTTCGCCGCCCAGTTCGGCGGCGGCCAGGGCGATCACGCGGTGCTTCAGGGCGGCCGGGAGTTGTTCCATGCCTTCCCGTGGCAGCTCCAGCCCGTCCGGTGTGGCCACCCGCAGCCGGCGGTATTCCTCGGCCGCCTGTGCCTGCAGGTAGTCGGCGTCGGCGGCCAGGATCTGTGCCGACCGCCACAGCGCCTGGGCGACGCCGGGACCCATCTCGTCCTCCAGGAACGGCATCACCCGCATCCGGATCCGGGAGCGCATGTACTGCGGATCACTGTTGGCGGGGTCGTGCCAGGGCTGCAGCCCGGCGACCGCGCACACCTCCTCGGTGTCTTCCCGGCGCAGCGACAGGAACGGACGCAGATACCGGCCCCGCTGCACCGGCATGCCGGCCAACGACCGCGTGCCCGAACCGCGGCCCAGGCCCAGCAGCACCTGCTCGGCCTGGTCGTCCAGGGTGTGCCCCAGCAGCACCGCCGCGGCCCCGAGTTCCGCCGCGGCGGCATCCAGCGCCGCGTAGCGTGCCGTCCTGGCGGCCGCCTCCGGCCCCATGCCGGACGATTCCACGGCCACCCGGCGGACCTGGACCGGGGCCAGCCCCAGCGCTTCGAGCTGCAGTCGGGCCCCCTCGGCCACCTCCGCGCTGCCCTGTTGCAGGCCATGGTCGACGACGACGGCCCCCACGCGATAGGGACGGACGCCGTTGCGGGCCGGCCGGTTGAAGAATTCAGCCGCGACGGCCAGGGCCAGCGAATCCGGTCCCCCGCTGCAGGCCACCAGCAACAGCTGCGGTTCGGCGCCCCCGGCGGTCGCTGCCGGCGGACCGAACTGTTCCAGCGCCTGGCGCAGCTGGTGCCGGGCGTCTGCCACCCGCGGATGCAACCGGGGCTTGCGCCGGTCCGCTGCAACACCGCTCATGCGCGGCTGAGGTCCATCCGGCTGACCCACAGGTCGGGGTGATGGATCTCCTCTTCCGTGGGCAGGTTTTCGGGGCGCTCCCACACCTGGTTGAAACCCTCCATGCCGATCTGACGGGTCACCGCGCGGACGAACTTGGCGCCGTCGGAGTACTGCCGGGCCTTGGCATCGAGGCCCATGAGTTTGCGGATCCAGTTTTCCAGCGCGCCGCGGCTCTTGCCGCGCGCGTTGAAACGTTGGCGGATGGTCTTGACCGTCGGGACCAGCGAGGAGTCGACCGCGTCCATCACCACGTTGGCGTGGCCCTCCAGCAGGCTCATCACGGCGGTCAGGTGGGAGAACACGGCCTTCTCTTCCGGCCCCTGGATGAGATCGAGGAGGGAACCCTTCAGCGCCGAACCCGGCCCACCGCCGTCGTCCTTTCCGCTGTCCTTGGCCGCGGCGACGGCCGCCTTGACCGTCTGCTGCAGCCGCTCGCCGAGGGTGTCCGCCTTTTCCACCAGCGACGACGACAGCCCGCCGATCTGCTCCATCATGTGGTCGCGCAGCCAGGGGGCTGCGGCGAACTGCACCCGGTGGGTCTGCTCGTGCAGGCACACCCAGAGGCGGAAGTCGGCGGGCACCACATTCAGTTCCCGCTCCACGGTCACGATGTTCGGCGCCACCAGCATCAGCCGCCCGGCTGCCGGGCCGCCGGGCAACAGGGAGCAGAAGGGGTCGTACTGGCCCAGCACCTTGCTGGAGAGGAAGGAGAGGATGGCGCCCATCTGGGTGCCGGTGAGCACGCTGCCCACGGCCGTGGTGGCGTTCTTGAGCTGGTCCGGGCGCTTTTCGGCGAGCGCGGCGATGGCCGGGGCCAGCATGACCTCGAAACTGCGAGCGTTTGCCCTGGACCAGGCGGCGCGGTCCACGATCAGCACCTCGGAGTCGCGCAGGTCGCGGGCGGCATCCAACCCGGTGATGCGGTGCACGTGGTCCACCGACTCTTCCGCCAGCCGGCGCATCTCGGCCACGGCGGCGCGCATTTCCGCGGCCTTCATCCGGGGGCCGGCGGGGGTCAGCGTGGCTGCCGTGGACGCGGCCAGTTCCCAGTTGACCAACCGCGGGGCGGGGCCTGGGGTGGCGCCGGATTCGCTGGGGGTCGGTGCGCTACTGTCCATGCGTCCCATCAGATCACATCAGCGGCGAGCCGGTCACTACCGGCGGGCCTCGAGTGAAGCAGCTCGGCGGCCGCGGCTGAGCGGCCGAGGCCGGCGGAGAGGGTGGGCCGGCGGCCGCGGCTCAGCGGCAGCCGCAGCCGGCCAGCACGGTCGCCGCCCGGTCGGCGGCGACGCGCGCGGCGTCGGTCGAGCCTTTCAAGCCGTTGGCCACGAAGGCGAACACCAGCAGGCGTCCGTCGGCGCTGGCCACATAGCCGCTGAGCGACGTCACGGTGTTCAGGGTGCCGGTCTTGGCCCGGACCAGCCCGGCGCCGGCGGGGTTGTTGTCCAGGTAGCGCCCGGACAGGGTGCCGGTCAGGCCGGCGACCGGCAGGGAGCCGATCCCGGCCCGCAGGTCCGCGTCCTCGGAGGAGGCCATCAGCCTGACCGCCGCGGCCAGCTGGGCAGGACTGACCCGGTTCTCCATCGACAGGCCGCTGGCATCGGCGAGCACCATGCCCTCCACCGGAATGCCCGCCAGGGCCGCCGCCTCGCGGACGGCTTCGGTGCCGCCCGCGAAGGAGCCGGGCTTGCCCGCCGCCACGGCCGTGTTGCGCGCGAGGACCTCCGCCACGTAGTTGTCCGAGTGCTGCATCATGTAGGCCACCTGGTCGGCCACCGGCGCGGAATCCGCCTCGGCCAACACGTCCGCGTCAGCCGGTGCCGCCTCCCGTGCCACCGCGCCGTTGACGGTGAGTCCCTGCCCGGCCACGGCTTCGGCCAGCGCGTCGCGGAACGCCGCCCCCGCCAGCGCGGCGGCATCGGCCACCAGGTCGCCGCCGCCGTCGGCCTGTTCCCGCCCGGCATACAGGGCGAGCGGGTACACGGCGGAGATTTCGCCGTTCTTCACGTCGCCCGGATCCCAGGCGGCGCTGATGGCTGCCCCGGAGTAGAGGGATTCGTCCACCGCCACCGAGAGTTCACCTGTGTACCCGTCGGCGGCCAGCTGCCCGGCCGCTTCGGCCGCCAGCGTTGCCAGCCCGGCTTCGCCCCAGACCGCGCCGGGCCTGGATTCCCCGGCGCCCAGCAAGGCATCCCCGCCGCCGACCAGGTACACCACGCCCGGCTTGCTGCCGCGCTTGACCGAGGTAGTGAACCGGTGGCCGGCACCGATGGTGTCCAGGGCGGCAACGGCGGTCAGCAGCTTTAGGTTGGACGCCGGCACCAGCGGCTCGGCGGCGGCCTCGTCGTACAGCACGTCGCCGCTGGCCGCGTCGGTGACGATCCCGGTGAAGCCGCCGGCGCCGTCGAACGCCAAGGCCCGGTCCAGGGCCGGACCCAGCACGGCCGGATCCGGCACCGGCGCCTCGCCCGCCGGCTTAACCGGCAGCGGCTCCGCCAGCTCGGTGGGCGGCAACTGCGCCGCAGGGGTGCTGATCACCGGCTCCGGCTCCGGCCACTCGATGGCCTGGCCGAGGTTCAGGGCGGCGGGCACGGCCAGCACGGCGAAGACGACTGCCAGCAGCCCGGAGGTGAGCACGCGGAAGCCACGCCCCATGCTGCCCCTCCTGAGGATCTTGAAGTGTTGGGAACGCCCCGCTCCAACCCCGATGCCGGTACGGAAGGGCAAGACCTATATCGTTAAGCGTAGTCCGGCGCCGGGCCACGGCCGTGCAGCGGCGGCGCCGAAGCCAATTTTCCGAACGCCTCCAAGGAGCGAAGCCATGCAGCATGACGTCACCATCGAGATCCCCAAGGGTTCGCGCGTCAAGTACGAGATCGACCATGAAACCCACCGCCTCCGCCTGGACCGGGTGCTGTTCACCTCCATGCAGTACCCCACCCACTACGGCTTCTTCGAGGACACGCTGGGCGAAGACGGCGATCCGCTGGACGCGATGGTCATGCTGCAGGACTACGACCTGCTGCCGGGTGTTGTGGTCGAATCCCGCCCGATCGCCGTCTTCAACATGACCGACGACGGCGGCGGCGACGCCAAGGTGCTGTGCGTTCCGGCCGACAAGCGCTTCGACCACATCCAGGAGCTGTCCGACGTGCCGGAGTTCCTGGTCAAGGAAATCGAGCACTTCTTCACCCGCTACAAGGACCTGGAGCCGGGCAAGTGGGTCAAGGCCGAGGGCTGGGCCGACCGCGCCGCCGCCGAGGCCGAACTGGAAGCCTCCATCCGACGCTTCGCCGCCCAGGGCTAGGGCCCGGCCGGCGACGAACGGCCGGGCAGCGACGCCCGGCTTGAACTAAGCCATGCCGCCGGAAACCGGCGGGAACGGCGACGGCGGTCCGGACCCTTCAGGTCCGGGCCGCTTTTGCTTGCCCCGGAGCGACCGGCGGCGGGACACACCAGCCAACCGGAATCGGTTGTTCCTGCCCGGACGGGCGCAATACTGGTGCCATGTACGTGCTCACCATCAACCAGCGCGATTCCCGCGAGGCGGGCGACCAGGTGCCCGCCCTGATCAGGGCGCTGCGCCACTTGCCCGCGGCGATCCCCTTTCAGCGGTCTGTCGGCGACGAAGCGATCGGCGCGGTCGAGAAGCCGTCCACGGCCATCGACGCGGCCCTGATCGCGCTGCGCGGCCGGCGCTGGAATGTGGGAATCGGCGTGGGCGAACTGCGGCCGCCGCTTCCGGAGGACATCAAGGACGCCGATGGGCACGGCCTGGTCTATGCACGGCGCGCGGTGAACCGGGCCCGGAAAACCGGCGAGCGCGTTCCGCTGGCGGTGTCCGGGCCCGATGCGGAGGTCGCCGCGGAAGCAGAGGCCGTGCTGCGGCTCATCGGCCGCATCGTCGCCACCCGCACCGACGCGGAGTGGAAGGTGCTGGACCTGATGACGCCGGGAGCGCGCGGCCAGCAAAAGTACATTGCCGAAGAACTGGGCATCACCAGCCAGGCCGTGAGCAAGGCGGTGGTCCGTTCGCAGTGGGTGGAGGAGTGGGCCTGCCGTCCGGCAGCCGCCCGGCTGCTGGACCTTGTCCACGGGCCCGCCTCCCCCGCCGCCGTCGCCCCGCCGCGCTGACCGGCCCCGGCTGCTACGGCAATACCGGCCGCGGCGTCTAGACTCCGAGGGAGACGGCGCCCGCCTCCGCCGGCGGGTCAACGACAAAAGGAGTGTTTATATGGTTCCGGAGATCAACATTTGGGCGGTCATCGTGGCCACCCTTTCGACCCTGATCGTCGGATCTGTCTGGTACACGCCGAAGGTCTTCGGCAACTACTGGATGAGGGTCGCCAACGTCAGCCCCGGCGAAGGAAAAAGCGCCGTACGCCCGATCATCATCACGGTGATCGTCAGCCTGATCAGCGCGTGGGTGCTGGCGGGTTCGGCGGCCATCGCGCAGGACTTCTACGGCGGCAACTTCCTGTGGAACACGTTGCTGACCGCCATCATCCTCTGGGCCGGCTTCACCGCCGCCCGCTTCGCCACGCACGATGCCTTCGAGGGCCGGCCGGTCGGACTGACCGTCCTGAACATCGTGCACGAACTCGTGACCTTCCTGGTCATGGCACTGGTCATCGGCCTCTTCGGGATCAGCGGAGCCTGAGGACCGGCACCGCACCACAAGGCAGCCGGCGGCAACCAGTTTGCCCGGTGTGGTTCATCCGGGCACCTTCTCCGGGTGGATCAGCCGGGAGCCTCAGTCCAGCAGGCTGCGCAGCACGACTGCTGCCCCGTCTTCCTCCACGGTTCCCGTGACCTCGTGGGCGACGGCCAGGACCTCCTCGGGCGCCTGCCCCATCGCGACGCCGCGGGCGGCCCAGTCCAGCATTTCGATGTCGTTGCGGCCATCGCCCATGGCGACAGTATGCGACGGCTCGACGTCCAGCTTCCGGCGCAGGGATTCCAGCGCGCTGGCTTTGGTCACGCCGTTGGCCGCGATGTCCAGCCACGCGGTCCAGCCCACCGAGTACGTCACGCCCTTGAGCCCCGCCGTGTCGATGGCTTCCTTGAACTCCTCGGGAGTGTTTTCGGCGCTGGAGACCACCACGCGCACGGCCGTGGACTCCAGCAGCGCCTCGAAGTCTACGCCCCTGGCCTCGATGCCGAAGCTGGCGTCCTGGAAGCGCTCCGTGGCCAGGAAATTGCCCTCTTCGTCCTCGAGCGCAAACTTGGCAGTCGGCAGCTTGGACCGCATCACCCGCAAGGCCGGTCCGGGGTTGAACGTCACCCGGTCGATCACCTCGTAGCCGTCCTCCAGCGACGTGTCGATCCGAAGGGTGACACCGCCGTTGGAGCAGACGGCGTACCCCTTGGTGACGCCGATCAGCTGGATGATCGGCAGCGTTGCGTTCAGGGACCGCCCGGTGGAGACGACCACCTCGTGGCCGGCGTCGACGACGGCGCGCGCTGCTTCGCGCACGGCATCGCTCATGTGGCCGTCGTGGTTGACCAGGGTGCCGTCCACATCCAGCGCGACCAGTTTGCGGGACCCGTTCTCCACGAAATTGTGGCGCCGGGCTTCGTTTTTATCGTTTGTCATATCTTCCGTAGCAATCCGCTGGTCGTCGATGCCAGCGTTAGCCTTGTCAGCTGTAGTTGTCATGTCCCTAGTCAAACATGGGCGGCAGACACCCGGGTAGGAAATTTTCTACGGGCGAATGAAGTGCCGGTGAACGCCGCCCCCGCCGCGACGGCACCGCAGTGCCGCCGGCGGGGCGGAACGGCGCGCTAGGAGAGCACCGGAAGGACGTCCAGGCCGCCCAGGTAGGGCCGCAGCGCGGCCGGCACATTCACGGAGCCGTCGGCGTTCTGGTGGTGCTCCAGGATGGCGACGATCCAGCGGGTGGTAGCCAAGGTCCCGTTCAGGGTGGCCACCGCCCTGGTACCCTTCTTTTCGCCGTCCGCCGACGCCTGGCGTTCGCGGATGTTCAACCGGCGGGCCTGGAAGGTCGTGCAGTTGGAGGTGGACGTCAGCTCCCGGTAGGCCTCCTGGGTGGGCACCCAGGCCTCGCAGTCGAACTTGCGGGCAGCGCTCATGCCCAGGTCTCCCGCAGCGGTGTCGATGACCCGGTAGGGCAACTCCACCTTGGCCAGCATTTCTTCTTCCCAGGCGAGCAGACGGGCGTGCTCGTCGGCGGCCTCCTCGACCTGGCAGTAGATAAACATTTCCAGCTTGTTGAACTGGTGCACGCGGATGATGCCCCGGGTGTCCTTGCCGGCGGCCCCGGCCTCACGGCGGTAGCAGGAGCTCCAGCCGGCGTAGCGCGTCGGCCCGGCGGACAGGTCCAGGATCTCGTCCGCGTGGTAGCCCGCGAGAGCCACCTCCGAGGTGCCCGTCAGGTACAGGTTGTCCCGTTCCAGCCGGTAGATCTCGTCGTCGTGCTCCACGTCGAAGCCGGTCCCCTGCATGGTTTCGGGGCGAACCAGGGTGGGGGTGATCATGGGGATGAAGCCGTTGGACACGGCCTGGTCCAGCGCCATGTTCATCAGGGCAATCTCCAGCCGGGCGCCCACGCCCTTGAGGAAGTAGAAGCGGGAGCCCGAAACCTTGGCCCCGCGTTCCATGTCGATGGCGCCGATCAGCTCGCCGATGGCCAGGTGGTCCTTCGGCTCGAACCCGTCCCGGGCGAAGTCCCGGGGCTCGCCGACCGTCTTGAGCACGGTGAAGTCGTCCTCGCCGCCGGCCGGAACGCCGTCTTCGATCCGGTTGGGGATGCTGCGCAGCAGCGATTCCTGCTGGTTGCGGGCGGCATCCGACGCGGCCTGGGCTTCCTTGACCGATGCCGCCAACTCCTTGACCTGCGCCAGGAGCTCTGCCTTCTCCCCGCCCGTGGCCTGGGCCACCTTCTTGCCGAAGAGATTCTGTTCGGCGCGCAGTCCCTCGTAACGGTTGATCGCTTCCCGGCGGGCCGTATCGGCGGCGATCACGGCATCGACCACCGACTCGTCGGCGCCGCGGGCGCGCTGGGAGGCACGGAAAATCTCTGGATTGGCGCGGAGTTCGTTTACATCGATCACCTGCTAAGGGTACCGAAAAAGGCTTTCCGGCCTCGATCCGCGCCCGCAGCAGCCGGTCGCGGGCCTCAATGGGCCAAAGCGGCGCGGCTGGATAGTCTATGACCAACATGACTGCCGAATGGATGCCCGCCCTCATCATCCTGCTAGCGGTGGCCGCCTTGGCGGTGGGATGGCCGGGCCTCCGCGGCATGCTGGGGCGCCGCCGGACAGCGGTGCCGGCCGCGCTTGCGCCTTCCCCGGGCCTGCCCGACCAGCGCGTGGTCTTCATCGTGAACCCGGTCAAGAACTCGGCCGCCGAGGCCCGCCGCGAGGTGGAGGCAGCCTGCGCGGCGGCCGGTTGGAGCCCGCCCCTGGTGTTGGAAACCACGCACGAGGACCCGGGCCACGGCCAAGCGAGGCGGGCCATCGCCGAGCGTGCCGACGTGGTGATCGCCGGCGGCGGGGACGGCACGATCCGGGTGGTTGCCTCGGAGCTGGCGGGCACCCAGGTGCCGATGGCGGTGCTGCCGCTGGGCACCGGCAACCTGCTGGCCCGCAATTTGGGTCTCGATCCGGCGGCCCTGCGGGCCAACATCCACGTGGCGCTGCACGGGATCGTCCGCAAGATCGACACCGCCGACATCATCTTGGAGAACGAGGCGACCGGCGAACGGTCGCAGGACAGCTTCCTGGTGATCGCCGGCATCGGCGTGGATGCGGATGTGCTGGCCGCCACCCGCGACGACCTGAAGCGCCGGTTCGGCTGGATGGCCTATTCGGAAGCCGGCGTCCGCCACCTTGCCGGCCAGCGCGAGCGCGTCATGGTCAGCATCGACGACGGGCCCGCCCGGCCCCGCCGCGTCCGCAGCATCCTGCTGGCCAACTGCGGGAAGTTGCCGGCGGGGATCGATTTCATCCCCACCGCGGAAATCGACGACGGCGAACTGGACATCGTGGTGCTCAGTCCGCGCAGCGCGATCGGCTGGTTGTGGATTGCCGCCAAGACGCTGGTGCGGCACAGCGCGCCGATTCCGGTGATCGAGTACCACCGCGGGCGAAAGGTCCGCATCACCACGCACGAGCCGATGGGAAGCCAGCTCGACGGCGACCCCTCCGGGCCGGTCACGTCGCTGACCGTCCAGGTCAGGCCGCGGTCGCTGGCGGTGCGCACCGAGTCGGCTCCCTCCTCCGGCAGCCACCGGGCGGCCGGCTAGGACAGACAGCGGCCGGGCGGCCAGTCAGGGCGGGCGGGCTTTGGCCTGCAGCGGCCGGGCGGCCAGTCAGGGCGGGCGGGCTTTGGCCTGCAGCGGCCGGGCGGCCACCTGGGCCGGCGGCCGCCCGGAGCGCCGAGGCGCCTACGTGTCGTCGCCCCCGGTGTTGAGCGGATCGTCGCTGGCATCGGCCCGGTCCGTGTTGTGCAGTTCCTCGCCCGGAATGTCGATGGGCTGTTCGTCTGCTTCAAGCGCCGGGACATCCGCATCCGGCTGCTGCAGGTCTTCGTCCCGGGGAACCGGGAATTGGCCGGCCGCCTGCTGGTCGATCAGCTGTTGCTCCTCGGCGAAGCGCAGGTCGTTGCCCTGGTCCCCCAGGTCGCCCGCGCGGTTTTCACTCGGGGTCTGGTTGAGCGCCTCCACCGGCGTCGGCTCCCCGTCCTGGTACTGGTCCCTGTCGTTCTGCTGCGTCATGGTGCTCCGATCCTTGGTTTGCAGGTGCGGTTTTCCTCAGCATACTGACCATAACCGCGGGTCGACAGTCCGGCAGGGCCGGTCAGCGGGCCAACAGCAGGTCCTGCACCCAACGGTCGGCCGTCCGGAACGCCTCGTCCTGGTTGCGGCGCGGAACAGTCAGTCCGCGGCGGTCGGCGCGCGGGTAGGAGCCCAAAAACCGGATGCCCGGGCTGAGCCGGTGCAGCCCGCGGACGGCGTCGGCCACCCGCTCCTCGGCGAGGTGGCCCTCGGCGTCGAGGCTGAAGAAATAATCTCCCAAAAACTGGCCGGTTGGGCGGGACTCGATCCGGCTCAGGTTCACGCCCCGGCTGGAGAATTGTTCCAGGATTGCCCCCAGCGCACCCGGACGGTCCTGCGGCAGCGGGACCACCAGGGTGGTCTTGTCGGCGCCGGTCGGCGCGGGCAGGGCACCGGGACGGCTCACCAGAATGAATCGGGTCACGGCGTCCGGAATGTCACCGATATCCTCGGCAAGCACCTGCAGCCCGCGCTGCCGGGCCACCAGCGGCGAGCAGATCGCCGCCTCGTAGCCGGCCCCGGGCACCAGGAGTCCCACCGCGGCCGCCGCCGTCGAGGAGGCCGGCAGATATTCCGCTTTGGGAATATTCGCGCCGGACCATGCGCGGCATTGCGCCCAGGCGTGCGGATGGGTGGACACCACCGCGACGTCTCCCGGCTCGGTCCCGGGCCGCACCGCCAGCACAAAGCGGATGGGCACGAGTTCCTCGCCGATGATGCGCAGCGGCTCGCCTCCCGCGATGGCATCCAACGTGGCGCTGACGCCGCCCTCGACCGAGTTCTCGATCGGGACCATGGCCGCGCCGGCTTCCCCCGCGCGGACGGCGTCCACGGCGGCGTCGACACTCGCGGCCGGAATCCGGCGCGCAGCAGCCGCCCCGGGAACCTGGAGGAGGGCAGCCTCGGTGAAGGTTCCCTCCGGCCCCAGGAAGGTGTAGACGCCTGCCATTACTGGACCCGGGGCTCCTGCCCGTTCTCCGAAACGATCGGCTTGCCGGCATCCAGCCAGGCACCCATTCCGCCGTCGACGTTCACCGCCGAGTATCCGTTCCCGTTCAGCCATTCGGTGGCTCGGAAGGACCGCCCGCCGCTGCGGCACACCACATGCAGGTCCACGTCGGGGTCCAGTTCGTCCAGGCGCAGCGGCAGCTCGTTGAGCGGGATGTGCACGGCGCCCGCAATGTGTCCGGCTTCCCATTCATAGTCTTCGCGCACGTCCAGAATGGTGGCGTCGCCGCCGATGCTGTTGACATCCACATTCTCGATATCGCTCATGGCAACCTCCGTGATCCGCGGCGGGCCCTGCCGCCGCTGGTGAATTCCTGCTCCGGGCGCACCCGCGTTTTGCCCCCTTTCCAAGCCTATAGTGGGATCGTCCGCCGCACCGTAATGAGACAGGGGCACCCATGGCCGCAGACCAGCCGACCATCCTTGCTACGTCCGGGGGAATCAGGGCCGGCGTTCGCAGCCGGATCGCGTTCCACCACCTGGTGCACCACGCCGTCGAGCTGGCCGGGCCCACGGGGCGGGCACCGCGGCTGGTCCACGTGGGCACCGCCGGCGGCGACCAACGCTGGCTCCAGGCCGAGCTGGACGAGGCGGCCAGGGCCGCCGGGTACGGCCTGAGCCATCTGAACTTGTTCACCATGCCCAACGTGGCGGACATCGAGGAACACCTGTTGGGCCAAGATGTGGTGTGGGTGGGCGGCGGTTCGGTGGCTAACCTGCTGGCGGTGTGGCGGGTCCACGGCCTGGACGCCATTTTCAGGCGGGTCTGGCAGGCCGGCGTGGTCCTGGCGGGGGTCTCCGCCGGTTCCATCTGCTGGTTCCGCGGCGGCACCACCGACTCCTTCGGCCCCGAGCTGCGGCCGGTCACGAACGGGCTGGCGTTGCTGCCCTACGACAACGGCGTCCATTACGACTCGGAACCGCAGCGCAGGCCGTTGGTGCACCGGCTCGTGGCGGACGGCATCCTGGGCGAGACGCATTGCACCGACGACGGCGTCGGACTGGTCTACCGCGGCACCGAGCTGGCCGAGGCGGTCAGCGAGACCGACGGGAAACTCGCCTACCGCGTGACGGCCCAGGCCGGGGACGGGCCCGACGCCGTCGCCGTGGAGGAGCCGATCGACACCAGGTTTCTCGGCTGACCCGGCGCGCCGGTGGGGCGCTTGGATTAGCCCGCACCGCCGGGCGGAGCTACGCTTACGGGCGATGACTGCTTTGCATGACTTGACGGCCGTCGCCCAGCGCGACGCCGTGGCGCGCGGCGAACTGTCCGCCCTCGAACTGACGGAGCATTACCTCCAGCGCATTGATGCCCTCAACCCCCGGCTCGGCGCCTTTATCACCGTCACCGCCGACCAGGCGCTCAAGCAGGCACGCGCCGCGGACGACCACCAGGCACGCGGCGGGACCCTGGGCCGGCTGCACGGCCTGCCGGTTGCCTACAAGGACCTCACGGATGTGGCCGGCGTCCCGACCACCCACGGCAGCGCGGCCCTGGAGCACCGGCCCGCCCTGGCCAACCACCCCTTGGTGGACGTACTCGAATCCGCCGGCAGCATCAGCCTCGGCAAGACCCAGGTCCCCGAATTCGGCCTGACCTCCTACAGCGAGAACCGTGTGGCGCCGCCGGCCCGCAACCCGCTGGACCCGGCGCTGAGCCCGGGCGGTTCCTCCGGCGGAAGCGCGGCCGCCGTGGCCGCCGGCCTGCTGCCCTTCGCCCCCGGGTCGGACGGCGGCGGCTCGGTCCGGATTCCGGCGGCCGCCACCGGGCTGGTGGGGTTGAAACCGGGGCGCGGCCGGCTCCCGGCCGGCAGCACCGGAGACGACGCCGGCCGGCTGGTGGTCGCCGGGCCCCTGGCCCGCACGGCGGCCGATGCCGGGCTGCTGATGGACGCCATGGCGGACGAACCGCTGGCCCGCGCGGCCTTCCCGGGGGAACCCGGTTTCCTGGCCGCAGCGCTACGCGCCGAAGGGCGCTTCCGAATCGGCGTCAGCACCGACTCTCCGTTCGAGTCCGCCTACCCGCTGTCGCTGGAGCCGGAGGCGCGCGAGGCGTTGGACACCGCGGTGGAGCTGCTACTGGGGCTGGGCCACGCGCTCGACGAGGCGGAGATCCGCTATGACAACCGCTACCCGGAGGCGTTTGCCACGGTGTGGACCTCCGGCCTGGCCCGGCTGGAACTGCCGGCCGGCCGCGAACCGCAGCTCATGCCGCTCACCCGCTCCTTCCGCCGCCGGGCCCTGAAGCGCGCGCCGGAGGCGCTGCCGGACGCCTTGGCCGCGCTGGCGCGTTTCCAGGAAGACACCCGGGCACAGTTCGGCCGGTACGACCTGGTTCTGACGCCCGCGCTGGCACAGACCCCCCGGCCGGTGGGCTGGTACACCGCCAACAGCGCGGACGTGGACTACATGCGCCAGTGCCAGTATTCGCCGTACACCTCGCTGGTCAACGTGTGCGGGCTGCCCGCCATCGCCGTTCCCGTCAGCACCACCGAGGAGGGCCTGTCCATGGGCGTCCAGCTGATCGGCAAGCCCGGCTCGGAGGCCATGCTGCTGGCCGCCGCCGCGCAACTGGAGGGCGTGCGATGAATCCTGCAACCCTGGCCTGACTTGCGGTTTTGCACTAACACGCGTCCCGGTCCCGGTCACAGAATATGACATTTCATGTAGGGGACTGTCAGAATAGAACACCGTGAGCAATACCGTGCAGTCCGGGAATCCGCAGCCGGAAACAACAAAACAGTCCACCCAAACCGGCAAAACCTTCTTCGGGCATCCACGGATGCTGGCGAATCTTTTCTCCGTAGAACTCTGGGAGCGTTTCTCCTTCTACGGCATGCAGGGCATCCTGCTCTATTACATGTACTACTCGGTCGCCGAGGGCGGCCTGGGGATCGACGAGGGAATCGCCACCGGCCTGGTGGGCGCCTACGGCGGCGGCGTGTACCTCTCCTCGATCCTTGGTGCGTGGGTGGCCGACCGCCTCCTGGGGTCCGAAAAGGTCCTCTTCTACACCGGAATCATGGTCATGCTGGGCCACATCGCGCTGGCCCTGATCCCGGGCGGCGTCGGGCTGGCCATCGGCCTGATCCTGGTGGCCATCGGCTCCGGCGGCCTCAAGGCCACCGCCAGCTCGCTGGTCGGCTCGCTCTACAGCCTGAAGGACGACCGCCGCGACGCCGGCTTCTCCATCTTCTACATGGGCGTGAACATCGGCGGCCTCTTCGGCCCGCTGCTCACCGGCCTGGCCCAGGTGCAGCTCGGTTTCCACTACGGCTTCGGCCTGGCCGCGCTGGGCATGGCCATCGGCCTGACCCAGTACGCCCTGACCCGCAAGAACCTGCCCGAGGCCGCGCACCATGTGGCCAACCCGCTGCCCCGCGGCAACTACGGCAAGGTGGCCGCCGTGGCCGCGGCCGCCGTCGTCGTCATGGTGCTGCTGGTGGCGTTCGGCCTGGTGACCGCCTCGAACCTGGCCCCGATCATGGCCTGGCTGGCAATCATCGCCGCCGTGGTCTACTTCGTGGTGATCCTCTCCAGCAAGCAGGTCGACGCCGTGGAGCGCAAGCGCGTCTACGCCTTCATCCCGCTGTTCATCGCCTCCGCCGCGTTCTGGGCGCTGTTCCAGCAGCAGTTCACCGTGGTGGCCCTGTACGCGGACAAGCAGCTGGACCGCACGCTGGGCGGCTGGGAGATGCCGGCCAGCTGGGTGCAGTCCATCAACCCGGTCTTCATCATCATCTTCGCCGGCATCTTCGCCGCCCTGTGGACCAAGCTCGGCCCGAAGCAGCCCAGCTCGCCGCTGAAGTTCGCCCTGGGCCTGGTCGTGATGGGCCTGGCGTTCCTGGCGTTCATCCCGCTCACCGGCGGCGGCGCCAACTCCACACCGCTGCTGGCCATGGTCGGCATCCTGTTCCTGTTCACCATGGCGGAACTGTTCCTCTCCCCGACCGGCTCCTCGGTGTCCACCAAGCTGGCTCCGAAGGCCTTCCAGACCCAGATGGTGGCGCTGTTCCTGCTCTCCATCTCGCTGGGCACCACGCTGGCGGGCATCCTGGCCGGCTACTACGACCCGGCCAATGAAGCCCCGTACTTCGGCTTCATCGGGGTAACGGCGATCATCCTCGGCGTCGGCCTGGCCGCGGCCGTGCCGTCGCTGAAGAAGCTGATGGGCGGCATCCGCTAGGACGGACTGAACGACGACGGCGATGCCCGGGCCGGGACTCACTCCCGCCCGGGCATCGCCGTCGTGAGGAGCCTTTCCCTCATCCGCTATTCAGCTCCGGCCCTTCTGAGCGTTCAGCAGGGCCGGTGCTGGATAGTCGGCGGGGTGAAGCGGGGGTAGCCGACCAGCGGGGGGTGTACCGAGGCGCCGGCGGGACCTACGCTCCGGCGAGGATTCCGATGAAGATCAGCAGGCACCAGATGCCGGTGACCGCGTAGCCCATGATCAGGCCGGCCAACGCCATGCTGCGGCCGGCCGGTTCCTTGCCCAGCGCGATGTGGCCGAACACGATGGCCAGGACCTGCGGGACCAGCATGAAGCCGAACGTCACCACCGAGACGATGCCCAGCACCAGCGCCGCGATGCTCAGCCCCTTCGGCTCGGCCTGCGGCGTGTAGTACATCGGCTGGTTGTAGTCCGGTCCGCCGTACGGCTGCTGCCCGGTGTACGGCTGCGCGCCGGGGCCGGGCTGGTAGGAGTACGGGTTCGCCGCTTCGGGCAGCGGCGGCGGCTGCGGCACGGCCCGGCCTGCGTTGGGATCGGTGTACCACCCCGGATGCTTCGGGTCGTTAAAGGGCGGCCTGTTCTCCGTGCCGGACATACTGTTGATTCCCCCTGGGATTGATTCGCTGCTGTGCAGCTTCAGTGCTGTTTACCAGTCTAGGCGCGCGGGAAGATCGGGGGCCATCGGGCCGGATCCGCCACCCGATCGCCACGGATCGATAGTTTTTTGGCATGCTGGAGGGATGGCAAACCGTGCGGGCACAGTGGCCCTTCCCAGCGACCTTGTTGACCTGACCGCGCTCCGCGACGCGTACTTCAACGTCAAGCCGGATCCGGCCGACCCGTCCCAGCGCGTGGTCTTCGGCACCTCCGGGCACCGCGGCTCCAGCCTGAAGGCATCCTTCAATGAGGACCACATTGCCGCCATCACGCAGGCAATCGTGGAGTACCGCGCCGGGCAGGGCATCGCCGGACCGCTGTTCGTCGGCAAAGACACGCATTCCCTCTCGGACCCGGCCCAGGACACCGCCCTCGAGGTGCTGGCCGGAAACGGTGTGGCAGTGCTGGTCGATTCCCGCACCGGGTGGACCCCGACGCCGGCGGTCAGCCACGCGATCCTCACCCATAACGCCGCCCATCCGGACGCCCAGGCCGACGGCATCGTGATCACCCCCTCGCACAACCCGCCCGGCGACGGCGGCTTCAAGTACAACCCGCCGCACGGCGGCCCCGCCGACTCGGATGCCACCGGGTGGATTGCCGCCCGCGCCAACGAACTGCTGGAGGCGGGCCTACGCGGCGTCAACCGGATCACGCTGGGACAGGCCCGGTTCTCCGGGTCCATCGGTACGTACGACTTCCTGGCCGCGTACGTGGACGACCTGCCGAAGGTGCTGGACCTGGACGCCATCCGTTCCGCCGGCGTGCGGATCGGTGCCGACCCGATGGGCGGGGCCTCGGTGGACTACTGGGCCGCCATCGCCGAGCGGCACCGGCTGGACCTGACCGTGGTCAATCCGGCGGTGGACCCGCAATGGGCGTTCATGACCCTGGACTGGGACGAGAAGATCCGGATGGACTGTTCGTCGCCGTCGGCAATGGCCTCGCTGATCAACACCGTGCGCGGCGGCGGCGCCGCCTTCGACATCGCCACCGGCAACGACGCCGACGCGGACCGGCACGGAATCGTGACCCCTGATGCCGGGCTGATGAACCCGAACCACTACCTTGCCGTGGCCATCGACTATCTCTACAGGAACCGGCCGGACTGGCCGGCCGGCGCGTCCGTGGGCAAGACGCTGGTGTCCTCCTCGATGATCGACCGGGTGGCGGCCGGCCTGGGCCGGCAGCTGGTGGAAGTCCCCGTGGGCTTCAAGTGGTTCGTTCCCGGGCTGCTCTCCGGGGAAGGCGTTTTCGGCGGCGAGGAGTCGGCCGGGGCCTCCTTCGTGCGGTTCGACGGCAAGCCGTGGTCCACCGACAAGGACGGCATCCTGCTGGCGCTGCTGGCCTCCGAAATCGTGGCGGTGACCGGAAACTCGCCGTCGAAACTCTATACGGGACTGACCGAGAAGTTCGGGGCGCCGTCCTACGCACGCATTGACGCGGCGGCGACCCGGGAGCAGAAAGCCGCGCTGGCGAAACTCTCCGCCGCCGACGTGGCCGCCACCGAACTGGCCGGCGAGGCGATTACCGCCAAGCTGACCGAAGCGCCCGGCAACGGCGCCCCGATCGGCGGGCTTAAGGTCACCACCGACAACGCGTGGTTCGCGGCCCGGCCCTCGGGGACGGAAGACGTCTACAAGATCTACGCCGAATCCTTCCGCGGCCAGGACCATCTGCGGCAGGTGCAGGCCGAGGCGAAGGCAATCGTGGACGCGGTGATCGGCTGATCATCGCCTGAAAACGGAGGTCGGGCCGGTCCCGCCCGGCCTCCGCGACCGGTCGGGACGAGCCGGCACCGCCGTTCCGGCGGTAGGATGTCCCCCGGACATTCTCCCGCTGACTCCCCCCGAAGAGGCCTCCCATGAGCACGCCTGCAAAATCTTCCCCGTTCCGTTGGGCCGTGCATGGCGACGGCAAGAACATTTCACCGGGCACGGTAGTGGGTCCCCAGGAGCGCCTCACCTGGCCGCGCACCATGGGCATCGGGGCCCAGCACGTGGTCGCCATGTTCGGCGCCACGTTCCTGGTCCCGCTGCTGACCGGATTCCCGCCGTCGACCACGCTGCTGTTTTCCGGCGTGGGCACCATCCTGTTCCTGATCATCACGGCAGGCAGGGTCCCCAGTTACCTGGGCTCCAGCTTCGCGTTCCTCGCCCCGATCGGCGCCGCCATGAACCAGCACGGAATGGGCGGAGCGCTCGGCGGCCTCGTCATGGCCGGCGCCTTGCTCTTCCTGGTCGGCGCGGTGGTGCACAAGGCCGGCACGCGTTGGATCAACGTGGTGATGCCGCCGGTGGTCACCGGCGCCATCGTTGCGTTGATCGGCCTCAATCTGGCGCCGACCGCCAAGCAGAACTTCGAGAAGGGGCCGGTGACGGCGCTGGTCACCGTCGTCGCGATCCTGCTCGTCACGGTGTTGTTCCGCGGGCTGCTGGGCCGGCTGTCCATCCTGATAGGCGTGCTGGTGGGCTACGTGGTGGCCATCCTGCGGGGCGAGGTGGATTTCTCCAGGATCAACGACGCGGCGTGGATCGGTTTGCCCGAATTCCACGCGCCGGAATTCCACATCTCCCTGATTGGGCTGTTCCTCCCCGTGGTGTTGGTCCTGGTGGCAGAGAACATCGGCCATGTGAAGTCCGTGTCCGCGATGACCGGGCAGGACCTTGACCCCGTCACCGGCCGCGCGCTGATGGCAGACGGCCTGGCCACCGTGCTGGCCGGCAGCGGCGGCGGCTCCGGCACCACCACCTACGCCGAGAACATCGGCGTGATGGCCGCCTCCAAGGTCTACTCCACCGCCGCATACTGGGTGGCCGGCATTGTCGCCATCCTGTTGAGCTTGCTCCCGAAGTTCGGTGCCGCCATCGCCACCGTTCCGGTCGGCGTCCTGGGCGGCGCCGGCGTCGTGCTCTACGGCATGATCGGCATTTTGGGGGTGCGGATCTGGGTGCAGAACCGGGTGAACTTCGCCAACCCCATCAACCTCTCCGTGGCAGGGGTGGCCCTGGTCATCGGCATCGCCAACTTCAAGTGGGCGATAGGCGAGCTGCAGTTCGAAGGCATCGCGCTGGGTTCGGCAGCGGCACTGCTGATTTTCCACGGCATGAGCGCGGTAGCCCGCTGGCGTCACACCGAGCCCGTGGATTCCGTGGAAGACGAGGGCGTCAAGCCGTCGAAGCTCGGCTGACCGCCCGGCATGGCGGCCGGCCTGGAGGGGAGGGCGTGCTCCGGGCCGCCGCGCCCTAGACCGTGGGGACGTCGGGGGCTAGCGTTGCAGCCATCTCTCCCGCGGCGTCCGGCCCGGGACGTTCACGAGGAGGAAAGCATGGCCAACCACGTCTACAACGTCACGGAAATTGTGGGTACGTCGCCCGACGGGATCGATGCCGCGGTCTCCAACGCCATCAACGAGGCCTCCAAGACACTGCGCAACCTCGACTGGTTCGAAGTAAAGTCCGTCCGCGGCCACCTCAACGAAGGCAGGATCGCGGACTGGCAGGTGACCATCAAGCTCGGTTTCCGGCACGAAAGCTGACCGACGCGGGCGGGGTCGCGCCCGGTGTCCTGCGGACGTGGCGGGCTGTGCACGCATCCGCCGGGCCACGGTGGACGGGGCTGCCCGCCACTGGGGGCCGTCCTCGCCCATTGTGCCCGGGTCGATGCGGTGGTGTGCTTGATCCATGAGCCAGCCACGCGATGAGGACAAACTGCCCGACGACGAGCATCTGCGCGACGACATCGGCGCCCCCGAACCGGAGAACGACTCCGCCGCCAAGTTCGACGGCGAGCACTTCACGTCCAGCCTGCTCAACGCGGGGCAGCGCGTACCGGGCCTGAGCCCGGACGGCGAATACCGCCAGAGCGAGGACCCGGAGCACGAGAACGAACCCGGACAGGACGGATTCGTTCCCCCCTCCGCCTCCACCGGGGGATAGCAGGCGGGCACGAGGCACCGCGGCAACGCGAGACGCGGGTTCGCGCGGCGGGGACCGCGCGGCCGTTTCGAGCGGCGGGCCCGAGCGACGCTTGGCTGTTAGGCGCCACGTGAGCCGTGCGCGGAGCCTTAGCGCAGCCTTCACTCCCGCTATATGATGGCTTTCTAAAGTAATGAACTCTAGGGAGCCCTCGTGAACCCATTCGCCGCTGCCGACGCCCCGCTGTACGAAGTCAAGGCCAACTTATTCAAGGGACTGTCCCATCCGGTCAGGATCCGGGTGCTGGAACTGCTCGCGGACGCTCCCGAGGTAACCGTGACCGAGCTGATGAACGAGACGGGCCAAGAGGCCTCCAACCTGTCCCAGCACCTGTCCGTCTTGCGCCGGCACAACCTCGTCCTGGCCGAACGCCGGGGCGTGCAGGTCTTCTACCGCCTGGCGTACCCTCAGGTGGCCGACCTGCTGACCGTGGCGCGCAGCCTCCTGCAGCAGCTCCTGCACACCGCCACGCAGCAACTGGCCGGCTTCGGTGCGGCCGACAACGGCTCGACGGCATCAGCCCGGGAGGCGGGCACCAAGCAGGAGGCGCCATGAAGTCGTTAAGGGCGGCGGCCGCGCTGCTGCCCGGCAAGGCCGATTACGCTCAGCTGCCGCGCACCTGGCGGAACGACCTGGTGGCGGGGGTGACCGTGGGTATCGTCGCCCTGCCGCTGGCCTTGGCATTCGGCGTCAGCTCGGGCGCCGGCGCCGCGTCGGGATTGATCACAGCGATCGTCGCCGGCATCGTTGCTGCCGTTTTCGGTGGTTCCAACATCCAGGTGTCGGGACCCACCGGCGCCATGGTGGTGGTGCTTGCGCCGGTCATCGCCAGCCACGGGATATCGTCGCTCGCGCTGCTGACGCTCATGGCCGGCGTCATGGTGGCTGCCGCCGGCGTGCTGAAACTGGGCCGTGCCGTCAGCTTCATACCGTGGCCCGTCATCGAGGGCTTCACGCTGGGCATCGCCGTCATCATCTTCCTGCAGCAGGTGCCGGCCGCCTTCGGGACCGCACCGGGGCCCAGCTCCAACGCGGCCGTGTCGGCGGTCGAGGCCTTGGGCACCGCTTCCTTGGCGGGTTTGTTCTGGCCCGTCATCCTGGCGTTGATCGTGGCCGCCATCATGGTGGCCGCGCCGAAGATCAACCCCCAGCTGCCCGGCTCCATCATCGGGATCATCGTCGCCACGCTTGTGGCCCAGCTGATGAATCTGGACGTTGCACGGATCGGCGAACTTCCCAGCTCCTTGCCGGCCCCGTCCCTGCCCACCGTCGACCTGGCCCTGATCGGCGCACTGGCCGGGCCTGCCCTCACCGTCGCAGCACTGGCTGCCATCGAGTCGCTGCTCTCGGCCCGGGTAGCCGCATCCATCTCCGACACGGGCCCTTACGACGCGGACCGGGAGCTGGTGGGCCAGGGCCTGGCCTCGGTTGCCTCCGGCTTCTTCGGCGGGATGCCTGCCACCGGAGCCATCGCCCGGACGGCCGTGAACATCCGCGCCGGCGGGCGGACCCGGGCCTCCGTCGTCGTGCATTCCCTGGTGCTGCTGGGCGTCGTGTACCTGGCGACCGGGCCCGTCTCCCAAATCCCGCTGGCGGCGCTGTCCGGCGTGCTGATGGTGACCGCCGTCCGCATGGTCTCGCTGAACACCTTGCGCAGCGTCTTCGGCTCCACCCGGTCGGACACCACGGTCTTCATCGTCACCGCGGTCGTCACGGTGTCCTTCGACCTGATCCAAGCCGTGGTGATCGGCATCGTCTTCGCTGGGTTCTTCGCGCTGAGGGCGTTGGGCAATTCCAGCGGAGTCCACCGGGAGGAGATTCCCGGACCGGCCGCAGACGGCGACGAGCAGATCGCTGTCTTCCGGCTCGACGGCGCCCTGTTCTTCGGCGTCGCCGACCGGGTGCTGGAGCGAGTCTCTTCCATCCGCAATGTGCAGGTGGTGATCATCCGGATGTCCCAGCTGCAGATCCTCGACGCGACCGGGGCAAAGGTCGTGGCCGACCTGGTCACAGCGCTGGAACGCCGCGGCGTCACCGTGCTCATCAAGGGGATTCAGGAACGCCATGTGGAGTTGGCCCGCCGGGTGGGGGTCTTGGAGTCATTGCGCCACGACAGGCACCTGTTCGGCGACCTGGACGCGGCGGTCGAGCATGCCCGCAGTCACGTCCGGCGCAACGGTGAAACCCGGCCCACACAGCAGGCCTAAGGCGCGCCAACGGGCCCGCTTGCGTCAGGCGCGGTCGGCACCGCCGCCGCGACGCGCTTCGCCCGCGGCCCGGTAGGCAAAAACCGTGGCCGCGACGGCCAGCCCGGCGGCGATGATCCCGAACGGGTTGCACAGCGCGGTGGACATTCCCAGGGCGGACGGACCGGCCAGCAGCGACATGATGGACGCGCCCTCTCCGGCGCCGCCGCCGAAGTCCGGGACGGTGAAGCCGAAGGCGAACGCCAGCAGCCAGGCCAGCGCCGGCGCCACGACGGCCCGCACCGGGAGCAGCAGGCCCCGGCGGGCGGTCTCGAGGAGCTTCACGCCGGTCAGCAACAGCAAGACCAGCAGCACCGGGCCCAGGCTGATGCCCAGCCAGAGCACCATCTGCCCGCCGATGCCAAACAACACGCGTCCGGCCACCACCCACAGCGGCACCAGCACCGCCATCGGAATCGCCAGCCAAAGGACCAGGGTGCGGAGAAAACCCTGGCGGACGGCCGAGGGCGGCGGGACGACGGTACTGCTCATGCCCTCATGATAGGCGTGGTTCCCGGGCTCAAGCCCCTTCGAGCGCCTGTTGCGTGGCCAACGTGACATAGCGCGCGGCCTGGGCCATGGCCTGTTCCCGGCTGCCTGCCGCCTCGACCACGCTGGCGGCCGCATGCACCCCGTGTTCGGCCAGCCGGTCCGGCGCCAGGTCGATCTGCCCGGCGACGACGACGGCGGGGATGCCCCGTGCCTGGGCACGCCCGGCGACGCCCAGCGGCGCTTTCCCGAATTCGGACTGCCGATCCAGCGACCCCTCGCCGGTCAGCACCAGGTCTGCGTCCGCCAGGGCGGCCTCGAGGCCCACCAGATCGGCGACGACGTCGAACCCCGGCTCCACCCGGACCCCGGCCAGCGCCAGGAAGCCGGAGGGGAAGCCGCCGGCCGCGCCCGCGCCCGCCACGTTGACGTCGCGGCCGGTTGCCTTCAGCAGCAGCTGGGCCCAGTGCTGCAGCGCCTCGTCGAGCAAGCGGCGCGAGACCGCGTCGGCGCCCTTCTGTTCCCCGAAAGCGTGCGCCGCCCCGTCCGGCCCGTACAGCGGATTCGAGACGTCTGCCGCTATCCGGATCACGGTCTCCGCCAGGCGCGGGTCCAGGCCGGAGGTATCCAGGTGGTCCGCGGTGGCCAGGGCCGCGCCGCCGAGCAGGACTTCGGCGCCGCCGCCGGTAAGCACCTTCAGGCCCAGCGCGCGGAGGGCGCCGGACCCGCCGTCGGTCATGGCGGAGCCGCCCACCCCGAGCACGATCTCGGTGGCGCCGGCGTTCAGTGCCGCCTCAATCAGCTGGCCGGACCCGTAGGAGTGGGCCGTGAGCGCCGACTGCACGCTGGGCTCGGTGAGCAGCAAGCCGGATGCCCGCGCGGTTTCAATGACGGCGGTCTTGCCGTCCGGCCGCTCCAGCATGGCCCAGGACGCGGTGACCTCACGCTCCAGCGGCCCCACGACGCGTTCGGTGTGCTCGGCCGCACCGGCGGAGAGGGCAGCCTCCAGGGTGCCCTCGCCGCCGTCGGCAACCGGGAGCAGCTGCACGTGGGCGTCCGGGTAGACCCGCAGCACGCCTTCGGCCATTGCGGCGGCCGCCTCGGCGGCCGTCAAGGTTCCCTTGAACTTGTCCGGTGCAATCAAGACCTTCATGCGGACTCCCTCTGCGGCCAGCTGCCGCGTTCAGCCATCACTTCGGCCAGAATATCGGCGCGGTCGGAGACTATGCCATCCACTCCCAGTGCCAGCAGCCGTTCCACCTCTGCGCGGTCGTTGATAGTCCACACGTGCACCTTTAGGCCGGCCCGGCGGCAGCGCCGCACGAACCCGGGCGTGACTACCGTGAACGGACCGTACTTCACCGGCACCTGCACCGCGTGGACGCGGACCAGCCGGGCCAACAGGCCCGCCAGACCTATATACCCCGAAAGATATATTGCCAGCGTCGCATATACGCCGCCGGATCCCGCGACGGGGCGGCTCAGGCCGCGCAGCACGCGGAAGCGGCGGCGGTCGGAAAAGGAAGCCACCAGCACGCGGTCGTGCGCGTCGTAGGCCTCGATCAGCCGGGCCAGTTCGTCCGCGGCGGCCATGTCTTTCACGTCCACGTTGAGTCGCACGTCCGGCCACGCGGCCAGCAACTCCTCGAACGTGGGGATCGGCTCGCCGGAGATCCGTACCTGCGCCAGCTGGCCGGCCGTGTGCGCCGCCAGTTCGCCGCGGCCGTCGGTAGTACGCTCCAGTGTCCGGTCGTGGAAGGCCACCAGCACGCCGTCGCGGGTGGACCGGACATCGGTCTCCAGGTAGGCGTAACCGAGATCGACGGCCGCGCGGAAGGCCGCCATCGAGTTCTCCCGACCATCCAACGAGAAACCCCGGTGCGACATGGCCAGGGGCCGGCCCTGCCCGGAACCGGGAAACGTAGGATTGAGGTACGGGCTGGCGCTGCTCACCTTCGGTACTCTACCGGGCCCGCCACGACCGCCGATGAGGAGGAATCCATGCGTCTTGCCGTAGTGCAGGCTGCCGGGCTGCTCGGCGACGGGTCGCGGCGGCGGTGCCGGAAGTGGCTGGAACAGGCGGCCGGCCTGGAGGCACGGCTGCTGGTGCTGCCCGCCGGGTTCGCCCCGGAGTTCCGCCGCGAATTGGGCGGCCTCGCGGCAGAACAAGGGGTCGCGGTGGCGGCCGGCGGCAGCACCCACGGCAACGGCCCCGAACTGTGGCTGTTCGATGCGTACGGCGGGCTCCAGGCCTGCACGGACGCCGCCGCGGTCGTGCCGCTGGAGGGGCTGCTCATCGGGCTGGCTACGGAGGACGACGCCGGCGCGGTCGCCCTGCCGGCGGGCGGCACGTCCCGGCGGTCGGTCTCCGACGACGGCGCGCAACTGCTCGTGGTGCCCGGCGGCAGCAGCGGCCGGGACGGCTGGTTCCGTGCGCTGGCCCGCCGGGGAGCATCTGCGCCGGCGGTGGCCTGGAGCGGACCGGGCCACAGCTTCATCGCTGCGCCGCAGACGGGGGTGGTGGCCCAGGCCGGCCTGTATGAAGAGCTGATAGTTGCAGACATAGAACCGCCCCGGCGCGGCCGGAGCATCGGCCCCAGCTGGTTCGCCCGCCGGTATCTGGACGAGCGTCCCGAAACCCGGCGGGAGGCGGCGCCCGCCGGAGCGGCGCGAGGCTCCTGACCCCGGGACCCCCGCGGGTTTCAGGCCCCGTGCGAGGCCTGCCGCCGGCCCGCCAGCCGTTCCTCGATCACCTGGGCGACGCCGTCCTCGGCGAACGCCGGGGCGCGGAACGGGGCTGCTTCCAGCGCGGTGCGGTGGCCGGAGGCCATCGCGTAGCCGGCCCCGGCCCACCGCAGCATTTCGATGTCGTTCGGCATGTCGCCGAAGGCCACCACGTCCTGGGGGCCGATGCCCAACGAACCGGCGTACTCGGCCAGGGTCACCGCTTTGTTGAGTCCCGGCCGTGCCATCTCGAGCAGCGGGTTGCCGGGGGCAGAATGCGTCACCGCGGCCAGATGCCCCACCGCCGGGCCCACCTCGGCCAGGAAGGCGTCGGGGTCGATGTCCGTCCCGCGGGCCAGCAGTTTCACGACCGAGTCGGAGCGGCGCAGGCTTTCCGGCAACAGTTTGGGCACGATGCCGTCCAGAAGCTCCACCGAGCCGGGCTGCAGAAAGTTCGGTTCCAGCAGGAATCCCTCGGTCGTTTCCGCCGCGAACGTCACCGCCGGGTGCAGGCCGAGGATGATCCGGCGAACCTCGAGGATGTTCGCGTGGGGCAGCGTCTGCGCCGAGAGCACCCGCTCGGCCACCAGATCGTAGAGCACGGCGCCGTTGGAGCAGATCACCCGGCCGCGGTGTCCGATCTGCTCGGCCAGCGGAGTCAGCCAGCGCGGGGGCCGGCCGGTCACGAAGACGATTTCCACTCCCGCGGCCGCGGCGCTGCGAAACGCCCGGACGGTGCGGGGGCTGATTTTGCCGTCCCGGCCGATGATGGTTCCGTCGAGGTCGCTGGCGATAAGGCGCATTGCACCAGTCTAGGGATGCGGCCGGCGGCGCAGGCGGCTAGCCCAGCTCGTGGCGGCGCGGCGGATTCGCCCCTGCCCGGGATACCGTGATGGCTGCGGCACGGGCAGCGTGCGCCATCACGTCTTCGAGCGTGGCGGAGGCCATGTCGCGCAGCTTCCCGCGGCGGGCCGAACCGGAGAATCCCGCGTTCAGCAGCGCATCGAGCAGCCCCGACATGTACGCGTCGCCGGCGCCTACGCTGTCAACGACGGCGGACGCCGGTGCCGCGACCTCTGCCGTCCCGGCACGGACCACTCCCCAGCTGCCCTTCGCCCCGCGCGTGACCACCACCGCGGCCGGCCCCCGCTTCAACCACGCACGGGCCGTCTCTTCGAGAGTACGGTCCGGGTACAGCCACCGCAGGTCTTCGTCGGAGGCCTTGACCACGTCGGCCAAAACCACGAACTTTTCGGCCTGCCGCCGGGCGAAGTCCCGGTCCGTGATCAGCGTGGGCCGGCAGTTCGGGTCGTAGCTGACCAGGGCCCGCGGATGGGCCCGCTGGACGGTCCTGTACACCGTGTGCGCGCCAGGCTCCAGCATGGCCGCGACGGAGCCGGTGTGCAGCCAGACCGTCTCGTCGAGCAGCCGGGGCCGAATTTTTTCGAGGTCCGGCAGTTCCCAGAGCAGGTCAAAAGAGTAATGGGCGGCGCCGGCGGGATCCAGGGTAGCGGTGGCAGCGCTGGTCGCCGACGCATCCGGATCCAGCGGCACCAGCACGGAGTTGCGGCGCAGATGGCCGTGGACCAGGTCCCCGAACCGGTCCTTGCCGTACCGGCCGACGAACTGGACCGGGTGGCCCAGCCGGGCCAGGCCCACCGCCACGTTCATCGGGCTGCCGCCGACGTGCACCCGCGGCGGCATCGTGTCGGAGCGGACGACGTCCACCAGGGCTTCGCCTATGACCGTGAGCACAGTGCCAACGTAGCAGAGCGCCGCCGGTTGCGGCACCGGCATCAGCCCAGGCCGGCCAGCACCCCGCGGATGCGCGCAAACGCAGCAGAGGCAGGATCGATCAGCGCATAGTGGTCACCGGGAACGAGCACGAGTTCGGCCGTCCCGCCGGCGGTCCGGGCGGCGGCGACATAGCGCTCGGACAGTTCCCTCGGCACGTCGGCGTCCTGGTCGGCGTGGAAGGCGTAGACGGGGACCGGCAGCGGCACGTTCCGCAGGGGATCGGCGAGCCGGTAGGGATGCGCAGCACCTGGATCAGCGTCCTCCGGCCGCCCGAGCAGGTTTTCGACGGCGCCGTCGCTCAGACCCAGCTCGTGGGCGCGCGCCACATCCAGCACCCCGGACTGGCTGAGCACCGCAGCGAGCTCCACCCGCGGGGCCGCGCCGGGCACCCGCACCCCCGACTCCTCCGACCGCAACCGGCCCCGCCCGGCCGCCCACACCGCCAGGTGGCCGCCGGCCGAATGGCCCATCCCCACCACCCGCTCGAGCGGGAAGCCGGACTCGTGCGCAACGTCGGCGAGCCGGTCGATGCCGGAGGCAACGTCGTCGAACGTCTCCGGCCAGCCGCCGCCGTTGCCTGCGCGCCGGTACTCGATGTTCCAGCAGACCCAGCCGCGGCCGGCGAGGTCCCGGGCCAGCGGGCGTCCGAGCTCGGCACCGTAGGCAGCGCGCCAGTACCCGCCGTGGATGATGACGACGACGGCGGTGTGCCGCCGCCGGGCGGGCACATACAGTTCCGCGTACTGGCTGGGATCCGGGCCGTAGCTGTGCCGGGTGTACTCCATCCCTGCACTGTAGCCGCCCGCCGCTACGGCGCCCCGTTGGAGACGCTGTCCTCCACCTCGCCCGAGCCTTCCGCGCTGCCATCGCCGGACATCCCCGCCACGGTGGTCCCCCGGTGGTTCAGCTTCCACGGCGCCGGCACCAGGCGCCCGCCGGCGGAGGCGCGCCCCTCCAGCCGGTCGATCAGCAGGTCCACCACGGTACCCACCAGCGGCTCCGGACCCACCGAGCTCAGCGGCGGTTCGGAGTGGTGTCCCAGATCCGAGGTGTCCACGCCGATGATCTCCATCTCCTCCGGAATCCGGAGCCCCGCCGCGGTGGCGGAGCCGGAGACGCACAGGGCCTCCAGGTCCGCCGTGGTGAAGAACGCCGTAGGCGGATCGGCCAACTTCAGCAGCCTGCCGGTCTCCTCGTAGGATTCACGCCAGGACCCGTGCGTTGCCCGCACCAGGTTTTCGTCCAGTTCTGCGCCGAGGTCGGCCATCGCCTGCCGGAACAACCCCAACCGGGAACCCCGGGGACCCGGGGCCGGCCCGCCCCGGTGCAGCACGGCGATGCGGCGGTGCCTGGCGGCAAGATACGCAGCCGCCTCGGCGATGCCGACCTCCGCGTCCACTTTCAGCACGTCGAAGCCGTCAGGCTGGAGGAACTGCGACACAACCACCTGCGCCACGCCCCGGTCGGCGAGGTCCCGCAGGGTGTGGTCTTCCTCGGGCGTTTCGGTGCTGAAACCCAGGATGGCGCCGTCCGCGCCGCCGGAGAGCATGAAGTTCCGCCATGCCTCCTGGCCCAGCAGGACCACCACCCGGTACCCGTGCTCCGGCAGCACACGGTTGGCAACCTCCGCCAATTGCCGGTCCCAGGCCGAATCCAGGTTTTCCACCACGACGGCCACAGTGTCCGTCCGTCCGCGGCGCATGCCCCGGGCGGCGTGGTTGGGCACATATCCCAGCGACTTGGCCGCCTCGATGACCCGGGCTTTGGTCGGTTCGCTGATCCTCGTTGAACCCCCGTGCCGGCCGGACAAGACGTATGAGACCGTTGCCAGCGAAACGCCGGCCCGCTCGGCGACGTCGCGAATAGTCGGCTTAAATGAACTCCCCATGATGCAGTTCTGCCTTCTTCCCCAAGAATCATCCCCCGAAACTTCCCCCCAGAAGTTCCCCTGGGTAAAGACTAACGATTCATCGGCAGAATGATAGGGGTAGGGTCAAAATTTTTGAGCGGCAGCTCCGCGGCTCAGGCCTGGACCTGCGGGATTTCGACGACGACATCCGACGGCTTCTTGTCCGGCCGGAAGCCGCGCCAGACCGGGTGGCGGAGCTTTCCGGACCCGGTGCGTTCGCTGAACTGGACCTCGCCGACCAGCGCGGGCCGCACCCAGTGCGCGTCGGACGCGTCCGCCGACGGCACGCCCTCCAGCGGCGGGGTCTTGCGTGACATCTTCTTCAGCCGCGCACCGATTTCGGCCAGTTCACGTTCCGTCAGGCCGGAGCCGACGCGGCCGAGGTAGCTCAGCTCCACGCCGTCGGGCACGGCCACCAGCAGCGAGCCGACCTTCCGGGCCCGCGAGCCCTTGCCCGGCCGCCAGCCCACGATGACCACTTCCTGCGTCAGCTGGTTCTTGATCTTGATCCAACTCCTCGTCCGTAGGCCCGGCGCGTAGTTGCTGTCCGTGCGCTTGGCGATGATGCCTTCCAGGCCGACCTCCCGGCTGGCTGCGACCGCTTCGGCCACGCTGGCATCCAGCTCCGGCGGCACCTGGATATGTCCGTCGTCCGGCGCCTCCACCGCTTCCTTGAGGATTTCCCGCCGCTGGGAGTATTCCAGCCCAAGTGTTGGTGTTCCGTCCAGTTCCAGCAAATCGAAGAGGAAATACTCCACCGGGTATTTCGCGGCCGCGCGCTCGATATCCGCTTTCCTGGTGAGGTTCATGCGGTTCTGCAGGCGGCCGAAATCCGGCCGCCCTTTGGCATCGAGCGCGACGATCTCGCCGTCCAGCACCGCGGTTTGGGCCAGGACGTGGTCGGGCAGGTTAGCCAGTTCCGGGTAGGTCTTGGTCATGTCGATGCCGTTGCGGCTGACCAACCGCACGGCCCCGTCGGCAACGACGGCGACGGCCCGGATTCCGTCCCACTTCAATTCGTAGGCCCAGCCCTCCTCCTCGTCGATGGAGGCCTCGGTGCCCTGCACGGCCAGCATCGGTTTCACCGCTTGCGGCGCCCCGGCGTCCTGCGGTGCGGAGCCGGCATCATCCGCCGGCGCGGTGGTGCCGGCCGCCGGCGCGGTGGTGCCGGCCGCCCGCGCGGCGCGCCCGGACCCGCCGCCGTCCGCCGTTTCGGCAGCAGGACGCGGCTGGTCCTTCATCAGGTGCATCAGCCAATTGTCCTTGCCGTCCTCGCCGCCGGTGCGGATCAGGGCGTAGCGACGCGGACCGGGGGGCCCGCCGTCGTTCGCCAGGCCGCCGTCGGGGCGCCCGTGCAGCACGATGATGACTTCCTGGCCCTCGCGCCACTTCTCCACTTCGTAGGTGCCGCTGTCCCAGATCGTCATCACCCCGGCGCCGTATTCGCCCTTCGGGATGGTGCCCTCGAAGGTGGCGTATTCCATGGGGTGGTCCTCGGTGTGGACGGCCAGGTGGTTCTTACCGGTCGTGACCGGCGGGCCCTTGGGCACGGCCCAGGACACCATCACCCCGTCATGCTCCAGCCGGACGTCGTAGTGCAGCCGGCGTGCGTGGTGCTCCTGGATGACGAAAACCGGTTCATCGTCCGACTCCCGCCGCTCGATCACCGCCGGCACCGGCTCGGGCGTACGGTCCGGGTCGCGCATCGAACGGTACGTGCTGAGCCGGTCCCGCCCCGGCTCCTGCAGGGACTGCTCGTCGGCGGTGCCGCCCGCCATGCCGGCCAGCGGGTCGCCCATCTCCTTGACGCGCTCCAGCACCTGCCTGAAGTCGAGGTGAGCCAGGTCCGGGTCTTCCAGCTCGGCCCAGGTGCGTGGCACCGCCACGGTGGGGTGCGGCCGGCCGCGCAGGGAGTACGGGGCAATCGTGGTCTTGGCCCAGTTGTTCTGGCTCCAGTCGACCAGCACCTTGCCCGTGCGCAACGACTTCTTCATGTCGCTGACCACGAGGTCCGGATGGTCGGCCTCCAGCAGGCGGGCCAGCTCGTGCGCCACCTGGCTGACGTCCTCCGAGGTCTGCTTGCCGTCCAGCCCGGCGTAAAGGTGGATGCCCTTGGAACCGGAGGTCACCGGCCGCGGGTCGAGCCCCATCCCTTCCAGGATGTCCTTGATCAGGAAGGCCACTTCGACGCACTCCGCCAGCCCGGCCCCTTCCCCCGGGTCCAGGTCCAGCACCATCCGGTCGGGATTGTTGATCTTGCCGCGCGGGCCGAACTTCCACTGCGGAACATGGATTTCCAGGGCCGCAATCTGCGCCAGCCACGTCAGGGTGGCCCGGTCATTGGCCAGCGGGTACACATTGATGTTGCTCTTGTGCTCGATGGTGTGCCGCATGACCCAGTCCGGCGCGGACTTGTCCAGGTTCTTTTGGAAAAACACCTCGCCCGGTTCCTCCGCCGTGCCGACGCCGTGGACCCAGCGTTTGCGCGTCACCGGCCGGTCCGCCGCATGCGGAACCAGGAACTCGGCGATCTCCGAATAGTAGGCGATCACCTCGGCCTTGGTAGTTCCGGTTTCCGGGTACAGCACCTTGTCCAAATTCGTCAGCCTGAGCCGGCGCCCGTCGACGGCTACGGTCTCCTTTTGGCTGGTTTTCCGGCTGGAATTCTGGCTGGCCATACCGCCAGTCTGTCCGCCGCGTGGCCGCTTGGCTAGGCCCTCGCCTCTGGCTTTGTACCGCCCGCGGGTGTTCACTAGTGGCATGAGAGCCATCTGGAAAGGCGCGGTGGCGTTCGGGCTGGTCAACGTGCCGGTCAAGCTCTACAGCGCCACCGAAGACCACGATGTGAGCCTGCACCAGGTCCATGACAAGGACGGCGGGCGCATCCGTTACCAGCGCCGGTGCGAGGTTTGCGGCAAGACCGTCGACTACCAGAACATCGACAAGGCGTACGACGACGGCGAGCACACCGTGGTGATCACGGACGAGGATTTCAAGTCCCTGCCGGTCGAAAAGAGCCGCGAAATCGAGGTCGTCGAGTTTGTCCCGAGCGACCAGATCGATCCGATCATGTTTGACCGCAGCTACTATTTGGAGCCGGATTCGAAGTCGTCCAAGGCCTACGTCCTGCTCCGGCGGACCCTGGAAGAAACGGACCGCACGGCCATCGTGCAGTTCGCGCTGCGGCAGAAGACCCGGCTGGCGGCGCTGCGGGTCCGCGGCAAGGTCCTGATGCTGCAGACCCTGCTGTGGGAGGACGAGGTACGGGAGGCCAGTTTCCCGTCGCTCGAGGAAACCGTGCGGATCTCAGCGAAAGAGAAGGAGATGTCCGCCGCGCTGGTGGAGTCGTTCTCCTCCGACTTCACGCCCGGGGATTACACCGACGAGTACCAGGAACAGCTGCGGACCCTGATCGAGGCGAAGCTGGAGCAAGGCGAGGCGCTGGATACGGCAAAGACCTTCGGCACGGACGAAGAGGAAGAAGGCGGCAAGGTTCTGGACCTGATGGAGGCGCTGCGCCGCAGCGTGGAGCAGAACCGGGAGGCCAAGTCTTCCGCCGGCTCCCCGTCCAAGAAGAAGTCAGGTTCCAAGTCCGAGGCGTCGAAGGGCGCCTGACGCGCGGTAACCGGACGACGGCGGGGCGGTTGACGACGGCGGGGCGGCCGACGACGGCGGGGCGGTGCCCACACCGCCGGGACCGCCTGCCGTTCGGCTACTGCCGGTAGTTTTCCACTTCCTCGGCCGGCCGGGTCTCTGCTTCGCCCGGGTCCTCGCCGGCCTTGCGCTTGGCACGGCGCTGGCGCAGCAAGTCCCAGCACTGGTCCAGCTGCTCTTCCAGGCGGCGCAGCTCGGCGGCGCGGGCGGCGGCCTTGTCCGGCTCCTCCGGCGCGGAGTCGCGCAGTTGTTGTTCCTTTTCGACCAACGCGCTGATGTACTTCTGGATGTCCTGGTCCATGGCACGCCCCTCCCGGCGGTAGTCACCTCAGGCTACGTCGCACGCCATCCGCGGGCTAGGGTTGCCGCCTCCTCAATGGACTGCGTTCTGTGGTTGACTTCCTGCAGGGCAATCCGGTGACGGGCGACGTGGAGGAACAGAAGACTCATGGCATATGGCGAGCTCGACACCTCGTCCGGGGTACCCCTGTATCGCCAGATCAGGGAAATCCTGCGCAGGGAAATAGCCGAGGGGATCGCTGATCCCCGGAAGCCAATGACCGAGGCGCAGTTGCTCAGCCGGTTCGAGGTCAGCCGGGCCCCCATCCGGCAGGCACTCCAGGAGCTTGCCAGCGAGGGGTACATTTACCGGAAACAAGGCAAGGGGACGTTCCCGGTCGTCGGCACCAGGGTCCAGCGGCCGGCCGACGTGCGCTCGGGGGCCCTGTACCAATACCTCGCCGAGAGCGGACTGCATCCGACGGGGAAGGTCGCCGGCATCGAACGGGTGGAACCGCCCGGCCGGATTCGGGACCTACTCGGACTCGAAGCGCACGAGCGGCTCCTGCATTTCACCCGCCTGATCTCGGTCGAGGATGAGCCTCTCGTCGAAGCCGACGTCTACATTAGGGCGCCCGAGGACTTCACCCCCACCGCCGCGGAACTGGAACGCGTTGGCTCCGCCTTCGAACTCCTCAAGAAAGAGTTCGGCATCGCACACGTCCGCGCCGAGCACGAAGCCTGGGCAACCGCGGCCACCGCCGAACAGGCCGCGACCTTCGGGGTAGCCGTGGGGAGCCCGTTGCTCGTCATCGAGACGGTCTTCTTCACCACGGGTGACCTGCCCGCCGGATGGCGCTCCGCGGTGCACCAGGCAGAGAAATTCAAGTACCGGTTCAGCACCGGCCGGTAGGCCGCGGCCGTGCGGGAAATCCACCCAATCCGCCACCCCCGACCGGGGATGTTTTCCGATGAATTGCCTTGACTTTGGCACTACATCATGTAAACCTAGTTGACAGGTAATCAAGGTCACATCAGCGGGAGGCCCGCGGCCGGTAGCGGACGCCAGGCCCCCCGATGGACTGCCTCCTTCGTTTACTACCGCCTGCACCGGTTTCGGCGAGGAATGAATCCAGAGGTCGCGGTGCATGATCCTTCCCCGCGTGACGTCTGCCATGGCGTGGCGTCAGACGAAAGGTTGTGCCATGACGGATACAACAACCCCCCACCCGACGGCCAATACCGTTCTTGGCCCCGTTCCCGCCCACGAACTGGGTGTGGTCGCGGTCCACGAGGCCCTGCTCTCGGTGGTCCCGGGAGCCCAGTACGCCCCGGACATCAGCATGGACCGGGCGGAGATCTTCGAGGTCCTGGCCGGAAAGCTGACCGACTTCCGCAGGGCCGGCGGCCAGACGATCGTGGACAGCACCGGCATGTTCCACGGCCGCGACGTGAAGCTGTACGAGGCGCTCTCGCGCTCGACCGGCGTGCACATCATCGCCTCCACCGGCATGGGTCCGGAGGAAATGCTCGGCGGCTACTTCCTCACCCCGCAGACCAACCCGCCGACCCCGTGGCCGGCCGAAAAGTTCGCCGACCTCTTCTCGAAGGAAGTCAGCGAGGGCATGGTGGTCCCGCGGGTCGAGCGCCGCGGAGCCGCCGGCCTGGTCACCAGCACCGCCACGCGCGAGGGCATGACCCCCACCGACGAGAGCCTGTTCCGCGGGGCGGCCCGGACCGCCCTGGCCACCGGCATCCCGGTCTCCATCCGCTACGGCGCCGACGCCCTGCACGACCTCGACGTCGTCCTCGACGAGGGACTGCCCGCCGGGCGGGTCCTCGTCGGCGGCCTGGACCGCCGGGACGTCGCGGACGCCGGCGCGGCGCTTGAGGTGGCCCGCCGCGGCGCCTTGGTGGGCCTGGACCACGTGGGACTGGACGACGACGGCGGCTATCTCACCGACCGCGAGCGGGCCGGACTGGTGCTCGAGCTGGTCAGGGCCGGCCACGCGGACCAGATCATCCTCTCGTCCAACGCGATCGGCGTGGCCAAGGGCCAGCCGGACTACGACCTGCCGTTCAGCCACGTGCTGACCACCTTCGTCCCCTTCCTGAAATCACTGGGTCTGGGCGACGACGACGCCCGCCGCATCCTGGTGGACAATCCGCGCAACTTGCTGGCTGTGCGCTGAGCACAGCAGCCCGCCATCAACAAGCTTTCGATACCCCTGAGGTGAAGGAATGACCAAGGTCAACACCGTGCTGGGAACAATCCCGGCTGAAGAACTGGAAATCGTGGCAGTCCACGAACACATCGGCTACGGCATGCCCGGCTCCGAGCTCGACACGCGATGGTGGAAGTCGCCGGAGCAGGCCTACGAGGAAACCGTGCCGAAGCTGCGCAGGTTCCGCGAAAACGGCGGCGGCACCTTCGTGGACGCCACCGGCATCTGCAACGGCCGCGACGTCGACTATTACAAGTCCCTCTCGGCCAAGACCGGCGTGCACATCGTGGCCTGCACCGGCTTCGTGGGCGGCGACACCGCCCTGCCCCACTTCGCACGGGCGTCGGTGGACTACCTGGCGAAGGTGTTCATCCACGAAATCACGGTGGGGATCGGCAACACGGGCGCCAAGGCCGGCGTCATCAAGGTCGGCGTGAGCCGCGGCGGCAAGATGACCGAACTCGACAAGCGAATCTACCGCGCGGCCGCCCGCGCCGCCGTCCTCACCGGGGTCCCGATCCTCACGCATCTGGCGATCGACCCCGAGCCCGCCGTGAACATCTTCAACGAGGAGGGCCTCCCGTTGGATCGCGTCCTCTTCGGGCACGCCGACGACGGCCTGAACGCACCGATCACGCCGCACGACTGGATTTACGAGCAGGGCGGCCGCATCGGCTTCGACACCTTCGGTTACGACCTCGAACTGCCCGACCCGCCGTTCTGGGGCCGCAAACGCGCCGAGCGCATGGAGCACTTCGTCAAGCTGGTGAACAAGGGCTACGCGGACAAGCTGCTCGTCTCGGCCGACGCCAACTGCAGCCCGCTGGGCTGGCCGGGCGTGAAGGGCCACACCATCAACTACATCTTCGATGACATGCTCCCGGACATGCGCGCCGCCGGCATCGACGACGCCACCATCAAGCTCCTCCTCGAGGACAACCCGGCCGACTTCCTATCCATCAAGGCCTAAGCCCCACTATTCATCCACCCGCCCCGCCACAGACGACGGCTGCGGGACCCCACCATTAATTTCACCCCCGAGGTCGCCCCGCGGCGTCCAGTGAAGGAACAACAGAACAATGCAGACTTCCGACATCCAGAACCTGAAGGTGGCCGTCGTGGGCGGCGGCTACGCCGGCGCTTCCGCTGCCCTGGCACTGCTGCAGCTCGGCGCCGACGTGCACGTCTACGAGCAGGCCCCCGAGCTTGGTGAAGTAGGGGCCGGCATCGGCCTGCGGCCGCCGACCGTCGAGGTGCTGCGCAAGTGGGGCGTGTTCGAAGAGTTCGCCAAGGTCTCCGCCCCTTCCGACGCCATCGAGGTCTACCAGGCCAACGGCGAGCTGATCGCCCGCGATCCGTGGCCGGGCATCAACGAGTACGAGCAGACCAACCACTGCCGCATGGTCCACCGCGGCGACGTCATCGAAACCCTGCTGCGCCTGCTGCCGGCCGAGCGCGTGCACATCGGCCACAAGATGATCACCGTCACCGACAACGGCGACTCCGCCACCGTGAAGTTCGAGAACGGCGTCGAGGTCACCGCCGATCTGGTCCTGGGCGCCGACGGCATCCGCTCCAGCGTCCGTAACCAGATCTTCGGCGAGGTCCAGCCGGTGTTCTCCCACACCATCGCCATGCGCGCCGTCATCTCCGCCGACGATGCCTACGGCCTGGTGGAGAACGACAACTTCCGCGTCTACGTGGGCCAGAACGGCACCACCGTGTACTTCCTGCCGCTGCGCCACCGCAACCAGGTGTCCTTCGACATCACCGCCCCGAGCGACGACACCGTCTGGGCCCCGGAGGTCACCCACGAGTACATCGGCCAGCTGCTGGAGGGCTTCGACGAGCGGCTGCAGAAGATCGGCCAGGAGCTGGACATCGCCTCGATGACCAACCGCGGCGTCTACGACATCGACAAGCAGCCGACCTGGCACACCAACAGCGTTGCCCTGGTGGGCGACGCCGCGCACGCCATGCTGCACCATCAGGGCCAGGGCGCCAACTCCGCCATGCAGGACGCCGCCTGGCTGGCAGACGCCATCAAGGAAGGCGCCGACCTGCAGGATGCCCTGCGCACCTACCAGGCCAAGCGCAAGCCGATCACCGATGTGCTGCAGGACATCTCCCGCAAGCCGTTCGACATCGGCGACTCCTTCCCGGAGACCACGTCCTTCGAGAAGGGAGCTGGTGTCGAGTGACCATCCACCCCGAGATCGGCAAACTCCTGGCCACGCTGCCGCCGTTCGACCACGGTACCCGGCCGGACCCCGAGGCCAAGCGCGCCGGAGACCTGCAGTTCGTCGCCCCGCTGGAGGACCGGCTGCCGCTGCACTTGGTCGAGGACACCGTTGCAGCCACTGCGGCGGGCGAGGTCCCGGTGCGGATCTACACCCCGGCGGAGGCGGAGTCCTTCGCGCTGCTGGTGTACTTCCACGGCGGCGCATTCTTCTCCGGCAGCCTGGAAACGCACGACCATGTCGCGCGGGCGCTGGCCAAGGAGAGCGGTTACAAGGTCATCTCCGTCGGCTATCAGCTGGCACCCGAGGCCGCCTTCCCGACCAGCCTGCAGGAGTGCTACGGCGTGGTCCGCTGGGCCGTCGAGCAGGGCGGGAGCCTGGCCTGGGACGGCAAGAACCTGGCTTTGGCCGGCGACAGCTCCGGCGCCAACTTCGTGGCGGCGGTGACGGCGATGGCCCACGACGAGGGCTTCGACCGGATCACGCACCAGGTCCTGTACTACCCGTCGCTGGACTTGGACTTCGACGAGGACCGCTACTCCTCGCTGTGGGAGAACGCCACCGGCTACGGCCTGGAGACCCCGGCGCTGAAGCCGTGGAACTCCTTCTACCTCGAGAGCGGCGCGGACCCGGCCGACCCGCTGGTCTCCCCGATCAAGCGCGAGGACCTCACCGGCCTGCCGAAGGCCCTGATCATCACCGCCGAGTACGATCCCCTGCGCGACGAGGGCGAACTCTACGGCCGGCGGCTGAAGGACGCCGGCGTGGACACCACCGTCAGCCGCTACGCGGGCGCCAACCACGGCTTCGTCCAGAACTTCTTCTGGATCCCGAACATGTACCGGGCCTACCAGGAAACGGGCGAGTTCCTCAACCGGGGCTGACCCCACCCACCCCGAACGCAGCGGCGGCGCGCACCCACAGGTGCGCGCCGCCGTCGTCGTTCGGGGCGTGGGACCGGTCAGGCGGTCTTGCCGTACAGCTTGCGGTAGCCGTGCAGCGTCGTGAAGAACGGGGAAGGCTCCAGCGTCGGATCGCCGGTGTAGCCGAGTTCCTCGGCCACCGAGGCGAACGGCGAATAGGGCGAGCCGGTCTCCCGCAGGCCGCCCTCCACGGAGCGGCGGGCGGCGGCGCGGACCCGGGCCTCGATGTCCAGGCTCTCCTGCAGGGCCTGCCGGGCCGTGCTGCCGTCCATCCCGATGTCGAAGGGGACGCCCTCGGTGTTGCGGTAGGGGTGGCCAAGGTACAGGCGCTGGGGACGGATCTCGTCGCGCAAGTAGAGGAGGCTGGTCCGGTAGGCATCCGGGTCCTCGTAGCCCGGGAAGTGGTTGGCGGCACCGTGGACCTGGACGGAGTCGCCGACAAACACCGCGTCCTGCCCGTCCACCACGTAGGCCACGGAGCCGGCGGTGTGGCCGGGGATGTGGTGCACGGAGACCGTGACGTCCCCGCCAAGGCTGAGGGTTTCGCCGCCCTCCAGGAGCATGTCCGGTTCCATCTCGCCCGAGATGGCATGCCCGGCTGCCTTCGTCTGCTCCTCGACGGCGTTCGGGTTGTCCAGGTACTGCCGGCGGACGTCGAGGTAGTTCTGCACGTGCGCCTGCCGGGAGCGCAGCAACGGGGCGTCCGCCCGGTGGATGACGACCTTTGCCTTCCGGCCGGTGAGCTCCCAGAGGGCGTGGGCGCCGCCGAGGTGGTCGATGTGGCCGTGCGTCAGCAGGATCCACCTGACGTCCTCGATGCGCCGGCCCAGCTTCTCCAGCTGCGGCACCATGCCCTCGGCCGGTGACGTGGTGATGCCCGTGTCGACGATGGCCGGCTCGGGCGCGTCGATGAAGAAGCTGTAGAGACCGAAGCGGCCCCAGGGCGAGACCAGCGGATGGATGGTCACTTCTTGCGTCATTGTTCTCTCCTCAGCTCCGGGACCCGTTCACGGTCCTGATGGTACGGGTCCCGCGGACCCCTGCCCTCGCGCGGCCTTTCGGCGTCGCGGCCCGGACCTGGGGTCGCCATCGTTTGCACGTACTTTATTATAATAATATAATGGAGCCACGCTCTGGAGAGCACGCCTGCCAGCGGGACACCTGGCACTCGAACGTCAACAAGGAAGTGCACACTCATGACTGATTTCACGACGTGGAATGCCGGTGGGGAGACGATCAAGATCCGCAAGGATCTGCGGATCCCGATGCGCGACGGCGTCGAGCTCGCCGCGGACACCTACCAGGGCCTTGAGGACAAGCCCCGGCCGGCACTGGTGGCCCTGAGCCCGTACGGCAAGGAGCTGCAGGCGCTGGCGCTGACCACTCCCCCGCAGCGGCGTCCCAGCCCGATGTGGGACGGGTGCATCGAGGCCGGCGACATCGCCCGCATCGTCAAGGAGGACTACGTCCACGTCATCGGCGACCTGCGGGGGTCCGGCGACTCCGGCGGCGAGCACATCGGCAACTACAACGCCGGCGGCGTATCGCTGGGCCAGGATGCGTACGACTTCATCGAATGGGTTGCCGAACAGCCGTGGTGCGACGGCAACGTCGGCATGGTCGGCATCTCCTACTTCGGCTCCATGCAGGTGCTGGCCGCGGCCGAACGCCCGCCCCACCTGAAGGCGATTTTCGTCAGCGGCGGCCACTACGACTTTTACGAAACCACCTACCACGGCGGCATCATGTGGTTCATGCCCCGCGCCGCCCGCGAAGGCCGCGGCGGAGACTCCGGCTGGGCCTTCACCGACGGCGTCAAGTCCCGCA
The DNA here is from genome assembly GCF_059091125.1 of Arthrobacter sp. Y3223151. Lineage (NCBI taxonomy): Bacteria > Bacillati > Actinomycetota > Actinomycetes > Micrococcales > Micrococcaceae > Arthrobacter > Arthrobacter sp. Y3223151. Next base: position 582,561 of record NZ_JBNHGI010000001.1, on the reverse strand, counting down.
TGATCGAAAAGTACCCGCCCGAGGAGCTCAAGAAGCTGGTCGCCAAGCGCCTCGAGGACCCGGACGTCGCCGCGTGGCCAAACCTGGTCCACGTGCTGCATTACCCCAAGAACCACGAAGCCTGGTTCGACATTGTCATGAACGAGCTGGACGGCGAGTGGTACGAGGAGCGCAACCCGATCACGCTCGCCCCGAACATCGACATCCCGGTCTGGCTCCAGATCGACCAGGGCCGCGGCTGGACCATGGACGGCACCATCGAGCTGTACAACTCGCTCAAGGGACCCAAGAAGCTGACCATCGGCCCCTACCCGCCCATGCAGTCGCGCCCCTTCATCGAGGAGCACGACAAGATGTTCCGCTGGTACGACTACTGGATCAAGGGCATCGACAACGGCGTGATGGACGAGCCGGCCGTGAGCGTTTTCGTGGAAGGTTCCCGCGAGACCGTCGAGGCGGACCAGTGGCCGCCGAAGGAGATCGAGTACAAATCCCTCTACCTGCGTCCGCGCCACAAGCTGTCGGCCGAGCCGGAGCTGATGGGCGTCGAGTACGCGGCCCCGGACGGCTTCTACCAGGCGCCGCTGACGGTGACCGACAAGGTGGAAATCATCAGCTGGAGCACCGGGCCGTTCGAAGAGGACACGGAGATGATCGGCACCGGCGCAGCGCACATTTTCGCCGAGATTGACCAGCCGGACTCGAACTTCATCCTGCGCCTGTGGGACTACGCCCCGAACGGCAAGCGACAGCTGATCACCACCGGGTACCTCAAGGCCTCGCACCGCGAGCTCGACGAGGAGCGCACCAGCGAGGGCAACCCGATCCACCCGCACACCCGTGCCGTGCCGGTGGAGCCGGGGAAGATCGAGGAGTACGTCCTGCGCCTCTATCCGTTCGCGAACACCTTCAAGCCGGGACACCGGCTGGTGGCCGAACTTTCCAACGGCGAGCCGCTGGCCGACGAGCACAACGCACTGCTGCCGCCGGACGCCTTCCACCTCCCGGTGGGACGCCCCGTCACGCACAAGATCTACCGCGACGCCGCGCACCGGTCCCGACTGGTCCTGCCCTTCACCGCCCGCACGGCGGAGGATGAGGCGAACTGACGCGACGGCAGCCCCGGCTGCCGGCCGGCCGCCCTCGAGGTGCACCTAGGACCTCACCCCGGCCGTGGTGATCAGCGATCCTGAACGTCACTGCCGGAGGTGCCCGGCGCACCTCTTATCCTTGGGTAATGGAAACAACCGAGCGCGGCAAGGCGCGGAAAGCCGTCGAGGACAACCGCGATCTGGCGGTGGCCTTGATCGACATCTCCTCCGATGTCCGCCGAAAATCCCACGAGAATTCCGGCGTCCCCTTGCTGCCCAACGGCATGGTGGACATCATGCGGGTCATCGAAGCGCACCCGGGCATAACCGTGGCCGAGGTCGCCTCCAGGCTCGACCGCCAGTTCAGCAACGTGAGCACCCAGCTGCGCGAACTGGTGGCCCGCGGGCTCGTGACGCGGATACGCGACGAGGCGGACAAGCGCTACGTGACGCTGCACCCCACCGACGAGTCCCAGCGGATCAGGATCATGCTGGAAACCGCGTGGGCGGAAACCCTCGGGACGGCGGCAGCCAGGCTGCACCCCGGGGAACGGGAGCAGATCGCCGCGAGCCTGCCCGCCCTCCAGCGCCTGGCGGCACTGATCAACGAGCCGGACCAGCGCTGAACCGTCGGGCCGGCTTTAGTTTTTCGTTATACTTATACTTTTGTAAGTATTAGCGGAGCCGTGTCTGCCCGCACCCCACAACCAGAAAAGGTGTCCATGAAAGACGTCCTAGAGGAGAAAATTCCGCCCGGAGAGGTGGAGGCGGCGGAGGCCGTGGAGCCCGAGAGGATCTCGCCCAAGCGCATCGCCGCCGTGATCACCGCCTTGGTGCTGTCAGCGCTGATCATGATCCTCAACGAGACCGTGCTGACCGTCGCCCTGCCCGACCTGATGGCGGACCTGGGCGTCCAGGCCACAACGGCGCAGTGGCTGACCACGGGCTTCATGCTCACGATGGCCGTTGTCATTCCGACCACCGGCTTCATGCTTCAGCGGTTTACCACGAAGAGCCTCTTCGTCAGTGCCATGCTGCTCTTCATCGTCGGCACGGCGCTGGCGACCATCGCCCCGACGTTCGCGGTGCTGCTCATCGCGCGCATCGTCCAAGCGTCCGGCACGGCCATCATTCTGCCGCTGCTGATGACCACCACGCTCACCTCCGTGCCGGTCCGGCACCGCGGCACCGTCATGGGCCTTAACTCCGTGGTCATCTCCGTGGCTCCGGCCATCGGCCCCACCCTCTCCGGCGCCGTCATCAACTCCTTGACGTGGCGCTGGGTCTTCGGCCTGATGGTCCCGGTGGCCATCGTCGTCTTCCTCTTCGGCGTCATTGCCATCAAGACCGGCAAGGAGACGCGCAAGGCTCCGCTGGATGTCCTCTCGGTCATCCTCTCCGCCTTCGCCTTCGGCGGCATCGTCTATGCGCTGTCCTCGATCGCCGACCTGATGGAAGGCTCCTGGGCCCCGGTCGTGGCACTGGTTGTCGGCGCCGTCGCGCTGGTCCTTTTCATTCAGCGCCAGCGTGCCCTGCGCAAGACCGAGTCCGACCTGCTGGACCTCCGTCCGTTCAAGGTGCACAACTTCCGCATCTCGGTCATCATCGTGATGATCGCCATGGCCACCATGCTGGGCACGGTCATGGTGATGCCGATCTTCATGCAGAACGGCATGGGACTGAGCACGTTGACCATCGGCCTGGCCCTCCTGCCCGGCGGCCTGATCCAAGGCATCGTGTCCCCGATCGTGGGCCGCATCTACGACAAGGTGGGCCCCCGGCCCATCGTCATTCCCGGCGCCTTCCTGCTGGCCGGCGGGCAGTGGCTGCTGTGCAGCGTCCATATTGATACCCCGGTGACGACGATCGTCATCTTCCATACTGTGTTCTGCGTCGGCATGGCCATGCTGATGACGCCGCTGATGACCGTGGCCCTGGGCGCCCTGCCGCGTGCGCAGTACGGCCACGGCAGCGCGATCATGAATACCCTGCAGCAGTTGGCCGGCGCCGCGGGTACTGCGGTTCTCATTGCCGCCATGACCATCGGTACGGCGGCGGCAGCCGCCAGCGGCATCGCGGCGAACGTCGCCCTGGTCGACGGCGTCCGGGTCGCCTTCACGGTCGGCGGCATCCTCGGCCTCGCGGCCGTCGTGTGCGCACCGTTCGTTCGGCGCCTGCAGGAGAACGCCGACCACTAGGGCCCGGTTGCCCCGCCCGCATGCTTAAAGGAAGCCGGCCACCCCCACGGGATGGCCGGCTTCCTGTGTCTCGGTCGCGCGCCGCGGGATGCTACGCGGCCGTATGCGGTGCCACTGCCGCGGGATGCTACGCGGCCGTATGCGGTGCCGCTGCTTCCGGTTCGGTTTCCTTGACCCGTGCAACCCAAAGAAGCTGAGCAATGCCGCGGCCAGGGCCGCGATGGCAACCACCAGGAAGGCCTGCGTGAATCCGCTGCCCAGGGCCTCGAGCGCGAACTGGCTGCCGCCCGATCCGGGAACGCCCTCGGGGATGCTGTTGAGCGCGATCGGACCGCCCGCTTCCGCAATGCCCATCGCCGGACCCAGCTGGTCCGGAGCCAAACCGGAGGTCTGCAGGGAGGTCATGAGCTTTCCGCCGGCGGTGGAGAGGGCAATGGCGCCCACCAGCACCGGTCCGAGCGCAAACCCGAGGTCGCGGAGCAGGTTGGTGGTGGCGCTGGCCATGCCGGTCATCTCACGCGGCACCGAGTTCACGGCAATAGCGGTCATCGGGCTCAGCGTGAAGGCGAAACCAAGTCCGACCAGCAGGGACGGCAGGATGAAGGCGGTCACGTCGCGGCTGGTGACATCGGCAGTGGAGTTGATCAGTGCGCCGGCCGCCATGGCCAGAAATCCGAACGTCATCAGCCAGCGGGACGAGACGCGGGCCTGCAGCCGGGACAGCACGGGGATCAACACGAAGGCCGGCCCCTGCAGCAGCAGGAACAGCAGGCCGAGGTACAGCGGGTTCTGGTGCTGGACCGGCCCCAGCCACATGCTCGTGGAGAAGCAGGCGCCCAGGAAAGCGAACATGCCGACCACGGCCACGATCGACGCGATGGCGAACTGGCGGTTTAAAAACAGCCTCAGCTCCAGCAGCGGAGACTCGACGCGCAGTTCGATGGCCACAAAGATCGCCAACAGCACCACACCGGCGGCGAGGGCGGCTACCACGTGGGTGCTGGTCCAGCCGTCTTCGGGACCCTGTACCAGCCCGAAGAGAACCAGGATCAGGCCCAGCGCGAAGGTGATTTGGCCCCAGATGTCCATCCGGCGCTCCCGGGCCACCTTGGCCTCGGCGGAGCGCAGGGCGGTCAGCAGCAGTGCGGCGAGGGCAGTCAACACCACCACCGCATAGGCCCCGCGCCACCAGCCGAAGCCGGCAAACACGCCGCCGAGCAAGGGCGACAGGGCCGAACCCGCCGAAAGGAAGCCCGCCCAGATGGCGATGCCGCGCACGCGCTCCTGCATGGAGCGCGCCACGGAAGCAACCAAGGCCAACGATGCGGGGAAAATCGCACCCGCACCCAGGCCGTTGATGGCGGAGCCGATCCACATGGCCTGGACCGTCGGGGATATGGCACAGATCAGCGAGCCGATCATGACCAGCACGGCGCCGCCCACGACGAGCTTGCGGTGGCCGTACTTGTCACCGAGCACACCGAAGGTCAGCTCGAAAACCACCACCGGAATCATGAACGCGGCGGTGATCCAGGTCAGCTGGGAACCGAACGTGTTGAAGGTGACCTGGAATTCGCCATTGAGCGCGCCGGGCAGCGCGTTGGCGATCTGCGCCACCATGACCGCCAACGACGCAGCGACCAGTGTGCCCCTGGTGCGCGCGGGCGTGACTTGCACGGGCGGTGCCTGGGGCGGCGGATAGGACTTCGGCGATGACGTGTGGGTCCCCTGGTCCTGGCTCATATGAACTTCCTTGTCATGGTGTGAGCTGCGTGATGAACGGGTGGTGCTCGGCGGAACCGGCCGGGGCATGGCGGCCGCATTCGTCCGCACTCGCTGAAAACCGGTTGGTCGACGAGACCCTGCCGCCCGCCCTGTGCTACGCGCGGCATCGTGTGATGCAGGCGACAGGCTCATCGTGATGGGGCTAACAGTAGTGATTCGAAATACACACTGTCAAGTAAAAATTCAGCATGTTGTTTCAAAGGCCTCTGAGCCAAGAACCGCGGGCGGAAGTGCTGCAGCGGTGCGGGAAATCCGGAGGGAGCCCCGGGTGGTCCGGAGGAGCCGCGGTCACCGGCTATTCTGTGTGGCATGGCAACACTCCGCGAGGCTCAGAAACAGCAGACCAGGCAACTTCTTTTGGACACCGGCCTGGACCTCTTCGAATCCAAGGGCTACGCGGCCACCACGATCGATGACATTGCCGCCCGTGCCGGCACTACGAGGACGACCTTCTACCTACACTTCGCGTCGAAGGCGCAGCTAATGGGCGACGTCGTGAAGACGGTTGACTCCATTCTCACCAGCGTGGACGACCCGGCCCTGGCCACCGTGGTGGAACTGGGCACCCGCGACCTGATCCGCGCCTGGATCAGCCGGAAATTCGACCAATGGGAAGCAACCCGCCCCTATCTGCATGCCGTCTACCAGGCGGCCCCGGTCGAGCCCGAGGTCGCAAAGGTCATGGAGGACTGGTTCCGCGACGTGGCGGCGGACATGACGTCGGGGCTGGATCGTTCGGGGCGGTTCGACCCGGCCAGCCGCCAGGTCCGCTGCGTCCTCGCCTTCGGCCAGCTGGAATACCTCTCGCAGCGGTGGATCCGGACGGGCTGGATTATGGACCGGGAGATGTGCCTGGAAACCTTGACGGATTCCTGGTGCCACCTGCTCTCGGAGGGGTAGGCCTGAGGCAGGATCACCCTTCGCGCGCGCCCGCCAGCAATTCGGCCAGCGCGCCGCGGCCCAGCACGGGCTGGCGGTACTCATCGCTGAGGATCTGCAGCATGGAACCGGCATAGTCCTCATTGGTCGAGGCGATCATGTCCTTGGCGAAGACCACCCGGAAGTTGTGGGCGAACGCATCAGCCGCCGTCTGCGCCACGCAGTTGTGGGTCGCCACGCCTGCCAGGACCAGCCGTTCCACCCCGGCGTCCCGCAGCCGCTCGGCCAGGCCCGTACCGAAAAACGCGCTGTCGCGTGTCTTGACGACGCGCTCGAGGCCCTCTGTTTGCAGCCCGGGCAGGAATTCGGCCTGCTCGGTCCCCTCGAACAGGAATCCCTGGTCATCGTCGAGCATGCTGAGGGTCCAGGTTGAACGGTCCCTGCGGTGTTGCGTGTAGACGAGCAGCACCGGCACCTGCGCCGCCGTCGCGGTCCTGATCAACAGATTGGCTGACTCCACCACGGCTTCCTGCCGCTTGGCCAAGGCAGGGTCCTCGAAGTACGCGTTCTGCAAGTCGATCATCAGCACCGCAGTTTTCATGCCCTCCGCCTTCCGCCGGTCGTCCTCGCTTCCATCCTGTCAGGTGCACCCGCAGTTTGGGTCTTGACGCGCCAGCAGGGACAGGGTGTGGTGTGTACTACCATCCGGCCGAAAGGACAGCGTCATGCATTCACTCTGGCTCGATACCGCCCAAGAGATTCCGGTTGACACGTACTCCGGCCAGACCGGGTTCGACTCCGTCGTCGCCGGAGCCGGGCTGACCGGCCTCACCACTGCTGTCCTGCTCGCGCGGGCCGGGCAGCGGGTTGCCGTGGCGGAGGCCCGGTCGGTCGGGGCCGCCACTACCGGCAACACGACCGCCAAGGTATCCCTGCTGCAGGGCAGCCAGCTTTCGCGCATCGCGAACCATCACGATTCCGGCACCGCCGCAGCCTATGTTGCCGGCCAGCGTGAAGCCCAGGCGTGGATCCTGCGGTACTGCGACGAACACCGGGTGGAATACGACCGGCGCGACGCCTTCACCTACGCCACCACCCCCCAGGGCGCCGAGGATCTGGCGGCGGAGCAGCGCGCCAGCGAATCCGCCGGCCTGCCGGTCGAAAAAGTCTCCGGTGCCGGCGAGCTGCCGTTCGAGGTCACCGGGATGCTGCGGCTGGCCAACCAGGCCCAGGTCCATCCGATGCACCTCCTGGCGGCGCTGGTTGCAGAACTGCGCAGCCGCGGAGGCCTGATCTTCGAGGGCATGCGGGTCACGGGCATCGGCCGCGCGGACGACGGCGGTGCCGGGGCGGGGCCGCGAAACCTCACCGTGCGCACGGGGCTGGGCGACCTTAAGACCGGCATCCTGGTGCTGGCTACCGGGACGCCCATGCTTAACCGCGGCGGACATTTCAGCGTGCTCAAGCCCATGCGTTCCTACGCCGCCGCCCTGACGGTGCCCGGGCGCATCCCGTCCGGGATGTACCTGTCCATCGACGGGCCGACCCGCTCGTTGCGGACCGCGCGCCACGGCGACCGGGAGGTCTTGCTGGCCGGCGGCAACGGCCACGTCGTCGGCCGCCACGGCCATACGCGGGGCCTGGTCGATGACCTGATCCGTTGGACCCAACAGCACTTTCCGGGTGCCCAGCCCACGCATACCTGGTCGGCGCAGGACTATGAACCGGCCGGTGCGGTGCCGTACGTGGGTCCGATCCTGCCCGCAGAAAAGCGGATCATGGTGGCCACCGGATTCAACAAGTGGGGCATGACCAACGGGGTGGCGGCGGCACTGGCGCTGTCGGCCTCGATCCTGGGCGGCGACAATCATTGGGCCAAGGATCTCTATAAGTCACGCATCTCCGGGCGGGACGCCGCCAGCACGGCCGGCACCAATTTGTCCGTCGGGTTGGAATTGCTGTCCGGATGGCTGGGCGGATTGACCCGGACCACGCATGCGGCACCGCAGGAAGGTCAGGGGACTGTGGTGCGGGAAAATTCGCGGCCGGTGGGCATTTGTACCGTGGGCTCCGCCACGCACCGGGTCAGCGCGGTCTGCACGCATCTGGGCGGCGTGCTGTCCTGGAACGACGCGGAGGGCAGCTGGGACTGCCCCCTGCACGGGTCCCGCTTCAGCGCGGACGGCAAGGTGCTGGAAGGCCCCGCCGTCAAGGACCTCGAGGCACGGTAGCCCCCTTGGGACTGACGCCGCCGCACCGGTAGTCTAGTGCGGATGCCTCAGTTGAAACGCCGCGCGGCCGCCCTCGGTACCGCCGCCTTATTGTCCTTCTCCCTGGCCGCCTGCGGCTCCGACTACCCGCTGGGTCCGGCCCAGGAAGCCGCCGCCCGGCAGGGCTCCTCCCTGTCGGGCACGCTGACAGGAGCCGGAGCATCATCCCAGAACGCGGCGATGGACGCATGGGTGGCCGGCTTCGGCCTGCTCCATTCCGACGCGCAGGTCCAGTATTCGCCGGACGGCTCCGGCGCAGGACGCACCGCCTTCCTGGCCGGCGCCGTCGAGTTCGCCGGCTCGGATGCCTACCTGGACGACGAAGAAGTTGACCAGTCGCGCAAGGTCTGCGGCCCCGAGGGCGGCTTCAACGTCCCGTCCTACATCTCCCCCATCACCGTGGCGTTCAACCTTCCGGGCATCACCGAGCTGAACCTGGACGCCGAAACCATCGCCAGGATTTTCCAGGGCGAAATCCGGTCCTGGGACGACCCTGCCATCGCGGAACACAACCCGGGCGTGGAGCTGCCCGATCTTGCGGTCACTCCCGTCAACCGTTCCGAGGACTCCGGCACCACCGAGACCTTCACCGAGTACCTGCACGCCGTGGTTCCCGAGGTCTGGACGCCGGAGCCGAGCGACACCTGGCCCGGAGAATACGCCGGGGAAAACGCGCAGGGTACTACCGGCGTTGTGAGCATGGTCGCTGGCACGGCGGGCGCCGTCACCTATGCGGACGATTCCGCCGTCGGGGATCCCCTGGGCAAGGTCAACCTCAAGGTTGGCCAGGACTATGTCCCGGTGAGCGCGGAAGCGGCAGCGAAGGCGTTGGACGAAGCCAAACCCGTCGAGGGGCGGCCGGAATACGATCTGGCCCTGGAAGTGGACCGGACGACTACGGCCGCCGGCGCCTACCCGCTGATGCTGGTCTCCTACCACATCTACTGCACCACGTACGAGGACCAGGAGAAGGTGGACCTGGTCAAGGCGTTCGCGCAGTATGTCCTGAGCCCCGAGGGCCAAAACGACGCGGCGGACTCGGCCAAGAGCGCGCCGCTGTCCGAGGAGCTGTCGAAGCGTGCCGTGGATTCCGTGGAGCGGATCAGCGCCCGGTCCTGACAGCGGCCGCACGCCTCAGCGGCCGTTGCACGCCCGAGCGGCGGGCTAGCTGCCGGAACCTTGCCTGCGGTTCTCCCGGTCCTCAGGCTCCTGGACGTCCGGCTCCCGGTCGTAGGCGTTGGCGTCCTCGTTTCGGGGAATGTCCGGCTGGGCCGAGGCTGAGGGAGGAAATCCGCCGGCGAAGGTTCCGCCGTAGAACTGCTGGTTGCCCGGCTCGTGCATGTCCGATCCCCCGGACTCGACGAATGTCTTGAAGCGCCACAACTCGTTGCGCACCTCCCGGTGGTCCGATCCCAGTCCGGAACCGGCCTTTTCCAGCAGGGAATGCGGCTCCCAATCGAGGTGGACGTGCATCGACGTTGTGTCGGCGTCGATTCTCCCGAACGTCACGGTTCCGCTGTGCCTGATTCCGCCTTCGCTCCTCCACACGATCCGCTCTCCGGGCTCGTCCTCGGTCACGGCCGTATCGAATTCGCGCTGCACGCCGCCGACTTTCGTGACCCAATGGTGCGTGGTGTCGGACGTCCGGATCACCGATTTCACGCCGTGCATGAAGGAGGGAAAGTACTCGAAGCGCAGCCACTCGTCATAAACCTTTGCGGCGGGCAGCGAGATCTCGACTGTTTCTTCGATGGTTGCCATGATGATCCTCATTCCGCCGAGGGAACGGCGCCGCAGGCACCGCCTCCATGAGTTTGCCACCTGCAGTTAACGCTACAGAACGGCCCGTGGCGCGGCAATGAACGGCCACGCCTCCACACGCGGGAGGGTTGGCTGCAACCGGGCCCCGCGTTCCGGGGCGGAAGGGAGGATGTCCTGCATTGGGTAGTCTGTGTGGTAAACCACTGCGTTGATGTTGAGGGGGCGGTATGCCGCGCTGTTTTCCGGAACAGCCCGAGTTCGGCCGGGACCAGCCTGGCGAACGGCAGGTCTGGGAGGCGCTGAAGCGAACCCTGCCGCCGTCCGCCGCCCTGCTGCATTCGGTCGACATCGTCGAAAACGGCGCCGCCCGGCGGATCGATCTGCTCGTTGTCTGGCCCGGCGTCGGCATCGCGGCCATCGAGGTCAAAGGCGGGCAGATCAGCTACGACGCGGGCCAGTGGTACCAGTCCGGCAACGGCCGGCAGCACCGCATCAAGGATCCATTGGTCCACGCCCAGGACGCCCGGCACATGCTCCAGCGCTACCTCGGCTCCCAGTTGGGGCTCAGCCGCAGGGTCCGGTTCGCCCACCTGCTGGCCTTTCCGGAGACGCGGCTTCCGCGCCATTGGGACATCCCCGGCCTCAGGCGTTCCATGGTGATCGGCAGCGAGGACCTGAAGTATCCGGACGACACGGTCAGGGAAGCCATCAACTTCTGCGGCGACGGGGACGGCGAAACCGCGCCGGATGTCGCCGACCGCATCGTGGCATGGTTGACGCGCCCCCGGCCGAACGACGGGGCGCTCTCGGCGGCGGCCGAGCACGAAAGCCGCGCCGAGCAGATGACGCGGGACCAATCGGCGATCCTTGATGTCCTGAAGGACCAGCCGCGGGCCCGCGTCATCGGCGGCGCGGGCACGGGCAAGACCTGGCTCGCGTTGGAACAGGCCCGGCGGTTGGCGCGCGACGGAAAGCGGGTGGCGCTGCTGTGCTCCAGCCGCGGCCTGGCCCGGTACTTCGAGACCGAGACGGCCGGGTGGAAGCCGGCAGAACGCCCGGAACACGTGGGCATGTTCTATGACCTGCCGGTCCGCTGGGCCGCGCACCATCCGCTGGATCCCCGGTTGCTCACCAACCAGTACTACGAGCACTACCTCCCCCGGACACTCAGACGGCTGGCCAAGAACCAGCCGGTCCGCGAACTCTTCGACGCGATCGTCGTCGACGAGGGCCAGGACTTCGGCACGCTGTGGTGGGAGGCCGTCTTGGAGTGCCTGAAGGAACCTGCTGCCGGCGGCCTGTATGTGTTTATGGACGAAGACCAGCGCCTTTTCGGCCGCGACGGCTGGCCGCCGATTGAAGTGCCTCCCTTGGTGCTGAATGAAAACCTGCGCAATACCAAGCAGATCGCGGCGCTCTGCGGCGCACTGTCCACCGAGCTGTCGATTCCTCGGGGCCTCTCCGGCCCGCGCATCCGGCTGGTGGAGGCGACGGCCGGGACCGTCATCCAGCGGGCCGACGACGCGGTGGCGCAGCTGGTCGAGCGTGAAGGCTGGGCCCCGCAGCAGGTGGCGTTGCTGACCACGAAGCGCAAGCATCCGGCCCATCAGCAAGCGGTGGACGCATTGGGCTGGCGCGGATACTGGGACGCCTTTTTTGACGACGACGGTGTGTTTTACGGCGACGTGCTCGGCTTCAAGGGACTCGAACGCTCGGTGGTGGTCCTGGCGGTCAACGGCTTCGGCGATCCTGAGCGGGCGCGGGAGATGCTCTATTCAGGCTTCTCCCGCGCGCGCAGCCTGCTGGTCATCGTGGGCGAAAGATCGGCCCTCACCAGTGTCGGCAGCCCCGCCCTGGTCAAGAGACTGACCCAGACCGAATCTTGGGATCCTGAGCGGCAACAGCACGGCCATTGACTTTCCCGCCGCAGCGGAGCATTCTAAAACTACTTATTCGGTTTTTAGAATTTACCGGAGGTTCCCATGGCAACCACCACTCCTGCGCTGCAACGGGTCCGGACCGAGCCCGCCTACGGTGCTTTCTGGATGCTCAGGCTGGGCTTCACCGTCCTGCCGATTTTGATGGGGCTGGACAAGTTCTTCAATCTGCTCACTGATTGGGAACAGTATTTGGCCCCTTGGGTCGTTAACCTGCTGCCCTTCAGCGCCCACACCGCCATGCTGATCGTCGGCGTGGTGGAAATAGCCGCGGGTTTGGTCGTCTGGTTCAAGCCGCGGTACGGCGCCTACATCGTTTCCCTCTGGCTGGCAGGCATCATCGTCAACCTGCTGACGCTGTCAGGGTTCTACGACGTGGCACTGCGTGACGTCGGCCTGCTGCTGGCGGGACTGACCCTCGCGCGGCTGGCCACCCAGTACGATCCGGCGTGGCACCGCCGTCGCTGATCAATTCCCTGCCCGCGCCCGCCTTCAGTGCCCGGTGAAGGCGGGCGCCTCCTTGGCCAGGAAGGCATCCCGGCCGATGCGCGAGTCTTCAGTGGTGAAGGCCTGCCCGAAGGCCCGGCGCTCCACCTGCAGCCCGTCGGCGGTGGGACGGCCCAGCGCCGCATCGACCGTTCGTTTCGCATTTGCCACGGCGGCGGGGGACTTGGCGGAGATCTCCCGGCAGGTGGCGGCGGCGGCGTCGAGCATGTCGTCTTTGCTGGCGAAGACGGCGTTGGCCAGCCCGATCCGCAGGGCTTCCTCGGCGCCGATGCTGCGGCCCGTGAAAATCAGTTCCCTGGCCATTCCGGGGCCCACCCGCTGCGGCAGCCGGACCGTCCCGCCGAAGCCCGGAATGAGGCCCAGGCCGACTTCCGGCAGGCCGAACTTCGCGTTGGCCGTCGCGTAGATGAAATCGCAGGCCAACGCCAATTCCAAGCCTCCGCCCAGCGCAAACCCGTTGACGCAGGCGATCACCGGAAGGTCCAGGGTCTCCAGCAACCGGGTCAGGTCCTGCATGGCCGCACTGTGTGCTTCCGCTTCGGCCGGCCCCATGGAGGCCAGTTCCCGGATGTCGGCTCCGGCGGCGAAGGCCTTCCCGCCGGCACCCGTGATCAGGATGCTGCGCACTTCCCGGCCTTCCGGCGAACGGATGTCCGCGACGAACTGCGCCAGGTCTGCCACGACCTGGGTGTTCAGGGAGTTGAGCGACTCGGGGCGGTTGATGACGATGGTGGCCAATTCGCCGAGGCATTCAAGCTGAATCGTTTCGTAGGTCTTTTCCACAGCCCCACTATGCCACGCCGGGCCCCAGACCGGATGTGTCATCCCCCCAGCAGGGCGACCACGTCGGCCACCTGCCGGTGTCCCCCGGCCACCGACCAGCGGTAGCCGTCGACCTCCAGGACGGCGGTGGAACCTCCGGCCGCTTCGACCAGGGTCTTGCCCGGAAGCCAGTCCCAGTCCGGCAGCCCTTGTTGGTACCAGACGCCGAAAATCCCGGCGGAGGTTGCCGCCAGTTCACACGATGCCGACCCCCAGGTACGGTAGGTGGCCGAACCGAGCAGGGTGCGCAGGTACGGCTCGCCCGCGGCGTCGTCGCGCAAATACGTGTGATGCAGGTACGCCGCCGCGCAGCTGGCCGCCAAGGGAGCGCTGGCGATTTCGCCCACGCGCAAGCCGTTCCGGGTGGTGGGCAGGTCGCGTCCGCCGATCCACAGGACGTCCTCGGCGGGGTGGTAGACCGCCCCCAGCCGGCTCCCCGCCCCATCCGTCAGCGCCAGCGCGGAGCACCAGTAGTGCCCGCCGGTGAAGAAGTTGTAGGTGCCGTCCACCGGGTCGATGACCCAGGTCCGGCCCGAGGTCCCCTCGTGGCTGGAGCCTTCCTCGCCCAGGATCGCGTCCTCCGGCCGCAGCTCGCGCAGGGTGTCAACGACCAGTTTCTCCGCGGCGTGGTCGGCGGCGGTGACCACGTCGGAGATGCTCGTCTTCTCCTCGAACGTGGTCACCCCCGACCGCATGCCGTTGGCCAGCGTTCCGGCGGCGCGCACCAGCCAGGCCGCGAGTTCGGTGTCGTTTAGATGGTCAGGGCTGCTCACGGTCATATCTGAAGCCTAGCCAACGGCGCGGCGAACACGGCATGCGGGGGCAGTTGCTACCGGCGGCCCCGCCGCGGCCCGCGGCCCTTCGGCGTGCGGCCGCCGCCCGGCCTGCCTTTGCCCTGGCCGGACGGCTTGTTCGCGCCCTTGCCGGATGCCGGCGTCCGCCCCGATGCGGAGCCCTTTCCCGCGGCGGCGCCCTTCCCCGCGCCGGGGGCTCCGCCGTCGTTCTTCGCCGTGGTCTTGCGGGTCTTGCCCTTGCCCTGTTGTTCCTGCACCGAGGGCTGGCGCGAACTGCGCGCCGTGCGGCCGCGGACAATCCCGATGAACTCCTCGATGGCGGCCTCGGTCCGGTCGGTCAGCCACGCGAGGCCGATCTGCGTCTCGGGGTGATCGGTGACCGTGCGGTACACCACGTCCTTGCGGTTGTAGAGCCGGGCCACGGACATGGGCAGGATCATCAGTCCCGCCCCGGACGCCACCACCTCGATGCCGGTCTTGGCGCCGCCCATTTCCCCGGGGTCCAGGAAGTTCTCGTGCGCAATCTCCCGGTACGGGACTTCCTCGTCGTAGAGGGCCACATCGTGTTCCTTCGGCGCGACCACCACGGGCAGTTCGGCATACAGCGGGATGACGCTCAGGCCCTCGCGGTCCACCGGCAGCCGGACGAAGCTCAGGTCGGCCCGGCCGTCGCGCAGGATGGCCGTCTGCTCCTCCTCGCCGCATTGGAAGGCGGTCAGCGGGACGTCGGGCAGCCGCTCCGCCCATCGGCGGGTCCACTTCCCCGGTGTCACGCCCGGGACATAGCCGACCTTCAGTCCGGCCAACTGGGCCGTGGTCGTCGGCTCCTGGTCTGCATCCTGCACTTCATCACCGTAGCGCAGGGCGGCTAGGCTGGACTTATGAGCGCGAAATCGGCACAGTCCATGAAACCGGCCACGGCCGCCAAGAAACTGGGCATCTACCTGCCCGCGGCCCCGCAGGAGTTCCAGGACAGCCTGATCTCGCGGGAGGAATTCAATCAGCTGCAATCGGATCCGCCGGAATGGCTGGCGGAGCTGCGCCGCAACGGTCCGCATCCGCGGCCGGAGGTAGCCCGTAAACTCAACGTCTCCATCTCCGGCCTGGCACGCGGCGGCATCACGGAGCCGCTGACGACGGCAGAAATCACCGCGTTGCTGCAGGATCCGCCGGAATGGCTGGTGGCGGAACGTGCCTCGTTCGCCGCCGTGCGCGCCGAGGAGCAGCGCGTGAAGGCCGCCGGCAAGCAAGGCTGATCAGCAGGCGCCAAGCGCACCGGCCCCCTCCTCCCCCGCTGACCAAGGGGTTGCGAGAGGGCCGGTATCCGTTAACGCCAAGAGCCCCGGTCCGAAGACCGGGGCTCTTGCTCTGCGTGCGCGAGGGGGGATTTGAACCCCCACGCCCTTTCGGACACTGGCACCTGAAGCCAGCGCGTCTGCCGTTCCGCCACTCGCGCGCATCTCGCCTGCCCTCTCGGCGAGCCAACCGGTTTCCCGGTTCGCTTTCCTCAAGAACAGCGAGATCAATAGTAGCGTGAAACAGTCCCAAATTCCCAATCGGGGCGCCGGGCCCCCCGGATACCGCGCAGTGACGGGGATCGGAGGGTGTGCGCCGCGGGCCGCACGCCCCGCCGTCGTGATTCCGTGAGGGTGAGCTTCACCACGCCTCGGCGCCGCCGCGCCAGCGGCGATCGCTGCCGAATGGGGCCTTTTGGGACACGCCCAAGTAGTATCGAAGGGAAGAATCGCCAGACAGGTGTGCCCTGTCCGCTGTCGCAGCGGGGGCAGACCTGACCACAACTCTGGGAGGAGGCGGCCCGATGGGCATTCTGGACAGTATGGAGCGCGGCATCGAAAAGATGGTCCGCGGCGCCTTCTCTGTCGGCGGCAAGGGCCAAGTGCAGCCGGTGGAGATCGCAAGCCGCCTGCGCCGCGAACTGGACAACGGTTCCATCACCTTGGCCCAGGGCCGCACCTTGGCTCCCAACGTCTTCGACGTCAGGCTGGGCGATTCCGACTACGCCATGGCTGAACAATGGGGCGCTACCCTGGCCGAAGAACTGTGCGACGTGGTCATCCGCCACGTCAACAGCCAGAAGTACACCCTGCAGGGCCCGGTGCGTGTTTCCTTCACCAAGGACGACGCACTCAAGGGCGGCGACTTCGAAGTCGAGGCCACCGTCGTCAAGTCCGACGGCCACCAGCCGCAGCCCACGCAGCGCAGTGCCCCCGCGGCGCCGTCACGCCAGCCCACCCTGCTGACGCCCGTGCTGGAAATCAACGGGCAGCGCTACTCGCTCAACGCGCCATCGATCGTGCTCGGACGCTCCTCCGAGGCCGACATCATGGTGGACGACACCGGGGTCTCGCGGCGCCATCTGGAGATTCGCACCGAAGGCGGGTCCGCCGTGGCCGTGGATCTCGGTTCCACCAACGGCAGCTATGTCAATGGCCAGAAGATCGACGGCCGGATTGACCTCACCGACGGCTCCGTCATCACGATGGGCCGCACCCGCATTACCTTCCGCCTGCTGCCGACACGGGGCGGCGGGGCCTAATGGGCGAGCTTGTCGTCACCGCGCTGCGGTTCGGTTTCCTGATCCTCCTCTGGATCATGATCATCAGCATCGTCTCCGCACTGCGGCGGGACCTGCAGATCGGCAAGCGCAGCCGCACCGGATCCCCCACCGCGCGCGAAGTCCGGAAGAATCCCGACCTGGCGGACGCTCCGGCACCCCGGGTGGCTCCGCGCCGCCTGGTGGTCACGGAAGGGCCGCTGGCGGGTCACTCGCTGGAACTGGCCGCGAGCCCCATCCTGTTGGGCCGGGCCCAGGAAGCAACGCTGGTGCTGGAGGACGATTACGCCTCCGGCCGGCACGCCCGCCTCTTTCCGCAGGGCAGCCGCTGGTTCATCGAGGACCTCGGCTCCACCAACGGCACCTACCTGGCGGAGAACCAGCTGACGCGGGCGCTGCCCGTTGATCCCGGCGTTCCCATCCGGATCGGCAAGACGGTCATTGAGTTGAGGCCCTGACGGTGGCTCTGGTTCTGCGCTATGCGGCGCGGTCTGACGTGGGTAAGGCACGGTCCAAAAACGACGATTCCGCCTACGCCGGGCGTTATCTTGCCGTGGTGGCCGACGGCATGGGCGGCCATGCCGGCGGTGACGTGGCCTCGGCGTCCACGGTGCTGGACCTGGTCCACCTGGACCGCTCGGGCCATCAGGACCCGGCCAACGTGCTGGCCGACGAGATCCAGACCGCCAACTCCATCCTGTCGGAGCTGGTGCAGACCAGTCCCAAGCTGGCGGGCATGGGCACCACCGTCACCGCCGTGCTGCTGCATGACGACAGGCTCGAATTCGCCCATATCGGCGACTCCCGTGCCTACCGGCTGAAAAACGGCATCTTCGAGCAGATCAGCGTCGACCACACTTTCGTCCAACGGCTCATCGACGAAGGGCGGCTCCTTCCCGCGGAAGCCGAAATCCACCCGCACCGCAACGTGTTGATGCGCGTCTTGGGCGACGTCGATGCCAGTCCCGAACTCGACCTGGCCAGCCATCAGGCCGAGCCGGGGGAAAAATGGCTGCTCTGCTCCGATGGGCTCAACGCAGTCGTACCGGACAGTGTGGTGGAATCCGTGGTGCGCAACGCGCCCACGCTGCAGGACGCCGTCGATCAGCTCGTGGAGCTAACGCTTGACGGCGGTTCCCCGGACAACGTGACCATCGTGATGATCGAGGTCGCCGAAGCGGCGCCGGAGGCGGCTGACACCGCCTCCCTCGGCCTCGCCCCGAAACGACCGAAGGCATCGGCCTTAAAGCACGACGGCGCCGCCTCCCCTGTCGCGGCAATGCCCGCCGACGGAGCCTCTCCCGGGGCACAAGCGGCAGCGGGCGCCGACGACGAACAGCTTCAGCCGCACGAGGCGATCCGCGCCGACGCCATCCGCCGCGAGCTGGAGACCCGCCCGCATGTGCTGGTGGGCGCCGCGGCATTGGCCACCGAGACCGGACAGATCCCCATCGTCACGGCCCACTCCAACAAGCGCCGGGCGGCCGCAATGCTGACCCACAAGGCCCCGGACGAACCGGAAACACCCGAGAACGAGACCGCGGCCCCGGCCCGCAAGCCCTGGCTGATCCCGGCGTTCCTGACCGTCATGTCGTTGCTGCTGGTGGCGGTCATGTGGTTTGGCTACCTGTGGACGCAGACCCAGTACTTCGTGGGTTCGGCGGACGGACGGGTGGCCATCTTCAACGGCGTCTCCCAGAACTTCGGGCCGATCGCGCTTTCCCACGTGGACACGGTCTACAACATCCCGCTGGAAAGCCTGCCCGCCTACCAACAACAGCGGCTGGATTCCAGCATCTCCGCACGCGACCTCGGGCATGCCGAGGAGATCGTTGAACAGTTGCGGATCAGCAGCCAGCGGAACTGTCCGGAACCCGAACCCAGCCCCAGTGCCGTTCCGACGGACCGGCCCAGCGGCTCGCCGGGGGCGACGCCGGGGCCCGTTGCCAGCCCCCAGCCCAGCGTGCCGCCGGAATGTGTAGGTGGATAAGCCATGAGTAACATCCAGACAGTGCCGCGTTCCCGGCGCAACACCGAACTGCTCCTGCTCGTGCTGGCCTTGATCGTCGGCATCGGAGCCAACATGCTGGTAGGGCTCGACCAGGACCGGGCCTTCGACAGCGACTTCTTCACCCAGGGCGGCACCCTGGTGGTGCTGGTCCTCGTGGTACACGTGGTCCTGCGCCTGCGCGCCAAATATGCCGACCCGGTAATACTTCCGATCGTGACCGCCCTGAACGGGGTGGGGCTGGCGATGATCCACCGGCTGGACATTGCCAACAACGACTCCGCCGCGGGGCGCCAGCTCCTGTGGACCGGCGTTGCCATCGCCGCCGTGGTCGCCGTCATCTGGCTGCTGCCCGACCACCGCGTCCTGCGCCGCTTCACCTACATATCGTTGATCACCAGCGCCATCCTGCTCATCCTTCCGCTGCTGCCGTTCATCGGAATGGAAATCAACGGCGCCCGGATTTGGGTGAGCTTGGGGTTCGCCACCTTCCAGCCGGGCGAAATCGCGAAGATCACCCTCGCTATATTCTTCGCCGGGTATTTATCGACGAACCGCGACCTCATCCTGCTCGCGGGCAAGAAGATCGGCCCGCTGCAGCTGCCCCGCTGGCAGGACATGGGGCCCATGGTGGTGGCCTGGCTGGTCAGCATCGGCGTCTTGGTCTTCCAGCGCGATTTGGGTTCCTCGATCCTGTTCTTTGGCCTGTTCATGGCCATGATCTATGTGGCCACCAGCCGCGTCAGCTGGGTCCTGATCGGCCTGCTCATGATCGCCGTGGGCGGCGTGGTGGCTTTCCGGCTGTTCCCGCACGTCACCGCACGTATCGACGGGTGGATCAACGCGTTCGACCCCGAGGTTTACAACCGGATCGGCGGCAGCCACCAGATCGTCCAGGGGCTGTTCGGCCTGGCCAGCGGCGCGCTCACCGGCACCGGGCTCGGGCAGGGCCGGCCGGACCTGGTGACCTACGCGAACAGCGACATGATCATCGCCGCACTCGGCGAGGAGTTGGGGCTCATCGGACTCAGCGCCATCGTGATGCTCTACATCCTCCTGGTCAGCCGCGGCATCCGGGCGGCGCTGGGCAGCCGGGACGCCTTCGGCAAGCTCCTGGCCACGGGACTCTCCTTCACCCTGGCGCTGCAGTGCTTCGTGGTGATCGGGGGCGTCACCCGCCTGATTCCGCTGACCGGCCTGACCACACCCTTCCTGGCTGCCGGCGGCTCTTCCCTCCTGGCCAACTGGCTGATCGTCGCCCTACTGCTGCTGATTTCCGACGCCGCGCGCCGGCCTGCCCTGACCGGCCCGGCCGCCGGCCGGCGTCCGCCGGGTGACCGGCCGGCGCGACGCAACCAGACCGAAGCACGGAACACCGGATCCACGGAGGTGATCCAACCATGAACCAGGCCATCCGCAATACCTGGATCGTCGCCATCGCGATGTTCGCGCTGCTGTTTGGATCGCTCACGGTCGTGCAATTCTTCGAGGCCGAAAACCTCAATGCCAACCCGTGGAACAGCCGGACCATCTACAAAGACTTCGACAAGAACCGGGGCGCCATCCTGGTGGGAGGCGAGCCGATCGCCGAATCGGTTCCCTCGGACGACGAGTTCGCCTATCAGCGCGTCTACAACGAGCCCGCGCTCTACGCGCCGATCACCGGTTTCTACTCGTTGGTATACGGCTCCACCCAGATGGAGTCGGCGATGAACGATCAGCTCTCCGGTTCCGGCGACGAGTTTTTCTACGAACAGATCGTGCAGATGTTCTCCGGCGGCCAGGTCGAGGGCGCCTCGGTGGAGCTGACCTTGGACGCCGAGCTGCAGCAGTTGGCCTGGGACCTGATTCCCGACGGCGTGAAGGGCTCGATCGTGGTGATGGAACCGGACACCGGCAACATCCTCGCGATGGTCTCCAAGCCCAGCTTCGATCCGAATGATCTGGCGGGGCACAACACCGAAGAGGTCACGCAGAACATGGCCGAATTGGAGAAGGTGCCGGGCCTGTCCCCGTTCACGAACCCGGCGACCGAGAGCCTGCTGGCGCCGGGCTCGGTGTTCAAGCTCGCGGTGACCGCTGCCGCCTTGGAGTCCGGCCAGTACGACGCCGACAGCAAGCTCGACAATCCCCCGACGCTGCCGCTTCCCGGCACCAACGTTGAGCTGCCGAACTACGTCAACGGCGGCTGTGCGGCGCGGACAACCGTCGGCTTCTCCTTTGCCCTGGAGCAATCCTGCAACACGCCCTTCGCGCAGATCGCCATGGACCTGGGGGAAGACGCCATTGCGGAGCAGGCCGCCAAGTTCGGATTCGGCGAGTCCTACCAGATCCCCACCCACGTCACCGCGAGCCAGTTCCCGACCGGCATGAGTGATGACCTGCTCGCCCAGTCGGCCATCGGCCAGTACGACGTCCGCGTGACCCCCCTGCAGGTGGCCATGATGACCGGTGCGATCGCCAACGACGGTGTCCTGATGAAGCCGAACCTCGTGCGCACTGTGCGCGCGCCCGACCTGCGCGTCATGGACAGCCCCGAACCCCAAGAACTGCAGCGTTCCCTTTCCGCAGACAACGCCCGGCTGATCCAGGACTGGATGGTCAATGTGGTCAGCAGGGGCATCGGCGGCGGGGCCGCCATTCCGGGCGTCGAGGTGGCCGGCAAGACCGGAACGGCAGAACTGATGGCCGGCGAAGCAGGAAACAACTCGTGGTTCACCGGATTCGCACCGGCGGATGACCCCCAGGCCGTCGTATCCGTCGTCTTCGAGGACGTCGATGTCACGACCGGTTCTTCACTCTCAAGTCCAAGTGCTCGGCAACTCCTAGAGGCGGTGTTAAATAAGTGAGACCTACCTCGGGTATCACCTTAGGCGGCAGGTACCAGCTCACTGAACGTATCGCCATCGGCGGCATGGGTGAGGTCTGGAAGGCGCAGGACCAGGTCCTGGGCCGCATCGTCGCCATCAAGGTCCTCAAAGAGGAGTACACGGGCGACCCGGGCTTCCTCAACCGCTTCCGCGCAGAGGCCCGGCACACCGCGCTGCTGAACCACACCGGTATTGCCAATGTCTTTGATTACGGCGAAGAGGCCGGATCCGCCTACCTCGTGATGGAACTCGTGCCCGGGCATCCGCTCTCGGCCATCATCGAGCGCGAGCGCGTGCTCTCGCCCGACCGGACGCTGTCCATCATCACCCAGACCGCCAAGGCTCTGGCCGTCGCCCATGCCCAGGGCCTGGTGCATCGCGACGTCAAGCCCGGAAACCTACTGATCACGCCCGAGGGCCGGGTCAAGATCACCGACTTCGGCATTGCGCGGCTGGCCGACCAGGTCCCGCTGACCGCGACCGGGCAGGTCATGGGCACCGCCCAGTATCTGGCGCCGGAGCAGGCGACGGGACAGACTGCTACCGGACAGAGCGACATCTATTCGCTCGGCGTCATCGGCTACGAGTGCCTTTCCGGTTCCCGGCCGTTCTCCGGTGAATCGCAGATTGCCATTGCCTTGGCCCAGGTCAACGACACTCCCCCGCCGCTGCCCGAGTCCCTCCCCCGGCCGGTACGCGCTCTGCTGATGTCCATGCTGGCCAAGGACCCGGCCGACCGGCCGGCCAACGCGGAAAAGCTCGCCGAGGCGGCCGACGCCATCCGTGCCGGCAATATCCGTGCCGCCGAGGCAGCTGTCCCGGGGATGTTGCTGTTCGGTGGGGACGACAGCACCGGTTTGATGACTGCTCCGGTCCCCGCCCCCGGAACCGCTCCGACCCGCGCCGTCAGCGCCGGGACCTCCCAGCTGCCCGCCGTCGGCGGTGCAGCAGCCGCAGCGGGCCTCGGCGCCGAACGGGACTGGACCGATCAGGATCTGGACAGCGATGAGCCTGAAGAAACCCCGCGCCGCCAGCAGAAGAAACGCAGTCCCTGGACCTGGCCGTTGGTCGGTTTGATCCTGTTGGTTCTGTTCGCAGTGGCGGGTGCGATCCTGCTGCCCATGCTGACCCCCACCGGCGGTACGGAGTCGTCGTCGTCGGCATCGAGCTCGACCACCAAGCCGGCGACGAAGACCACCTCCGCCACGCCAACCGAAGAAGAGATCGAGCAACCGAGCGAAACGGCAACGCCGGAGACCAACCAGCTGACGGCGAATGCGTTCCTGGGCCGACCCTTCAGCGACGTCCGGGCCGAGCTCGAAAACATGGGCTACCAGGTGGTTCCCAATCCGGTGGAGAGCGGCGAAGCCGAGAATACCGTCATCGACATCGCGCCGACCGGCGCCGTCGTCGTTGGCGAAGCGATCACCGTCACCTACTCCACCGGCCCCGGGACTGTCACCATTCCCAACGGTCTGGCCGGGCAGTCCGAGCAGCGGGTCCGCGAGGCCCTGATCGGACTGAACCTGGTTCCGCAGAAGTCGGGCGAGCAGCCGAGCGATGAAGAGGCCGGCACCGTGCTCAGCCTGTCTCCCGACGGCGGTGACGTTCCGGTCGGGTCGACCGTCAGCTACGTTGTCTCCAGCGGGCCGGAAGAAGAAGAAACTCCGGCCCCGACAGAGACGGGCTCGCCGGATGCCAAGGGCCTGCCGACCTCCGCTCCCGACACGCGCGGCGGTAAGCCGTGACCGGATCCTGGTCGGTCTGATGGAAGGACGACAACCAGTGGACTCGCCGCACATTTTGGCTGGCCGCTACGAGGTGGGGGAACTCATCGGACGCGGCGGGATGGCCGATGTGCTGCTGGGCCGTGACATCCGCCTGGGCCGCTCGGTGGCGGTCAAGCAGCTGCGGACCGACCTGGCCCGCGACCCGATGCTGCAGTCCCGGTTTCGGCGTGAAGCCCAGGCGGTGGCCGGGCTGAACCACCCGGCAATCGTTGCCGTGTACGACACGGGGGACATGGACCTTCCCGGCGCGGCGGAGCACGACGTCAAGGTCCCGTTCATCGTGATGGAGTACGTCCGGGGCCGGACGCTGCGTGAATTCATCAAGGGCCGCGAGCTGAGCATCGAGGACTCGGTCCGCTACGCCCTCGGCGTCCTGGCCGCGCTCGAATACAGCCACCGCTCGGGCATTGTGCACCGCGACATCAAGCCGGCCAACGTCATGGTCACGCACGAGGGCAGCGTGAAGGTGATGGACTTCGGCATCGCTCGTGCGCTGGCCGATTCGGCCGCGACGATGACGCAGACCCAGGCGGTCCTGGGGACCGCACAGTACCTTTCCCCGGAGCAAGCCCGGGGTGAAGCCGTGGACGCGCGCAGCGACTTGTACTCGGCCGCCTGCCTGCTCTACGAAATGCTTGCTGGCCGTCCCCCCTTCATCGGTGACAGCCCGGTGTCCGTGGCCTACCAGCACGTCCGCGAGCTCCCCGAACCGGCCAGCCGCTTTAATTCTGACGTCACTCCTGCCTTGGATTCCGTGCTGGAACATGCGCTGCAAAAAGACAAGGCGGACCGGTTCCAGACGGCCGCCGCATTCGCGGACGCGCTGCGTGCGGCCCTGGGCGGGACGCCGCACCAGGCGGCCGGGCCGGCGACGGAAGCGTTTCCCGCACTGGCTCCCGCTACAGAACTGATCACCCAGCCGGCCAACGCCGTGGCAGGGGAAACTTCGGAACTGTCCCACACCGCCTACTCGCCTGAAGACGACGCCGGGCCGGAAACGGCCTCCTACGACCGCGGGCAGCTTCCCACGGCTTTGGCCGTGGGCAGTGAACACGACATCGAACCCGAGCGCCGGGCCAAGCGCCGGGCATGGATCGTCACGCTGATCATTGCCTTGCTGCTGGTCCTGGTCGGCGGGGGCTACTACGTCTACAACATGCTGGTGCAGAACGCCGTCCCGGATACGGTTGCGGTTCCGGCTGTGGCGGGGATGGACCAAAACGCAGCCACCAACGCCATCTGGGCAGCGGACCTGCAGCCGCGGGTCGAACAGGAGTTCAGCGATGACGTCGAGGCTGGCATGGCAACCCGAACCGATCCGGACGTCGGAGAACAGCTGGAACCGGGCAGCCAGGTGGTTGTCTACATCTCCGAGGGCAGCGAATTTGCCACCATTCCCAAGGACCTGGCCGGCCGCACCGAAGCGGAGGTCCGGGACAAGCTCCGGAACCTGAGCCTGGAACCGGGGGAAAACGTCCCGGCGAACAGCGCCACCATGCCGCGCGGGAACGTGGTGACCACCAAGCCCGCTCCGGGCGAGAAGGTCAAGACCGGTTCCACGGTGGACCTGGTCATCTCGAACGGCATGGTGCGCGTTCCAGCCCTGATGAACAAAACGGTCGAAGAAGCCGGCACGATGCTTGAAGACGCGGCCGTGGCCTTGCCCTACCGGGTACAAGAGGTCGACAACGAGGTGGTCGCACCCGGCACCGTCGTCGGCCAGAGCGTTAAAGCGGGAACTGACGTCGAACAGGGGACCGAGATCGTCCTGACCGTTGCGGTTGCACCGCCGCCGCCCGAGCCCTCCGAGACGGCTGCGCCGGAGGAGGATGAGGGCTCCGACAGAGGAAACAACTCCGGCAACGGGAACAGCCGCGGCAACGGGAACAGCCGGGGCAACGGGAACAGCGACGACTGACAGCGGCCGGGGCAACGGGAACAGCAACGACTGACAGCATCCGGGGCAGCCGGTCCCCCGACCGGCCCCGCCTTGGATGGTCCCGCCTTCGGGGTCGTTTCGCTTCGGAGGGTTCCCGCGTTCCGGACGGACCGGCCCGCCTTCGGGTGCAGTCCCGCGTTCCGGAGCGGTTCAGTGGGTGATGAGCGGGCTGAGCGTGGCGGCGCGTTCGGCCGTTCCCTCCGCACCGAGCGACTCCAGCCAGTTACCGAGCATCAGGTAGCCGCCTTCGGTCAGCACCGATTCTGGATGGAACTGCACGCCCCACAGCGGCGCGCTCCGATGGGCCAGGCCCATCACGACTCCGCTGTCCGTCTCCGCGGTGATTTCGAGTTCGGCCGGGATGGTGCTGCGCACGGCCGCCAGCGAGTGGTAGCGGGTGGCCGTGAACGGGTTCGGCACGCCCAGGAAGGCGTTCTGGTCGCCGTGAGTCACGTGCGAGGTCTTCCCGTGCATCAATTCGGGGGCATGGGTGACGGTGGCGCCGTAGGCCTCGGCCAGCGCCTGGTGGCCCAGGCACACGCCGAACATCGGCTTTGCTTCCCGGCCGCACCAACGGATTAGCTCGATGCAGATGCCCGCCTCGGACGGCGTTCCCGGGCCAGGGGAGACCAAGACCCCGTCGCGGACTCCGGCCAGTTCAACAGCTTCCTCGAGGGTGACGTCGTCGTTGCGCACCACGGTCGTTTCCGCGCCGAGTTCCTGCAGGTAGCCGACCAGGGTGTAGACGAAGCTGTCATAGTTGTCGATGACGAGGATGCGCGGAGTCTTGCTCATGTGACGGTCGTACCAATCGTGGAATGGTTCCGGAACGGGGGGACTGCGGGGGCCGGTCGGCACCTCGTCGGGGGAACGGGAGCCAAGGCGGCAACAGCAGCACTCACACTATGATCGGTCCCGCGCGGTGATCCCGGCAAATGCGCGGCGGCGAACGTCACAGACATTGGCTAGACTAAACAGCTAGACGGTCGGCGGCGGCGGACTCGCGTGAAGCTCGCGGCCCCGGCCAGCCAGTGCCAACCACCCCTTGATGCCCCGGAGGATCTGTGCCCGAGTCGAAGCGCCGCAAGAGGACCGAACGGCGTCCCGAGGAATTGACCGCCAAGGGCAATAAGCCCAACCCCGTGTGGTTTAAACCGGTCATGTTCGGCCTCATGATCATCGGCCTGCTGTGGATCATCGTTTTCTACATCACGCAGGGAGCGTGGCCGCTGCCGGCAGCAGGGTCCTGGAACATCATGATCGGGTTCGGCATCGCCATCGCGGGCTTCCTGATGACGACCAGGTGGCGCTCGTAGGCAGTCATGCTGGTCGATAACGGCATCTACGTCGACGGCGTCCGTGCCGCCACGCCCGAAACCCTGGAGCAGACGTTCAGCGAGCTGCACCGGTACTCGGGCATGGCGTGGATAGGCCTCTACCGGCCGAGCGAGACGGAGCTGGCCTCTGTGGCAGCGGAGTTTGACCTGCACCACCTGGCCGTCGAGGACGCCTTGCGCGGCCACCAGCGCGCCAAGCTGGAACAATACGGCCGCACGCTGTTCACCGTCCTCCGGCCCGCGCGCTACATCGACGAGACCGAGAAGGTGGAGTTCGGCGAACTGCACGTCTTCATGGGGCGGGACTTCCTGATCACCGTCAGGCACGCGGAGTCGCCGGATCTGGCGCACGTGCGGCAACGGATGGAGGCCGTGCCCGACCTGCTGGCGACGGGGCCGCAGGCGGCACTTTACGCGGTTTTGGACCAGGTCGTCGACGAGTACGAACCCGTGGTGCTCGGTTTGGAGAACGACATCGACGAGATCGAGGACCAGCTCTTCGGCGGCGATCCCGACGTTTCCCGACGGATCTACGAGCTGCTGCGCGAAGTAATCGAGTTCCAGCGGGCCCTGCACCCGTTGGAGGGGATGATCGCTGTCCTCGAACGAGGCACCAAAGACCCTGACCTGGACCTTGAGGTGGCCCGCGGCCTGCGCGACGTCGAAGACCATGTGATCCGGCTGAACGAGCGCGTCGACGCCTTCCGTGCCGTCCTGCAGAACGCCCTGAGCCTGAGCTCCACCTTGCAGGCCCAGAAGCTCACCGAAACCAGTGTTGCCCAGAACGAACAGGTCAAGCGCATCTCGTCCTGGGCGGCCATACTCTTCGCCCCGACGTTAGTGGCGTCCGTCTACGGGATGAACTTCACGGTGATGCCGGAACTGGACTGGGCGTTCGGCTACCCGATGTCGCTGGTCCTGATGTTCCTGACGGCCCTCGGGCTTTACTGGTTCTTCAGGCGCAACCGATGGCTCTAAGGCCCGCCTGGCCGGGGGCAGATGCGCCGGGAGCCCGCTCCCGGCGATACGGGAACGGGCCCCCGTCAGGGCGGCTGCCGGGGACGCTCAGCCGGCGTCTGCGGCGGCCATCACGGCAGCGGTAACGGCCGGGGCGACCCGGGCGTCCAGCGGGCTGGGGATGATGTAATCGGCCGCTAGGTCTTCCCCGACGATTCCCGCGATTGCCTCGGCCGCGGCAACCTTCATGGTCGAGGTGATGCGGCGGGCACCCGCGTCCAGTGCGCCGCGGAAGATGCCCGGGAAAGCCAGGACATTGTTGATCTGGTTGGGGAAATCGCTGCGGCCGGTGGCCACAACCTTGGCGAACTTTGCGGCGGTCTCCGGGTGTACTTCCGGATCCGGGTTGGACAGCGCGAAGATGATGGCGTCGTCGGACATCTTCTCCAAGGTCTCTTCCGGGATCGTGCCGGAGGAGACCCCGATCAGCACGTCGGCCCCGTCGAGTGCCTGCGCGCTGCCGCCGGTGACTCCGCGCGGGTTGGTGCGGGCAGCGTAGGATGCCTTCACCTCGGTCAAATCGCCGCGGTCGCTGTGGATGATGCCGCGCGAATCGAGCAGGGTAACGTCGGCAACGCCGGCCGCCAGCAGGATTTCGGCGACGGCGATGCCGGCCGCGCCCGCACCGGAAATGACCACCTTGAGCGACGCCAGCTCGCGGTTGACCACCCGGGCGGCATTGGTCAGCGCCGCAAGGGCTACGACGGCGGTGCCGTGCTGGTCGTCGTGCATGACCGGCATGTCCAGGGCCTCGATGAGGCGGGCTTCGAGCTCGAAGCAGCGTGGGGCCGAAATATCTTCAAGGTTGACGGCGCCGAAGCTCGACCGCAGCCGCACCAGGGTCTCAATGATCTCGTCGACGTCGGTGGTCTCGAGTACCAGCGGGATGGAGTCCAGCCCGGCAAACTGCTTGAAGAGGGCAGCCTTCCCCTCCATCACCGGCAGTGAGGCAGCCGCACCGATGTTGCCCAACCCCAGCACCGCGGTGCCGTCGGAGACCACCGCCACCAGGCGCGAGGCCCACGTGTACTTCCCGGCCATTTCCGGGTCGGCGTTGATGGCACGGCTGACTTGGGCCACACCCGGTGTGTAGGCGATGGAGAGATCGCGCTTGGTCTCCAGCGGTGCGGTGAGGCCAATCTGCAGCTTGCCGCCCTCATGGGCGCTGAAGATCTGCTCGCGGGTGAGGTCGATTCGTGTGGAGTTGCCGGTTTCGGTAGTCACGTAGTGTCCTTCTGTTGTTCCTTCCCTTCACGGGAGGGCGCGTGGATGGCCCGGCCTGCGGCAGGCCGACAGGAAGCAGATCCTCCGAGAGGCCGCGGCTGGCCGTTCACAAGGCATGGGGCGCGGCGCATTCGATCCGACTATCGCCTGGGTCCGGGACGGCCGCGTGGCCCCGTGGCTGGTCGAGCGAGGGGACCGGATTTCAAGGCTACCTGACGGCCGGTTCGCAGGGTCTGCATATGTCCTCGGTCGGCCGTTTGTTTCGCTTTTTCCACCGTAGTGCCTGGCCATTTGCAGGGGCTGCAGACTTAGTTGTCCACGTTTTCACAGTTGTAGACCGAAGTTATCCACAGGCGTGCATAACTTTGGGGATTACTTCCGTCCATCCCTTCTCTCCGCCGCCAGTGCGTTATCCACAGCTGTGGAATTACATGTGTGTAACTTATCCTCACTGTGGATAGCTCCTGTGGATAACATCGTTTCACCGACGGGAGAGGCTCAGAACTTTCCACAGCTCACCCACAGGATGGGGAAAGCGCGCGGTTGCACAGCACGCACGCCGGGGAGTCGGAGGGAGGGAGCGAGGGTGCCCGGCGGGCACAGCGGAAGCCTGCAGTTGCCCCCGGGCGGGGACGGCCCGGGGATTGCCAGTCCGGCAAACGGGGACCACACAGGAAAGGCGGGCAGGAATCGCGTCCACGAGGACACTGTTCCTGCCCGCCTTGGCGGAAAGCCGGCCTGGGTTACGTCAGCGCCCTCAGGGCCGTGACCGCCACCAGCAACAGGAGTATGGCGGCCAGCCCCGTGAACTGGACAACGCTTCGGTTCTTTCCCCTCGGCGCGTAGGCCAGCACCACGGCGGACAAGGCACCAACCAGCAGTCCGCCCAAGTGCGCCTGCCAGGCAATGCCGGAGACCACGAAGCCGAGCACCGCGTTGATGCCGATCAGCACCAACAGCGATCTGACCTCGCCGCCGCGTTGCCGCTGCACGATGAACAGTGCGCCGAACAGGCCGAAGATGGCCCCGGAGGCGCCGACCACGGGGATGTTGGGGGCGGAGAGCAGGAGTACGCCGACCGAGCCGCCGAAGCCGGACAGCAGGTACAGCGCAAGGAACCTCAGCCGCCCCAACAAGGGCTCCAGGTGCCGGCCCAGGATCCACAAGGCGTAGAGGTTGAAGGCAATGTGCAGGAGGAAATTCGGCGAATGCAGGAAAGCCGAGGTGATCATCCGCCACGGTTCCGGCGCGTAGAACGGATTCGGAAGGGTGTAGACCGGCGCGTACAGAAACTTTTCGGTGAAGCCGGGAACGACCCACTGCAGCAGATAGGCAACGGCGCAGATGCCGATCAGGGTCAGCGTGACCATCGGACGGCCGACTGCGGCCACCCCGCCATAGACGGTCCGGACAGTCGGCATGCTGCGCGCCGCTTCGTTGACGCAGTCGACGCACTGGACGCCGACCGACGCCGTGCGCTGGCATTCCGGGCAAGCCGGGCGTCCGCACCGTTGGCAGCGCACGTAGGAGACGCGGTCCGGATGCCGCGGGCAGACGGGGACATCGGTCTGCGGCGGTTCGGCCGGCATTCCGTAGGACATGGAGGCGCTCCTGCTGGGAAAAGGTCCCCGCCCGGGTTCCGGGCGGGGACATTAGGCAACTTAGAGCTGCTCGACCGTGATGTTCTTGATGACCACGTCTTCCAGCGGCTTGTCCCGCTGGTCGGTAGCCACCGCGTTGAGGGAATCGACAACGGCGCGCGAAGCTTCGTCCGTGACGTCGCCGAAGATCGTGTGCTTGCCCTGCAGCCAGGTGGTGGGGACGGTGGTGATGAAGAACTGCGAGCCGTTGGTGCCGCGGCCGCCCTGGATGCCGGCGTTGGCCATGGCCAGCTTGTAGGGCTCGTTGAAGTTCAGGTCGGGGTTGATTTCGTCGTCGAACTGGTAGCCCGGGCCGCCGATGCCCTGGCCCAGCGGGTCGCCGCCCTGGAGCATGAAATCCTTGATAATGCGGTGGAAGATGACGCCGTCGTAGAGCGGTGCGTTGGTCTCTTCGCCGGTCTGCGGGTGCTTCCAGGTGATCTCGCCGGTGGCCAGCCCGATGAAATTCTTCACGGTTTTCGGGGCGTGGTTGCCGAACAGGTTCACCACGATGTCGCCGTGGTTGGTGTGGATAGTGGCTTTAGCTGTAGCGATAGCAGTCATGGCACCATTCTTCCACGGCGATTCCCGACGGTTCCCGCCAGCGGCGGGTTCCGCGATGAGTGAAAATGCCGCGCGTTTCATCGCCGGCGTAGCCGTCGGCAAGTGCAGGAAGTAGGCTGATGAACGACCGTCACCATTTCCGGGAGGTAGTAGTGAAGAAGACCAAACGAATAGCGCACGACTCAGAAGGCAATGTTTTTGTCCTCGTGGGAACAGCCAAGGACTGGGCCTCTCCCAAGATGGCAGCCGCGCGGAACTGGGCCGTCCCGCGGATCGAAAAGGGCATTGAGACGGCTTCACCGCGCATTCAGGGGGGACTGCAGAAGGCCGCCAAGGATCTTTCCCACTCCGTAGTGACTGTGACGCCGAGGATCCAGGAGGGACTGGACAGCCTGGCGCCGAAGATTTCCCACGCTGTGGATGAGGCGGCTCCGCGCATTCAGGAGACCCTGGACCGGGCGGCCCCCGCCATCACCCATGCCCGGGACAAAGTGGTCGACGAGTACATCCCGACCGTCTCCGCACGGCTCGGCGCAACCGCGGACCAGGTGGCCAAGACGCTGGACAAGACTGCGCTGCCCGTTTCGGTGCAGGCCGCCGTCGTCAAGGCGGGCGGATCCAAGCGGGCCCTCAAGAAGGCCCAGAAGGCAGCCGCCGGGCATGCCAGGAAGGCTGCCAAGGAGCTGAAAAACCAGCAGAAGTCCGGCGGCGGCGGCAAGGGTTGGCTGATCGTGGGCATTCTGGCCGCGGCGGTGACGGCGGGAGTGGCCGCATGGCGCGCTGCTCGGCCGGTCGAAGATCCGTGGAAGACGCCGGTCCAGCCGACGGCTGCGACTCCGGCACCGGGTCAAACCTCCACGACCCCCGCTCCGTCGAGCTCGACCTCCACGTCGACTTCGACCTCGACCGGTACCGCCGCGGCTGCCGAGACCGCAACAGCCAAACATGCTGCAGCCCCGGCCGCGTCGGATGCCGCAGCGGGAACTTCGGTCTCCGATAAGGGTTCCGGGGCCGCGGCAGCCACGGCCAAGACGACCGGCAACGGCCCCACCCGCTCCGCGCGGGCGGCCGGCCAGAAGGCCGCCGAAGCAGCCGACGCTGCCGCCGAGAAGGACACCAAGAAGTAGTTTTCCTTCAGCACACGCGGTAATGGGAGCTCCCCGATGGGGGGCTCCCATTTTGCTCTCCCGTCCCACCCCTTTCATGACCGGCTTCCCGGCCTCCCGGCAAACCTGCTGATAGATTTCATGCCGTGAGAAGTGCTGCGCCCAGCGTGTCGATCGTCATCCCGGCCTTCAATGAAGAGTCGGTCATCCGCCAATGCATTTACGCCGCGGTGTGCCAGTCCGTGCCGCCGTGGGAAATCATCGTCGTGGACAACAAATCGACCGACGGGACAGCGGACCTGGTCCGCGCGATGCAGGACGAATACCCCGATGTTCCCCTGATCCTGCTCGAGCAGGATGCGGAGCAAGGCCTGATCCCCACGCGCAACTTCGGTCTGGACCATGCCACCGGAGAAGTCCTGGGCAGGATCGACGCTGATTCCGTCCTGGAGCCCGACTGGGTTGAGCGCGTGCAAGCGGCTTTCGCCGACCCGGAAGTGATGGCCTGCACCGGTCCGGTGCTGTACTACGACATGCCGCTGCGGCGCTTCGGCCTCCAGGCCGACGACCGCCTGCGCCGCTTCGTCCTGAAACTGGCCAAGAAGCAATATCACTTCCTCTTCGGATCCAACATGGCCATCCGCCGCGGCGCCTGGGAGATTATCCGCAACGAGGTCTGCCGTGATGAGGCGGACGAGATGCACGAGGACATCGATATCTCCGTGCATCTGGCCGATCACGCGCTCAGGATCCAGTACGTGCCGGGAATGATCAGCGGAATGTCGGCCCGGCGGCTGGAGGATTCGCCCAAGGACTACCGGTATTACGTCACGCGCTTCGACCGGACGTACAACGTCCACAAGATCGACCGCCGCATGGCGCGGGTGCCGATGCTGATTTTCATGAGCGTCTACTACCCCGCGAAGCTGCTGCGCCGGGTTCACCAGGCCCGCACGCAGGTCCGCGTGACGCGCGGCGGGCTGTAGCCGCTAGTCCGTCCCGGGTCCGCTGGCTTCCGGCACCGGGTTCCGTGCCTGCACCTTGGACCTGTTCTGGGAGAGCACGACGGCGGCCAGGCCCGCCAGGATCAGTGCCAGCCCCGCGTAGGTGCCCCACGGAAGGGTCTCGCCGAGGAACACGCCCGCCAGGGCAGCGGCTCCGGGGATTTCCAGCAGGATGATCATTGAAACCACCAGCGGACTCAAGACAGCCAGCAGATGGTTCAGCACCGAGTGACCCAGCAACTGGGCCACCACGGTCACGGCCAGGATCCCGGCCCAGGCCTGGGGCGGGAACCCTGTGAGCGGCTGTCCGAAAGCCAGCGCCATAGCCAGCAGGATGAGTGCGCACAATCCGTAACAGATGGTGGTGTACGGCCCGGTCGACAGCCGGCGCCGCACCCGGCCGCCGGCCATCGTGTACACCCCGGCCATGGCCCCGCCGACCAGGCCGAGCAGGTCGCCCAGCAGCGCCTCGCTGGAGAGCCGCAGATCGAACCCGGAGATCACCAGCACGCCGGCGAACGCGAGCCCAACACCGCACAGGATCAGCCGGGACGCCTTAATACCGCGCAGCCGGTTGAACAGGACGATCCACGCCGACTGCAGGCAGACCAAAGCAGTCGCCGCCGCCACCGAGGTCAGCTGCAACGCGGTGATGAAACAGGCGAAGTGGAGCGCCAGCGCGACGGCCGCCACCGCGCTGAAGCAGATGTCCGACGTCGTCAGCTTCCGGAACTCCTGGCGCCGGCCGATCGCCGAGGGTACCCCCATCACGACGGCGCCGATGATGTTCCGCCAGAACGCGATGGCCAGGGCGGGGGCGGCAGTGGCAGCCATGATGGGCCCGGACGCGGAGATGCCGAGCACAGCCAGCGTGGCCAGGAAGATGATCACACCTTCAGCCTAGGGGTGAACCCGGCCAACCCCCATCCCGCCGCGGACGCAGCGGGGGACCGGACGCAGCGGGGGCGGGGTAACGCAGCGGGGGAGCAGCAGGGGGGCGCGAACGCAGCGAGGCGCGAACGCAGCGAGGCCCCGATCCGTAGATCGGGGCCTCGCATTTCCGGTGGAGGCAAGGGGACTCGAACCCCTAACCCCCTGCTTGCAAAGCAGGTGCGCTACCAATTGCGCCATGCCCCCGGAGGGTCCGGCCGGTGGGACCGGGATGATGCCAGAGTCACTCGACCTTGTCGGTCGCGCGGCTCCAAGCGGATTTCTCCGCTTCGGATTCCTGCCACTTCTTGTACACGAAGACACCCGCGGCCGCGGCTGCCATCAGCAGCAACTTCTTCACGGTGTCCTCCCGACATCGGTGGGATCAGTCATCCGTGGGCGTACCAGGACTTGAACCTGGGACCTCTTCGTTATCAGCGAAGCGCTCTAACCGCCTGAGCTATACGCCCCCTGCCCTTGCGGGCCGAGATACGACTTTACAGTACGCCGGGCCGGAACTTCAAATCCGCTCAGTCGTCCGTCAGCGTGACCCCGATGCCGCCGACCAGCGTCGCCGAGATGTTGTAAAGCACCGCGGACAGCATGGCCAGCGCGGTCAGCAAGACCACGTTCACGACGGCGATGATGGTGGCGAAGGACGCCACCTGCCCCAGCGAGGCATAGGACCGCAGGTCGAATCCGCCGCCCTCGGTGCCCGCGACTTCCGTCAGCAGCCCGTTGACCCGGTCAAAGATGCCCGTGATGTCCAGCGTGGTCCAGAGGACGATGGAGGCCACCACGGTGACGATGCCGAGGGCAACGGAGAGCAGGAAGGCCATCTTCAGCACCGACCACGGGTCGACCTTGCTGACCAGCAGGCGGGCGCGGCGGACCTTGGCCTTCGGAGCCGGGCGCACGAGTCCCGGACGGGCGGGCTGGCCGGCCGGGCGCTGTGCGCCGGTGGCCGGACGCTGTCCGCCGTTCGCCGGGCGCTGGGCCGGGCGTGCCGGCGTGCCGCCGCTGCGAGTGGTAGCCCGGGGCGCGTTGGCCGGCTGCGGGCGCGTGCCCGGCCGTGGCGTTTTAGGTGTACTCACTCGTTACCTCCGTTTTCCGGCGCCGGCGTTTCGGCTGCGGACTGCGTCATGTCTGCGTTCAACGGTACTTCATCGGTTGCCTGCTGCGCAGATTCGGCGTCGGTTGTGCCGCCGGTTTCGGGACCTTGGGGCACCTCCGGCGTGTCGGTGTCTTCCTCGTCGGCGGCCAGGCCTCGTTCGGAGTTCCTGGCGACGGCGATGATGCGGTCCTTCTTATCCGGCTTGGCGAAGATGACGCCCATGGTGTCGCGGCCCCTGACGGGGACACCGGCCACGGAGGAGCGGACCACCTTGCCGCTTTCCATCACCACCAGCACCTCGTCTTCCTCCTGCACAATGAGTGCGCCGACCAGATGCCCGCGTTCTTCCTGGTACTTGCCCACCTTGATGCCCAGGCCGCCGCGGCCCTGGACCCGGTATTCGCCGGCCTTGGTCCGCTTGGCGTAACCGCCGGCTGTCACGATGAAGACGTAGGAGTCCTCGCGCAGCACGCCGGCCACCAGCAGTTCGTCGTCCTCGCGGAACTTCATGCCGGTCACACCGGACGTGGCGCGTCCCATGGGCCGCAGTGCCTCGTCCGTCGCGGTGAAGCGCAGGGACTGGCCGCGCCGGGACACCAGCATCATGTCGTCGGTCTCGGCGACCAGCCGTGCCGAAACGAGCTCGTCGCCGTCGCGCAGGTTGATCGCGATGACGCCGGCGGAACGGTTCGTGTCGTAGTCCTCCAGCCGGGTCTTCTTGATCAGGCCGCGTTTGGTGGCCAGCACCAGGTAGGGGGCCTGCTGGTAGTCCTTCAGGTCCATGACCTGGGCAATGTGCTCGTCCGGCTGGAAGGCCAGCAGGTTCGCCACGTGCTGGCCCTTGGCGTCGCGGCCGCCTTCGGCCAGTTCGTACGTCTTGGCCCGGTATACCCGGCCCAGGTTCGTGAAGAAC
Source organism: Arthrobacter sp. Y3223151 (assembly GCF_059091125.1). Taxonomy (NCBI): domain Bacteria; kingdom Bacillati; phylum Actinomycetota; class Actinomycetes; order Micrococcales; family Micrococcaceae; genus Arthrobacter; species Arthrobacter sp. Y3223151. The sequence continues at coordinate 546,486 of NZ_JBNHGI010000001.1, read as the reverse complement.
AGCAGCCAGTGGTGCGTCGTGGTGACGAAGAAGTGCTCGACCACGTCGTCGCCGCGGAGCTGGGCGCCGCGTACTCCCTTGCCGCCTCGCTGCTGGGACCGGTAGTTGTCGCTGCGGGTGCGCTTGACGTACCCGCCGCGGGTGATGGTGACCACCATCTCCTCTTCGGGGATGAGGTCTTCCATGCTCATGTCCCCGCCGTAGCCCATCATGATCTGGGTCCGGCGGTCGTCACCGTACTTGCCGGTGATCTCGGCGAGTTCCTCGCTGACGATGCTGCGCTGGGCTTCTTCGGACGCGAGGATGCGGTTGAACTCCTGGATCATCCGCTCGAGTTCGGCGTGGCGGTCCTGGATCTTCTGCCGTTCCAGCGCGGCCAGCCGGCGCAACTGCATGTTCAGGATGGCCGAGGCCTGGTCCGTGTCGATGTCCAGCAAATGCATCAGGCCGTCGCGGGCTTCTTCCGTGGTGGACGAGGCGCGGATCAGGGCGATGACTTCATCGAGCGCATCCAGGGCCTTGAGCAGGCCGCGCAGGATATGCGCTTCTTCCTCGGCCTTGCGCAGCCTGAAGCGGGTTCGCCGGACGATGACTTCCAGCTGGTGGGTAACCCAGTGGCGGATAAAGGCGTCGAGGGTCAGGGTGCGGGGCACCCCGTCGACGATCGCGAGCATGTTGGCCGCGAAGTTCTCCTGCAGCGAGGTGTGCTTGTAGAGGTTGTTCAGCACCACCTTGGCCACGGCGTCGCGCTTGAGCACGATCACCAAGCGCTGGCCCGTGCGGCCGGAGGTCTCGTCGCGCAGGTCGGCGATGCCGGCGACCCTGCCTTCCTTGGCCAGCTCGGCGATCTTCATGGCCAGGTTGTCCGGGTTTGCCTGGTACGGAAGTTCCGTGACCACCAGGCAGGTCCGGCCCTGGATTTCCTCCACGTTGACCACGGCGCGCATGGTGATGGAGCCGCGGCCGGTGCGGTAGGCGTCCTCGATGCCCTTATGGCCCAGGATCTGAGCGCCGGTGGGGAAGTCGGGGCCCTTGATCCGCTGGATCAGCGCTTCGAGGAGTTCTTCACGACTGGCGGTGGGATTGTCCAGGTACCACTGGACGCCGTCGGCCACTTCACGCAGGTTGTGCGGCGGGATGTTGGTGGCCATGCCGACGGCGATGCCCGAGGAGCCGTTGACCAGCAGGTTCGGGAACCGGGCGGGCAGGACGGTCGGTTCCTGGTTCTTGCCGTCGTAGTTGTCCTGGAAATCGACGGTGTCCTCGTCGATGTCGCGGACCATTTCCAGCGCCAGCGGAGCCATCTTGGTTTCGGTGTACCGCGGGGCGGCCGCGCCGTCGTTGCCGGGCGAGCCGAAGTTGCCCTGCCCCAGCGCCAGCGGGTAGCGCATGGTCCAGTCCTGGATCAGGCGGACCAGGGCATCGTAGATGGCCATGTCGCCGTGCGGGTGGTACTGGCCCATGACCTCGCCCACCACGCGGGCGCACTTGTTGAAGGAACGCTCGGGGCGGTAGCCGCCGTCGAACATCGCATACAGCACCCGCCGGTGCACCGGCTTGAGGCCGTCGCGGACGTCCGGCAGGGCGCGCCCGACGATGACCGCCATGGCATAGTCCAAATAGGACCGCTGCATTTCGGTCTGGAGGTCAACCTGCTCCACCCGGTCGGTCAGGATTTCGCCCTCGATCGGCTCATCGCCGGTGCCTGCGGGCAGGTCGGGCGTCTCTTCGTCGCTCATCGTTTAAGTTTCCTTTGCGTCAAAACTTGGTGCGGCCCGGTCAGCGGCCGGTGGCCGGCTGCGGCGGGGCTAAATGTCGAGGAAGCGGACATCCTTGGCGTTCTGCTGGATGAAGGTGCGCCGGGATTCGACGTCTTCGCCCATCAGGATCGAGAAGGTCTGGTCCGCGGCGGCGGCATCCTCCATCGTCACCTGCAGCAGTGTCCGGTGGTCGGGGTCCATGGTGGTGTCCCACAGCTCCGTGTAGTCCATTTCACCGAGGCCCTTGTACCGCTGGATGCCGTTTTCCTTGGGCAGCCGCTGGTTGTTCGCCAGGCCGCGGCGGACGGTCTCGTCCCGCTCACGGTCGCTGAAGACATAGTCGTGGGGGTGGTTGGACCATTTGATCCGGTAGAGCGGCGGCTGCGCCAGGTAGACGTAACCGTTCTCGATCAGCGGTCGCATGTAGCGGAACAGCAGGGTCAGGAGCAGCGTGGTGATGTGCTGGCCGTCCACATCGGCGTCGGCCATCAGCACGATCTTGTGGTACCGGGCCTTCTCCACGTCGAAGTCCTCGCCGATGCCGGCGCCGAACGCGGTGATCATGGCCTGGACCTCGGCGTTGCCCAGCGCGCGGTCCAGCCGGGCCCGCTCCACGTTCAGGATCTTGCCCCGCAGCGGCAGGATGGCCTGGGTCTCCGGGTTCCGGCCGCGGACGGCCGAACCGCCTGCGGAGTCACCCTCCACGATGTAGATTTCCGACTTGGATGGATCACGGGACGAGCAGTCCTTGAGCTTGCCCGGCATGCCGCCGGATTCGAGCAGCCCCTTGCGCCGGGTGGATTCGCGCGCTTTCCGGGCGGCCAGCCGGGCCTGCGAGGCCTGGATCGACTTGCGGATCACGTCGCGGGCCGGCCCGGGATTGCGCTCCAGCCAGTCGCCGAGTTCGTCCGTGACCACACGCTGCACAAAGCCCTTGGCCTCGGAGTTGCCCAGCTTGGTCTTGGTCTGGCCCTCGAACTGGGGCTCGCCCAGCTTCATGGAGATGACGGCGGTGAGGCCCTCGCGGATGTCGTCGCCGGTGAGGTTTTCTTCCTTCTCCTTGATCAGGTTCTTCTCGCGCGCGTAGCGGTTGATCAACGAGGTCATCGCGGCGCGGAAGCCTTCTTCGTGCGTGCCGCCTTCGTGCGTGTTGATGGTGTTCGCGTAGGTGTGGACGCTCTCCGAGTAGGAGGTGGTCCACTGCATCGCGACTTCCACCGAGAGCTTGCGCTCCGTGTCCTCGGTCTCGAACGCGATGACCTCGGGGTGGATGACCTCCACCTTCTTGGAGGAGTTCAAGTGCGTGACGTAGTCCAGCAGGCCGTTGTCGTACTTGTAGACCACCTGGCGGTGTTCGGCCGTGGTCTCGACCTCGGTGCCGGGCGTCGTGTCCAGGTCCACGTCCTCGGCGTCCGGTGCGTGGACTTCCGGACGGCGCTCATCGGTCAAAACGATTTTGAGGCCCTTGTTCAAAAAGGCCATCTGCTGGAAGCGGGCGCGCAGCGTTTCGAAGTCGAACTCGGTTGATTCGAAAATCTCCGGGTCCGCCCAGAAGGTCTGCGAGGTCCCGGTCTCGGTGGTCTCCTCGCCGCGGCGCAGGTCGCCCACCGGGAGGCCGCCGTTGGCGAAGGACTGGTGCCACACGTAGCCCTGCCGGCGGATCTCGGTCTCCACCCGCGCGGACAGCGCGTTGACCACCGAGATGCCGACGCCGTGCAGGCCGCCGGAGACCGCGTAACCGCCGCCGCCGAACTTGCCGCCCGCGTGCAGGATGGTCATCACGACCTGGACGGTCGGTTTGCCCTCGGTCGGGTGCATGTCCACGGGAATGCCGCGGCCGTTGTCCACCACCCGGACGCCGCCATCGGCCAGCAGCGTGACGTTGATGGTGTCGCAGTAACCGGCCAGCGCTTCGTCGACGGAGTTGTCCACAACCTCGTACACGAGGTGGTGCAGCCCGCGCGGACCGGTGGAACCGATGTACATGCCCGGGCGCTTGCGGACGGCTTCCAGGCCTTCAAGGACGGTGATGTCGCTGGCGTCGTAGTGCTTGCCGTCGTTGCCCTCTGTCATTTGGGGTTCTGCGCCGGTGTTTTCCAGCTCATTGTCCTCTGCCACAGTTGCCGTTGACTCCTTGTGTTCCGTCCGGGGGACTCGTGTGTCGGCGCCCTTCCGGATAGAGGACGGGCGCCGCCTAGTCAATTCTACCGTGTCAGGGCGGTGAATCCTGCACGAACATGGCTCTATGCGGCACGGAAACCGGGTTTTGACGCCGCCGCCGGGTGCCCGATGGGACCGTGTATGTCCGCGGACGTCTCCAGCGTCCTACACGCCGTCTAAGCGAGCCGGTGCCGGCTGCTTCCGGCCGGCCTCCCGCGAGGGGCGAAATCAGCCGTAAGTGTCCCGCGGTCCGCGGCCGCTAACGGACCTCTTGCCCTTGCGCCAATTGGGCGCTGCCGGCGCCAGCACCTGGATTTTAGTGACGACGCCGGGGCCCAGCTTTTCGTCGAACCGCTTCAGCAGGGCACTGCTGAGCAATCGCAGCTGCGTGGCCCAAGCCGTTGAGTCGCAGCGGACCTGCACCGTGGTTTCCTCGAAGCTCTCCGGCCGGCAGTGGGCGGCGATGTCCGCGCCGACCAATTCATCCCACCGCGAAATGACCGATCCGACGGCCACCGGGGAGTTCCAGCCGCGTTCCGCGACAAACCGGTCGAACACGCGCCCCAAGCCCTGGGGGTCGCGGCCGAAGTCCTGCGGGCCGGCGGACGGCCGCGCCCCCCGGGATGCGCGGCGGCGGCTGTTGGCCCTCGTGCGCACGTCGCCGCGGGCCGCCGCTGCAAGGCGCACCCGGTTCAGGACGGCTTTCGCGGCGTCCAGGTCTTCGACAGCTCCTTCGTCACGGGACGGCTCCGCTCCCGCCGGTCCCGCGGGCGGGGGAGGCACCGCCGGATCGGGCAGGCCCGGCCGCCGTCCCGCCGGCTCTGCCGGCTCCTGCGGCCGGTCCCGGTCAGGCGGTTTCCTGGCCATTGGCCACGCCTCCCGGCACCACCATGAACTGTTCCCCCGCCAACGCGTCGGGGATGTCTTCGGCCACCGCGGCAGTGACGATCACCTGCTCCGCCCCGGCCACGATGCCCGCGAGCCTTGACCGACGCTGGTTGTCCAGTTCGGCGAAGACATCGTCCAGGATCAGGACGGGAGTCGCGCCGGGCGTAGCGTCGTCGTCGCAGAAGACGTAGTACGAGGCCAGCCGGAGGGCCAACGCCAGGGACCAGGTTTCGCCGTGCGAGGCGTAGCCCTTGGCCGGTGCCTGTCCCAGCAGCAGCTCCACCTCATCGCGGTGCGGCCCCACCAGCGAGATGCCCCGCTCCGTTTCCCGCTTGCGCTGCTGTTTGAAGGCGGCAAGGTAGAGTTCCGCCAGTTCGGCCGTTCCCAGGCTTGCCAGCGGCGGAAGGCCCGCCCCGCCGTCGTTCTCCACCTCGCCGTCATCCGACAGCTGGCTGTGGATGGTGGAGCGGTAGACGGCGGCCGCATGTTTGGAGCCATCGGTGAGGGCGGCGTACGCCGCGTCCAGGTGCGGCTGCAGCAGGTCCACCAGTTCCAGCCGTGCCTTCAGCAGGGCGGCCCCGGCCTGTGCCATGTGCTGGTCCCACACCTCCAAGGTCGCTTCGTGGGCGGCGGTGAACCGTCCGCTGGCGCGCGCCGATTTGAGCAGGGCATTGCGCTGTTTGAGGACGCGTTCAAAATCGCTGCGGGTGGCCGCATGGTGCGGAACCAGGCTGGCCAGCAGCTCATCGAGGAAGCGGCGCCGGTTGGACGGGTCGCCTTTGACCAGCGCGAGGTCTTCGGGGGCGAAGAGCACCGTGCGCAGGTGCCCGAGAATTTCCCGCGCACGCACGGGGTTGGCTCGGTTGATCCGGGCCCTGTTGGCCCTGCCCGGAGTGATTTCCAGTTCCAGCGAGGTGCTGCGCCCGCCGCGGTCCACCCGTGCCCGCACCAGCGAACGCGGTTGGTCGAACCGGATGAGGGGTGCGTCATTGCTGACCCGGTGTGACGAGAGCGACGCGAGATAGCCGATGGCCTCGACAATGTTGGTCTTGCCGACCCCGTTGGCTCCGACAAACACCGTAATGCCGGGCTTCAGGGCGATGTCGAGCTGCAGGTAGGTGCGGAAATCGGTCAGGGACAGGTATTCAACAAACAATGCGTTACAGCTACTTCGACTCGTTGCGGGGGCCGGCCTGGTCTTGTGCGGGCTTTCTGACAGCGTGTCCGCCAAACTGGTTACGGAGGGCAGCCACCATTTTCATGGCGGGCGCGTCGTCTTGGCGCGACGCGAACCGTGCGAACAGGGCGGCGGTGATGGCCGGGGCCGGGACACCGTGTTCGATGGCCTCCTCGACAGTCCACCGGCCTTCACCGGAATCCTCGACGTAACCGCTGACCTGGCTCAACCCCGGATCCTCGTCGAGGGCCTTCACCATCAGGTCCAGCAGCCAGGACCGGACCACCGTCCCCTTTTGCCAGGCCCGGAAGGTGCCCGGAACATCCTTGATGATGTCCTTGGCTTCCAGCAGTTCGTACCCTTCGGCGTACGCCTGCATCAGCCCGTATTCGATCCCGTTGTGCACCATCTTGGTGTAGTGGCCGGCGCCGACGTCGCCCACGTGGGCGAAGCTTTCCTCCCGGGGGCCCTCCGGCCGCAACGCGTCGAAGACCGGCATCGCTGCCTGGACAAGGTCGGCGCTTCCGCCGGCCATCAGGCCATAACCGTTCGCCAGGCCCCAGACGCCGCCGGATACGCCGACATCAATGAAACCTATCCCGCCTTCGGCCAGGAGGGCTTCGTGCTTTTGGTCTTCGGTGAACTTCGAGTTGCCGCCGTCGATCACCAGGTCTCCGGCGGAGAGCTTGCCGGCCAGCTCTGTGATGACCGTGTCGGTGACCTCACCGGCGGGCACCATGACCCACACGGTGCGTGGAACCGGCAGGGCCCGGATCATTTCGTCAACGGTCGCGGTGTCACTGACCTCCGGGTTCCGGTCATAGCCGGTTACCTCGATGCCGCCGTCCCGGAGCCGCTGCCGCATGTTGAAACCCATCCGGCCCAAGCCGATCAGTCCGATGTGCATCCGAGTCACTCTTTCCTCTCGTCCATGGGTCGGCGGGGTATTACTGGTTGGGCAACCTCACCGGCATGAGCAGGTACCGGTAGTCTTCCTTGTCGTCGCCCTCGAGGTCGTCCTGGGCGGATATGACCGCAGGCTTCGGCGGCGTGGTGAAGGAAAACCGGACGTACTTGCTGTCAAAGGCGCTCAAGCCTTCGGACAGGTAGTGCGGGTTGAAGGCGACGGTGATTTCGTCGCCGGAGAGCGACGCTTCGATCGCCTCGGACGCCTGGGCGTCTTCGCCGGTTCCCGCGTCCAAGGTCAGGAGACCGTCGGTGAAGGCCAGCCGGACCGGGGTGTTGCGCTCGGCCACGAGCGACACGCGGCGGACGGCTTCGATCAGTGTGGTCGTTTCGACTGTCGCATGGATCGGGGTGTTGTCCGGGAACAGTGAGCGGATCTTGGGGTAGTCGCCGTCCACCAGCAGCGAGGTGGTGCGGCGTCCGCCGCTTTCGAAACCGATCAGTTCGCTGTTGTCCGAAAGCGCGATGTTCAGGTCGCCGGAGCCGCCCAACGTTTTGGCTACTTCGCTCAGAGTCTTGGCTTTGACCAGCGCGCTCGTGGAAATGCCCGGTGTGGCCGGACGCCAGGACAGCTCCCGGAGGGCCAGGCGGTAGCGGTCGGTGGAGAGCAGAGTGATCAGGTCGTCTTCGATTTCCATCCGGACGCCGGTCAGGATGGGCAGGGTGTCATCGCGGCTGGCCGCGATGATTACCTGGCTCACGGCCTGGGCGAACGCCTCTCCATCGACGACCCCGCTGACTTCCGGCAGCGCAGGGAGTTCCGGATAATCGCCTTCGGGCATGGTGGCGAGGTTGAACCGGCTGTTGCGGCAGGTGAGGGCAACCTTCGAACCGTCGGTTTCGATATCGACAGGTGCCGACGGCAAGCTTCGGCAGATGTCCGCCAAGAGGCGTCCGGAGACCAGGATGGTGCCTTCTTCAGTGACGTCTGCCGGGATCTGGAGACGGGCTGAAATCTCGTAGTCGAAGCTGGCAAGGCTCACCATGCCGCCTTCGGCCCGGATGAGCAGGCCCGACAGAACGGGGACAGGCGGACGTGGTGACAGGGAACGGGCTGTCCATGTCACGGCTTCCGCCAGAACATCCCGATCAACTCTGAACTTCACTGAAGTAAGCCACCTTTCACAACGAACATGCCGGGGAAGACCGCCTGCGTCTGGCCGGGGTGCAGCGAGTGGGACTGCGAACACCAGGTTGAAGCAGATGGCAACGATTCTCTGTGCAAGCTTAGCCGCAGCAACCGTCATTGCGCACCGAGAGTGCGCAGAGGTCCTGATCGGCCGATTCGGCACGGTGCGTGGGAACCGGAACAGGGTCAAATGTTATTTGGAAGAACATCAATAAATGGGATTCGTAGTGTTAATAACTGCTGTGGATACTGTGGAAAACCCCGGTACAGCCTGTGCCTGAGCCGAAGTTGGGTGTTCACAAGATGTGCAGGGCGGTCGTGGCAAGCACTGACAGCCTGTGGACGCAGATCCTTGTAATTTCGGGCGTCCACAGGGGGCAGGGCACTTTTCCTCTTAAGGACTCGGGTTGTCCACTTAAGAATCCACAACCTTATCCACACCTGTTAATTTCACCGGTGTAGTACCCGGCAGGGCCGCCGCAGCCGCCGGGGAAGCTAGCTTTCGCGCTGTTGCTGCTTGATGCGGTTGGTCAGCTCCGTGACCTGGTTGTAGATGGCTCGACGCTCGGCCATCAACTCACGGATCTTCCGGTCGGCGTGGATGACGGTCGTGTGGTCGCGGCCGCCGAGTTCCTGGCCGATTTTCGGCAGGGACATGTCGGTCAGTTCGCGGCACAAGTACATGGCAATCTGGCGGGCAGTTACCAGCGTCCTGGTCCGGGACTTGCTGGTCAGCTCCTCCATGCTGAGCTTGAAGTACGCGGCGGTCTGGCCAAGGATCGTGGCCGACGTGATCTCCTGTGCCCCTTCGTCGGTGATCAGGTCTTTCAGGACTATCTCGGCGAGACCCATGTCCACTGCCTGCTGGTTCAGGCTGGCGAACGCAGTGACGCGGATGAGCGCACCCTCGAGCTCGCGGATGTTGGTGGAGATCTTCGAGGCGATGTACTCGAGGACCTCATCGGGGACGGACAGCCCCTCGCTGATGGCCTTCTTGCGCAGAATCGCAATACGGGTCTCCAGCTCCGGCGGCTGGATATCGGTCAGCAGTCCCCACTCGAACCGGGACCGCATGCGTTCCTCGAAGCCGGAGAGCTGTTTCGGCGGCAGGTCGGAAGTGATGACCACTTGCTTGCTGTGGTTGTGGAGGGCGTTGAAGGTATGGAAGAACTCCTCCTGCGTCGCATCCTTGTTGGCCAGGAACTGGATGTCGTCGATCAGCAGGATGTCGACGTTGCGGTACAGCTGCTTGAAGCTGGCGCCCTCATCGTCGCGGATGGAGTTAATGAAGTCATTCGTGAACTCTTCCGAATTCACGTACCGGACGCGGATGCTGTTGTAGAGATGGCGCGCATAGTGCCCGATGGCGTGCAGCAAGTGGGTTTTTCCCAGACCCGAGTCGCCATAGATGAAAAGCGGGTTGTAGGCCTTGGCCGGCGCTTCGGCCACCGCGACGGCCGCCGCGTGGGCAAAGCGGTTGGAGGAACCGATGACGAAGGTGTCAAAAATGTATTTCGGGTTGAGCCTGCCCAGTTCCGGGGAAGCGGCCTGCGCCGCCGGCTGGGGCAGTGCTTCGCTGCGCACGACGGCCGGGGCCGGGCGGGGCTCCTGTTCAGGTTCCGGTTCCGCCTGCGGAGCCATATCCGTGTCGACGCTGAAAGCGCAGAGAATGTCGTCCTTGAAGACTTCGAACAGGGCGTCGTGCAGAGGGTCTTTGAGCTGTTGCGACTGGAAGACTTCGCGTGTCAGTTCGTTGGGCACGGCCACCAGCAGGGTTGTACCGATCAGGCCTTTGGCCTGCGCCAACACGATGAAGCCACGCTGCCGGGGGGAGACACGGTCGTCCTGTTCCAGCGTCCGGACCACTTTGCGCCAGGAACTTCCGACGTCATTTATCTGGTCCGTGTCCACGTAGTACCCCTCAGAAATGCTCAGCATGCTTCGGCATTTGCCGACAGCCCGCCCGAAATCCACAGACTTATTCACAGACGGTGGATAAGGGGCTCCTGCCAAGAGTAGAGCATGAATCTGCTGGACGACAGTTGGGATCCAGGCCCCTGTGGACGTCGCTTTAGGGAGGAGCTCCGGCCGCCCAAAGCGGCTTTGGCGTGGAGTTGTCCACAGGGGTTATCCACGGAAACGCCCGGGTGCGGAGAGGGCCGGTTTGACGGTACTCGCCGCCATCGCCTAACGTTGACTAGTCCTTCATGTCTACTTTGTTGTCCTTGTGCGTCCAACGCCCCTGGCAATGGAATAGACCCCATATAGAGCGCCGACCTGTTCTTCCCCCTTGTTGCAATGGGTCCAACCGCATCTGTCGATCGTCTTGGAGTAACCACCGTGAGCAAGCGGACTTTTCAGCCGAATAACCGCCGTCGTGCCAAGAAGCACGGCTTCCGCCTTCGCATGCGCACTCGCGCCGGCCGCGCCATTCTGGCCGCACGCCGCAGCAAGGGCCGCACCGAACTGTCGGCCTAAATAGCCAGTTTGTCGACCCGGCTGTGAGGTTCAGTTCCCGCAGCGGCGTGTTTCGGCGGGCTGGGTAGCACATGCTTCCCAGCCAGCACCGGATGCGCACATCGGCGGACTTCTCAACAACTGTACGTTCCGGCGCCCGCTCAGGGCGCCGGAACTTAGTGTTATATGCGGCGGCAGCAGACCCGGCCCGACCGGCATCTTTTGGCTTTATTGTCTCGAAGGCCGTCGGGAACGCCGTCATGCGCAACCGCGTTAAAAGGAGACTGCGGGAGCTGGCAGCAGCCGGCTTAAGGGAGAATGGGTATTCCCGAGGGATCACCGTGGTTGTGCGGGCCCTTCCGGCAGCTGCCGACGCAGACTTCAACGCTTTGGAACTGGATTACCGGAAGGCTCTCAAGGCCGCCCTCGGCAAGTTGACCTTAACGCGCACCGCCACGACGGAAGCTGCGCACGGAGAGAAGGGGAGAGCCGAATGAGTGCCCGTGCCGTACCGGTTCCCGCCCATGCCGCCGTGCCCAGGAGGACCATGAGTCCCCTGCAGTATGCGCTGATCGGCGTGCTGCGGGTGTACCGCAAACTCGTTTCGCCCCTGTACGGCCAGGTCTGCCGTTTCTTCCCGTCCTGTTCCGCGTACGCATTGGAAGCAGTGACGGTCCACGGCGCCGCCAAGGGCAGTTGGCTGGCCGCCCGCCGCCTGCTCCGTTGCCACCCATGGAACCCCGGCGGCGTGGATCATGTTCCGGCGTCTGTATCCTTCAACCTGTGGCTGCAGGAGAACCCTTCCAGAATCCCCCGGATCGTGGAGCTTAACCACCCACTCATTCCGGCCGACGATGAAGGCCGCGGCGCGGCCCGAGGAGCAAATCAGTAATGGACTTCTTAAACACCATCCTGACCCCGTTCACGTGGGTCGTCTCCGGGATCCTGTGGGCCTTCCACGCCGGCTTCTCCTGGCTTGGGATGGACCCGGCCAACGGCTGGACGTGGACGTTCTCAATCATCGGGCTGGTGCTGGTGATCCGCGCAGCCCTCATTCCGGTCTTCGTCAAGCAGATCAAGGCCCAGCGGGGGATGCAGGCACTGCAGCCCGACCTCCGGAAGCTGCAGCAGAAGTACAAGGGAAAGACCGACCAGCTGTCGCGTCAGGCCATGACGCAGGAGCAGATGGCGCTGTACAAGAAGCACGGCACCAACCCGTTCTCGGCCTGCCTGCCGATGCTGGTGCAGATGCCGTTCTTCTTCGCGTTGTTCAGCGTGTTGAACAACGCATCGCGCGCCAGCGAGAACGGCGAGGGCATTGGCGCCCTGTCGCCCGAACTCATCCGTCAGTTCGACGACTCGTCCATTTTCGGTGCGCCGCTTTCCGCATCCCTCCTGCACGGCGGCGGGGGCGAGCAGCAGGTCGCCGTGGTCATCCTGTCGATCATCATGATCTTGGCGATGACTGCCTCGCAGTTCATCACGCAGAAGCAGATCATGGCGAAGAACATGTCCGCCGAAGCAATGCAATCCCCGTTCATGAAGCAGCAGCAGATGATGCTCTACATCCTGCCTCTCGTGTTCGGCATCGGCGGCATCAACTTCCCCATCGGTGTGCTGATCTACTGGACAACCACCAACGTGTGGACCATGGCACAGCAGTTCTTCGTGATCCGGCGCATGCCCACTCCGGGTTCGCAGGCTGCCCGCGAACTGGCAGAACGCCGTGCCAAGAAGGGCCTGCCGATGGTACCGCTGCTGGGCGAGCGGAAGACCGAGGCGCCGGCGGCCGATTCCCCGGCAGAGGTGAAAGGCCAGCGCCAGCAGCCACAGCGGAAGAACAGGAAGAAAAAATGAGCAGCGAAAGCGTATCCGAAGTGACTGAAGAACTTCCCGACGAAGAGGCTGCAGCGGACGAACAGCAGGAGGAAGCTGTTTCGAATTCTGCCAAGCGTCTGGAAGAAGAAGGAGACGTAGCTGCGGACTACCTTGAGGAGCTTCTCGACATCGCCGATATCGATGGGGACATCGACATCGAGGTCCGCAACGGCCGCACCTACATCTCGATCGTCTCCGAAGAGGAAGACAACGACGCGCTCAAGGCGCTCGTGGGACCGGATGGCGAAGTCCTCGAAGCCTTGCAGGAGCTGGCCCGGTTGTCGGTTCTCACGACGACCGGCAACCGTTCCCGCCTGGTCTTGGACATCACCGGCTACCGCGAAGGCCGCAGCGAAGAACTGCAGAAGATCGCTGAAGACGCCGTCGCCGAAGCCAAGGAGACGGGCCGCGATGTAGCGCTCGAGCCGATGAGCGCGTACGAGCGCAAGATCGTCCATGACGCGGTTGCCGAGCTAGGCCTGATCAGTGAATCCGAGGGCGAAGGATCCAACCGCCACATCGTGGTGTCGGTAGAGTCCTGATCATGTCCGGCGGATTGGTCTGATAGGCAGAGGTATGTCGGTAGTTGAAATGACTGTGGCGGAGTCCAAAGCTGCCCACACGGTTTTCGGTGAACGTCTGGGCCTGGCGGAGCGCTACGTTGCGCATCTGGCCACTTCAGGGATCGAACGGGGTTTGCTGGGCCCTCGGGAAGTCCCGAGATTGTGGAACCGGCACGTCCTCAACTGCGCCGTCGTCGCCAACCTGATAGGGCGCGACGCCGCGGTCGCGGATGTCGGAAGCGGGGCCGGCCTGCCTGGACTGACGTTCGCGTTGGCGCGACCGGACTTGCGTTTGACCCTGATCGAGCCGTTGGAACGAAGGGTTGTCTGGCTCAACGAGGTCATTGAGGATCTCGCGCTCGACAACGTCACGGTGCTGCGGACGCGGGCAGAGCTGGCGGGGGACGACGTCACAGCTGACGTCGTGACGTCTCGAGCGGTGTCGGCACTCGACAAGCTCGCCCGCCTCTCAATTCCACTGTTGCATGGCACGGGCGAAATGCTGGCAATCAAGGGCCGCAGCGCAGCTGACGAGGTCCAGAAGGCCGAAAAGGTCATCAGGAAGCTCGGCGGCCGAAAAACAGAGGTCTTGACCGTCGGGGATGATCTCTTGGAAGAGCCGACGACGGTAGTCCGCATCCGTGTTGATGCGTGACCTATTCCCCCACACACCCATGCAACGCCCCGGGAATCCGGCCGCGCAACGATAGGCTAGGAGAGGCCGGTGGCGGACAGTGAAAGCGGGCGGAATCCAAGTGGCGATCAACAACACGGTGTCGGGTTTCACCGGGACCGAAGCCGAAGGGTCGTCGCGACGCGGAGTGGCTGAACAACCGAATACGGTTGCGCTTATCCCCCATAGCGGTCCTGTTTCACGTGAAACTTCCCCTGGGAACGAGGCTGAGATAGCCAACTCCGACATGAAGATAGAGGCTACGGTTTCAAACGTTATGGATTCGATTGACGAAAGCACACCGCTCGCCCAGGAATTGGCGAGCGAAAACCGCAGGCGTGAGAGGCTGAAGGCCAAAGAGCTTCCCAGGCCCGCCCAGACCAGGGTGTTGACAGTCAGCAACCAAAAGGGCGGGGTCGGCAAAACCACGACAACGGTCAATATCGCTGCTGCCCTTGCTACGGCCGGCCTGAACGTCCTGGTCATCGATATCGACCCGCAGGGCAATGCGTCAACGGCGCTCGGGGTCGAGCACCACGCTGACGTCGACAGCATCTACGACGTGCTGATCAACGATATGCCGCTCGGGGACGTGATTGCTCAATGCCCCGATATAGCCCATCTCATCGTCGCACCCGCCACGATTCACCTGGCCGGAGCCGAGATTGAATTGGTCTCGTTGGTGGCCCGTGAACAGCGCCTGCGCCGGGCCATCGAGGTTTACGCGCAGGAACGTGAGACGGCAGGACTACCCCGGCTGGATTATGTCTTTATCGACTGCCCGCCCAGCCTGGGACTGCTGACAGTTAACGCTTTCGTCGCCGCCCAAGAGGTACTGATTCCCATCCAGTGCGAGTACTACGCTTTGGAGGGGCTGAGCCAGCTCCTGAAGAACATCGAGATGATCCAGAAGCACCTCAACGCTGGATTGGTTGTTTCTACGATCTTGCTGACCATGTACGACGGACGAACAAACCTCGCAGCTCAGGTGGCAGCCGAAGTGCGGGAACATTTCCCGAACGAAGTCTTGAGTGCGGTCGTACCGCGCTCAGTTCGCATCTCGGAGGCTCCGAGTTACCAGCAGACGGTGATCACCTATGATCCGTCGTCCAGCGGGGCCCTTTCTTATCAGGAGGCCGCAGCCGAAATCGCCGAGCGCGGCAAGTAGCTGTGAAGCCGTACTGCAACGGTAGAATTACGCCTTAAGCGAGCATTTGCATGCTAGCTCGGCGCATGACGGAAGAGGGTCCAGATGAGTGAAAAACGTCGCGGCTTGGGAAGAGGCCTGGGCGCATTGATACCCAGTGCTCCGGCCCCAGAGGAGACCGAGTCAACCGAGGGGCAGGAAGCCTCCGTCAAACGTCGGACTCAGCGACCCGTAGACGTTTTCTTTCCCGCTTCCAGTCGGAGGGAAGAAGGGGACACCGCCGTCCTCACGACGCCTGACTCCGAGACCGTAACCGGATCGAGTGCCGCGCAGGTAGCTGAAGTGTTGCGGGCCCCGCGCAAGCTTGCGACCACTGGCAGCAAGAAGCCGGCGGCTAAGAAATCTGTGAAGGACGATTCTTCCCGGGCCGATGGCAATGGTGCTGCCGGCGAAACGCACCCTTCCGCTAAGGTGGCGGCAGATCCCGTCGGCGGGGACGGCGCCGGAGCTCCCTCGGCTCCTACAGAAGTATCTGTTCCACGTGAAACGACGGGCGCCGACCTGGTCGAGGTCCCCGGTGCCACCTTTGCCGAAGTCCTCGTTACCGCGATCCAGCCGAACCGCAAACAGCCTCGCACGGTCTTCGACGAGGAAGACATGGCGGAGCTGGTGCATTCGATCCGTGAGATCGGCGTCCTCCAGCCGATCGTTGTGCGTCCTTCCGATGACGGTGGCGCACAGTACGAGTTGGTTATGGGCGAACGCCGCTGGCGGGCCACCAAGGCTGCTGGCCTGGAAACGATTCCGGCGATCATCAGGTCCACCTCCGACGATGACCTGTTACGGGACGCCCTGCTTGAGAACCTGCACCGCAGCCAGCTGAATCCGCTGGAAGAGGCTGCGGCCTATCAGCAGTTGCTTGATGATTTCGGTTGCACGCATGATGAGCTTGCGGATCGGATCGGTCGGTCAAGGCCACAGGTGTCCAACACTTTGCGGTTGATGAAGCTCCCTCCGCTGGTGCAGCGGCGGGTTGCTGCCGGCGTGTTGAGCGCTGGTCATGCGCGCGCCCTCTTGGGACTCACTGATCCTGGAGAAATGGAGAAGCTGGCGCAAAAGATTGTCGCCGAGGGCCTTTCCGTTCGTGCGACCGAGGAAATCGTTTCCCTGAGCGACGGCGTGCGACGGCCCAAACGCGAAAGCAAGCCGCGGGAGGGAGCTCGGCACGAGAGGCTAGACTATCTGGCTAGTTCCCTGTCGGACCGCCTGGACACCAGCGTTAAGATCACCCTGGGTGCCAAGAAGGGCCGCGTCAGCATCGAGTTTGCCAGCGTCGATGACCTGAACCGCATCATGGACGTGCTGAACCCGGCGACGCCCTAGCCTTCGTTCCACGTGAAACATGGGCTCCGTTCCGCAAGGACGGAGCCCATTGCTTTGGTGAGATCCAAGGGCATCTGGAAACCGACCGCCAGGCGTCTAGCTAAGGCAAGCACGAGGGAATGGCCGCGCTTAGCCGTGGCGGACCAATCCTGCCAGGAGGCTTGAACTAGGCCGGACCGGCTTCTTGCAGCGGCACTAGTGACGTGGAAGTTAGTGGGAAGGGCAGGGGAGCGCCTAGTCCGCTTTCCCACCTAGGGGCTGGGATCGTCGCTTAAGTGCAATTGTTCCCGGGTGCGACGCTCGTCGTGACGCAGTGCCGGACGCCGGCGCCGTCTCGGGTGTTCCCGGCGGAGGCCTTTCGCGGTGGTTCCATGACCGGAGCCGTGTCATTGGGCTGATTCGATGCAAGGTGTTTCACGTGAAACTGAGGCGCGACGTGGAGCCACGATACCTGGGCTCTTCCGGGCTTCGGGGGGTGAAGATTCACCAGGACGCACAACTTTGCTGCACATGATCATGTGCCTCTGTCCCACAGGGTGTCTCGGATGGCTGGATCCCTCATCTCTAAACCCGTAAGGGCGCCAAATTTCTGCACACACAGCTCCTTGTCGGTTGCAGGTAAGACAGGGATCTCGCAGAGCCTATGGGCACGTATTGATCCGACGCTGGGAGATGTGCATTCAGGACACGCGGCTGGTAGTTCTGTAATGTAGCGGCAAGGCCGCTTCCGTGCAGGATGGCCGTCACTGTGTGGCCTCTATCGCTCGCTTCAAAGGATGACGTTCGTATCGGACCGTCCCCGGCAGCAGAATAACCTGCGGCGGACCGATGTGTTTCACGTGAAACTCGAGACCCGGGCGCAAGTGCATGACCTGAGTGCCCCCAGTTCCGGCCTCGCATGAACCGGGTGGCTGCCCCCTCTGGCCGTTACTACTGCCAATAGTGCGTGCCGCTTGAGGCCTAGGGTCCTTTGTTTCGCTGGCCAGCCCTGTGAGGAAACGCGCGCAGGGCTGGCGGTGTTCCTAGTGCGAAGACGATACCCTCCAGGACACGCACGTATGAAATGCAGGCAGTGGGCAGCGGCCTGCACTTCATGGGTCTGACCTTTCGGGCCAGACTTTGCGGGGGACCATCGCGCAGTGGGGGGACAGGGAGCCGCTACTCCTGAACGTGCTGCGGTAGGCGAGGCCCACCGGTTCTCTCAAGCGCCGGAGCGACGGAGCGAAGTGTTTAACGTGAAACTTGCACAGTAGTTCTACTCTTCTGGACGATGCGTAGCTGCCTACACCGGCCACGCCCGTCACTGCGGACCGCCTTCGTGGCGGTAGCGCATCGCTGCAAGCCGAGGAGCGCCGTCCCACAAGTAGGGGAGGGTCGGCACGCCATCTCTATCGCTGACCGGACGGGACCCAGGCGCTGCGTTAATCCGACAAGAGGAGCGGTTATGGGATCTATCTTTGCTCGCTCCCAGAGCTGGCTTGCGTGTTTTACGTGAATCTGGGGCTCGTAGAGCAAGAGCGCCAAGTGGAGCATCAAGGGCACGTAGTCCTCGTCTGCGCTTAGGAGACCGGTCGAGTGCCTGCTCCTGCTGGGGAGGCCGATTCGTGCGCACGGCGACAGGATCCACATGTTTGGCGGGCCTTGGGTGTTTGCGGGCTATGTGTTGGGCGAGGCAAGGATCCACAGCTAGCTTCGACTCATACCCCGGACGTTAGCCGCAGGCAACACCAGTGGACAGGCGCAACGCCCACCGACTGATCCTGCCGGAAGCCTCCGCATGGAGCTCCCCCTTTCTTGTTGGGGAGCTCTGTGTTTGCGACGCATAAACAGTGGCCAGCTGCCGCGGCAGCATTCGTCCGAGTTGCGGCTGGCACGTGGCATTGCATGCTGTGGGGCTTCTGGTCCAAGGAGTGAGCCCGTATGTTTCACGTGGAACGACCCAAACTGGCTTTAGACGTCCAAACCCGACTCCCGAGGCCACAACGTGCCGGTGCCGATCGGATGAGACGTGGGGTTCCACGTGAAACACTCAGGACTCCCGGCGCCTCAACAGCCGCCGGACCCGATCGGGCTCAGGATGGGGCCGGCCCACCAGGCGCTGATATGGAGGACAGTCGTGTCGCGACGGAAGCTCCGTTGACCGACGGTGCTGAACAGCAGGTTGGCAGAGGCGGACCGGCAGAAACCGAGAGATCGAGCGAGCACCCCCCTTGGGGATGAAGGGATCGATCTCTACGTGTGCTGCCAAAAGCGTTGGCGTCGCGTTAGACCGGGAGTGGCGATCCCGCTGCTCAAATACGCGTGCGGAGGCCCCCAGCTAGGAATCCTCGCAGCGGCACCGCTTGGCTGGCCGACGCACTCTCTTACAGCGCGGCTTTCGTGCTGACGCGAACGATATGGTTTGCGCGGATTCTTTCCCAGATTCGTTCTCGGCTGCTTCAGTCGAGCGTTCCCTCTCAATGTCACAAGAGATGATCTGCCGGTCCACTAAAAGGGGGGGCCGGGGTGCCGCTTCTTGCCGCACTTAGATGTAAACAACAGCCCAGGCCCTTGAGCAGGCATGTAGTCGCGACCCCAGTATCCACCCAGACCCGGACGGTGACCGGACGTGCTATTCATTGCAAGTGCGACAGTGATCTAGAAACGTAATCGGTCCTTCGGTGTCGAGGTTTCACGTGGAACTGTGCGGGAGCCGAGCCCGGCTCGGCCGGCGCGGTCGTCTCTTGACTGAAGGACTGTTCGGACAAGAGGAGGTCGGCTTGGACCTGGGGAAATGTCGAGAGTGCTTGTACTCGGAAATGCTGAGAGATTCTGTACTCTCAAAGTTGTGGCCGGTGAGGCACGCACCTGGGCGCAGGGTTTCCACCGCCCGGCTATCAGGAGCGAGGCGCCAGGAAAGATGGAGGAGCAACGACGACTCGGACGCGCCCACGCGGACTTTCCATTTCTGGCCACACCAGAATTAACAGCGACAGGCGCAGATCCGGCAGGTGACGAACAGATCACTCTCGTTGATTCGTTGCCGGGCCGGCAACGGCGATGCGTTTGGATCATTTCAGACCGGTCGCATACGTGTGTTGGTTCGGCGGCGTGGCTCGCGGGGAGGGGGTTTCACGTGAAACGACCGACAAGGCAAAAGATGCCAGCGGATGTTCCCCGTAAAACCCAGGTGTTCCACGTAAAACCCAGGTGTGCAACGTAGATCGCCGGCGTTCCACGTGAAACAGGGGAGTGAGGCGCGCGGGAGTCAGGTCCCTGGGTTGAAGCGGAGGACGTCGTCGAGCGCCAACGTGCCTGTCGGCTCGTCGTCCTCTTCTAGTAGATACAGCCTCTGAATGGCGATGACAATGGAATCGGCCAAGACCTGCCGGTAAACAGGATCAGCGAGGCGACGGGAGTCGAACGGGCTGCTCAAATAACCGAGATCCAGTTGCACCGAGGGGGTGCTGGGCAGCCGCAGGATATCCCAGCTTCGACCGTGAATACCCAGGTTGGTAGACCCGGTGCGGGCCACGATCTCCTTCAGGATAAGTTCGCCGGCGCGGTGCCCAATGGGAGAACGGACTTCACCTGACTCAGGACGTCCCCAAAAGAACGCGCTGACGCCGTTGGCTGCCTCTTGCGGCAACCAGTCACAGTGAAGGGCAACGCTCAAGCTCGGAGAGGACCTCTTGATAAGCGAAGTGCGGTCCAAACCACCGCCTTTGGTTTCCTTGTCAACGATTTCCACGCTGGCACCGAGTTCGGTCAGGATCTTCTTCACTCGGCTGGCGACGTCTCCGGCGACGAGCTTCTCGGTCAGGCGGCTGCCGGAGGCAACGTCGGGGCTGTCTGCCCAGTGCGCATCGCCGGCGCCGGGGGCGAGGGCGATAGTCCGGCCGCGCAGTGCCGCAGAGGCTTGGTTGAGCCGTTCGTAATCCCGGAGCGAGAACGCCTGGCTCGGACTGATCGTCCTATTAATGCGTTCCATCGAGGCAGCCAGTTGTTGATCCGCGACGCCGGAAGGTTCGAGCCCCAGATTTAACTGCAGCTCGCGGACCGCGTGGTAGGTCCGTTCGCCATACTCGCCATCGATGTGACCGTAGTAGAAGCCGAGGAACGACAACTGGCGCTGCAGCTCGGTGACATCATCGCCACGAAGAGGCGACGCGTCCAGCGTGAATATCAGCGGACGATCCCCGAGCTTGAACTGTGCCTCCGCCAGGGCGCGCTCGGTTTCCTGATCGACCACGCCGTCGACCATCAGTCCCCGGTGCTGCTGGAAGGTGCGTACGGCCGCATCCACATGGTCGTCAAAGACCGTGGGGTTGTTTACTTGATCCGGCGCCAAATAGGCCATGGAAACGCCAGCGCGTAGTAGCCCTTCACGAAGGGCTACTACGCGTCGACTAATGTCTGAACGGCGCAGGCTCTGGTCTGCAGCGTCGTTTTCCATCTGGCTAGCTAAGGAATTCTGCGAATTCCTGCTCGATGACCTGCTTCGGCTTGGCGCCGATGGATGTCGCGGCCACCGCGCCGTCCTTGAAGACATAGACGGCTGGAATGGAAGTGATACCGTACTGGGCTGCGGTGGCGGGGTTGTCGTCCACGTTGAGCTTGACGACCTCTACCTTGTCGGAATGCTCAGCAGCGATGTCATCGAGAATCGGCGAGAGCATGCGGCAAGGACCGCACCACTCCGCCCAGAAATCGACGATCACGGGTTTGGCGGACTGCAGGACATCCGCGTCGAAAGTAGCGTCAGTGACATCTTTTGCGTTGCTCATGCTTTTCTCCTTTTACAACCGATTCAGACTGTTGCGGGTTCGGCGACGTCGGCCAGGGTGTCTGCGCGCTCGGCGAGATAGTGTTCCACATCGATGGCAGCCGCACAGCCGCTGCCCGAGGCGGTGATGGCCTGGCGGTAGGTGGGGTCAATAACGTCGCCGGCAGCGAAGACACCCGGCAGGGAGGTGCGGGACGACCGGCCCTCGACGGCGATCGTGCCCTCGGGCGTCAGTTCCAGCTGGTCCTTGACCAGGGAGACCCGGGGATCGTTGCCGATGGCGACGAACACGCCCGTTACCGGCAGCACCGACTCGGAACCGTCGACCGTGTTCTTGAGCTTCAGCGCGGTGACCTTGGTGTCGCCTTCAAGCCCGACGACTTCCGAGTTCCACACGAACTTGATCTTCTCGTGGGCCAGGGCACGGTCCTGCATGATCTTCGAGGCACGCAGGGTGTCCCGCCGGTGGACCACCGTGACAGACTCCGCGAACTTGGTCAGGAAGAGTGCTTCTTCCATCGCCGAGTCGCCGCCGCCGATGACGGCGATGTTCTGGCCCTTGAAGAAGAAACCGTCACAGGTTGCGCACCAGCTGACGCCGTGGCCGGCCAGGCGCTTTTCGTCCGGCAGCCCGAGTTCCCGGTAGGCGGAACCGGTGGAGATAATCACGGATCGGGCCAGGAAGGTTTCGCCCGAGCCGATGGTGACCTTCTTGACCGGACCTTCCAGTTCAAGGCTTGTGACGTCTTCAAACAGGATCTCGGTGCCGAAGCGTTCGGCCTGCTTCTGGAAGTTCTCCATCAGCTCGGGACCCAGGATGCCGTCAGGGAACCCGGGGTAGTTTTCCACGTCGGTGGTGTTCATCAGCTCGCCGCCTGCCTCTACGGAGCTGGCGATGAGCAGTGGGTTGAGATTGGCGCGCGCGGTGTAAACAGCTGCCGTGTAGCCGGCCGGACCGGACCCAACGATGATGACGTCGCGGACGGACGGTGTGGTATCTGTGCTCACTGCCTGCGAACCTCTTCCTCTGATGTTGATGTAACCCTAAGGCCGGCCACCCCAAAGGGGCGGTTAGCCCGGCACTTGTCTCAACGGCGGGTGCCCCCGGCTTATTCCGGCGAGCTTATTGCGCAGCCGCCCCTGAACGGGCTAGGAGACTTCGATCTCGGCCATGCGGATGCCGAACGGCATGCCGCCCATGGGGTTGGACAGCCTCGGCAACTGCGTGAAGTTGATCAGGACGTACTGCGCTTTGGGCGCGGCGCCATCCTGTTCAGGGACCGGAATAGTGGTCTTCTGTGCCGTGAAGCTTCCCTGCGCGACCTGGTCGGCACCGTCCAACGTGGGTTCATCGTTCAGGAGCACGGAGAAGTTTCCTCCGGTGCCGCTCAGTTGGGTCAACACCACCGAGCTGATGCTTGAGGACTCTTCCAGCTCGACAACCAGCGCCATGTTTCCGGCGTAGCCGCCGAACTGGTCCGACGCGTACTGGTAACTTGCCCAGTAAGTGGCGGGGTTGCCGTCGATGGCTTCGGGCAGTTTGCCGTCGTTCTCCACGTCGAGTTCCGGCAAGTCCGGAACCTGGCGGGTGAGGCCGGCGATGACCGGCTCGACGACTTCGTCGGCCGGAGCCGACGTTTCTTCTGCCGCGCCCGTCTCTGCCGGTTCGGCGGCCGCGGTTTCGTTTCCGCCCTGCGAGCCGTCGGCGACCGGGCCGCCGCGGAACAGATTCAGCTGGCTCACGGCCACCACGATCGCGATCACCAGCAAGACGGCGAGCAACCCGCCCACCAGCAACCTGGAAGACCTCGGGCTGTTGCGCTCTTCGTCGTCGTATTCGTCGTACTCGTAGTCATCGACCGCGGGTTCGCTGCTGGTGCGGGCGGCGGACGGGAACATGCCGGCCGACCGCACACCCGGCTTGTCGTCGTCGTCGCCGGGCCACAAGCTGACTTTGGGCTTGCCTGCCGGAGCCTGAGAGGCAGCCGGCCGGCCGGCCGCCGGAGCCTGCCGCGACACCGGCGCCGTGGCCGGGCTCGCGACCTGTGGGGCCGGGGGAGCGGAGGGCGGCGGCGGCACGATCGCCCCGGCAGATGCTGCGGCGGCCGCAGCTCCCGCAGCGGACCCGGCGCCTCGGGCCGGGGCCTCAGGACGGGCTCCGAACCGGGGCTTGGACGTCCCGTCGCCGCCGTTCCGACCCAATTTGGGCAGGTCAAGTTTGTTCAGCCTCTCGCGCAGGCTCTGGCGAGGCTCCTCGTCGTAGTCCTCATACTCGTATTCGTCCTCATACGGCTCCGGCTCCGTGGAACGGGCCTGGCCGAAGATCTCCGAACCGAGTGTGTCGGTGAAGAAGGGCTCTACATACGGCCCGTCCTGCTGAATGACTAGGTCCAGCAGGTCGGCCGCCTGGGCCTCGTTGGTCACCAAGTAGGTGAACCCGTCGGCATTGCCGAGGTCCAGCACCTGGACGTTGCCCGCCCGCTCGCCGGTGGCTATCTCGCGGGCGCTCATGGCGACCTGGCTGGCATTCTCCGGCGCTGCCACCAGGATGCTGACCGGCCGGTTGAGCACCTGGTCAATGCCGTCCAGGACCAGATCGTTCTCGGCGGACGCAAGCACTTGGGCAGTGACCTTGTAACGGCCACCAAGCAGCATGCCCACATCAACTGGCTGCGGCACTAGTTCCTCCCGGCGAAATGTCCTGGGCAGGTGCCCGTGACTGGATAATTTGGTTTCCATGCTATCCGCTGCCGGACCCGATACCCGCTTCTGTCAGGCGCGTCCGGGCAACCGTTTAAGTATCGGCCGCAGGAAGTCCTGCAGCTCCTCGACCCGAAGCACGCGCAGGAGCAGCAGGTACACAGCGGCCATGACCAGTCCGACGACGGCGATGGTCACCATGGCGGTGGCGATGGACTGCCATGCGAATCCGCCGTTGGCATAACCGCCGAACAGCCACAGGACCGCTGCGCCCACCAACCCGGAGCCCAGTCCGGCATAACCGAGCCGGATGTAGGTATCCACGACGCGGCCCGCGCCGTAGTCGCCCAGCCGGCGGCGGGCAAAGAAGTGGGCAAGGACCGCCGAGACCACGTGGAACACCGTGAACAGCAGCGCCAGCGCGTAGACCACCAAGGTGGGATCGATCAACCAGGCGATCAGCACGGCCAGGACCACCGACGCGCCGGAGCAGATCGCCTGCATGATCAACGGCGTTTTGGCGTCTTCCTCCGCATAGAACACCCGGCCCAGGAAGAAGTAGATGCTCATGAAGGGCATGCCGGCCGCGAGGATGGTCAGCACCTGGCCCATCGACGCGGCGGAGGCCGCCGCGGTGGGGCCCGACCCGGCAAACAAGCGGGCCAGCGGGCCGGCCAGCACCACCACGGAGGCGGCCCCGAAGACGGTGGCGACGCCGATGGTGCGCAGCCCCGAGTTCACGGTGTGCCGCACGTCGTCCACCGCCCCGATCGATTGCTGGCGGGACAACTGGTTGAACAGCACCGTGGCCACCGAGAGGACGAAGACCGAATGCGGCAGCATGGCGATCAGTTGGGCGGTATTCAGGGCGTACTCGCCGGGGACCGAGGCGCCGGGCCCTGCCAACTCGGCGCGCGCGGCCGTGGCGCCGGAGGCGATCGACCCGTAGAAGAGGTAGGCGGTGTTGGCGATGACCATGGTGGCCAGGCTCCACATGGCCACCTTTCCGGTGGCGGCGAAGCCCATGCCGCGCCAGCCGAGCTTGAGCTTGAGGCCCATCCCCAGCCGTCCCAGCGGCCACAACAGGATCAGCGCCTGCAGCACGATGCCCAGCGTGGTGCCGCCGGCCAGCACCATCGTCTGGGCGCTGGTCCAAAGCTCCGGGTTGTCCTTGCCGGGCAGATAGCGGCCGTACAGTGCGATGTACAGCGCCAGCGTGCCGATGGCGACGACGTTGTTCAGGGCGGGGGCCCACATGTACCAGCCGAACCGGCCGTGAGCGTTGAGCACCTGGCCCACCACGGCGTACAGCCCGTAGAAAAAGATCTGCGGCAGGCACCACACGGCGAAGACGGTGCCGAGTTCCAGCATGACCGGCGTCCAGCCGCGGGTCAGGGCGGAGATGATCGGCGCGGCCAGCAGCGTTGCCAGCAGCGCGATCCCGGCCAGCACCAGCAGCGTCAGGCTCAGCAGCCGGCTGACGAAGTCCGCCCCGCCGTCGCTCTTCTGGCTGGCCTTGATGATCTGCGGCACCAGCACCACGTTGAACACCCCGCCCGCCAGCAGCAGGTAGATGATGTTCGGGATGGTGTTGGCCTTCTCGAAGATGTCGCCCATCGTCGTGTTGGCGCCGATCGCGACCGCCAGCAAAGCGGTGCGGACAAACCCCAGAACGCGGGACACCATGGTCCCGGCCGCCATGATGGCACTGGACTTGGCTGTGCTGTGCTGCTGCACGGACGGGCTGGGGGAGGGGGTCTGGGTCTCGGACATCGTCCTCTATGTTCTCACCTGAAAACGGCCGGACCGCCAGATCCGGCCGGGGCTCAAAGGTGCCCGGGCAGGACTTCCCGGGCCAGGTCCACGATCCGCCGCTCGTTGGGGAAGGACAGCTTCCGGCCCAGCTCCGCCAGCGGAACCCAGGCCACGTCCACTGCCTCATGGTCCGGATCATTCTCGATGGTCAACAGGCCGCCGGTGGCCTCGAGCAGGAAGTGGTGCACGGTCTTGTGGACGCGGTGGCCGCTGACGGTGAACCAGTAATCGATGCTGCCCAGCGTGGCCAGCACGCGGCCCTTGATCCCTGTTTCTTCTTCGACTTCCCGGACGGCGGCCTCTTCATTGGTCTCCCGGCCCTCGGGGTGGCCCTTGGGCAGGCACCACTCGAGCCGGCCGCCGCGGTTGAAGCGCGCGATGATGGCCACGTTCAGGTCCGGGGTCGACGTATCGACCACCACACCGCCGGCTGAGATCTCCTCGACGGTGGGCAGGGAATGGTGTCCGGGCGCGGCGCTGCCCACTGACGCTGTCAGCGGGGTGCGCTTCGGGGCGCTCGGAACCGGGTGTGCCATGCAGTCCACTCTAACGATTTTTGTTAGGGGCCGATGATGCCGGGGCCGAGCCGCCGGGACTTTGTTAAACATCGCGCCCGGCATCTGGCACGCTTAAGTCACTATGGTTCACCTTTTTGGTTCGCAGTTCGCATCAGCACCCGGTTCCAACGTCCCGTCCCTGCCGTTGCCGGACGTCGTGATCGAACTGGGAGAACTGTTTGCGGCAGCGGGCCACGAACTCTCGCTGGTCGGCGGACCGGTGCGCGACCTGTTCCTCGGCCGGATCTCCCCGGACCTCGATTTCACGACCGACGCCGATCCGGATGCCACCATCGCCGTCGTCGGGAAGTGGGCGGACAAGTTCTGGGAGATCGGCCGCGATTTCGGGACCATCGGCCTGCGCAAGGGCCAGCACATGATCGAGGTGACCACCTACCGGGCCGAGGCCTACGACCCGGATTCCCGCAAGCCCGTGGTGGCGTTTGGGACGTCCCTGGAGGACGACCTGTTCCGCCGCGACTTCACCATGAATGCCATGGCGTTGCGGCTGCCGTCGCTGGAACTGGTGGATCCGCATGGCGGCGTCAAGGACCTCCACGCGGGCGTGCTGCGCACCCCGGGCGCGCCGTCGGCGTCGTTCTCTGATGACCCCCTTCGGATGATGCGTGCCGCGCGGTTCGCCTCCCAGCTCAACGTGGCTGTGGCACCCGAGGTGGAGGAGGCGATGACGGACATGGCCGCGCGGATCGAGATCATCTCCGCCGAACGCGTCCGCGACGAACTGACCAAGCTGATCAACGGCAAGGACCCGCGCGCCGGCGTGGACCTGCTGGTGGACACCGGCCTGGCGGACTACGTGCTGCCGGAGGTCGCGGCGCTGCGGCTGGAGATCGATGAGCACCACCGGCACAAGGACGTCTACCAGCACTCGCTCACCGTGTTGGAGCAGGCCTGTGCCTTGGAGACGGACGACGACGGCGCGGTGCCGGGCCCGGACTTCGTCCTGCGGTTCGCGGCCCTGATGCACGACGTCGGCAAGCCGGCTACTCGCCGGTTCGAACCCTCCGGCGCGGTCAGCTTCCGCCACCACGACGTGGTGGGCTCCAAGCTCACCGCCAAGCGGATGAAGAAGCTGCGTTTCGACAACGAGACCATCAAGGCCGTCTCCCGGCTGGTGGAACTGCACATGCGCTTCTACGGCTACGGGGAGGCCGGCTGGACGGATTCGGCCGTGCGCCGCTACGTCAACGACGCCGGACCGCTGCTGGAGCGGCTGCACCGGCTGACCCGCTCCGACGTGACCACGCGAAACAAGCGCAAGGCGGAGCGGCTCGCCTTCGCCTACGACGACCTGGAGCAGCGGATCGCCACGCTGAAGGAGCAGGAGCAAATGGACGCCGTCCGGCCGGACCTGGACGGCGCCCAGATCATGGCGCTGCTCGGAATCCGGCCCGGCCCGCTGGTCGGCCGCGCCTACAAATTCCTGCTGGAAGAGCGGCTGGAGAACGGCCCGGCGGCGCAGGAAGAGGCAGAAGCGAAACTGCTGGCCTGGTGGCGAACGCAGCCGGAATACGCGGAGCAGGCATAGCCATGGCCGCGGCCGAACCGCATGATTTTCCGGTGTTGTGGCTGATGCGCCACGGCGAAACCGAGTGGTCGCGCAACCACCGGTACACCGGGTTGGCCGACCTTGAGCTGACTCCGGCCGGGGTCCAGCAGGCCCGCGACGCCGCGGTAAAGCTGGCGGGAGTCCGTTTCCACACCGTCTTGACCTCCCCCTTGGCGCGTGCCCGCCGGACGGCCGAACTAGCGGGCTACCCCGAAGCGGAGGTGGTGGCCGAAGCGCATGAATGGGACTACGGAGACTATGAAGGCCTCCAGAGCGCGGCCATCCGGGCCAAGGATCCCTCGTACCTGATCTGGACCCACGGCGTCCGCGGCGGCGAGTCGCTGCAAGAGGTGGCTGACCGGGCCGATCATGTGATCGCCAAGGTGCTGGACAGCACGGCCGGTTCACCCTTCGGCGGCCTTGCCGCGCGCGGCGGCCCGGCTGCGGCTGGCGACCCCGCCACCGCCGCCCCGGCCGGCGACCCCGCCATCCCAGCCCCGGGTGGGAGCACCGCCCCGCTTCCCACCCCGTCGCCCGAACCGCCGGGGCCCCGCCAGGTCTTGCTGGTGGCACACGGGCACTTCCTCCGCGTGCTTGCGGCCCGCTGGCTTGGCCTGGAACCCATCGAGGGCCGGCACTTCGTGCTGGATACCGCTGCCGTCTGCCGGCTGGGGTGGGACAAGAAGACGCCCGCGATTGCGGGCTGGAACCTCTAGCCGCTAACGGAGCATGGCCGGACGCCGCCAGTAGGTGAGGCTGCGCAGCAGCCACTCCAGCGGCCCGTACCGGAACCTCTTCACCCACCAGGCGCTGGCCAGCAGTTGCGCCACAAAGAGGAGCCCCGCCACCCCGAGCACCGCGGGCGGGGCCAACCGGCCGGTCAACGCCAGCCCGAAACCCGTGAAGACCAGGGCCATCAGCACCGACTGTCCCAGATAGTTGGTCAGCGCGAGGCGGCCCGCGGGAGCCAGCACGGCGCACAGGGCGCGTCCGGCCGCGGTGCGGAAGGACAGCAGCAGCACTCCGACGTAACCGGCCGTCAGCAGCGGCCCGGTCAACGTGGAAATGCCAAAGGCCACCACGGTCATCGCGGGACCGCCGACGCCGTGCTGTAACCACGCCTGCAGCGCAGAAGCGGCCAACCCGGCCGGCAGCGCCGTGAAAGCCATGCGGCGGAGCGTGCGTGGTGCGATGCCCCGCTCGAGCAGCCGTCCCTTGGCACACGCCAGGCCGAGGTAGAACGCGCCGAGGGCAATCGGGCCCTGGAGGAGCACGGCATTAGGCTGCGTCAGCGGATACAGCGACGCGTTCTGGGCCAGAACGTCGGCGGGAGAGCCGGCCAGCCCGAACGCCGGCGCGGCGCCCGCCGCGGCACTGCCGTCGAACGGCCCCGCGGCCGCCGCGATGAGTCCCAGCAACAGGACGAACACGCCCATGCAGCCGATGACCGCCACTCCGGCCGCGGCAGCGGCCCGCGCGGAGAGCGCGCGGGTGCGGAGCAACACCAGGCTCAGCAGGCCGTAGGCCAGCAGGATGTCCCCGTGGAACAGGAGCAGGCCGTGGAGCAGCCCGAGGACCACGAGGCCGGCGGCCCGGCGCACGGTCCTGACGACGACCGGCTGGCCGTCCGCCACGGCCGAAGCCCACTGCAGGACGAAGCTGTAGCCGAACAGGAACGAGAACAGGACGTAGAACTTGGCCTCGAACAGGAGGCTGACCGCGAAGCGGAGCGCGGTGTCCGCACCGGCTTGGAACTTTGGGTTCGAGCCGCCGGTGACGGCATACGGGTCGGCGAAGTACCAGATGTTCACGCACAGGATGCCCAGCAGCGCGAAGGCCCGCAGGGCGTCAAGCTCGTCAATGCGGGCCGGGGACTTCGGGGCCGCAGGTCCGGTCACGGGTCCCGGCGGAGCTCCAGTTTCCATGTCGTCGTCCCGTCCGGGGGTGGGTGCTCGCATCCGGGTCCAGTCTAGGGACCCTGCCTGGCCGCCGGAACGGGCGGCAAACCGGGCCAAGGCGGACGGAACGCGAACGAGGGGGTCGCCGAAAGGGGAAGCCTACGCTCGTCAAGGGGAGGCCCCGCCGTCGTTCTACGGCGTGTTGCGGGCGACACGCCGGTTGAGCGGGAAAAAGATCAATAAGTTCCCGGGCGTGGCTAGGCAGAAGCGGGAGCAATCGGGTACCTTGGACAAGTCCGATTGAACTTTCTCAATCAGGAGCTTCAACCCGGACCGTATCTATTGGCGCTATCAGGAAAGGGAGGTGGGAATCGTGAATATGACCAAGACGCCGGGCGGAGTGTTTAACTCCTTCGCCGCGCTCCGACGACCCGCCTCCGCCATTTCTGCGCAGTAGAACTTCGCTGATTGGGCCGGTTCAAGTCTTGAACCGCTGCCGTATGTCAATCGCCGCACTTCTCTAGCTCCTCCGCGCGGAGGCCTCACCTTCCGCCTTGAGGACTTCGCTATGAGCACCCTTACCGCATTACCCGCTGCCGACGCGGCGACCCCCGCTGCTGCTTCGAGCACGGCCACCGGCCCCGCCCCGACAACGGCAACCCGCCTGGATACCGCCATGCGTCCTGCCCGAAATCCAACCCATTCCGGAGAAAACTCCGCCCATCCCAGAGAGGAACCCCTCATGAAACCGCTGGATGCAGCCGTGCTGCCTGCACCGGAACGATCCGTCCGTCCACCCGAGCCGCCGCAGGCCCGGGAAACGGAGCTGCGCGGCCACGGCGAGGTGATCACCGCCGGAAGCCTGCGCGGCCTTGACACCCGCGGCGACGGTCGCGGCGACGCCGGTGCCGTGCCCGGGGGTGCGGGCTTCGCCGTGCCGGCGCCGGACAGCCCGAAACGCTCCGCGGCAGCGGGCATGCCGAATTTCTTGGCCAGGCAGGAGGTGAATGCCATGATCCGCAAGCTCCGCCAGAGCGTCTCGCTGTGGGAACGAATACAGAACGTGGGTGTTGACGAACAGCGCTTGGAACAGGTGCGCGACGAATTGCTGTCGCACCGCCAGCTCATCCGCTGAGGTCCAGCAGGCAAGTGCAAATAAATACGCCGTCCTGTAGGGGACACATCCGCGAGGAGGATCCGATGAGTCGCATTGGACCCGATGTAGCTTCAGGCCCGCGCCCGGGTTGCTCCAGGCGCGGGCCTCGGCCTTTAAACACCTCCGCCTTCAAGCATTTGTCGAGGCTCAAGTGCCGTGGTGTTTCATTGAAACCGGCATCCCGGAGGCCGCGCGGCAGCGTCGTCTCAGTGGCGCCTGACCGTTTCCGCCACGATGAAACGTTTTGCGTCCGATCACTAAGTATGCTTATGGTGGGTTCATCGCAACCTGAGGAGGCAACATGATCGGTTTCATCATTGCAGGGCTGGTTATCGGAGCACTCGCCCGCCTTATCAAGCCCGGAAAGCAGAACCTGGGGCTCGTGGCCACGCTGCTGCTCGGCATAGTCGGAGCAATCATCGGTGGTGTCATCGCAAACCTGCTGGGCACAGGCGACATCTTTGAACTGAACGTACTTGGATTCATCGTCGCCGTCATTGCCGCGGTACTTCTGATCGGTGTGGCAGAAAGCTTGTCCGGTCGGCGGGCCGTCCGCCGCTAACGGCTGCAAATAAACAGGGAGATGGCCTGCCGCGCGATCATCGCGCGGCAGGCCATTTTTTTGATGCTCTGACCGAGAGCCGGACCAATCCAACTGCTGCGGCGGTGCGCTGAGGTGGTTCCTGCCAGCTCACCAGGCCCCATTCCGCGGTTCGCCTACTCCCCCGAAGGGACCGGTGACGGCGGCCTTTTCGGCTGATACGTTGGCTGTGGCGGTACTGCCGCCTGTATGGCCCATGCGAGGAAGAAGGACGACGATGTCTGCACCGGCTCCGCTGACCGACCTGGAGATTGCCCGCCGCGCCACTCTGCGGCCCATCACCGCCATTGCCGACGCCGCCGGCATCCCGGCGGAGGCTCTGGAGTTTTACGGCAGCTACAAGGCGAAGGTTGATCCCGCCAAGCTGGGGGATGGCCACAAGGAACCGCGCGGCCAGGTGGTCTTGGTGACCGCGATGTCGCCTACCCCGGCCGGTGAAGGCAAATCCACCCTCACCGTGGGCCTGGCGGACGCCCTGGCCAGGGCCGGGCACAAGACCATGGTGGCCATCCGTGAACCTTCCCTCGGCCCGATCCTGGGCATGAAGGGCGGTGCAACCGGCGGCGGCTATTCGCAGGTGCTCCCGATGGATGACATCAACCTGCATTTCACCGGGGACTTCCACGCCATCACCTCGGCGAACAACGCGTTGATGGCGCTGGTGGACAACCATATCTATCAGGGCAACGCGCTGGGCATCGACCCGCGCCGGCTGACGTTCCGGCGGGTGCTGGACATGAACGACCGGGCCCTGCGCCAGGTAGTGATCGGTCTGGGCGGACCGACGCAGGGAGTGCCGCGGGAGGCGGGCTTCGATATCACCGTCGCCTCCGAGGTCATGGCGGTCTTTTGCCTCTCGTCCGACCTCGCCGACCTTAAAGCCCGGCTGTCCCGGATCACCGTCGGCTACACCTACGACCGTAAGCCGGTCACCGTGGCGGACCTGGGTGTGCAGGGCGCGCTTGCCATGCTGCTGAAAGACGCCATCAAGCCGAACCTGGTCCAGACCATCGCCGGCACGCCCGCCTTCGTGCACGGCGGCCCCTTCGCCAATATCGCCCACGGCTGCAACTCGCTGCTGGCCACGCAGACCGCCCGCCGGCTCGCCGACGTCGTCGTCACGGAAGCCGGGTTCGGGTCCGATCTGGGCGCCGAGAAGTTCATGGACATCAAGGCGCGCGCCGGCGGGTTCGCCCCGTCCGCCATCGTGGTGCTGGCCACCATCCGGGCGCTGAAAATGCACGGCGGCATCCCGAAGGAGCAGTTGAAGGAACCGAACCTGGAAGCGGTGCAGGCCGGCATCGCCAACTTGGAGCGCCACGTGGACAACGCGCTCAAATTCGGAGTCACGCCCGTGGTGGGCATCAACAAATTCACCACCGACAGCGCCGAAGAACTCGACTGGGTGCTGGACTGGTGCCGGCAGAAGGGTGTCGAGGCGGCCATTGCCGATGTCTGGGGCCAGGGCGGCGGCGGCCCCGGCGGCGATGAGCTGGCGGCGAAGGTGGCGGACGTCCTGCAGCAGCCGCAGTCGTTCTCCCCGTTGTACGACCTTGACCTGACCGTGGAGAAGAAGATCGAGACCATCGCCCAGCAAATCTACGGGGCGGACCACGTGGAGTTCACCAGCCCGGCCCGCAGGCGGTTGGCCGAGATCGAGGCGAACGGGTGGGGCAAGCTTCCGGTGTGCATGGCCAAGACGCAGTATTCCTTCACCGACAACCCTGCGGTCCTGGGCGCCCCGAGCGGATTCAGCATCACGGTGCGCGACCTGATCCCGAAGACCGGGGCGGGTTTCATCGTGGCGCTGACCGGCGACGTCATGACCATGCCGGGCCTGCCGAAGGAACCGGCGGCCGGCCGGATGGACGTGGACGACGACGGCGTCATCACCGGACTCTTCTAGTCTGCGCCGCTGCGGCCTAGCTGCGGCGGCTGCGGCCTAGAACAGCCGCCGCAGCACGGGAATCCGCAACGCAACCAGGGTCAGGGCGAAGGAGCAGGCCGTGGCCACCGAGAACTTCAGGAACAGGAGCGGCAGCGTCGGCTCGCGGTCCGGGAAGACGTGGAAGGTGAGCCACGTCAGAAACAGGTAGTGGCACAGGAACACGCCGAACGAGGCGTTGGACAGCTGGACGAGCAACCGGCCCAGCCAGCCCGGCGGCTGCCATCCGGCCAGCAGGTGGTACACGGCGGCAAAGATGCACAGCGCCGCCGCGGTGACACCGAGCCCCACGTAGCTGGACGGCGTGATGACGTTCAGCAGCGGCGTGGAATCCTGGTTAATCCAGTGCCAGATGTTGAAAACGGAGAGTACGACGGCGGCGCCTCCCGCCGCCGCGGCGGCACCGCGCGGGAGGCGCACCTGGGTGAGCACCCAGCCGGCCATGAAGTACCCCAGGTAGGGAAACCACTGGGTCAGGATGTTCCAGGGGTACTGCCAGCCCCACTCGTACTGGATGCTGGCGACTTGGAGGCTGAACAGCGCGAGGGTCAGGACCAGCACGCCGCCGGTTGCGGCGGCGGCCCGCCGTAGCCTCACCCACTGCAGGTAGCGGGCAAGCGGCGGTGCCACCAGGTACAGGCCCAGGATCAGCCACAGGAAGTACAGGTGCGGGTACACGTGGGTGTCGAAGACGGACACCAGCACGGCGACCGGTTCGAGTTCGCGCCCGAGCATCAGGCGGCTGCCCAGGAAGATGTAGGCCAGGTGCCAGGCCACGAGGGCGGGCAGCAGCCGCAGGGCGCGTTTGCGGTAGAACGCCAGCGCGCCTTCCTTGTGCGTCCGCGGCGCCAGCACCAGGGCGCCTGAGATGATGACGAAGACCGGCACCACCCAGATGAAGGCTATGTCGATGATCGCCGCCCAGATCCAGTCCGGCTGGTGGCGGCGGTCGTCGTCGCCGGCCAGCTCGCCGAAGGAGTGGATGACAACCACGCCGACGATGCTGAAGATGCGCAGGATGTCCAGCGCGTAGTTGCGGCGGCGGAGGGGGGTCGGTCCTCGGAGCTCCCCGGCGGGGGACAGGGAGGGGACGGCCATGAGCCCAATCTACCCGGAAGCCGCCGCCGGCTGGCAAAAGAAGAACCGGGGCCGGGCCCCATTGGGCCGGCCCCGGTTCTTGCGGTGCGTCTTAGCGGTCGGAGTCGCCGCGGATGAAGGCTTCGACCTTCGCGCGGGCGGTGTCGTCGTCGTACTGCTCCGGCGGGGACTTCATGAAGTAGCTGGACGCCGAGAGGATCGGTCCGCCGACTCCGCGGTCCAGGGCGATCTTGGCGGCACGGATGGCGTCGATGATCACGCCGGCCGAGTTGGGGGAGTCCCAGACCTCGAGCTTGTATTCAAGCGAGACGGGGGCGTCACCGAAGTTGCGGCCCTCCAGGCGGACGAACGCCCACTTGCGGTCATCCAGCCAGGACACGTAGTCCGAGGGGCCGATGTGCACGTCGTCGTCGCCGAGCACGGCCGACGTGTTGGAGGTCACGGCCTGGGTCTTGGAGATCTTCTTGGATTCCAGGCGCTCGCGCTCGAGCATGTTCTTGAAGTCCATGTTGCCGCCGACGTTCAACTGGTAGGTGCGGTCCAGCACCACGCCGCGGTCTTCGAACAGCTTGGCCATCACGCGGTGGGTGATAGTGGCACCGATCTGGCTCTTGATGTCGTCGCCGACGATCGGAACCCCGGCCGCGGTGAACTTGTCGGCCCATTCCTGGGTGCCGGCGATGAAGACCGGCAGGGCGTTAACGAAGGCGACGCCGGCGTCGATGGCGCACTGCGCGTAGAACTTGGCGGCCTTCTCGGAGCCGACCGGCAGGTAGCAGACCATGACGTCCACCTCGGCCTTGCGCAAGGCAGCGACCACGTCCACGGGCTCGTAGTCGGACTCCACGATGGTCTCGCGGTAGTACTTGCCCAGGCCGTCCAGGGTGTGGCCGCGCTGGACCTTGACGCCGGTGGCCGGAACATCGGCGATCTTGATGGTGTTGTTCTCGCTGGCGCCGATAGCGTCGGCGAGATCCAGCCCCACCTTCTTGCCGTCAACGTCGAACGCGGCGACGAACTGCACGTCGTCGACGTGGTAGGCGCCGAACTCAACGTGCATCAGTCCGGGGATCGTTGCGCTCGGGTCGGCGCCACGATAGTAGTGGACGCCCTGGACCAGCGAGGCCGCACAGTTTCCAACACCGACGATCGCTACCCGGATGGGGTTCTCTGCCACGGTTCTCCTTCGAAACACTTCTGTATGGCCGCCGCGCCGATGGCGGGCAGCCTATCCAGTCTACGCCGTGTTTCAACACATTGCCGGGCGCGTCCATTCCCGGGACGGTACGCAGCGCGGGTTAATCGCTCAGGCGGGCAGCCGCCGGGCGTTGCGCAGCCGCCGCACCAGCCTCAAGGCCGGCGCGGGCAGGACGGTGCGCAGCCTGGAGCGCAGCTTGCGCCGCTGCACCGCGGCCAGGCGATCCGGATCGGTCGAGAGCTTTCCGGCCCTGGCGCGTGCCGCGAAGTTGGCCAGCACTTCGTCCAGCCGCACCGACTGGGCGTGGAAGTAGTTGTCCCGCAACCAGCGCGGGTCGGGATGCCCGAACCGGCCGGCCACCAGGTCCTTCAGGTTGCCGACCAGCCCGGAACCGTCGAACACCTTGTTCAACATCTGCTCGGAGAGTCCAAAGTCGTCCAGGATGAGCACCGGCAGGCCGGCGTCGAGCGCTTCCAGCGCCGCGGTGGAGCTGACGGTCACCATGGCGGCTCCCGGGGTCAGCTGGTCCGACATGGGGCCGGTGCAGAACTGCAGTTCGTGCCCGCCCACCGCCCGAGCCGCCACCAATTCAGACCACAACTGGTCGAACGGATACTGCTCGGTGTGCGTCTGCGGCTCGCCCGCCCAGGCCCGCAGCTTCACCCGCACCGACAACTCCGGCCGGCGCCTGGCCAACGCAGCAAGGGCCTGCAGGATGGCCACGCGCTGCTCCCGCTCCACCGGAACCTTGGCCTGCGGCGCGAACACCACCGAATCCAGCGGCTTCTGCTGTGGCTCCGGACGCCCGGCCGAGGCCAGGAACGGCAGCCGTGACACCAGGATCCGCTGCGGCAGCCCCATGGCGTCGGCCAAGTCGCTGAACGCCCGGCATTCGGCGTGGCTGTGGGTGATGAACGCGTCCCCGAGCGCCCGGTAGTTCAGCGCCTTGCGGGTGGCCGGGAAGGCCACTCCCGGCAGCGCGGACACCAGGGCGGGCCGCCGCGGCATTCGGGACGCCTGGGCGAAGATCTCTTCCACGATGGGTCCGGTGGCTGCCGCCAGCACGACGTCGGCACCCGCCAGCGCGGCCCGCAGGCCCGAGGCGGGAATCACGCGCGGCGCCTTGCCGGCCAGGAAGGTCCCTGCGGTGGCTGCCTGGGTCTGCTCCAGGGTCGGAAGGATGGGGGAGCGCACCAGCAGCACCTCACGCTCCCACCCGGCGCCGACGGAATCCAGCGTGGCGCAGGCGAACTTCAGGTAGGAGTCGCTGTCGGCGACTGCCAGCAGACGGAACGGCTGGGCCGGGTGCTGCCCGCCGGCGACGGGCGCGGCGGAATGCCGCGGCTCGGGGGCCATCACTTGCCTCCGTCCCGCAGGGAGCTGCTCAGGTGCCGGCGCAGTTCTTCCGTTGTCCCGGGCAGCCACCAGTCGTCCGGTACCGGCTGCCCTTTCAGCGGCACGCCGGACGGGGCCAGGATCAGGCGCAGCGAGGCCAGTACCGTGGAGGGCAGGGCGCGGACTGCCTGCCCGGGCCGGAGGCCGCGCAGGCGCATTTCCACCGGAATGGTGTGTTCCTTGACGTGGATCAGCGGATGCTCCGCCAAGGCGCCGAGCAGTTCCGGCTGTTCCCGGCGGTGTGGGAAATACGCTATCGGGCCGTCCTCGGTCAGCGACCGCACCCACTCCAGGTAGGGCTCCGCCCGGATCAGCCCGTCGGCGGGCATCGCCGAACCCACCACGATGGTCGGCTCACTGATGTTTTCGGTGACTGGCTGAGTGCCCAGCCACTCGAAGCGGTGCCGTTCCAAATGCCCGCCGAGGGCCCGGAACTTTTTCTCCACCGACGGCTGCACGGTCAAGGCCGTGAACACCAAGAGCCGGCCCTGGCCGGCCATCCTCCGCAGGGTCCACCAGGTGGCCAGGCCCAGCGCCTTGCGGCGGGTGGTCGGCACAGCCCGCGGCCTGATCAGCGGGACGGGCCGCACGCTGACCAGCATCTGCAGCAGGCTCAGCGTCGCCAGGCCGTCGTCCACGATGACCAGTTCGTCCGCGCCCACGCCGCGCAACAGTTCCGCCTGGACCTTGCCGGAGTAGGCGTCGCCGGTGACCCAGCGGTCGAGCTTTTTGTTGCGCACCGCCGGGAGGGCGGCCGCCGGCGGCGCGAACCGGACGCCGCTTGGCACCTGTTCCATCAGCGACTGCAGGGTGCTGTCCATGCCGACGGCATCGCTGCGCGGGTAGATGAGCGTGTCCCGGCCGAGCAGGCCGGCACCGTGCGCCTCCACGGCGCTGAGCAACTGCAACGGCGACTCGGCCCAGACGGCGGCCCGGCCAAAGCGCGGGCGCACCAGTTCGCTCCGGCGCCCGCGCTGTGCCTTGGACCCGACGGGTGGACGGGTGGGATAACCGTCCGCCGCCGGTCCCAGCTGGGGAAGGAAGGCCGCGGTGATCGCCGTTTCCGTCATCGCGCCCGCCTCACGAGGCGGCCCGCCGGAGTGTGCGGACCGCACGCCGGCCCAGCCGCCCGACTTTGGCGAGCGGGCGGGCGGCCACGGCCGGCGGCAATCCGCCCGGCAGCTGAAGCTTGGTCAGCCGCCGCCGCTTGAAATAGCGCATGTGGGGTCCGTCCTGGATGTGCTGCAGATACGTTTCCGCACTCGGGCGGCCTGCTGCCAGCGTATCGCCCTGCATGCAGTAGGAGACGGCTTCGACCAGATGCTGCAGGCGGCCGGCAGGGGGAGTGTCTGCCGCCTCCTGGTCCGGGGCGTGGAAGTTCCGCTCCAGGATCGCGTCGATGATGGTGACCGGCACGCGGTTGCTGTTTTCGTACGGGGTCAGCCGCTCCAGCAGCAGTTCGGTTCCTACGGCCGCCGCCTCGATGCCGAACAGGTACCTGGCGGTCATGAGGGCGGTGGAGAAACAGCTGACCACCAACCGGGGCTGCAGGCGCTGCATCACCACTTCCGCGGGTACCGGGGACTCCAGGATCTCCAGCCGTACCCCGAGGTCCCCGGCCGCCGACTGGACGGAGCGCAGGGCTGCCGGTCCGGCGTTGGGATGGGGCTTGAAGATGCAGTGCCGGATCCCCCGCTCCAGGGCCTTTTCGATCATCCCGCGGTGCAGCGCCGCTTCTTCCTCGGCCGACAGGATCCCGAGCTCGGCCAGGTATTGGCCCAGCAGCAGCGCGCTGCCGGCGGCATCCGGTTGGGACCCCGGAAGTACCAGGGGCGGCACCGACCGGTCCAGCTCCTCCATCGCGCGGCGCAGGGAGGCCGGATCCACCGGCAGCAGCTTGGGATCATGCTCGCGCAGCAACTGCGGGCGCAGCCCGGGGACGAGGTCCACGTACAGCAGGGAATCGAGCCGCTGGGCCACGGCCAGCGGGACGGGGTTGCGGGTGGGCCCGTAGCTCATCAGGCCGTCCGAGTGTACCGAGACGGTTGCCTGGGCGAAGGTTCGGGCCAGGGCGACCGCAGGGTTGACCTGGATGGACTCGACGTAGAGATGGACCGGGTCGTCGCCCAAGTCCCATTCCGAGCGCAGCAGCCTTTGCCACAGATCCAGGTCCTGCTCGCGGGGATTGAACTGCCCCGGCCGCCGCGGCCAGAGCAGCTTGCCGAGGTCCACCACGCGGTCGAACCTCCGAGCGGCATCGGCGAAGCCCGGCGACTCGTGGAACGGAACGGTGATCTCTGGAATCAAGGCATTGTTGGTCAGCACCAGGATGCGTTCGGCACCGGTGGCCGGAACGGTCCCGTCGTCGACGGCCGCGGCCAGTGAGACGACCTGATAGAGCGTTGATACGACGAAAAGTTCTTTCACTTCACTGGTCCGATCGCTGTTTCCAGCTTCTGGCGCCGGTTTTTGTCCATGCCCGCCAGACAGCTGCCGACGGCGGGGGCCGGGAGGCCGGCCACAACAGCCCGGATCCCGGACGTCAGTTCGCGGCGGACGGCCCTGGTCATCTTCTCCGACCGATCGAGGTGATGGCAGGCGATGGCCAGGAATTGCCGGATAGCCTTGGGCCGGAAGCGGTCTGCCTCGCGGTCTGCGGCCACCAGCCGGAAGACCTCGGCGTAGCTGCGCAGGAAATCCAACTGCCGGCGGTCGAAGATCTGGCTCAAGGAGGTCGCGACGCCGCGGCGATAGAAGGCACCCAACTGGTCCGAAACCGCATAGGAGGTTGCCTCCAGGTGCAGCCGCCAGATCCAGGGACGGTCCTCGGCGGTATGCAGGCCGTCCACAAAGTGCAGCAGCCCGGCCTCCCGCAGCGCGCCGTCGAAGATGCCGAAGGGCGCGAACGGGTAGTCCACCATGGATGAGGCGTCCATGGGTCCGATGTCCCGGCGGGGATCGAGGGCGACGCCGCGCACGGCCTGAGGCGCCCGATGAATGGTCCGGATTCCCCCGGCGTGCCGCACGTGGTCCACCCGCAGGAAGTCCACCCCCAGCTGCCTGATCTCCGCCGTGATGCGTGACAGGTGGCCGGGCGCGTACCAGTCGTCCGGGTCAAGGAAGGCGATGTAGCGTCCCGTGGCGGCGTCCAGCCCCTTGTTGCGGGCCGCCGCCAGGCCGGTCGCGGCGTCGTTTCGAAGGATGTGCAGGCCGGGGAGCCGGCCGGTGAAGGCGGCGGCCAGCTCCCCGGTCCCGTCGGTGGAACCGTCATCGATGACGATGATTTCCATGACCGAGGGA
Source organism: Arthrobacter sp. Y3223151 (assembly GCF_059091125.1). Taxonomy (NCBI): domain Bacteria; kingdom Bacillati; phylum Actinomycetota; class Actinomycetes; order Micrococcales; family Micrococcaceae; genus Arthrobacter; species Arthrobacter sp. Y3223151. Next base: position 506,307 of record NZ_JBNHGI010000001.1, on the reverse strand, counting down.
TCATCGAACTGGCGGGTCAGGCTGGTCATCGCGTCGCGGATGAAAGGGGCCTGGTCTTTCGCCGGGATGATGACGCTCAGTAATGGCTGGTTCATGGCGTGTGCTTAGCCGTCCACCCGGCGCAGGCGGGACAGCGGCGCCAGCTCGCCCGGGAAGACGCGCTTGACGCCGTCGCCCATGGCTTCTTCCAGGATCCGGATGTCGCGGATCAGCGCCTCGAAGCCCTTGGGCTCCAGCGAAGAGGCCTGGTCCGAGCCCCACATGGTCCGGTCCAGGGTGATGTGCCGTTCCACCGTCACCGCGCCCAGGGCCACGGCGGCCAGCGAGATCTGCAGGCCGCGTTCGTGCCCGGAGTAGCCCACCGGCACCTGGTAGCGCTCCTGCAGTGTGGTGATCATGCGCAGGTTCGCCTCTTCCGGCGGCAGCGGGTAGGTGGAGGTGGCGTGCATCAGGATCAGCTTGTCCGTGCCCAGGATTTCCACGGCCTTGTCAATCTGTTCGATCGTGGACATGCCGGTGGACAGGATCACCGGCTTGCCGGTCTCGCGCAGCGCGGTGAGCAGTTCGGTGTCGGTCACGGAGGCGGAGGCGACCTTGTGGGTCAGCGCGCCGGCTTCCTCCATGAACGCGACCGAGGGCACGTCCCACGGCGAGGCGAAGCAGTGCAGGCCCCGGTCGGCGGCGTGGGAGATGAGCTTCTGGTAGATCGGCATGTCGAACTCGACCCGGTACCGGTAGTCCAGGTAGGTCATCTCGCCCCACGGGGTGGATCGCATCTTGTCCCGCATGTCCGCGGGGGTGGAGATCTCCGGGGTGCGCTTCTGGAACTTCACCGCGTTCGCGCCGGCCTCGGCGGCGACGTCGATCAGCTGCTTCGCGATCTCGATGTCGCCGTTGTGGTTGATGCCGATCTCGCCGATCACGTAAACCGGCTGTCCGGCACCGACCTGCACGTCGCCAATCGCGACGGGCGCCGGGGAACCGGCGGGAACATTGACGGAAACGGTAGCTTCGGTAGTCATCTGTGCACTCTCTCTGGTTGTTACTGTGGTGGCTTGTTGAAGGCGGCGCGGGCCGCCGGCACCGCTGTGGGCGGCGAGGATGAGTTCGCAGATCTCGCGGACCGCGCCCTCGCCGCCGTGATGCTGCAGCACGGTCCGTGCCGCGGCTTTGACCTCGGCGCGGGCGTCGCCCACAGCCACCGGCCAACCAACGACGCCCATGGCGGGCAGGTCGTTGACGTCGTTGCCCACGTAGGCAACCCGGTCGGGATCCAACCGGTTCACGGCCATCCATTGGCGGACCGCTCCGGCCTTGTCCGAGACGTCCTGGAGGACGTCGATGCCGAGCTTCCCGGCCCGGGCGCTGACCACCTTGTTGCGTTCGGTGGACAAAATCAGTTGCGGAATTCCGGTGCTGCGCAGCCGGGAGATTCCCATGCCGTCCTCGCGGCTGACGCGGACGAACTCTTCGCCCTCGGCGTTCACGAAGGCGTGGTCGTCGGTGTGGACGCCGTCGAAGTCCATGACCAGGGCGTCAACGTCGACGGCGCCGGCCGCCGCGGCTCCCGCCGGGCCGGCCAGTGCCCGGACCACGGCCAGGTCTTCGGGCGAGTCGATTTCGATCGCCTGCCCGGCCGGCACTTCCTGCAGCTTCAACCGGCCGAAGAAGCGGTGCCCGCGGTCGAGGAAGCCCTCGGTGCGCATGGCGTAGAACGCCCCTGTTTCGCGGTACTGCGGCCGGCGGTCCTGGCGGCGGGGCCGCACGTCGGCGTGGTGCCCGACGGCGGTGACGGCACCGTCGTCGTCAAGCGACCAATGGAACGCGTGGCTCTCGGTGACGGAGAAGGCGACGTCGGCCCGGTCCTCCAGCACGTCCAGGACGGCCCGGTCCAGGTGCTCCGGCTCGATGAACGGCGAGGTGCACTGCAGCAGGACGGTGACCGCCGGCTGCCGGGGCAGCGTGGCGAGCACGTGGAGCACGGCGGATTCGCTGCTGGCGGTGTCTCCGGAAAGCTCCGCGGGGCGGACGACGACGCGGGCGCCGCAGCGTTCGGCTTCGGCCGCGATGTCCGGATGGTCGGTGCTGATCACTACGTCGGTCACCGAAGGGGCCGCCAACGCACTGTCGATGGCGCGGGCCACCAGGCTCCGGCCGGCCACGGACATCAAATTCTTGAACGGGATTCCCTTGGAACCGCCGCGGGCCGGGATGACGACCAGAACTTCCCGGGGATCGTTGTAACTCATTGGAGTCACGGTAGGAAGCACCGGTAACGGCCCGGGGTGGACCAGGTTACGGGAAGGCGTGCAGCAGCGGACTAAACGGGTAACCTGCCGCCTGGGCCCGGATCTGCGGCCGCCGGGCGGCCGACAGTAGTCTTGGAACATGCCCGGGTCCCGCTCTTCGCGCCGCACGCCGCTGCGCATCGTGGTGCCCAGCCGCAACGACCCGTTCCTAAAGCAGTTCACCGAAATGGTGGGCGGATCACTGGGCCGGCACAGCGCCCCGGGCCTGGTATCGCCCGGATTTTTCACCGTGGAGCGGGTGCTGATCATCATGACAACGCTCGCGGCGCTGCTTTCCGTCCTGGTCAAGACGCCATGCCGGCTGGCCGGGTGGGAGTTGCCAGATTACTTCTACATGGGCTGCTACTCGGACTGGCCGGTGCTCTTCGAGTCCCGCGGGCTGGCTGGCGGCGTGATCCCGTTCGTCACCGCGGGAAGTTCCTTCGAGTACCCGGTGCTGCTGGGTCTGGTGGCCGGGGCCACGGCGTGGTGGGTGCCCGGCGAGGGCGCGTCCCCGGAACGGGCCCTGGCCTATTTCGATATCAACGCCACCCTGGTGGCCGTGGTCTGGCTGGTCACCGTCATCGCGACGGCGCGGATGAGCCACCGGCGGCCCTGGGACGCGGCGATGGTGGCGCTGGCACCGGGCATTGTGCTCGCCGGGACGATCAACTGGGACCTCTGGGCGGCAATGCTGGCGGCGCTGGCGATGCTCGCCTTCGCCCGGCGCCGCCCGGTCCTGGCCGGAGTGCTCGTCGGCCTCGGTGCCGCGCTGAAGGTGTATCCGGTGCTGATCCTCGGTCCCATCGTGCTGCTGGCGGTGCGGACCGGCAGGTACCGCCCCCTGGCCCGGGCCGCGCTGGCGGCGGCCGCGGTATGGGTGGCGGTCAATCTGCCGTTCATGCTGCGCGACTTCGGCGGCTGGTTCCACTTCCTGGACTACAGCCGGCAGCGCGAAGCCGGTCACTCGTCCCTCTGGTACGCCTACAACCTGATGGCGCAACGGCAGCAACTGCCCGTCCTCAGCCCCGAATTCATCAACGCCGCCTCCCTCTTGCTGTTCGCGGCCGCCTGCGCGGGCATCGCGCTCCTGGCCTGGGCGGCGCCGCGGCGCCCGCGGATGGCGTCGCTGGTGTTCCTGGTGGTGGCGGCCTTCGTGCTCACCAACAAGGTCTACTCGCCGCAGTTCGTGGTGTGGCTGGTCCCGCTGGCCGTGCTGGCCCATCCGCGCTGGCGCGACTTCCTGATCTGGCAGTTCTTCGAGGCGATGCACTGGTGGGCCACCTGGATGCATCTGGGCCAGGTGACGAGCGGGGGCGAAGCGGCACGCAACCTGGACACGCCGTACTACGTGCTGGCGGTCGTCGCGCATATAGCAGCAACGGCATACATAGCGGGGAAGGTGGTGCGTGCCATCTGGCTGCCGGAGCATGACCCGGTCCGCCGGGTGGACACCGACGACCCGCAGGGCGGGGACTACGACGGCGCGCCGGACAGGTTCACGCTGCCGTTGCCGGGTGCCGCCAGGGGGAGGGGCGCCGGCCCGGCGGCCGCCGTCGGGAACGGGCAGGCCGAACATTCTTCGTCGGGCATAGATGCCGTGCGGCGGCCCTCGACCTGGCCGGGCCTTGCCGGTGAGGCCGCGCAGGCCACAAGGTGGAAGCCCCAGCGGGAAGGAGATTAACGTGACGGACGTAGCGGTAGTCGGCGCCGGGCCCAACGGGTTGGCGGCGGCCGTGATTATGGCGCGTGCTGGCCTCGGGGTCACGGTCTTCGAGGCGGCAGCCACGCCCGGCGGGGGCTCCCGCACGGTGGAATTGATGGAGCCGGGCCACTGGCACGACGTCTGTTCCGCGGTACACCCGATGGCCGCGGCCTCGCCGTTTTTCCGGGACTTCGGGCTGGACCAGCGGATCGAACTGCTGGTGCCGGAGGTCTCCTACGGGCAGGTGATCGACGGCGCCGCCGCGGCGGTGGCCCACCGCGACCTCGACCGGACCGTGGCCGGGCTGGGGGCCGACGGCGGCGCGTACCGGCAGTTGATGGAACCGCTCGTCGCGCGGACCGATGCGCTGCTGGAGTTCACCATGGACCAGCTGCTCCAGGTGCCCGCGAGGCCGGTGACGGCGTTCCGGTACGGGCTCCGCACGCTGGAACAGGGCTCTCCCGCCTGGAACCTGCGTTTCAAGGAACAGTTCGCACCGGCCCTGCTGACCGGAGTCGCCGCGCACACCCCCGGCGGGGTGCGCCGCCTCTCGTCGGCGGGCGCGGGCTTGATGCTCGGCGCGCTCGCCCATGCCGTGGGCTTCCCGCTGCCCGCCCGGGGGTCGCAGGCCATCATCGACGCCATGGCCGAGGACCTGCGGGCCCACGGCGGCCGGCTCGAGACCGGGCACCGGGTCGCGTCGCTCGCCGAGCTGACCGGCGCCGAGGCGGTGATGCTGGATACCTCGCCCACCGAACTGCTGCGGCTGGCCGGCGGACGGCTCCCGTCCCGCTATGCGCGCGCCCTGCAGCGTTTCCGCTACGGACCCGGGGCGGCCAAGGTGGACTACATCCTGTCCGGGCCGGTTCCGTGGGCCCATCCGGACCTGCGCCGGGCCGGCACCGTTCATCTGGGCGGGACACGGGAACAGATGGCAGCCTCCGAGCGGGACATTGCCCGCGGCCGGCACTCGGAAGACCCGGTGATCCTGACCGCTCAGCCCGCCGTGGTCGATCCGTCCCGGGCGCCGGCCGGGCGCCACGTGCTCTGGACCTATTGCCACGTTCCGGGCGGTTCCACCCGGGACATGGAGCCGGTCATCACCGCTGCGCTGGAGCGCGCCGCCCCCGGCTTCACCGACCTGGTGGTGGATTCGGCCAGCATGTCCGCGGCGGACTACGAGGCCTACAATCCCAACTACGTCGGCGGCGACTTCGGAACCGGGGCCGTCAGCCTGCTGCAGCTCGCGGCGCGCCCGGTGCTGAGCCGGACGCCCTGGCAGACCCCGCTGCACGGTGTCTATTTGTGCTCGGCCGGGACACCACCGGGCCCCGGCGTGCACGGCATGGCCGGCTACCGCGCCGCCGAGCTGGCCCTGCGGGAGCAATTCGGACTGGCTGTGCCGTCCCTGAGGCCGTAAGCCATGGAACAGCGGGCGGTGCCGGTGGAAGATGGTCCCATGGATCCTGTCGCGGCCCTGAACGAAATCGCTTTCTGGCTGGAGCGCGAACTCGCGCCCACGTACAAAGTGCAGGCGTTCCGGAGGGCGGCCGCCGTCGCCGGCGGGCTGGAGCCCGCCGAGCTGGCCGAGCGGGCGCGCACCGGCCGGCTGAAGAGCATGAAAGGGATCGGTTCCAGCACCTTCGTGGTGATCCAGCAGGCGGTCGACGGCGAGGTCCCCGACTACCTGGCGAAGGTGCGCAAGCGCGCCGCGACACCCCTGGCCGAGGGCGGGCGCGAGCTGCACCAGGCCCTCCGCGGCGACCTGCACAGCCACAGCGACTGGTCCGACGGCGGCTCGCCGCCGGAAGCCATGGCCGATGCCGCCCGCTGGCTTGGCCGCGACTACCTTGCCCTGACCGACCACTCCCCGAACCTCACGGTTGCCAACGGCCTGAGCGCGGAGCGGCTGGCCCGGCAGCTTGAGCTGGTCGCGGAGCTCAACGCTGCGGCGGACGGCTTCCGGGTGCTGACCGGGATTGAAGCCGACATCCTGGAGAACGGCCAACTGGACCAGTCACCGGAGATGCTCGACCGGCTGGACGTGGTGGTCGCCAGCGTGCACTCCAAGCTGAGGTCGGACCGGGGCACCATGACCCGCAGGATGCTCGGGGCCATCGAGAACCCGCGCACGAACGTGTTGGGCCACTGCACCGGGCGGTTGGTGAAGGGATCGCGGGGAACCCGCCCGCAGTCGGAGTTCGACGCCGAACGCGTGTTCGCCGCCTGCGCGGAGAACAACGTTGCGGTCGAAATCAACTCCCGGCCCGAGCGGCAGGACCCTCCGGACGAGCTCATCCAGCTGGCCCTCGATGCCGGCTGCCTGTTCAGCATCGACAGCGACGCCCACGCGCCCGGGCAGCTGGACTTCCTCCACTACGGCGCCGAACGGGCGGCCGCAAACGGCGTCCCGGCCGAACGGATCATCACCACCTGGCCCGTGGAGCGCCTGCTCGAGTGGTGCCGCGAGGGCCGGTAGCCCGCCTGTAATCGCTTCCGACCCCGGCGGAAGCGCCGACCGGGCCCGACGTCGGCAAGCCGTCCCGGGCGTCCCCAAAACGGCGCCGGTTTAGCTATGGTCCCAAGTATGCTGAACAATTTCTCGAAGGCGGCTTTTGCGGTGCTGGCCATGCTGCTGATGACCTCCTGCGGGCTGCAGGTGCCGGCGGACCCGGAGGGGACATTGGAGCGCATCAGCGGGGGTACCCTCCGGGTGGGTGTCTCGCACAACCCGCCCTGGACGGCGGTCCGGGACGGCGCGGAGCCCGCGGGCTCGGAGGCGGACCTGGTGAGGCAATTCGCCGCGACCCGCGAAGCGACCATCGCCTGGACAGCGGCCGGCGAGGAATCCCTGATGGGGCAGCTCGAAGGCGGCGACCTGGACCTCGTCATCGGAGGCCTGACGAAAAAATCGCCGTGGTCGGACAAGGCCGCCCTGACCCAGCCCTACGCCGAGGGCCGCGCCCCCGACGGAGGCAAAGTGGAATACGTCATGGCCGCCAGGATGGGCGAAAACGCCTTCCTGCGGGAACTGGAAAAGTTCCTTCTCGACCGGAAGGGACAGGGATGAATACCAAATTCGGCCGGACCGAGCTGCCCGATGAGCAGGAAAAGGCCCTCCGGCGCGCCATCAGGCTCCAGTGGACCACCATCGCCGTGCTGGCGGTCTCCGTCACCCTGGTCGCCTTGGTCATGGGCAATTCGCAGGCGATGAAGGCGGCCTGGATCGAAGACATGCTCTCCCTCGCCCCGCCCATCGCGTTCCTGCTGGCGATGAAGATCATCAACCGGCCGCCCACCCGGAAGTACCCCTACGGGTACCACCGGTCGACCGGGATTGCGCATCTCGTGGCCGCGGTGGCCCTCTGCACCATGGGCGCGTTCCTGGTGGTCGACTCCGGCATGGGCCTGCTGAAAGGGGAGCACCCGCCCATCGGATCGGTCCAGCTGCTGGGCCACACCGTCTGGCTCGGCTGGCTCATGATGGTCGTCATGGCAGTGACCGCCGTTCCTCCGGTCCTGCTGGGCCGGGCCAAGGAAAAACTCGCCGAGCAACTGCATGACAAGGTCCTCTATGCCGATGCGGACATGAACAAGGCGGACTGGAAGACGGCCGTCGGCTCCATCGTCGGGGTCGCCGGCATCGGGATCGGTCTGTGGTGGGCCGACGCCGCCGCGGCGCTGTTCATCGCCGGGGGAATTTTGCGCGACGGCTACAAAAACATGCGGGGCTCCGTCACCGACCTGATGGACAGCCGGGCCACCACCTTTGACGACTCGGAGCCCCACCCGCTGATCGAACGCATCGATGATTATCTGCGCCAACTGGAATGGGTGGAAGAAGCGGGCTCGCGTGTCCGCGACCAGGGCCATGTGCTGCACGTTGAGGCCTTCGTCGTCCCCCGCGATGGACGCGTCCCCTCGGTCGATGTCCTCGAAGAGGCGCGGGACGGCTGCATCGATCTGCATTGGATGATCCACGACACGGTCCTGGTGCCGGTCTCCGAACTGCCCGAGGAAGCAGGCGGAGCATCGGAGCGCCAGTCCGAAAGGAACCTCTGAACGCTCCCCGTGCGGCGCGCCCCACCGTATATCGTGCAAGGAGGCCCTGCTGCCAGGGCCCAACAACATCACGACGGCGGCGCACGGCTGCCGCAAGGAGGTACAGATGCGTCTGGGGACAGTACGGCGGAACGGGACGACGCAGGCGTTCCGGCAGGACGGCGGCGCCACCGACTACCTGCCGGCCAGGGACGTCGGCGAACTGCTGAGGGGCGGGGACTGGCGGACCCTGCCCGGCGAGCGGGGCCCCGCGCCGGCGGCGTCGGAGCTGGACATGCCGATCCTGCATCCGGGCAAGATCCTCTGCGCCGGCCTGAACTATTACGCGCACGCCGAGGAAGTGGGCCAGGAGGTCCCCAAATACCCCACGATCTTCACCAAGTACCCGAACGCGCTGGTCGGCCCGGTGGACGACGTGGTGCTGCCCGCGGCCAGCACGAAGATCGACTGGGAGGCCGAGCTGACCGTGGTGATCGGTTCCCGGATCCGGTACGCCGATGACGCCGCCGCCCGGGACGCGATCGCCGGCTACACGGTGATGAACGACGTCTCCGTCCGCGACTGGCAGGGCCGCACCTCGGAGTGGTTCCAGGGCAAGAACTGGGACCGGATGACTCCGGTGGGCCCCGTCGTCGTCACGGCAGACGAGCTGGATCCGGAGGCAGGGCTGGCGGTGGAATGCGAGCTTGACGGCGTGTCCAAGCAGTCGGGCAACACGTCGGACCTGATCTTCTCCTGCGCGCAGCTGGTCTCCTACGTCAGCCAGTTCATGACCCTGGAACCCGGTGACCTGCTGGCCACCGGCACCCCGGCCGGCGTGGGACTGGCCCGGAAACCGCGTGAATGGATTCCCGCCGGAGCGCAGCTGGTGACGAGGATCGAGGGAATCGGCGAATTGCATAACCGCTGCGTGGCCGAAGAGCCGCGCTGAAACGTCGAATTTCTCCCTCCGGCGTCCTAGGATCAAGGAGTGGCACAAACACGGCTGTTTGGGCGTGACCGGGAGGTGGCGCAGTGGCGCGACCTCGCCACTGCTGTGGAATCCGGCCGCAGCATCGAACTGACCGTCAGCGGCCCGTCCGGAATCGGTAAGACATCCCTGCTGGAGACGGTGTGCGCCGAGGCCTCCGCGCGCGGCTGGAAACTGCTGCGGGCGGCTGGCGCCGCCCGCCGTTCGCTGCCAGGATCCATGTTCTGGCAGTGGTTCGCGCCGCTGGCCCAGCAGGTGCCGGTCCACGGCCCGCCGTTCGACGGGCAGGGCCGGGTGCTGCATTCCTTCCTGACCTACGCGGGCGGTCCGCTGCACAAGGACGCCCTGACCTATTCGGCCTCCTGGGTCCTGCGTTCGCTGGCGCAGGAGGGACCGGTGGCCGCCGTGGTGGACGACGCCCAGTGGCTGGACGAACTTTCGCTCCAGTCGCTGTCCGACATGGCGGGCCTGCTGATCGACGTCCCGCTGCTGCTGCTGCGCGGGGTGCGTACCGGCCAGGGTGCGGAGCGCGGCGACGGCATCCTGGCGGACTCTTTGCTGTTGGATGCCGACGACGGCGGTGCCCGGGGCAGTGCCGCCCGTGCCGATGGCCGCGTGCACTGGCCGCTGCAACCGCTGGACCGCCAGGCCGTGACCGAGTGGACGGCCAGCCGCAGGCCCGCCGCCGACCACGACGTGGCGGCGCGCATCCACGCGGCGGCGGGGGGAACGCCGTTCTATGTCCACGAGCTCCTGGAGGGCGGCGCCGGCCCACCTCTCGATACCGCCGCAATCGGCAAGGACCAGGCGGAAGCCGCCGTCCTTCAAGACCGCCTCGACCGGCTCTCGGCGACCGAGCGCGCCGTGCTGGACGCCGTCGTCGTCCTGGGGGAGGACGCGAGCCACCAACTCCTGGCGCGCATGACGGGGCTGTCGGCGGCGGGCCTGACCCCGGTGCTGAAACGCCTGGCCGCCGCGCGGTTCCTGAGCGCCCTGCGTCCCCGCCCGCGGATCCAGCACGCCCTGGTGGCCGAAGCGGTGCTCGCCTCGCTGGAGCCCGAACGGCAGGCCGAACTGCATGGCCGGGCGGCGGCCGCCCTGATCGCACAGGGCAGCGAGAGCGCCGTGGTGGCGGGCCACCTCCTGGCGACCGAACCGGGCGCCGACCCTGCCTCGGCCGAGATCCTGCTCGATGCCGCCGGGGGAGCCCGCCGGATCGGCGCGGCGGAGTTCGCCGTCCGGCTCATCGAACGGGCCATGGCGGAGAACGGGCTGGCACAGGAGCTGCAGCGCCGGATCGTGATTGAAGCGTCGCTGGCCCATCAGGACGCCGGCCACCTCCCGCAGGCGGAGGTCCTGGGACGACGGGCGCTGGCCATGACCCGCGGCACCCGGGCGCGCGTCGAGCTGCTGCTGGAGTTCGCCGAGGCCCGGTATTCGATCAACCGGATCGAGGAAAGTGCGCGTTACTACAGCCAGGCCCTGAGCGAATTGGACAACGACGGCGACCCGCACACCGAGCTCAGGCGGCGGGTGGTTGCGCTGGCGACAGGGGCGGGGTTCCAGCAGCTGCAGTTCTCGGCGGAGTACCGCCAGGAGCTGGCGAGCATCCTGGCGCAGGACCCGGCGCACGACGGCCCGAGCGACCGGCTGCTGCTGGTGCAGGAGGCGCTGCGGCTGACCGTGACCGGAATCGATGCCAAACGCAGCGGGGAACTGGCCCTGCGGGCGTGCGCCGGCGGAAAGCTGCTGGCGGAGGTCGGCGCGGAGTCGAACATCATCAACTACGCAACCGGTGCGCTCAACGGCTCGGAACAGGACGCCGCGGCCCTCGAGTTGCTGGACGCGGCCATCGCGGAGGCGCGGGCCAACTCCTCGCCGATGGCGAACGCCACCCTGACCTACTGCCGCGGCGCCATCCACTTGAACCGGGGGCGGCTGCGGCTGGCCCAGATGGACCTGGAAACGAGCATGGAGGCGGCGGACACCGGCTGGCGGACGTACCTGGAGGTAGCCTGCGTGACGCTGGCCGAAATCTACCTTGCCCGGGACGACCTGGCCGCCGCCGACGCCCTGCTCAAACGGGTCCCGCTGGCGGAAGAACGCGTGCCGCTGGTCCAGGCGATGGCGCTCCAGCTGCACGGAGTGGTGGCCGCCGGACACGGCGACCACCAGCTGGCGCTCGAGTACTTCGCCACCGCCATGGACCTCGGCGCCGGCCTGGGCCCGACACTGAACCTGTGGACGCGCAGCGCCATCGAATCCGCCGCCCGTGCCGGGCAGGCCGAATACGCCGCCGCGGTTGCCGCCGAACTGCTCCAGGAGGTCCGCTCCTTCGGCGCCCCGCGCCTGACCGGCGCTGTGCTGCGGGCCGCCGCGCTGGCCGAGCCCGGGCCGGGCGCCGTCGTCATGCTGCGCGAAGCCATCTCGCTCCTCGAAGCCCACGAGGGCCGCTACCAGCTGGCGCTCGCCCTGGCCGACCTGGCCGAGATCTGCCTGCAGCCGGCGCAGGCCGACGCGCTGGCGGTGTTCAGGACGGAAGCGCTGGCGGCGGCGCGCAAGGCGCTGGTCCTGGGAAACCGGATCGGGGCCGCCGCGGTGGCCCGGCGCATGACCCGCCTGCTCGCGCAGCAGGATCACCACCTGCCGCTGATCGCGGAGAACAAGGCCGACCGGCTGACGCCGGCCGAGTACCGGGTCTGCTCCCTGGCGGCCAAGGGGCTCACGAACCGCAAGATCGCGGCCGAACTGTTCATCACCATCAAGGCGGTGGAGTGGCACCTGTCCCGGTCGTTCGCCAAGCTCGGGATTGCGTCCCGCAAGGAACTGGCGGCCGTGCTGGACCGGCAGGACTGAGCTGCGCCGAGCACCCTAGGGCGCCCGAGTATTCAGGCCGCAGGCAGCCCAACGCTACACGCGGGAAGAGTCTTTGGGCAGGCGGGCCGCCAGCTTCCACGCGGCGGGCATGGCGGCTGCCGCGATCAGCGACTTCACGATGCCGCCGATGATGAACGGGTACAGGCCCCACTCGAGGGTCTGCTGCAGGTCGGCGCCCAGGGAGATGGCCAGCCAGGCCATGCCAAAGACGAAGGTGATCACGGTGCCGGCGAGGAAGGAGACGGTGGCGCCCAGGAACTTTTTGTCCCAGTTGCGCTTGGCCAGCCATCCGGTCAGCCCCGCGGCGGCGATGAAGCCCACCAGGTAGCCGCCGGTCGGGCCAACGGCGGCGGCCAGGCCGGACGAGGCCTCGGAGAACACCGGCATGCCGGCCACGCCGGCCACCCAGTACAGTGCCATCGACAGCATGCCGCGGGCCGGGCCCAGCGTGCTGCCGACCAGCAGGACGGCCAGGGTTTGGCCGGTGATCGGGACCGGCCACAGTGGTACGGCCAGCTGCGCCATCACGGCGGTCAGGCCGGCACCGCCGACGACCAGCGCGGTGTTGGCCAGGGCGGTGCTGGGGACCAGGGCGTCGGCCAGGACACCCTGACGCGCTACGGCGGCGGTAGTACTCATTTTTGCTCCTTCTCGTTGCCCGGCCTGTATTGTCGGCCAAACGGTACTCTGTGGGCTATTACTGGGACTTACCCGAAATCCTGTAGACGAACGGGGCGGATTGCTCATCGCTCCAGGCTTCATAGGAATTACTCTTCTGGAAGAGCCTTCTTTCGGACCCGGCAGGGTGCACCCAAAGAATGGATCCATCCGTTGTTACCGCGTCCACAATGCCTGAACAAATTGTCCTGCCGTTCAGACGAACATCGATAGAAACGCCCTTGAGCGCGGTCCAATCCTCGACTCGTCTGGGCTTCATGGCAGTCAAGTGTGAAATCTTGTCCATGAGGAACTGCTTTCCAAGTTAGTGCCCTCGGCTGAGGTTGCATCAGGTTTCGGGTGTGTTTGGCTGGCACCCTCTGTCATTGCTCTTTGCGTAGTGATAGAGGGCGGCTAATGGGCGGTGGAGCATCGTAATCGTGGCGTTAGGATTGACGATCCGGGTGATCGTCCGATGCCCCACCGCAGCTAGTGGGCAGCAGTATGAGTTGTTGTGACGCACACTGCTGTTCGCTCCCTAGAAGGAGCGCTCGTCCATTCCGTTGTATTCGCTGAGCGGGCGGATCAGTGAGTTTGATTCCAGTTGCTCCATGATGTGGGCGGTCCAGCCGGTGATGCGGCTGGCCACGAACAGCGGAGTGAATATTTCCGTGTCGAACCCCATCAGGTGGTAGGTGGGCCCGGCCGGGTAATCCAGGTTCGGTTTGATGTCCTTGGCCTCGGCCATAGCCTGTTCCAGGCCGTCGTAGAGGCCGAGAATTTCGGGCCGCCCGTAGTGCTCGATCATCTTGTCCAGGGCCGCCTTCATCGTCGGTACCCGGGAGTCGCCGTGCTTGTAGACCCGGTGGCCGAAGCCCATCACCTTCTGCTTCCCGGCCAGCGCTTGCTCCATCCAGGTCCGGGCGCGGGCGGCGGCTTCCTCGCGGGGTTCGTCGGCCCGGATGCCGATCTGTTCGAAGGTGTGCATGACCGCCTCGTTGGCTCCGCCGTGCAGCGGGCCCTTCAGCGCGCCGATCGCCCCGGTTACGGCCGAGTGCAGGTCGGACAGGGTGGAGGTGATGACTCGGGCGGTGAAGGTGGAGGCGTTGAACGAGTGCTCGGCGTATAGGATCATCGAGACGTTGAACGCGTCCACGACTTCCGGGGCGGCCTCCTCGCCGAAGGACATCCAGAGGAAGTTTGCGGCGTAGCCCAGGTCTTCGCGGGGTTCCACGAGCTCCTGGCCGCGGCGCCGGCGCTGGTCGTAGGCGACGACCGCCGGGAATGCCGCAAACAGCTCCACTGCCTTGGCCATGTTCGCCTCCGGAGAGGAATCTCCGGCCAGCGGGTGAAGCGCGCCGATCACGCTGGCCGCCGTGCGGCAGACATCCATCGGGTGCGCATCAACCGGCAGCGCATCGATCACCGACCGCACGACGGGATCCAGGGCGCGCCCGCCGCGTTCAGCCGTGGTGAAGTCGTGGATTTGCACCGCGTCGGGCAGTTCCGAGTTCCACAGCAGGTAGGCCACTTCTTCGAAGCTGCAGTGCGCGGCCAGGTCCTGGACCGGGTAGCCGCGGTACAGCAGCGAGTTGGTCTCCGCGTTGACCTTGGAAATCTTCGTGGTGTCGACGACGACGCCGGCCAGCCCCTTGCGGATCTGCGGTGCTGCGGTTGATACATCTGTGCTCATAGCTCGACTCCTATGTCTTGTGGTCAGTGTCTTGTCAGTGCCGGCCGGGCACGTGGAAATTGAATACAGAGGTGTCGAACTGGTTATACGCCTCATAATCCACCAATTCGTACAAACGCGCACGGGTGAGCATGTCCGCGACCTGTGACTGCTGGGTTCCGTCGGCCCTGATCGCGTCCAGGGTGCGCTCGGCCGCGCCCATCGCGCTGCGCAGCAGGGTCACCGGGTAGATCACCATGGTGACCCCCGCGGAGGACAGTTGGTCCGCGGTGAACAGGTCGCTCTTGCCGAATTCGGTCATGTTGGCCAGCACCGGCACGTCAACGGCTTCGCGGATGGCGGCGAATTCTTCCAGGGTGCGCATGGCCTCGGGGAAGATGGCGTCCGCGCCGGCGTCGACGAGGGCGCGGGCGCGGTCCTGCGCGGCGGCCAGGCCGTCCACGGCCCGGATGTCGGTCCGGGCCATGATCAGGAAGTTCGGGTCCCGGCGGGCGTCGGCGGCGGCCCGGATCCGCTTGCTGGCGGTCTCCAGGTCCACCACGTTCTTACCGTCCAGGTGGCCGCAGCGTTTGGGGTTGAACTGGTCCTCGATGTGGCAGCCGGCCAGGCCGGCGTTTTCCAGTTCCTGGACGGTGCGCGCCACGTTCATCGGCTCGCCGAAGCCGGTGTCGGCGTCCACCAGGGCCGGCAGGTCGGTCATCCGCGCGATCTGCCCGGCCCGGGTGGCGACTTCGGTCAGCGTGGTCAGCCCGATGTCCGGCAGCCCCAGGTCGTTGGCCAGCACGGCGCCGGAGATGTACACGCCGTCGAAGCCCTTCTCCTGGATCAGCCGCGCCGAGAGGGGATTGAACGCCCCGGGGAACTGCTGCAGCTGCCCGGAGGCCAGCCCCTCGCGCAGTGTCCGGCGCTTTTGCTCCGGTGTGGTTGCGGCGTAGAGCATTTAGAACAGCCCCTTCGGTCCGGCCGCGGGGTCGATGACCCCGTCGGCGGCCTGGATGTTCAGCTGGTCCAGCTCGCCGGCGGCCAGTTCGGGCAGGCGCTCGGCGGCGGCCAGGAACCTGTCGATTTCGGCATCGTCGACGATGCCCTTGGCCAGGGTCCGCAGCTTATACACGTACTGCTCCCGGGCGAACGGGCGGGCGCCCAGCGGGTGGGCATCGGCCACGGCGATCTCGTCGGTGATCACGGTCCCGTCGGCCAGCGTGATCTCCACGGAGCCGCCGAAGGCCTTCTCGGCGATGTCCAGCGAATGGTAGCGGCGGGTCCATTCCGGGTCTTCCTCGGTGCTGACCTTCTGCCACAGCGCCACGGTGTCCGGCCGGGCCGCCCGCTCCGGGGCGTACGAATCGACGTGGTGCCAGGCGCCGTCCTGCAGGGCCACGGTGAAGATGTACGGGATCGAGTGGTCCAGCGTCTCGCGGGACGCCGTGGGGCTGTACTTTTGCGGATCGTTCGCGCCGGAGCCGATCACGTAGTGCGTGTGGTGGCTGGTCCTGATCAGCACCGACTTCACGTTCTGCGCGTCGGTGGCCTCCGGGTGCTCGCGGTGCAGCCTGCGGGCCAGGTCGATCCAGGCCTGGGCCTGGTACTCGGCGGAGTGCTCCTTGGTGTAGGTGTCCAGGATGGCCCGCTTCGGCTCTCCCGGGGCAGGCAGCGGCACGTCGTAGGAGGCGTCGGGGCCGTCCAGCAGCCAGGCGATGACGCCGTCCTCGCCCTCGTAGATCGGCACGGGCGAGGTCTGCCCGCGCATCGCCCGGTCCACGGCCTCCACCGCCATCTTGCCGGCGAAGGCCGGTGCGTGCGCCTTCCACGTGGAAATCTCGCCCTTGCGCGACTGGCGGGTCGCCGTCGTCGTATGCAGCGCCTGGCCCACGGCCTGGAAAATGGTCTCCGTATCCAGGCCCAGCAGCGTGCCGATCCCGGCGGCGGCCGACGGCCCCAAATGGGCCACGTGGTCGATCTTGTGCTTGTGCAGGCAGATGGCCTTGACCAGGTTCACCTGGATCTCGTAACCGGTGGCGATGCCGCGCAGCACGTCGCGGCCGTTCGCGCCCACGTGCTGGGCCACCGCGAGGATCGGCGGGATGTTATCGCCCGGGTGCGAGTAGTCGGCCGCCAGGAACGTGTCGTGGTAATCCAGTTCGCGCACGGCCACGCCGTTGGCCCACGCCGCCCACTCCGGCGAGGTCTTCTCATTGGTGCCGAAGATCCCGGCGCCGTGACCGCCGCCGGAGACCGGGTGGCTCAGCGCCTGCGCACGCGCGGCGATAATCGGCCCGCGGTTCAGGGACGCGATGGCCACCGAGGCGTTGTCGATGATCCGGTTGATGATCATCTCGGCTACATCGGTGGAAACCTCCACCGGGTCGGTGGCTACGCGGGCAATCTTCTGGGCTAGCTGGTCCTCGCGCGGCAGGTTCTCTTCACTGCGGTAGACGCGCACGTGATGGTTGACGGTCATGAGACAGTCCTTTCGGAGGGCTGATCGGGGTGTTGTTTTGGGGATGCGTCCTTGAAATGTTCCAAGCTTTGGTGCAAGTGGATGCGGGTCGCCGCGGCTGCCACCTGGCTGTCGCCGTCGGCGATGGCGCCGGCGATGTTGGCATGTTCGGCCGCCGAGGCCAGCAAGCGGGCCGGGTTGTCCCGCGCGAGCCGGCGGATCCTGATCAAGTGGACGCGCAGGTTGGCCATCGCCTGCCGCAGATAAGTGCTGCCAGCCGCATTGTCCACGGCGGTGTCCAGCCTGCCGACCAACTCGTAGTAAGCCCGCGGATCCGGCGCAGAATCGCGCATCGCTTCCGCGGACGCGAGGAACTCCTGCTGCAGCTGACGAAATTCGCTCGGATTACCGCGAACGGCGGCCAAAGCCGCGGCCTGGCATTCCAGCGCCGTGCGCAGTTCGAAGAGCTCGGTGACGTTCTCCAGCGACACGTCGGCGACGACGACGCCGCGTCCGGCGTGAGGCGTGGCCAGCCCTTCCGCGGTCAACCGACCCAGCGCCTCGCGGAGCGGAGTGCGGGAGACGCCGAGCCGGGCGGCCTGCTCCACCTCGCCCAAGACGGTTCCCGGGGGCAGCCGCCACTCCACAATGTCTTCACGAAGGGCAATGTAAGCCCTGTCACTGGCGCGCATGGAAATCAGTGTATACACAGACGGGCTAATTGTGAAAGAATCAGCCGAAGCAGGATGTATGTGTATACATGAGCAGATTAAGGATGGGGGCGTATCTTGGCCGACCAGGCGCTTCGGCACTTTTCGACGCCAACCTGTGGTCAGGCACGCTGGCCCCTCAGCTCGCGAGTTCGTGCCGAGGCCCGACATGCGGTTACACTCTGCCTTCCTGGTCGCCTGCCCGGTGCTGGGCGCGCGATGGGCTCGAATTTATGGGCGGCCCCAACAACCTGCGCTCCGTCAATGGGCATCCAATGGCAGGAGCCAAGACTGGCCATCTCGGCGCCACTCGACGAAGACCAAGCACAGCGCGGGGGGTATTGCAACAAGCGGGCATCCAATCAGGGAGCACCCTAGGTTTTCCTAACTAGGGTGGATTGATCTGGCAAACCGAAGCCGCCGGGACCATGATTGAAGGTGTCAGCAACCGGAACGGGAGACCACACCGGAGGCGGCGGCACCAGGGATCCGTGTTGGGGGGACCTGCCTTCGGGCGGTGGATCCGATGCCGCACACGAAATGGCTCGAAGTGAGTTGGCTAATGGGGAGGCCTGACTTTGGGCCATTTCGTATGCCCGCGACCATGACAGACTGGATCCGTGGCCCATCTCGACGTCTCCAACATCGCCTATTTCCTCTCCGACGGCCGCCAGCTGCTCAACGGCGTCGGCTTCAAGGTCGCCGACGGCGCCAAGACCGCGCTGATCGGACCCAACGGCACCGGCAAGACCACCCTGCTGCGCATCATCGCCGGCGACATCGCCCCCGACGAGGGCGCGGTGGCACGCTCCGGCGCCATGGGCATCATGCGGCAGTTCGTCGGCCAGGTCCGGGACGGGACCACGGTACGCGACCTTTTGGTCGGCGCAGCCCCGCCGGCCCTCGCCGCCGCGGCGCGGGCCGTGGATGAAGCCGAACTGGCCATGATGGAGCACGACGACGAGCCCACCCAGATGCGGTACGCGCAGGCACTCGCGGACTGGGGCGACGCCGGCGGCTACGAGCAGGAGACCGTCTGGGACGAGGTCACCATGGCGGCCCTGGGCATGCCCTTCGACCGGGCGCAGCACCGCACCGCATCGACCCTGTCCGGCGGCGAACAAAAGCGCCTGGTGCTGGAAGCGCTCTTCGCCGGCCCGGACGACTTGCTGCTGCTGGACGAACCGGACAACTATCTGGACGTGCCCGGCAAGCGCTGGCTGGAAGAGAAGCTGCGGGAATCCCGGAAGTCGGTGCTGTTCGTCAGCCACGACCGTGAACTGCTGGCCAATGCCGCCACCAGGATCGTCACGCTCGAACCCGGCGCGCTCGGGGCCACCGCCTGGGTTCACGGCGGCGGCTTCGAGAGCTACCTGCAGGCCCGGGACGACCGCAACGCCCGCTTCGAAGAACTGCGCAAGCGGTGGGACGAGGAGCACACCAAGCTCAAGGAGCTGGTGAACATGTACAAGAACAAGGCCGCCTTCCGCTCCGACATGGCCAACCGCTACCACGCCGCCACGACCCGGCTGCAAAAGTTCCTCGAGGCCGGTCCGCCCGAGGCCGTGCCGATCGAGCAGAACGTGCAGATGCGGCTCAAGGGCGGGCGCACGGCCAAGCGGGCGGTGGTAGCCAGCAAGCTGGAGCTGACCGGTTTGATGAAGCCGTTCAGCACCGAGATCTGGTTTGGTGACCGCGTGGGCGTGCTGGGGTCCAACGGCTCCGGCAAGTCCCACTTCCTGCGCCTGCTGGCCGGCGGCGGCACCGACCCGGAGAAGGAGCACCTGCCGGTCTCCGAGGTGCAGATCGCCGACGTGCCACACACCGGCACGGTCAAACTCGGGGCCAGGATCCGCCCCGGTTTCTTCGCGCAGACCCACGTGCGGCCGGACCTGCTGGGCAAGTCGCTGGTGGATATCCTGCACCGCGGCGACGACCACCGCTCCGGCCTGGGCCGCGAGGCCGCGGCCGCCGTCCTGGACCGCTACGGCCTGGCCCGGCAGGCGGAGCAGCTGTACGACTTGCTCTCGGGCGGCCAGCAGGCCCGACTGCAGATCCTGCTGCTGGAGCTGTCCGGCGCCACCCTGCTGCTGCTCGACGAGCCCACCGACAACCTGGACCTGCATTCCGCCGAAGCACTGGAGCGGGCCATCGACGCCTTCGAAGGCACCGTACTGGCCGTGACCCACGACCGCTGGTTCGCGCGCAGCTTCGACCGGTTCCTGGTCTTCGGCTCCGACGGCAGGGTCTACGAGAGCGAAACCCCGGTCTGGGACGAGGAACGCGTTGTCCGGGAGCGCTGAACCGCCCGGCGTCGGGGAGAACGTCGAGCTGAGCAAGGCCGCGAAGCGCCGGCCCGGCAAACCGCCCCGCCCGGTCCGGGCCGCCACCTACGCGACCTTCGCCATCTTCGGGCTCAACGGACTGGTCTTCGCCAGCTGGGCGGCCCGCATCCCGGCCGCGGCGGCGACGCTGGACATCAGCGCCGGCAGCATCGGCGCGCTCCTGCTGGCCCTCGGCCTCGGCTCGGTCATCTCGCTGCCCTTGGCCGGCCCGCTTGCCGCCAGGATCGGCACGGCCAACAGCGTCCGGGCCGGCGGGCTGATCGCAGCCGCCAGCGCGGCCGGACTCGCCGCCGCGCTGGCGGCCGGCTCCTTTCCCGCCGCGGCGGCGGCGCTGTTCTGCTACGGCGTGGGCGTGGCCTGGTGGGACGTGGCGCAGAACATCGAGGGCGCGGACGTGGAGCGGAAGCTGCTGCGCACGATCATGCCGAAGTTCCACGCCGCCTTCAGCCTGGGCGCGTTCGCCGGAGCCATGATCGGCGCCTGGCTCTCGGTGCTCGGGGTCTCGCTGGCCGCCCATCTGGCGGTGCTGGCGGTGGTAGTCGCGGCCGCCACGTGGGTGGTGCCGCGGGCCTTCCTGCCCCACCGCCCCCAGCATGACGACGACGGCGGGGCCCGCCCCGGCCGCTTCGCCGCCTGGCGGGAACGGCGCACGGTGCTGATCGGCGTCGTCGTCCTCGGGGCCGCCCTGACCGAGGGCGCCGCCAACGACTGGATCGCCCAGGCCACCGTCGTCGGGCTCGGCGCCACCGAGGCGACGGGCGCGGTCATGTTCGGGGTCTTCGTGGCCGCCATGACGCTGCTGCGCCTGGCCGGCGGGCGGTTCATCGACCGCTGGGGACGCGTGGCCGTGCTGCGGGTCAGCCTGGGCACCGCCCTGGCCGGCTTGCTGCTCTTCGTGCTAGCGCCGAACCTGCCGCTGGCCTTTGCCGGGGCCGTGCTCTGGGGCGCTGGCGCCGCGCTGGGCTTCCCGATGGGCATGTCCGCGGCCGCGGACGATCCGGCCCGAGCCGCCGGGCGGGTGTCGGTGGTCTCGACCTTGGGCTATGTGGCGTTCCTGGCCGGACCGCCTTTCCTCGGGTTTCTGGGCGAACAGGTGGGCCTCCGCAACGCCCTGCTGGCCGTGGCCGCGGTGATGGTCGCCTCGCTGTTGACCGCCCCGGCCGCCCGCGAACAGCGCCGTTTGAGGTAGTAGCGGCACAAAAATGATCAACCGTTGCGGCGCGGGCAGTGAGCGGGATCCCGCAGCAACGCCTGCAGCGCAGGGTTTTGTCCCGCATCGGCCTGAAGAACATGTCGCATGATGACGGACTTGGCGGCGGCGTCACGGACCGGCCCGGTCAAGGGCTATGGGGCTGCTGGGACAGGAACCCGCAACCCCGGATGGAAGCCCGTGCCTGCTTCTCGGTCCAAAAGCGGGGTCAGGCCGCCGGTGTGGAAGGGATAGTTGGCGCCCAGGATTAAGCACAGGTCTATCTGTTCCGGTCCCGCAACGACTGACTCGTTCAGCATCTCCTGAACTTCCTCAGCGAGCGCAGCCAGAATTCTGCCCCGGACTATGGCGGGATCGACGGGATGTGAGGCCGGCAGCAGGGCGGCCGCGGCCGGGGAAAGACACCCCTCGTTGTCCAGATAGCCAGGCAGCCCCGCTGAGACGAGCGCGGCCAAACTCCGGCTCACGCCGAAGCGCTGAGGATAAGCATGGTGCATGGTCTCGCAGACATGCAATTGCACAGCCGGGCCGATGAACTGCAGGAGTTCCAGTGGAGTCATGGGCAGGCCCAGTGGATCCAGAGCATGATCGACTCCAGCCGGATCCGCGCCTTCGTCGAGCAGGGAAAGGGCCTCGTCAAAGAGCCGCGTCAGCACGCGGTTCACCACAAACCCCGCCCTGTCTTTGGTTAGTACGGGTGTCTTACCCAGCCGTTCAGCGAGCTCAAATGCTGTTGCAAGAGTAGCTTCATCCGTCTTCGGTGCGGAGATGATTTCCACCAGGGGCAGCACGGCCACCGGGTTGAAGAAGTGGAAGCCAACCAACCGCTCGGGCCTGGTCAGGGACGTGCCCATCGCCTCAATCGATAGAGAGGAGGTGTTGGTCAGCAGCAGAGTCTCCGGCCGCAGGAGCGGTTCCAGCTCGGCGAACACAGCGCGCTTTACTTCCAGTTCTTCGAAGACCGCCTCAATGATCACATCGCAATCCGAGAAGGCAGCCTTGTCGGTGCCTCCGCTAATGAGGTTGCCTATGGCTTGGGCATCCGCGTCTTGCATGTTCCCGCGCGCCACCTGCTTCTCCAACTGCGCGAGTATCCAGGTCATCGCCGCGTTGATGCGCTCCTGCGACAGATCCGTGATTCGCACAGGGACACGCAGCCGTTGTGCAAAGACGAGGGCGAGTTGGCTGGCCATCAGTCCGGCGCCGACCACGCCGACCGAACGTACTGGCCGAGGTTCGACCGAGGGCCTGCCGGCCGGTTTCTTCGCAAGGGACTGGGTGAGCTGGAAGGCGTAGATGCTGGCGCGGGCCTGATCTGAGAGCAACAATTTGCCGAACACCTCGATCTCCGCCTGCTGCCCGAAACCGCCCGCGGATTCAGCCGTAGCGGCGATCAGTTCCAACGCTTGGTAGGGAGCGGGGGCAGCGCCGTGCAACCGCTCGTCCAGTTTCGTCCGGACGGCCTCCAACGATGTCTGCCCCTCCGCACCCATGAACTCGGGCGCCGGAGCAAGGCCGGCTCGCGTGGGCGCCGGGGCGGCGCCCGAGAGAATGCCCGCCGCAAAATCCAATGAGGCAGCCAGGAAGCCGGTCTCGGGAAGTACGGCATCGATCAAGCCGAGATCAGCTGCGGCATTCGCGTGGAGATTCCTGCCTGCCAACGAGTCAGTGACCACTAGCTTGGCCGTCTCGGCGGGACCGAGCAGCGCGGTTGCGCGGGAGATCCCACCCCAGCCGGGGACAAGGCCGAGCCGGACCTCTGGAAACCCCAAAGCGCGCACCGAGTCGGCGGCAGTGCGGTAGTCCGCGTGAAGTGCCAGTTCCAGTCCGCCGCCCAGCGCAATCCCGTTGGCGAAGGCAAAGGTCGGCACCGGAAGGGCAGCCAACAGGGCAAACGTTTCCAGGCCCTGCCGGGCCACTTCTTCGGCCTGTTCCCGCGTGGTGGCCTCGACCATTTTCTTCAGGTCAGCTCCGGCACAAAACACCGATCCCGTACCGGTCAGGGCAACTGCGTCGGCACGGGACAAATCCAAGGCCTGAATTACGGCTTCTAATTCGGCCAATGATGCCGGACTCAGCGTCGCGGGGCGGCCGCCAGAAGTCGCGAGGGTCAGAATGGCAAAGCGGAAGCCGGCATGGTCGACATAAGCAGTATCAATCCGGGTAGTTATCTCGGCGTTCACCGCAGGATGTGCTGGTTGGCCTTCAGTACCGGCCGGCTTTTGGCCCATGGTGCTCCCTCACAGGTCGACTGCTGACCAGTCTGATGTGAAACGGAGTCTCACGTCAAGTAAGACTCCGTTTCATGCCCCGCTACTCTTGCTGAAGTCGCCGCTGAATCTCTCGGGCGATCTCGGCCCCCGGCGTCGAGCGAGGAAAGACCGCAACGACTACGTCATCAGGCCTGCCCGAGGAATCGGTTAAGACGCCATGCATGCGCCGGACCTTGTTGAGTTCCGCCCACAGTTCAGTAGCAGCGGGAGGGCCGTCGTCGCCCTTCAATAAAGCGCGGAGGAAGTAATTGTTGGTGCTGACAACGGCTGACGCAAAACGGATCCCGTCCAATGGTGCCAGTCCCGGCAGCGTCCGGTTCAGGTACACGTTGAACAAGCGCTCGTACCGGAAGACGGTGACCAACTCCTTATTCCGCAGTGCGGGGATGGCATTGACCACGGCATAGCGCTGCCTGGCAAGCTCGCCCTGTTGTGCGTAATGCTCGAACACGAAGGCGGCGGCTTCGCAGACCGCCAACCAGGGGTCCTGGTGGCCACTGGCTAGGAAGGCCTCCGTCTGGTCCACCAATTCGTCATGGTCGGCAAAAACCACGTCCTCCTTGGAACGAAACTGGCGGAAGAATGTGCTGCGTGATATTCCTGCGGCTTGCGCGATTTGTTCCACGCTGGTTGCCTCGAAGCCGTTGGTCGCATAAAGCCGCACCGCCGTTGCTGCGACAAGCGAACGCGGGCCAGCCGGATGTTTGGCACCCCGTTCACTATCCCGCGAGGGGTTTGCGTTTTCTGCCCGCAATGAGTCTTCTGCCACGGTCCCACGGTACTACCGACCTCAAAGGGTCGCGCGGAG
The DNA here is from genome assembly GCF_059091125.1 of Arthrobacter sp. Y3223151. Taxonomy (NCBI): domain Bacteria; kingdom Bacillati; phylum Actinomycetota; class Actinomycetes; order Micrococcales; family Micrococcaceae; genus Arthrobacter; species Arthrobacter sp. Y3223151. The sequence continues at coordinate 482,269 of NZ_JBNHGI010000001.1, read as the reverse complement.
ACTCCGTATTTGGGGTTGACGCGACTTCCAACCGGTTCAGTAGCCCCGCCACCGGCCAACAGCGCCGGCCCTGTGCCCAGGCGCCGCCAGCCACCACCCGCGAAGGCCGCGGAGGTCCTCGGCCCGTGATGTGCGGCGGCAGCGCAGGTTCCGCCCGCGGCCGCCGCGTCCGGATCTTTTCACTGGAATTTATCCGGCCCCGGACCCATCCTTGAAGAACCCCAAACGAGGGGCCTTCAATCGCAGGAGGAAGGGCCATGAGCAATCAACCGGTAGATTCGGGGATCAAGGCAAAGCACCGGGCCATGTGGGCCCTCGGCGACTATCCCGCCGTCGCCACCGAGGTGATCCCGGCGCTGGGCAGCGCTCTCGTCGAGGCCAGCGGCATCCGGAAGGGCGACCGTGTTCTGGACATTGCCGCCGGTTCCGGCAACGCGGCCATCCCCGCGGCGCAGGCCGGGGCACAGGTCACCGCGGCCGACCTCACTCCCGAGCTGTTTGAGAAAGGGCGCCGGTTGGCCGAGGAGGCAGGGGTTTCCGTGGACTGGCAGGAGGCCGACGCCGAGAACCTTCCGTTCGGCGATGGTACGTTCGATGCCGCGATCTCCTGCGTGGGGATCATGTTCGCCCCCAACCACCAGGCGAGTGCCGACGAACTCGTCCGCGTGCTGCGGTCCGGCGGCACGATCGCCCTCGCCAACTGGACTCCGGAAGGCTTCATCGGCCAGATGTTCGCGACGATGAGGCCTTACGCACCCCCGCCTCCTCCGGGGGCGCAACCCCCGCCACTGTGGGGCAACGAGCAGCACGTGCTGGACCTGCTCGGGGACCGGGCCACCGACGTCGTGGCCAGGCGCGAAAAGCTGCCGGTCGACAGGTTCGCCACCGCCGCGGAGTTCCGCGACTTCTTCAAGGCCACCTATGGCCCCACCATCAACACGTTCCGCTACATCGCGGATCAACACGACCGGGTCAAAGCCCTCGATGAAGAACTCGAAGAACTGGCCCGCCGGCACGATCTCGGCGACGGCCGGATGGAATGGGAGTATCTGTTGTTCACGGCCCGCAAGAGGTGACCGCGCCGGACTAGCGGCCGGGAAGCAGATCGGTGCCTCCGGGCCGTTTCCGTCGCGGGATGCTGTTCGGAAACCGGTTTCGGTTACTAGACTGTGGCCATGGCTGCTGCATTGGTTCGTCCCCGGAACGGCAAGCTGATCGCCGGTGTCTGCGCGGCCCTGGCCGCCCGCTTCGGCCTGCCGAAAGTGCTGGTGCGTCTCGGGTTCGTGATTTTCGGACTGGTCGGTGTCGGGGAACTGGTGTACATCGCGCTGTGGATCATGATCCCCAAGGCTCAGGTGTAGCTTCGCGCAGGGCTACTCGACGAGCTTGCCGGCCATCGAGTCGTCGGCGTCGGCTTCGGCTAGGGACCGGAAGGAGTCCGGGGCAGGGGGCAGGGCCTCGAAGCTGACTCCCTCGGTCGGGGACCACACGAAGTTGCCCTGCAATGACGGATCCATCTCGGGGAAGTCCGCACGGTTGTGGCAGCCCCGCGTCTCACGCCGCTCGAGGGCGCACTCGAGCGTGGCCCGGGCCGCGAGGAGCGAGCCCAGCAGGTCGTAGGCGTGCGCCAGGTCGTCGAACCCGGCGATGTCCGGGTGCGCGGTGACGTGCCGCGCCCGTTCTTCGAGGGCGGCAAGCCTGTTCAGGCCGTCCTGCAGCCCCTGCCCGGTGCGCACGACGCCGGCGTGCTCCGTCATCAGGTTGCGCACTTCGCGCTGCAGTCGCCGGGCCGACTCGGTCCCGCGCTCACTGAGCAGGGCCTGCATCTCGGCGCGGGCGGACTCGACGGCGGAGGGGTCCCGGCGGACGGTGGTGCGGGAGGCGGCGTACTCTGCGGCGTGCCCGCCGGTGATGCGTCCGTAGACGAGCAGTTCGATCAGCGAGTTCCCGCCCAGGCGGTTCGCCCCGTGCAGACCCGAGGACGCCTCGCCGATCGCGTACAGCCCGTCCACGCCGGTGCCGTGGTCCTCCGGGGCCACCCACACCCCGCCCATGGAGTAGTGCGCGGTCGGGGCGATCTCCATTTTCGTGGTCGTGATGTCCACCATCTGCAGGTCGATCAAGGTGCGGTAGACCCGCGGCAGCTTCTGCAGGATAACCTCCCGGGGCAGATGGGACACGTCCAGATAGACCCCGCCCTTCTCGGTTCCCCGGCCCGAGGCGATCTCGGTATATCCGGCCAGGGCCACCCGGTCGCGGGTGGAGAGCTCCATGCGTTCGGGATCGTAGCGCTCCATGTAGCGCTCGCCGAGCGCGTTGGTGAGGATGCCGCCTTCGCCGCGTGCTGCCTCCGAGACGAGGGTGCCGGCAGCATCGTCGGGCTCCAGCAGTCCGGAGGGGTGGAACTGGACCAGCTCGGCGTCCCGGATCCGGGCTCCGGCCAGGGCCGCCAGGCGGAAGGAGTCGCCGGTGTTCTCGTCCCGCCGGGAGGAGGTGTGGCGCCAGATGCGGGTGTGCCCGCCGGCGGCCAGGATCACCGCGTCGGCGTGGATCTGCACGGGCGTGCCGTCCACGACGTCGAACCCGTAAGCGCCGAAGACGGTGCCGTCCGCCACCAGCAGGCGGGTGATGTAGATGCTGTCGATGATCTGCACGTTCAGTTCGGCCGCGCGGCGCATCAGGGTGCGCTGGATCTCCAGGCCGGTGTAGTCGCCGGCGTAGGCAGTACGGCGGTACTTATGGGCGCCGAAGAAGCGCTGGGAAATCCGGCCGTCTTCCTCCCGGGCGAAGGGCATTCCCCACCTCTCCAGGTCCTCGATGCCGCCGGCCGCATTGCGCGCCACGGTTTCCACGATGACCGGATCGGCCAGGAAATAGGACTCGCGCAAGGTGTCGGCGGCGTGCTGCTGCCAGCTGTCCTCGGGATCCATGGTGGCCAGCGCCGCGTTGATGCCGCCGGCCGCCAGCGTGGTGTGGGCGTCGTGCTTGCGCCGCTTGCCCACCGCCAGCACCTGGACCCCGCGCTGCGCCAGTTCGATCGAGGCGCGCAATCCGGCACCACCGGTACCGATGACGAGGACAGAGGTGGACAACAGTTGCTCGGCGGCGTGCTTTGTGCTCATATCTCCCATGCTAGGAAGGCGGGTATCATGAGTCCAATGCATTGTCTGGATAGAACTGATGCGAAAAGGCTATGATGAAACTCGAGCAATTGTCCTCCTTTGAGGCCGTGGCCCGGAACGGCCACTTCACCCGTGCCGCCGAGGAGCTCTTCCTGGCCCAACCGTCCCTGAGCCGACAGATCGCCGCGCTGGAGGCCGACGTGGGCACCAAACTGTTCCGCCGCGGACCGGCCGGGGTGACGCTGACCGACGCGGGCGAGGTGCTGTTGCCCATCGCGCGGCGGATGCTGGGCGACGCGCGGTTCGCCCGCGAGCAGATGGACGAACTGGCCGGGCTTCGGCGCGGCCACGTCCGGCTCGGCGCCCCGCCTACCCTGTGCGTCTCACTGGTTGCCGACGTGCTGGCGGCCTTCCGGGCCGCGCATCCCGGAGTGGACCTGCACATCACAGAGGGCGGCTCGCGCTCCCTGGTGGACGCCCTGAACGAGAACGCCCTGGACCTTGCCCTGATGGTCACCCGCGGGGCCGAACCATCCGTAGCCGGCACCGAGCTGATCCCCCTGCTTTCCGAGGAACTGGTGGTGATCTCAGCCGCGGGCTCCCCGATGCCAGGACACGGGCAGGAGCAACGGGGCGGACGCCCGAACCGGGCCGAGCTCACCCTGGCGGAGCTGGCGGAGATCCCTCAAGTCGCGTTCAACCGCAGCTACGACCTGCGCGTGGCCACCGACGCGGCCTTCTCCGCTGCGGGACTTACCCCGACGATCGCCGTCGAGGGCGCCGAGATGGACGCAGTGCTCCGGTTCGTGGAACGGGGGCTGGGGGTGGCCGTGGTTCCGGCCATGGTGGTCATCGACCGCCCCTCGCTGGACAGCACCCGCCTGGTGAGCCCCCACCTGACTCGGACTGTCAACTTGGCCCGGCGTACCGACGTCCCGCCCTCGGCCGCGGCAGCGGCCATGCAACAGTTCGTCTTCGAAACCGTGGACCGACTCGCCGCCCCGGGCACCGACCTCTCGCGACTCGTGACCGTGACGCCGCGTCGCGGATGAACCCAACCGCTACCACGACGGGCCGCCGCTGCACCGTAAGATGCTAAGGGTGCTGTTAAACAGGCAGCCGGGAAGCAGGAGACGTTGGCGCCTCATTTAGATCGATCCGGAATGCTGCTCGACGGGCGCTACCTGCTCAGGGAGTTGGCAGGTACCGGAGCGAACGCCAAGGTTTACCGGGCTCGAGATGAGATTTTGGGGCGGGAGGTAGCCGTCAAGGTTATTCAACGGCCCACGATGGACGAGGAAGAATTCCACCGCGACAACGCGGAGATCAAGCTTTTGGCCCGGCTAAACCACCCGAATCTGGTGACCCTGCTGGACGCAGGCATCGACAAGATCGAAGCCGGACATCCGCAAATTTATCTGGTGATGGAACTAATTGAAGGCGCCGACCTGAGGGTGCGGCTGGCCGAAGGTGCCCTCCCGCCCCGCCACGTTGCCCAAATCGGGCGCGAATTGGCCGAGGGACTGGCCTACATCCACAACGCCTCGGTGGTCCACCGCGACGTAAAGCCGGGCAACATCATGCTCTTCAATTACGACGACGACGGCTCGCGCCTGCGCGCCAAGCTCGCCGATTTCGGAGTCGCCATGGTGGTTTCCGATGATGCCCATGTTCCGGGGGTCTACGGGACAGCTGCCTACCTCAGCCCGGAGCAAGCGAGGGGCGAACCGATAGGCCCGGCCAGCGACATTTATTCGCTGGGCCTGGTCCTGCTGGAATGCCTTACCGGCCAGGCTGCCTTTCCCGGCCCGCCGCTGGAGTCGGCTGTTGCCCGTTTGCTGCGTGATCCGGACGTCCCCGCAGGATTCGGGCCGGAGTGGGCGGGGTTGCTGACCGCCATGATGGCACGTGAACCAGAGGAACGGCCCACAGGGCGGGAGGTGGCACTGGCATTGGCTGATTTGGGGCTCGCCCTCCGGGGCCGGCATAGGGTGGACGCCTCCATAATCCCCGTAGACGAAGCTCAACGCATGGAAGCGGTTCGACGCTACGAGATCCTGAACACGCCGCCGGACGGAGCGTACGACCGCATCACCGCACTGGCCTCCCGCCTTCTCGCCGCCCCGATTGCCATTGTCAGCGTGGTGGACCACGATCGCATCTGGTTCAAGTCACACCACGGCCTGGACATCGAGCAAATCGACCGGGAACCCGGACTCTGCGCCTCGGCCATCCTGCAGCACGGACCTTGGATCATCAATAATGCGCCCGCGGATCCCCGGGCGTTTGCCAACCCGCTGGTGGCCAGCGACTTCGGGTTGAAGTTTTATGCCGGCGTCCCGCTGAGAACCCGGGACGGATTCAACCTGGGCACCCTTTGCGTGCTGGACTTCGAGCCGCGCGACTTCGGTGACGACGACACTCAGACGTTGGAGGACTTGGCCGCCCTGGTAATGGACGACTTGGAGTTGCGCTTGGAAAGCCGCCGGTACCAGTCGCCCCCTGCCGCTGTCGCGGTCTGAGCAATGTTGGCGAGGCCCCGTGCCAACGGGGGCCCGGCAGCACGCCGGCACCTCTTCCAGTACCTAGCAGCGTTCCGGGAACGGTCAGGGGCCGCTCAGGGCCTCCCCCGGTAACGCGCGCCTGCCCACGGCACGTAGCGTCATCCGTAAGGACGATCCGGCCGGACGCGAAGATCATCCCGCAGTGCGGTGTGCGGCCGGCCGGCACTCCGTAACGTATTCAGTGGCCCCGGGAATCCGGGCGCTACTCCAATCCACGAAGGACGGTTCAGATGATCGAGGCACAGGGCCTGGTCAAGGTCTATGGAAACAAACCGGCAGTGCAGGGCGTCTCCTTCACCGTGCAGCCGGGCCGGGTGACCGGCTTCCTGGGGCCGAACGGCGCCGGCAAGTCCACCACCATGCGCATGATCATGGGCCTGGACCGTCCCACCTCGGGTGACGTTCTGGTCAACGGCAAGCACTACGCCAAGCACCGGGCCCCGCTGCGAGAAGTCGGTGCCCTGCTCGACGCCAAGGCGGTGCACACCTCCCGGACCGCGTACAACCACCTCCGGGCCATGGCCGCGACCCACAGCATCCCCACCAAGCGGGTGGGCGACGTGATCGAGTTGACCGGCCTCGGTGCGGTGGCGAAGAAGCGGGTCGGCGGATTTTCGCTGGGCATGGGGCAGCGGCTGGGCATCGCGGCGGCCCTGCTCGGTGATCCGCAGACCGTCATTCTGGACGAACCGGTGAACGGGCTGGACCCGGAAGGCGTCCTCTGGATGCGCAACCTGGTCAAGGCACTCGCCGCGGAGGGGCGGACGGTGTTCCTCTCCTCGCACCTGATGAGCGAAATGTCGGTCACCGCAGACCATCTGATCGTCATCGGGCGCGGCCGGATCATCGCCGATGCGCCCATCCAGGACATCCTCAACAACCGGGCGCAGCGGGTGCGCGTACGCACCGACCGGCCCGACGTCCTCACCCGCGCGCTGGCCGGGGAAGGGGTCACCGTTGAAGCCCGCGAACCGGAACTGCTGGAGGTCAGCGGCGTCCCGGCGCGGGCGATCGCCGAGACGGCCCTCGCCCAGCAGGTGCTCGTCTATGAGCTGACCCCGCTGCAGGCGTCCCTGGAGGAGGCCTACATGGACCTGACCAAGGACGAGGTTGAATACCACTCCGGCCCGGTGGCCGATATACACGATAACGCCGTCACCGCAGGGTCGGGACGGCATGCTGCCGTCGCCGCCGGCGTCGGCCAGGAAGGAAAGTGACCATGAGCGCTGCAACCCTGACCCCGCAGGTCGGCCGGGTCACCGGCCCCGGCGTGAGCTTCCCCCGGACGCTGAAGAGCGAGTGGATCAAGTTCACCACGCTGCGCTCCACCTGGGTGCTGCTGGCCACCACCGTCGCGGTGATGGTCGGCATCGGGCTGCTCGGCGGCTGGGGCGTCGCCAGCGGGATGGAGCAGATGGAGGCCGCCGGCCAGGATCCGGCGGCAGCCGGCATGGATGCGTCCCTCCTGTACCTCATGACCAGCGGCGGGATCGACTTCGGCCAGCTGATCATCGGGTCCTTGGGCGTGCTGCTGATCGCCTCGGAATACTCCACTGGCATGATCCGCTCGACCATGACGGCCGTGCCGTCCCGGCTGTCGCCGCTGTTCGCCAAGGCGCTGGTCGTCGCCGTCGTCGCGGCCGTCGTCGGAATTGCTTCCAGCTTTGCCACCTATTTCCTGCTGCAGCCGATCCTGGCCAATTACGGCCGGGAATTCGGGCTCGACGTGGAGAATCTGGTCCAGTCCATGCTGTTGTCCGGCCTTTACCTGGCGGTGGTGGCGTTGATGGCGCTGGCGCTCGGATCCTTGCTGCGCAACAGTGCCGGCGGCATCGTCACACTGGTCGTGCTGCTGCTGGTGCTGCCGATCGTCGCCCAGATCATCCCCTTCGACTGGGTGCAGGACGGCGTGATGCCCTACCTGCCCTCCAACGCGGGACGCCAAATGCTCATGCTCGAGACGGCCGAGCGCGACCTGACCCAATGGCAGGGCGGGCTGGTCATGGCCGCCTGGGCCGCGGTGCTGCTGGCCGGGGCGGCGGTCACGACTAAGACGCGGGACGTCTAGGCGCGGCGGGCTCGACGCGTGACTCATCAGGCCTCGGTGAAGGAGGCGGCGGAACGAACGGCCGCCGTCTCCTTCACCGAAATATCGTCCAGGCGCCGGGGACCGATCCGGCGCTACTTCCACACCCACCCCGTGGTGATGGACTGGGTGCTGGTCGGCATCCACGTGCTGTTCGGCCTGCCGAATGCCCTGATCACGGCGGTCGCCGGCGAATGGCCGCCGTTGCTTTTGCTGCTGGCCGGCGGCGCCGCGCTGATCTGGCGGCGCCGGTCGCCGCTGCTGGTGCTGGCCGCCATCGCCCTGGTGGACTTTCTGATCGTGGTGCTGACCAGTACCGGCAGCGGCTCCTTTGCCATGTGGTTCGCCGTCTACACGGTCGCCACCGCCCGGTCGGCGGTCCAGGCCATCATCGCAGCGGTCCTCGCCGCCGTGCCCATGCTGGTGGGGATGGGTGTCCGGATGCCGCCGGAGATCGTCAAGCAGATTGCCCTCGGACAGGTCCCGAGCTACGTCGGACTGGTCACCGGCCTGGTGCTGATCCTGGCCAACGTCATCGCCGCGGGCATCGGGGTCACGGTGCGCCGGGACCGGCTCCACGACGCCGAACTCCAGCGTTGGGCCCATGACAACGCCCGGCTGGCGTCGGCGACCGAACGCACCCGGATCGCCCGGGAGATGCACGACGTCGTGGCTCACTCGCTCTCGGTGATGATCGCGCTCTCGGACGGCGCCGCCGTCGTCGCGCGCAAGGATCCGGAACGCGCCGGCCAGGTCCTGGACCAGCTGTCGGCGACCGGCCGGTCGGCGCTGGCCGACATGCGCAGGGTGCTGGGGGTGTTGCGCAGCGAGAACGGAAGCGACGCGGCCCCGCTGATGCCGGTGCCGTCGGGGGACCAACTGACCGGGCTGCTGGACGGCTTCCGGGCCGCGGGCTTGCCGCTGCGCACGGTCATGGCAGGACCGGCCTTGCCCGAGGACCAGAATTTCAAGCTCACCGTGTTCCGCATCGTGCAGGAGTCCTTGACCAACGTGCTGCGCTACGCCAAGGACGCGTCCCGGGTGCACGTTGCGTTGATCCGCGACGGCGACGCCGTGCACATCACGGTGGCCGACGACGGCCGGCCGGACGGGCCGGCCGATTCGCTCGGCGCGGGGCAGGGCCTGCACGGCATGCGCGAGCGGACCGCCATTTACGGCGGCCGCGTTGCCGCCGGTCCGCGGCCCGGCGGTGGTTGGATGGTGGAGGCAACCCTGTATTGGCCCGGAGAGGAAAACACGAGTGTCTGACAGCGTCGATGGGAGCCCGGCCGGGCCGGTGAAAGTGCTGCTGGTGGACGACCAGCCGCTGCTGCGGATGGGCTTCAAGCTCATCCTGGAGGGCGAGGACGACGTCGCCGTGGTGGGGGAGGCGTCCGACGGGGCCGAGGCGCTGCGGTTGGCGCATGACCTTTCGCCCGACGTGGTGCTGATGGACGTGCGGATGCCGGTCATGGACGGAATCGAAGCCACCCGGCAGATCGTGGCCGCCGGGCTGTGCGCGCGGGTGATCATCCTGACCACCTTCGACCTGGACGAGTATGCCTTCGCCGGGCTGCAGGCCGGAGCCAGCGCCTTCCTGCTCAAGGACGTGGCACCCGCGGAACTGGTCCAGGCGGTGCGCCTGGTCGCCACCGGCGACGCCGTGGTGGCGCCCCGGGTGACGGCGCGCCTGCTGGAGACCTATGTGCGCGGCCTGGCCCCAGGCGGCAGCCCAGCCGCGCCGCCGCAGCGCGACCCGTTGCTTGATGACCTGACGCCGCGCGAGCTGGAAGTGCTGCGGACCATCGCGGAGGGTCTTTCCAACGCGGAGATCGCCCACCGGTTCTTCCTCTCGGAGGCGACCGTCAAGACGCATGTCCGGCGGATCCTCGCCAAGCTGCACCTGCGCGACCGGGTGCAGGCCGTGGTGTACGCGTACGAGACCGGACTGGTGGTGCCCAGCCTGGGGCTGGACTACTGACGGCGCCGATCCCCGGGGCGCTCCGGCCGCCGATCCCCGGGGCGCTTCCGGCCGCCGGCGCTGTGGAGGACCGGTCGGGGCGGCGGATTCACGAGCCCGGACCGCCGTCCGGTACCATTGGTAAGTCTGTGCTGTCGGCGCCGGCCGGTATTTCCTGTGACAATAGCCAAAACACACGGAAGTCGCCGGCGGTGGCAGGCAGGCAACGCAACAGAACCTCCTGTTACGGAAAGACCGTGACCGCTTAGCCCAAAGGAGGTGGGTTCACAATGCGTGCTTATGAACTGATGGTAATCATCGACCCCGAGGTCGAAGAGCGTACCGTAGAGTCCTCGCTCGACAAGTTCCTCAACGTTGTCCGCAACGATGGTGGAACCATCGACAAGGTGGACATCTGGGGACGCCGCCGGCTCGCCTACGACATCCAGAAGAAGTCCGAAGGCATCTACGCGGTGGTCAATTTCACCGCAACTCCCGCCACTGCTGCTGAGCTTGACCGCCAGCTTGGTCTGAACGAGACCATCCTGCGCACCAAGATCATCCGCCCGGAGGAGCAGAAGATCTCCGCTGAGTAATCAGCCGTGATCGCCGCCCCTTTCCGAGAGCGGCATTGACGAAGACATTCCCGCGCGCCGCCGGCAAGCGGGACCAGGACATCAGGAGGCAACATGGCAGGCGAAACCGTTATCACGCTCGTCGGTAATCTCACCAACGATCCCGAGCTGCGGTTCACCCCGTCCGGGTCCGCGGTAGCGAACTTCACCGTTGCATCCACGCCGCGGACCTTCGACCGCCAGTCCAACGAATGGAAGGACGGGGAAACCCTGTTCCTCCGGGCGTCGGTATGGCGCGAAGCTGCCGAGAACGTCGCCGAAACCCTGACCAAGGGCATGCGCGTCGTCGTTCAGGGCCGGCTGAAGTCCCGGTCGTATGAAACCAAAGAGGGCGAAAAGCGTACCGTCATGGAGCTTGAGGTCGACGAGATCGGCCCCTCGCTGCGCTACGCCTCTGCCAAGGTCACCCGTACCCAGCGCTCCGGCGGTGGCCAGGGCGGCTTCGGTGGCGGCCAAGGCGGCGGCTTTGGCGGCGGCGGCTTCGGCGGCGGCCAGAACCAGGGCGGTTGGGGCGGACAGCAGTCCGGCCAGCAGCCCGCACCCCAGGACGACCCCTGGGGCGCACCGGCCGGCGGTACCTCCGGCGGCTGGGGCAACGGTCCGGACTCCAACGAACCGCCCTTCTAAACACAAACCCCATCCCGTGGAAAAGATCCACGGGCTCCACAAGATAAAGGAGCTCCACGATGGCTAAGGCTGAAATTCGCAAGCCCAAACCAAAGTCCAATCCCTTGAAGGCCGCTGACGTCACCGTCATCGACTACAAGGACGTAGCTTTGCTGCGCAAGTTCATCTCTGACCGCGGAAAGATCCGCGCCCGCCGCGTGACTGGCGTCACCGTGCAGGAGCAGCGCAAGATCGCACTGGCAATCAAGAATGCCCGCGAAGTTGCCCTGCTGCCCTACTCCGGCGCTGGCCGCGGCTAAGCGAAGCGAAGAGGAGAGAGTACTGACATGGCAAAGCTCATTCTGACCCACGAAGTGACCGGTCTCGGCACTGCTGGCGATGTCGTCGAGGTAAAGAACGGTTACGCCCGTAACTACCTTCTGCCCCGCGGCTTCGCCCTGACCTGGACCAAGGGCGGCGAGAAGCAGGTGGAGTCCATCAAGGCTGCACGTGCCGCTCGCGAGATCGCATCCCTGGAAGACGCGCAGCAGCTCGCTGCCCGGCTGTCCGCCAAGCCGGTCACGCTGACCGTCAAGGCCGGCGAGTCGGGACGCCTGTTCGGCACCGTCAAGCAGTCCGACGTTGCTTCCGCTGTCGAGGCCGCCGGCCTCGGCGCCATCGACAAGCGCAAGGTCGAACTGACCGAGCACATCAAGTCGGTGGGTGACTACCAGGCGACCGTGCGTCTGCACGAAGAGGTCTCCGCCGTCATCGACCTGAAGGTCGTTGCAGGCTAACAGCCTCACTGTCGCCGCAGGCCGGGTCCGTCCAGGACCCGGCCTGCGGCGTTTAACGCCCGGTACGCTGTAGGACGTGAGCACACATCAGTTCAGCCAGGTGGACGTCTTCGCGACCGGACCGTGCACGGGCAATCCGCTGGCGGTCGTGTCGGGTGCCGGCGATTTGAGCGGCGAGCAGATGCAGCGCTTCGCCAACTGGACCAACCTCTCCGAGACCACCTTCCTCCTGCCGCCCGACAGTCCCGAGGCCGACTACCGGGTCCGGATCTTCACGCCCAGCGGCGAGCTGCCCTTCGCCGGCCATCCGACCTTGGGCACGGCCTACGTCTGGCTCGCCGCCGGCGGGCAGCCGCAGGCCGGGGGAGCGATCGTCCAGGAGTGCGGGGCCGGCCTGGTCAAGGTCAAGCACGACGGCGGACGGCTGGCTTTCGCTGCGCCGCCGCGGCGCCGGACCGGGCCGCTCCCCGAGGAGAACGTCGCGAAGATCTGTGCCGCGTTGGGGATTGAGCGAGACGACGTGCTGCGCCACCAGTGGGCGGACAACGGTCCCGAGTGGCAGGCCCTGCAGTTGCGGGACGCCCGGGCCGTCCTCGACGTCGTGCCCGACTATGCCGCCCTGTCACCGTTTGGCGTCGGCCTGATCGGCGCCCATCCCGGCGGCTCCGCCGTCGACTTTGAAGTCCGCGGGCTGATGGGCTTCGAGGACCTGCCGGCGGAGGACCCGGCGACGGGCAGCCTGAACGCCGCGCTGGCCCAGTGGCTGATCGATGAGAAAGCGGCACCCGCCGCCTACACCGTTCGCCAGGGAACGGCGCTGGGCCGGGACGCGCGCGTCTACATCGACTCCGACGGCGCGGACGTCTGGGTCGGCGGGTCGGTCGAGACAGTGATCAGCGGGACAGTGGAGCTCTGAACCGGCCGCCCTAGCGCTGGCTCTGCAGGGACTCGTGGTCCGCGGTGGTCATGTGCCGGTAGCCGAGCTCGATCAGTTCCCGGAGCACGTCGACGTCGATGTCCTCGAGCCTGTTGACGTAGAGGCACGAGGCGCCGGTTTTGTGCTTGCCCAGGCGCTCAAGCAGCGGTGCGGAGCCCGGCGCGTACGTCAGGCCGTAGAGTGCCAGGTTGGCCTTCCGCGGCGAGAAGCCCACGGCGGCGGCGTCACCCTCCCGGCCGCTGGCATATTTGTAGTGGTAGCTGCCAAAGCCGATGATCGAGGGGCCCCACATGACCGGCTCCTGCCCGGTAACCTCCCGCATGAGGCGCACCACGGTTTCGCCGTCGCGGCGCCGCACGGGGTGCTCCACCGACCCGAGGAACACGTCGACGGGTACGTCCGTGGGTGCAGTCTTGTTCTCGGCCATGGCTGAAGTGTTCCAGAAAGCCCTGCCCGCTGCCAGCACCGCCAAAGCCCTGCCCGCTGCCAGCACGCCAAGACCCGGGCCGTCGCGGCGCCGGTCGGGTGCTCCGGACCTGTAGTTAGGGCTCCTCGTCCGGCTCAATCAAATCCACGAATTCACGCGCTTCCAGCTCGGTCGCCTCCGAGTGCTCCAGCAGCAACCGGACGGCGCCGTCGCGATCTCCCCCCAGCGCCGCGGTGCGGATGCGCCGAAACACGTCGTCGTTCAGGCGGGTGCTCGCCACTTCCCTGATGGTGTTGCCCTTGGACACGATGGCCCGGTACCGGTATCCGGCCGGTTCGGGAAGCGGGGCGGGGGCTGGCTCCGCCGGCGGCACGACCTTTTCCGCGGGGTAGGCGGGGGCCGCCGCCCGGGGCTCCTCGTCCTCTGGCGGGTGCGCAGCGGCTGCCGGCCGCGGTGCCTCGTCCTCCGGGCGGGCCGGGGACGCCTCCCGGGCCACCTTGTCCTCCGGGCCTGCCGGGGACGCCTCCCCGGACCCCTCGTCCTCCGGGCGGAGCGTAGGGGCAGCCTCCCGGCCGGGTGCCGTGTAGGGCTGCGGGTGCGCGGACATCTGCGCGACGGCGGAGGTAGCCTCCCGGAGCCCGGTACCGGTGGCGGTGCGGTATTCCCGGATCGCAGCAAAAGCCTGCCCCTGCGCGATCAGCGCGTAGACGGCTGTGTGTTGCTGCTGGTTCAAGCGCCCGCTGGCCGCCGCGGCGGCCTCCCGGGTCGTGGCAGCTGCCGGCCTCGCCGACAATCCGCTACCCGGGCGGGGCCCGCGGGCTTTGTTACGCGAAAGCAACCGCATAATGACCAGGCCGATCACGACCACCAGTACGGCGATGAGCAACGGCACCACAAATTCCATACTTGAATCGTACGTCCCGCACCATGGCCCGCGCGCCAACAGCCTGCGAAAACGGGCATCACACCTCTGTAATTCACGGCTGTGGATAACCAGTGGATAACTTTTGCCCGTACGCGCCTATTCCGATTCTGTCAACAGCAAAAATGGCGGGAAAATCAACAGCAAACTTCTTTTTGTCCACACCCCGTGGATAGCGTTTCCGCAGGTCAGGGCAGGGTTACTCGCGAGTCAACTATTGTTTCCACAGCTCTGCGCACAGGCTGTGCACAAGACACGCCCACTGATCCACATTTTATCCACAGGGGGAGTGGATAACTCGCTTGGTGGGAAGGGGGAAGGGGGTTACCGTTGCGGAGTATCCCACTCGCAGCCCGCTCGCTGAATTGCAGTAGGCGCGCCTCCGGCGATCCGACGAAATGGTCCGATCCGGCTGGTAGTTCTGACTCTGAGGGGATGCGGTATCCGGTTCGAGGAGCAAAGAAAGCAGGCAGCGGTGTCGTTAGCGCACGCGGATTCGGCAACAGGTCGGGATTCCGAATTCGGCCGCACGCCGCCGCAAGACCTCGTGGCCGAGCAGTCCGTCCTGGGCGGCATGATGCTCTCCAAGGACGCCATCGCCGACTGCGTTGAAGTGCTCCGCGGCGTGGACTTCTACCGCCCCGCCCACGAAAGCATCTATGAGGCCATCATCGACCTCTACGGCCGTGGCGAACCGGCCGACGCCGTCACCGTTTCCGACCTGCTGACCAAGCGCGGCGAGATCTCCCGCATCGGCGGACCCGCCTACCTGCATACCCTGATCCAGTCCGTGCCCACGGCCGCCAACGCTGGCTTCTACGCGGAAATCGTGCGGGAACGTGCCGTGCTCCGGCGCCTGGTCGACGCCGGCACCAAGATCGTGCAGCTGGGTTACTCTCAGGACGGCGAAGTCGACGCCATCGTCAACCAGGCCCAGGCGGAGATCTACGCCGTCGCCGAGCGCCGCACCGCCGAAGACTACGTACCGCTCAAGGACATCATCGAAGGCACCGTCGACGAGATCGAATCCGCCGGCCACCGCGGCGAAGGCATGACCGGCGTGCCCACCGGCTTCTATGAACTCGACGAGCTCACCCAGGGCCTGCACGGCGGGCAGATGATCGTCATCGCGGCGAGGCCGGCCGTCGGCAAATCCACCTTCGCACTGGATTTTGCGCGGTCCGCCGCGATCAAGAACAACATGACCACGGTCTTCTTCTCCCTGGAAATGGGCCGGAACGAAATCGCCATGCGCCTCCTCTCCGCGGAAGCCACCATCGGCCTGCAGGACCTGCGCAAGGGCACCATCAAGGACGAGCAGTGGGGCAAGATTGCCACCACCATGGGCCGGATGAATGACGCGCCCCTGTTCATCGACGACAGCCCCAACATGTCGCTGATGGAAATCCGCGCCAAGTGCCGGCGGCTCAAGCAGCGGCACGACCTGAAGCTGGTGGTGCTCGACTACCTCCAGCTGATGTCCTCCGGCAAGCGCGTCGAATCCCGCCAGCAGGAAGTCTCGGAGTTCTCCCGTGCCCTCAAGCTGCTGGCCAAGGAACTCGAAGTCCCCGTCATCGCGCTCTCCCAGCTGAACCGTGGCTCCGAGCAGCGCACGGACAAGAAGCCGATGGTTTCCGACCTGCGCGAATCCGGTTCGATCGAGCAGGACGCCGACATGGTCATCCTGCTCCACCGCGAGGACATCTACGACAAGGAATCTCCGCGGGCCGGCGAAGCCGACGTCATCGTCGCCAAGCACCGTAACGGCCCGACCAAGACGATCGTGGTCGGCTTCCAGGGCCACTACTCACGCTTCGCCAACATGGCGGTCGAGCACGGCTAGCAGCTTTAGGGTCTCCTCCCTATAGGGAGGGGTTCTACCGGTGCCCCGCTGGCTTGAGGGCGCCGCGGTCGTGGGCCAGGCGGGTGGCGGCATGCGTGATCGCGGCGGTCATGATGCTCAGCGCCTCCAGATTGACGTTGCTGAGGTCATCGCCCGGCTGATGGTAGTTCGGATCGCAGGGCCGCTTGGCGGTGCCGCCGAAGAGGCGGGCCTGCTTGGTGGTTTTCTTCTCGTCGTCTCCGCTGTACAGCCCGCCCACGGCGACACCTTTCCTGACGAAAGACAACTGATCCGAGTCCATGTCCCAATCGGTGGCGACCCAGGGCTGGTCGTGGGCGTCGAAGTAGTCGGTGAAGACGTCCATGATCTCCGTCGAGCCTTCCGGCACGTCGCAATGGGGCTTGGGGTCCCGTGCGTCGTAGACCCCGATGATGGGGTTGGGCGAGGCGATCATGTCGAAGTTCAAGTAGGCCGCGATCCTGTCGAGTGCCTCGCTGTCGCTCTTGGCCAGGTGCTTGACGTAGTGCCGGGACCCGTACTCTTTCTTGTACTCCTCGGCACCCCACCAAGCGAAGCGCACCGTATTGCTGAGGCCCTCCTGCCGGCCGAGCGCTTTGGCGGCCTCCAACACGGCTGCCACCCCTGAGCCGTTGTCATTGATCGCCGGACAGCCCGGCACCCCGTCGAGGTGGGCCCCGAGCATGATCACGTTCTCGTCGCTGCCGGATGCGGTCTCGGCGAGGATGTTGAAGGTCTCCATCCGCTCACCGCGGTGTTTGAAGGTGAAATACTGACGCGTGCTGCGATAGCCGACGCTGGCGAGTTGGCGTTCGACGTACTGGGCCGCTGCCTCGTACCCGGAGGTGCCGGTGGCACGGTCGCCGTACTCCTCGGCCAGGGCCTGAAACTTCTGCAGATGCTCGTAGGCAGCGGGAACCTTGCCCAGTGAGATGACGGGACCTGATCTTAGGCGCTGGCTCAGCTTCATATCGTCCCTATCCAGTACGACACGGAGACGGTGGCAGTCTAACCTCCCGGTACAGGTGAGCGATACCTTTGCGGCCGGTCCGCAAGGGGTGGGGATTAAGTCCCTTGGCCGTCGGCCCGTTCCCGAAACATCCCGGTACGGGGAAGGCCCCGTTATCCCCCGGCGTGTCGCAGTGTCGCCGGTGGGAGCATTGCAACCGGGGGGAATTTCCAACAAGGAAAGGAATCGGAAATGGCAGGCGGATCAGGACTGATCGAGCGGTTCTACCGGGAAATCATGGAGAGAGGAAATCTTGACCTGATCGACGAGTTGGGCAGCGAAAACTACACGGATCATGAAGAGCCCTTCCCCGGGCAGCCGCCCGGCCTGGAAGGCATCAGGTTCTACGTCACATCGTTCAGGTCGGCCTTCCCGGACATCAGTGTGAAGTCCATCGAGCCTACGATGGTCGACGGGGACCTGGAGGCAGCCCGTGTCGTCCTCACCGGCACTCACCAGGGCGAGCTGATGGGTACGGCTCCCACCGGAAATACAGTGGAGTTCAGCGGCGTCGACATCGTCCGAGTCCAGGACGGAAAGGTGGTCGAGCACTGGGGATCGACCGACACGCTGAAGATGCTTCAGCAGATCGGCGCCGTCCAGATGTAACTGACCACTACGTACAAAGAGGGCTTGGGCGCGGGTACGCCTAGGCCCTCTTATATTTCCACTGCGCTTTCGGCACGCCCGTCGTTTTCCCGGTCTGGATGCCTCTCCCCAACGGTCCGCGCGGGCCAGAAAACCTTACAAGGCGTCGCTCGGTGATGCACGCCATAATTTCACTTGACACACTGTAAAGCTTCCGGGCAGACTGTGTTCTACGCCTCATTGCCGAGGCGCGGCTCTCCGA
Source organism: Arthrobacter sp. Y3223151 (assembly GCF_059091125.1). Classification (NCBI taxonomy): domain Bacteria; kingdom Bacillati; phylum Actinomycetota; class Actinomycetes; order Micrococcales; family Micrococcaceae; genus Arthrobacter; species Arthrobacter sp. Y3223151. The sequence goes on along the minus strand of NZ_JBNHGI010000001.1, from coordinate 464,493 downwards.
AGCTATGGGCGTCCGCATCGTCCGCTTCCGAACCCGCACCCAGGACGATCAAAGGAGCACACCGTGACCGCACCGATCGAAGCAGACATCGACATCTGGGATGACGACGTCCTCGTCGACCCCTACAGCACCTACGCCGCCCTGCGCGAGCAGGCCGGGGTAGTCCGCCTGCCGAAGAATGACCTCTACGTCCTGACCCGCTACGACATCATCCGCGATGCCCTCGCCGATCCGGAGACGTTCTCCTCAACGAGCCTCGGCTTCAACCCGATGGTGAACGATGCACTGCAGGGCACCTCGCTGGCCTCCGACCCGCCCACGCACACCCAGTTGCGCGCGACCCTGTCGGAAAACCTGACGCCGCGCGCCCTGCGCGGGCTGAAGGTCACCATCGACGAGAAGGCGGACAAGCTCGTCGCCGAGCTCGTCGCCAGCGGCAGCTTCGAAGCCATTGACTCGTTGGCGCGCGCCTTCCCGCTCGAAATCGTCGCCGACCTCATCGGCTTCAGCGGCCACGTCAAGGACAACATGCTGCGCTGGGGGCAGGCCGCGATGCAGGTCCTCGGACCCATGAACCACCGCACCCAGGAGAACTTCCCGATCGCTGGCGAGCTCTACGGCTGGTGCTCCTCCGTTACCGCCGAAGACCTCACCCCGGGGTCGATCGGTCGCGGCATCTTCGACGCCGAGACCCGCGGCGACATCCCGGAAGGGGCCGCCGGGCATATCATCCACCAGTACCTGGGCGCCGGCGTCGACACCACGATCGCCTCCATCGGAAACATCGTCGCACTCTTCGGCCGCCATCCGGAGCAGCTCGAGCTCGTCCGCCAGAACCCTGAGCTCGTGCCCGCGGCATTCGCCGAGGTGCTGCGCTACTGGCCCCCGATCCACATCTGGGGCAGGACCGCGACCCGCGACGTCGAAATTGATGGGGCAACGGTACCCGCAGGAGCCCAGCTGGGCATCCTGTTCGGCGCCGGCAACCGCGACCCGCGGCACTACGAGAATCCCGACGTCTTCGACGTCACGCGCAACCCGGTGGACCATCTCAGTTTCGGCTACGGGCCGCACGGGTGCGCCGGCCAGGGCCTGGCGAAGCTTGAGGCCCACGCGATCATCGAGGCCCTGGCCCGCAGGACGAAGGTGTTGGAGATCGGGGACGAGGTCCGGGTGCCCAGCAACATCACCCGCAGCCACGAACGCCTCGACGTCGTGAAGGCGGTGGCAGTGTGAGGATCGAACTTGACCGCCCCCGCTGCGAAGGACACGGACTCTGCGAGGAGGCCGCGCCCAAGCTCATGCACCTCGACGACGACGGCGAACTGGTGATCGACGTCCCCGAGGTCGACGGGGCGGAACTGGCCGCCGCGAAAGCCGCGGTACGGGTGTGCCCGGTAGCGGCGCTGCGGCTGGCGGAAAAGTGACCATGCGGCGAATCGTCGTCGTCGGCAATGGCATCGCCGGGCTCACCGCGTGCGACTCGCTGCGCTCGAACGGATTCGACGGCGAGTTGACCGTCGTCGGGGCCGAGGCGCACCACCCGTACAGCCGCCCGGCCCTCTCGAAGGCGCTGCTGCACGACGACGGCGGGCTGCAAGCCCATGAGCTGCCCGAGCCAACCCACGAAGCGACCGAACTTCTCGGCGTCAGCGCCACAGGTATCGACCCGGAGGCGAAAGTCGTCCGGACCGACGGCGGCGAAGAGCTGCCGTATGACGGACTGGTCATCGCCTCCGGTTCACGGGCCAAGCGGCTCAGCGCCAGTCCGCTGCCCGGGGGCGCGTTCCCGGAGCTCACGCTGCGCACGATCGAGGACGCGGTGGAACTCAAGCAGCGGGTCGCGGGCCGCCCCTCGGTGATCGTGGTCGGCGGCGGGCCGTTGGGCATGGAGGTCGCATCGGGCTGCCTGCACGTCGGCTGCGAGGTCACGCTGGTCTCCGACGTGCAGCCCCTCTCGCGTCAACTCGGCGACCACCTGTCCGGGGTCTTCACTGCCGCCGCCGTCCGGCGCGGGCTGCGGTTCGTCAGCGGCAGCAGGGCGCGATTGGTTGACTCCGGCTCTGGGACGCGGGTTGCCCTTGGCGACGGCACCCGGCTCGAGGCCGGCCTCGTCGTCACGGCCATCGGCGACGAGCCGAACATCGAGTGGCTGGCCGGTTCGGGTCTCCTCGTCGATGGGGCGCTGCGCGCCGACTCGCGCGGCCGGGTCCGGCCGGACGTTGTTGCCGCCGGCGATGTGGCGTTCTTCCCGACCGGCCGGGGGGTAGGGCGGGTGCCGTTGTGGACCAGCGCCATCGACCAGGCCAAGGCCGCGGCTGCCGGCCTGCTCAAAGGCGACGCGGCGCCCGAGCTCGGCTTCCAACCGTACTTCTGGACCGAAGGATTCGGCCTGTCGCTCAAGGCGATCGGCTTCACGCCGGTGACCGGGGCGCCCGACTACCTGGAGCCGGGCGGGGAGGCCGACTCGATGCTGCTGCGCTGGCACGGCGCGGACGGCGGCCCCGGAACCGCGGCGGCGCTCAACTACCGCATCCCCATTCCCAAACTGCGGCGGCTCGCCAATAGCGGTCCGTCGGCGCTGCAACCGGCTACGCCGGCAAAGCTGTGAGCAGGTGCCGCTCCTGACGATACGTCGGGGTTCCAGCGGAAGCAGGGATGCCGTTCTCCCGGATAGGCGTCCCTGCGCCACGGAAAGGAATGCCTCATGCCGTCGCTGCGAGAAGCCCGGAAACAGCTGACCCGCGACAGGATCGTCGAACGGGCGCTCAAACTCTGTATCGAGAAGGGATACGCCGCCACGACGATCGACGATATCGCCGCCGCTGCCGGCACCACCCGGGTGACCTTCTACGCGTACTACCCCTCGCGGAGCGACCTGATGAAGGACTTCATGGCCCGGGTGAATGCGGTCCTTGACCGCGCCGGCGGACCCGACGACGCCTCGACGGCCCCCGAGCTCGTGGACGTGGTCCGCGTGGGCGAGCTCGCGGGCATCCTCGACTGGCTTGAGTCGCGCGCGGCGCTCTGGCCCGTCTTCCGCCCCTATCTGGACGTCCTCGACGAGGCTGCCGCCGTCGACCGCGAAGTACGGGCCCTGGTGATGGACTGGCGTGAGGAAGTAGTCTCCGACCTCGTCCGCGGCATGCAGCAGGCCGGCCGCTTCTCGGGGGAGACGCACCACGTCCGCGGGACGCTCGCGTTCACCCAGCTGAACTACGTCTCCACCCTCTGGACGAACCGCACATCAAAACCCGACCGTGACCAGGCGCTCGGAGTCCTCGCGGGAAGCTGGCACCACCTGCTCTGCGACGAAGGCTGAGCCGAGGGCTTTTCAGATGGCGGGCGTTGGATTAGGGTGTGACGCACGGGAGAACCGTAAGCACCCTTACTATTTTCTGAGAGGCCTACATCATGAAGGCACAGACTCTTCTCATTGCCCCTGCCGTCGCGCTTGGCGCCATGGCATTCGCGGCCGGGCCGGCCGTAGCCCAAGACGGCGTGTGGCAGGCTGACCTTGCACCGGCCAACAACAGCGGAACCGCCGGACAAGCGATGATCGAGATACACGGACAGCAGGCAACGGTCAGCATGAACGTCTCGGGCGCCGCGGAAATCTGGATGAACGCGCCGTTCCCACATGGCCAACACATTCACATCGGCGGCCAGGGGTTATGCCCGGGGCCAGCAGCAGACACCGACGGCGACGGCGTCGTCAGTTCACCCGAGGGCGAACCGTATGCCGGTGCCGTCAGTACGTCGCTGACGGTCCAGGGGGACACCAGCCCCGCCTCGATAGTGGCAAACGACCGCTTCCCCGCCGGCGGCGCCTACACCTATCAGCGGACCCTGACCTTAGATCCGGCAACAATAGCGGCGATCCAGGCCGGATCTGCAACGGTGGAGGTCCACGGCGTGGACCCGAACAGGCTTCCTCCGGCTGCCCAGCAAAAAATGAGCCCTGAAGCCCCGGGGCTGCCGCTCGCTGCCACGCTGTCCGCGGCCTGCGGAACCCTGGTCGCCTCCCAGATGACCGGGCCGATGCCTGGTGCTGCCCCCGACACAGGCATCGATACGCCCGCGCAAACAGACGGAAGCGCGATGTCCCTCGCCGCAGGTCTCGGAGTGCTGCTTGCCGCCGGCGCGACGGCGGCCGTTGCCCGCAGGCGTTCCGCTCCCAGGGACTGATCGGCGTGAAGACGGCAAGGACAGGGCCGCCCTTCTTCGCCGGGTTGGCCCTTGTCCTGGCCATGAATGCGGGGTGCGCTGCACCCTCCGCTACCGGGTCGCTGCCGCCCTCCGCACCCTCGAGCGCCGCCGTCGAGCAGGCTCCCCGCGCGGCCCAAGGGGCTGAATCGGGGCACAAGCCGGAGCAAGCTGCCAGAAACACGGCCGCTCCCCAAACCGCCGTTCCCGCTACAGGCGGCGATTCCCTCGTGTTGGAGAAAGCCAGGCCTTCAGCTGTGAGCATTCCCCGGATTGGTCTTCGCAGCGACATCATCGGTCTCGCACAGCGGGAGGATCGGACCTTGGAGGTGCCGCCCGAAGAGGCCGGTTCCCCGGCCGGGTGGTACATCAATTCCCCGACGCCGGGGGAGAAGGGGCCCTCGATCCTCCTGGGCCACGTCAACGCCCTGGGCGGGGGGCCGGGCGTTTTCGCCAGGCTGCAGGAACTGGTCCCCGGAGACGAAGTCAGGGTCGAGCGTGAGGACGGCACGACCGCGGTCTTCCGGCTGACGGTGATCGAACGCTATGCCAAGGACAACTTCCCGGCCCTGCAGGTGTACGGGAATACCAGGCAGGCAGAGATTCGGCTGATCACCTGCGACGGGTACAACCCGCAAAACGGCAAGTTCGAAGACAACCTTGTTGCCTACGGAAAACTCACCGCCGCCACCGGAGGGGCGGGGGACAAGGGGTGAACGTGCTGACCGCGCAGTGCGCCGCCAATGCGGGGCGAAATTACGCGCTCCGCGTTGCTGGCCCACCGGAATCAAGGTAGCGCCGGGCAAGGGCGCTGGTGAGCTTTCCGGCGGCGGTGAGGACGAGCAGGGTGGCGCCTGTCCTGCGGAGCGCAGTTTTTCTTCTTCCGTGCCAGCCGCCTCCCGTTGCTGGATTCGGGTGCGAGGGCTGAGGTGCGTAGAGGTTTCCCGCGGTCGTGGGCGCCGGCTCACTGCGCGAAAGATGTGTCCTGTTGACCTGGGCTGCCATGGCGCCTTCGATCAAGCGCGGGGTGAGCCTGTGCTGCAAGGCCATGACCCGTCCGAGTGGCCCGACGACGGCTTCGGCGCGGGGGGAGACCGCCAATACGGTGATGGCTTTGGCAACCCGTTCCGCCGTGTACACAGGCGGCATGGCCAGCGCCTTGCGGCCGGTGTAGTTACCGGCGTGCTGGAAGAACGGGGTATCGATGGTCGCCGGCAGAAGCGTGCAGACCCTAAGGTTTTTCCTGCCGGTGAGCCGCAGTTCCGAGCGCAGGCTAACACCCAGGGCGCGGATGGCGGCCTTGGACATCGAATAGGCGGAGGTGTAGGGCTGGGCAATTTCCCCCACGACGGAGGAAACGTTGATGACCACGCCCGCTCCCTGCTGCTGCATCTGCGCCAGCGCGGCCCGGCACCCGTGCACGTAGCCCATCACGTTGACGTCGATGAGGCGCCGGAAGTCCTCGACAGGTGCCTTCAGGAATGGAGCGAAGAAGCTTACCGCGGCGTTGTTGATCCAGACGTCGATCCTGCCGAAGCGTGCTACCGCGCGGTCGGCGAGTTCCTGCACGGCGGCGGCGTCGCTGACATCGGTCGGCACTGCCAGTGCTTGCGCCCCGCGACGTTCACATTCCGCGGCGAGCGTTTCCAATGCCTGTGCCCGGCGGGCCGCGAGCACGACGCGGGCGCCCTTCCGGGCGAAACGGAGGGCAGTGGCGCGGCCTATTCCGCTTGACGCACCGGTGATCACAACGACTGAATCCTTGATGCGCATCGATGTCTCCTCGATGGTGGGCCGGGTGCCCGATCGGGGCAGCCTTGTGGTGCTCAACCTGTTTTTATAAGCAGGCTTACTGTTCGGTAAACGCTAGCCATGGTTTTCGCGGTCCGCAAGGGAGGCCTTGATTGCCGGGACTTTCAATGTGGCCATCTGCCCGCCAACGATGCCAAGCCCTTTCTGTGGAACCATCTGATGCATTACTGCACCGGTGCCAGCCTTGGTGCTTTGAGGGGAGTGTGGGCCATCACGGGCATTTGCGGACTGCATGCCAACCTGTGGCACACCGTGATGCGACTGGGCTTTGACCAAACAATTGAGAACGCCACCGGTGGCCGGTTCCCCACCAATCACCTGGACGGCCGAGGAGAAAGCAGTGGACATCCTCCACAAAACAATATTCTCGATGGTGACCGGAATGGCGGCCGACCGAATGCTGCCCCCGAGGTTAGCCTCCGGCCGCGGGCGCAGCAGTCACTAATTGTCCCGTCCTGAAACTGTTGCCCTAAACGTATTCCGCCCATACCCTGAGCTCAACGACAGGAGTTAGGTATGGAATTCGCCATCATCGTTGCGATCCTTTGTGCGGCGTGTATCGCTTGGGTGGTCTTGGGTGCCCGCGCCGACCGCCGGCCAGTAAAGGGTGCCCGGGCTCCCGTTAGCACGGATGCGGCCAGCACGGGAGCGTTTGGAGCCACTGCCTACGGAGGGGATGCCGGAGGCGGCGGTGGCGGCGACTGCGGCTGACAGGAGAAAAGAAGCCCGGACCGCCGTCGGTCCGGGCTTTTCCTGTGGTGACGGTCAGTGCTGACAACCCCTTCTGATGGTTGCCAGTCCTGCGAAGGGAGCGGATGTCCATGGCTTCGGATATCAACTTAATCCCGTCTGGCGCTGTGGCCGGGGCATTAGCCCTCGGACGGACATGGAATGTTTTCATGGCCGCATAGCAGCGTGGACCGACCCGTCTAGTCGCCGCGTCCGGCTTCAGTGCTGATGCATAACCGGTTGCCTTGGGCATCGGTGGCCACTACCCACATGGGTGCATGTTCATCATCGAGTGTGGCACCAATGCTTACCAGGGCATCCAGAGTCGAGGTGCTCTCGCTGAAGGGGACAGTGACGTCCAGGTGGAAACGATTTGCACTGGGACTCTGAGACTCCTGAAACCAGATGGCCGGACCCCTGCCGTAGGGATCTATCAGGCTTCCGTCTTCGTGCATCTTGTAGCCCAGTGCAGTTCGCCAGACTTCCGAAATGGCTTCCGGGGCATCTGTGTCTATGGCTATCTCCACTGTGCGCAAGAGTCCCGGGAGGGGCGTGGCGCTGTGGGCGTGGGCCTGCTTCGATATCGAGCGGGCCAGCGTTACGTCGCGCTCCGTCACCCTGTCTCCGGCATCGTGCGAAGTTAGCGTGATGAACAAAGTGTCGAACCGCCAGTCCACGTCAGGGTGGTGGTCGGATTCCTGCGCCAGCCCGCCAATGGTGGAAAGCAGGTCCAAGGCAGCTGCGGATGATTCACATCGAAATGCGGTCCGCAAGGCACCCAGACCGTAGCGCCATTCCGGCAACTGGAGCAGATTTGCTTGGATTTGCTCCTGGTTCAGAACATCTCTTGCTTGCATAACTTTCCCCTCCACGTTTCGAGTAGGGCTTGAGTCTTCCAAAGTATCTGGAATGCCCGGGGGCGCACTCTCCGGATTCGGGCTGGTTCCGATTTTGAGTTCGGTCACCGGGAATGCTATGTGTAACGATATCCGGAGCCGTAGTTATGGTGATTCACGCCAAGATGAACCCGGCTATTCCCAATGAGTGACCGGGTTCAGCTTGTTGCTGATGAGGCATGTGGGTCTTGATTCGGTTCTGAAGGCTATGTGGGTTACCCGCCATGGGCCAGGGCGTCGTTGACGAGTTTGATGAGTTCGTCCTGTGCTTCTTCCTCGATGTCGAGTCCGATTTTCACTGCGGTGGCCGCGAGCGGTCCTTGCGCTCCGGCTACAGACATGACCTGCTGGCTTTGCCCGTTCGGCAACTTCTGGGTGGTGATGGAGCCGAGGGACTGCTCACCGTCTGTGGTCACGTCCAGTGGGGTGATCTTGCTGCTGATTTTCTGTCCTTCCGCTTCGATTTCGAAGTCGGCGCACTGCTGCATGGATTTTTGTGCTTGTTCGAACTGGTCGGCGACGACTTGCGGGTCTTTGACGGCGACGAGGGTGATGACGGTCTGGGACTTTTCTTCGGCCGATTGGCTGGCTCCAGCGGCGTAGGTGCTGCCGTCGGGTATTTGGGTCTGTTCGGTCGCGAACATGGAACAGGCTTCAGGGGTGATGGTCGCGTTGGCCAGCAATTCCTTCGCGGCCACGAGTCCCTGATCGATTTGGGCCGCCGGAATGATTGAAAGTTGTTGGCCCTGCGCGTCTTCCAGACCCGCGATCACTTCCTTGAGGTCGTCGTTGGTGTATGTTTTGGCCGCCGAGGTGGCCTGCGGCGATTGGGCGGTAGGGGAGGCGGCCGGCTCGGCGGTCCCTTCTGGCGCTGCTTCACCTCCGCAGGCTGTGAGCATCAGCATTGTGGACAGGAGCACTGCGTGAACCCCGGTTGTGCGCGCCATTCTTAACGTCTCCCTCGGTTCGCCGGTCACCGGCCGTGGACATGCCGGCATGATGCGCGGCATAGGGCGTATCCTTCGCTGGTCCTCTTGTAAAAAGCTTGTTCCAGCATCCACCCCGGTTGTGCGGAGGCACCGCGCGACCAACCAGCGCGCCGAAGTTGGCGATGCCGTGGACGTGGCTTCTCCGCCGGGCCCGGGTTGGTGCAGTCTTTGCGATGTCGCCACCAGTCCGCCGTAGTGCTCTCGGCGGGCCCGACGGCGCGGTGGATCTATGGATGTCCTCGTCTCAACCTTCGGATTTGCCGGAGGGATCCTACCCCTGGTCATCGTGTTCGGCCGGCATGTCGTCTGCCAGTGCCGAGGAGGGATCGGGCAGGGTTTGGGCGTTGTAGTCGACGACCTGCCACCCGCGGTCCGGGTGCTTTTCAAGCACCGTCCAGGCGCAGTTTGCCATGCCGGCAAACATCTCGCGCATGTGGGCCGGCGCGTCGAAGAAGGCCAACAGCCCGCTTCGGAGGGCGGCCCCGTGTCCCACCAGGACGCCCGTGCCGCTTTGGCCCAGTTCTGCGGCGGCGTCCTGCATGACCGACTTCATCCGCCCGTTCACTTCGGAGGGCAGCTCGGCCCCGGGAACCCGGTAGTTCTCCTCACGGAAGAAGCTCTCATAGATGCTCGGATGCTGTTCCCGGAACTCCGCAAAGGTCGTGCCTTGCCTGATGCCCACATGGTACTCGCGCAGCCGCTTGTCCAGCACCGGTTCCAGCCCGGTTAACGCGGCCAGCTCTGCAGCAGTGTGGCGGGCGCGTTCCAGGTCGCTGGACCAGATGAAATCGGGTTGGAACGTTGCCAGCAGCCGGGCAGCCTGCTTGGCCTGGACACGGCCGGTCGCATTGAGCGGGATGTCGGCATGGCCCTGGGCCTTTTCCAACACGTTCCAGTCGGTTTGGCCGTGCCGCCACAGCACCAGGCGGGGCCGATGGACGCGGCCGCCCGCGGGGACCTGCTGCTGCATCAATTCTCCTCACTGCTGCCGCCTGCCGCGGCCTTGCGCAGACGTTTCCGAGCCGCCCGCACCGGTATCGCCCCCCTTTCCTGGGGACGGCCGCCCCTGCCAATCTCGCGGAAACTATTCACAGGGCAGGATCCGGACCGTAGGCTTCGACTTGATCCTACCGACAGCCGGCCTTGGGGGATGAACCGGCGCTCGATGAGAGGAAGCCGGAATGCGGGCAGACGTTCTGGAGTGGTTCTCCGCCAAAAATTATCAAGGCAAAAGCTTCGACCGGCACGAACTCGTGAAACGCAAGGCCGGCCAGCTGATCAGCGTGGTACTTCCGGCCAAGAACGAGTCGGCGACGGTCGGGTCGATCGTGACCGCTTTGCGCACTGAACTTATGGAGGCGGTACCGCTATTGGACGAGATCATCGTGATCGACTCCAACTCCACGGACGACACCTCCGCCGTCGCCGCGGCCGCCGGCGCGAAAGTAGCCCACCAGGACCTGATTCTGCCCGGCACCGGATGCACTCCGGGCAAGGGCGAAGCCTTGTGGAAATCCCTGGCCGTCGCCAGCGGCGACCTTCTGGTGTTCATGGACTCGGACCTGCGCCGGTTCGATGCGCAGTTCGCCGTCGGATTGATCGGCCCCCTGCTGACCGATCCCCGGACCCACTTCGTCAAGAGCTACTATGACCGGCCGCTCGACGACGGGGTCAGGATCATGCCCGCGGGCGGAGGCCGGGTCACGGAACTGGTGGCACGCCCGCTGCTGAACCTGTTCTGGCCCGAACTGGCCGGGATCGTCCAACCGCTGGCCGGCGAATACGCCGGCCGGCGCAGCCTGCTCGAACGCATCCCCTTCGTCTCCGGCTACGGGGTGGAAACCGGCATGCTGATTGACGTGTTGGAAGCCGTGGGCCTGGACGGGATGGCCCAGGTGGACCTTGGCGAGCGCTGCCACCGCAACTCCACGGACGCCGAGCTGGCCCGGATGGCCCTGCAGATCCAGCTCACCCTGCAGGCCCGGCTGCACCGCCGTGGCCTGGCCCCGGCCGCCCCTCCCGCCGTCGAGCTGACTCAGTTCATGCGCGAGGGGGAGGACTACGTCGGGCAGAGCTGCACCGTGGAATTGTCCGAACGTCCGGCGATGCTGGACGTGGGCCAGTACCGGCTCGCCACCGGGCACGTGGCCTGAGCCGTGCGGATCCTCATCAACGCCGGCCCCTGGTTGCCTGTTCCGCCCCGCGGGTACGGGGGCATCGAAACGGTGATCGCCACCCTGATTCCGGAGCTGCGCCGCGCCGGCGCGCATGTCACCCTCGCCACGGTGGGTCCGAGCACCATCGAGGCCGACGCCTACCTGTGCCCCCTCGACGAACCCCAGTTCCCCTCGATCGCCCTGCCCTACAACCAGGTCTCGGGCATCGCCCACGCGCACATGCAGGGCGTTGTCCAGGCCATGCACGACGGCGGCGCCTGGGACCTGGTGCACGACCACCTGGAGGTGGTGGGACCGGCGGTGTTCGCCGCCATGGGACCGGCTGCGCCGCCGGTGCTGCAGACCCTGCACTGGGACCTGGCCAAGCACCGCGCGTTCTATTCTTCCTTCAACGGCCGCGGCCGCATCCGGTTCGCGGCGGTCTCGCAGTCCCAGCTGGAGCGCGCACCAAAAGCGCTGCAGCGCCAGACGATCGGCGTCGTCCCGCTGGCCGCTCCGCCCGCCCTGGACGTCCACGCGGAGAAAGCCGGGCATGCCCTGGTGCTGGCCCGCATTACCCGCGACAAGGGGCAGGACGCCGCGCTCAGGATCTGCCGCCTGGCGGGCCTGCCGCTGGTACTCGCCGGCCCCGTCGCCGGAATCAACGACCCGGCCGAGCTGGACCGCCGGCTGGCCGAAGGGGACCCCCACCTGGCCTCCCATCCGGATGCCAGATACTTCCGGGAAGAGGTCCGGCCGCTGCTCGACGGCGGCCGGTACCGCTGGATCGGCGGGGTCGAAGGCGAAGCCAAGGAGCACGTCCTGCGCTCGGCCCGGGTGCTGCTGGCCCCCAACCGGTGGGCCGAACCCGGAGCCACCGGGGTGGTGGAAGCCCTCTCCCGCGGCATCCCCGTGGTGGGGACACCGCTGGGAGTGTTGCCCTCGCTGGTGGACCACGGCCGCACCGGCTTCCTCGCCGCCGACGAGCAGGAAATGGCCCGGTTCCTGCAGGAACTGGACGGTATCCGCCCGCAGGACTGCATCGACGCGGCAGCGGCATGGACACCCGAGGCGATGGCTGCCAGTTACCTGCGCCTGTACGACCAACTCCTCCAGGAGGCCAGATGAGCGTGAAAGTAGCCCTGATCGGAGCCGGCGCCGTCGGGCGCCGGCACGTCGGCGTCCTGCAGCAACTCGGCGCCCGCATCACCAGCGTCACCGACGCGCATGCGGCAGCGGCCGAGAAGCTGGGGCGGGAAGTGGACGCCCCCGCCTTCACCAATCCCGAGACGGCCCTCGACCAGACGGAAGCGGACGCCGTCTACGTGTGCGTTCCGCCGTTCGCGCACGGGCCGGGCGAACGGGCCGCGCTTTCCAGGCGACTGCCGCTGTTCGTGGAAAAGCCGGTCGGCCTGGGCCGGGAAACCGCGGAGGAAATTGGAGCGCTCGTGGAAGCGGCCGGCGTGGTCACCGGCACCGGCTACCACTGGCGCTGCATGGACGCCGTCGGACATGCCCGCGGCCTGCTCGAGGAGGCCCCGGCCCTGCTGGCCAACGGCTACTGGCTGGACAAACGGCCGCCGGTCCCCTGGTGGGGGCGCATGGACCGCTCCGGCGGTCAGGTGGTCGAGCAGCTCACCCACGTCCTGGACACCGCCCGCTTCCTGCTCGGCGAAGCCGTCGAGGTGTACGCCGCCGGGGTCCGCGGCACGGAGACCGGGCATCCGCCGGACGACGGATCAGGGCCGGAGCCGGACGACGTCGACGACGCCACCGCGGCCACCGTCCGCTTTGCCACCGGGACCGTGGCCACGCTGGCCGCGACCTCGGTGCTGGCCGCCAAGCACCGCGCGGCCCTGCACATCGTGAGTCGAGGCCTCTACCTTGAGCTGTCCGAGGCCGGCCTGAGCAGTTTCGACGGCACGTCGCGCACGGACCTGGGCTGTGCCGAGGACCCGCGCATCGCCGTCGACCGGGAATTCATCGAAGCAGTCCGCGGCGAACGGGAAAGCACCCGCACACCCTATGCCGAGGCCCTGCGCAGCCACCGGCTCGGCTGTGCCATTGCCGAATCGGCACGAACCGGGCTGCCGGTGAAGCTGCCGGAAGAGCGGCCGGCCACGGCAGGGGCAGCGCCATGAGGAAGCGGCGCAACCTCGTCATTCCTGCGGCAGGAGCCCTGGAGATCGTCGAGGAGCGGCTGCCCGACGTCCCCGACGGCGGGCTCCTGCTCGAAACCCTCGTCACCGGCCTGTCCGCCGGCACGGAACTGGCCTTCGTCAAGGGCGACCACCCCGCGCTGCGGTCCCGCCTGGATCACGAGCTCGGCCTGTTCCTGCAGGACTCAGCCGAGGCCGCCTATCCGATCCGCCGGCTGGGCTACATGGAGGTCGCCCGGGTCGCCGAATCCCGCACTCCGGCCTTCGCCGAGGGGGACATCCTCGCCACGGCTTATGGCCACGCCACCGCGCATGTGGCCGACCCGTTGCGCGAGCATCTGGTGCCGCTGCCCGACGACCTTGATCCGCTGCTGGGCGTCTTCGTCGCACACTTCGGGCCCATCTGCGCCAACGGCCTGCTGCACGCGGCGGCAGATGAAACCGGCGGCCTGGTCCGCGCGTTGGGTGACGGGGTGGACGGCCGGTTGGTGCTCGTCACCGGCGCCGGCCCCATCGGGCTGGTCACCGCCCTGTTCGCCCGGTCTCTCGGCGCGCGCGAAGTCGCCGTTGCGGACTCCGACGCCCGCCGTCGGCAGTTGGCCGAAGAGCTGGGCTTCCTGGCCCTCGACCTGAATGACGACCCCGGCAAAATCCTGAAAACACGATGGCGCCATGGTCCCGGGGACCGGGGCGCCGACGTCGTCTTTCAATGCCGGGGTCGCCCCGAGGCGCTCCACGCCGCCCTCCGCGCGGCACGCCCGCAGGGCAGCATCATCGACCTGGCCTTCTACACCAGCGGAGCCGACGCCGTGCGGCTGGGCGAGGAATTCCACCACAACGGGCTCAACCTGCGCTGCGCGCAGATCGGCAGGGTGCCGCGCGGCCTCACGGCACAATGGGACCGGGCGCGGCTCTCGGCCGAAACCATCAAGCTGCTCGGCACCCACGGTGACACGATCCGCAAGCACCTAATCTCCGACGTCGTACCCTACGAAGACGCGCCGCTGCTGATGCACGACGTCTCCCGCCGCCGACGGCACGTCCTGACCGCCGTCTTCGCCGTAGCCCCGGCGTTCCTGTGAGCACGGCTGTCAGGCACCCGCGGGACTAGCGCAAGCGGCATTGAATCACCACACGACGTCCTCGCCGAAGGTGTCCAGCCGGAAGCCCTGCTGTGGCCGTTCGTCGACGATCTCGAAGGCGAGGGTCTCGGTGTGTTGGTTGCCGTAGCGGTCGGTCCAGGCCACCTCGGCCAGGTGCATGCCGTTCTCGAGGTCGGCCGACAGCGGGATGCGCCACAGGTGCGGGGACCCATCGGCGAGGTTGCCTTCCACCGGGCGCGGTGCGGAGGGTCCGTAGACCTGGCCGTTGTACAGGTGCAGGCCCTGGGCCTCCCGGTTCCCCGAGGTCGACTGGTAGGACATCCGGGCGCTGGTGAGCTGGCGGATCAGCGCGGACGGGTCGGACCACTCGACGCCGCGCCGGACCTCTTCACCCGCCGCGGGCTGGGTGATCTCCGCGGTGACGGGTTCGGAGCCGTCAATCGAGACGGTGACGGTGGAGTCGGTGGTGCCGGCCCAGACGTTGGCGGTCAGGTAGGTGCCCCCGTCCAGGTCGTCGCGGGTAATCATGTTCTGGTCCCCGAGATCGCCCAGGGTCAGCGGGGGCACCGCGTCCTTGTGCTTGTTCTCCCAGGTGACGGGGTGTTCGTCGCGCCAGTCGATCAGGGTCTGCGCCCAGTGGCGGTAGTGCGGGGAGCTCAGGCCCAGGCCCATCTGGTCGCCGTCCCGGCCGGTGGCATGGAAGGCGTGCCGGTAGTCCGTGCCGGAGAAGTCGAAGGTCCAGAAGCCCGGCAGCGCGCCGTCGCCCTGGAAGCTCATCGGCTGGCCGTCGACGTCGTAGTCCCCGGCGTACCAGTCTCCCGACACGGCGCCGGCGACGATGTGGTCGAACGGCACCGCCTTCACTCCAACGGCCTCCTCCCACGCCCCGAGGGAATCTCCCTCGGCCATCGACTCGACCCAGTGCGAATGACCGGACAGGGACAACGCCTCGCGTCCTTCGAGGAGTTCGTAGAGTGTGCGGACGTCGTCGGTCTGGTGCTGGGCGCTGTCGGCGCCGGAGTGGGATACCAGCGGGATGTGCGTGGCGACCACGACGCGCTTGTCCTTGGGCACGGTGGCCAGATCCTTCTTAATCCAGGCCAGGGTGTCTTCCCCGAGGCGACCGTTGTACGCCGGGGCGCCGGCCGGGTCCTCGCAGGCCGGCCGCTTGCCGTCGGCGTTGTCGTTCTCGGGTGTGCACGGGTATTTCACGTTGTTCAGCGCCAGCACGTGTACCTCGCCGACATCGTAGGAGTAGTTCTCCGGTCCCCAGTGCTGCCGGTAGGTATCGAACGACCACCGGGCGTCCGTGGCGTCGAAGTCCAGGTCGTGGTTGCCGGGGATCGCGCGCACGGGCATGCCCATCAGACCCAGGGCCTCCTTCGCCCGGTCGTACATGCCCAGGTCATCGCCGGCGATGTCGCCCAGCAACAGGGCGCCGCAGTCGGCGGCATCATAGGCCGCTGCTTCGCGCAGGGCGCCGTTGCGTGCATGCGAGATCTCCTGGTTGGAGTAGGCCTGCGGATCGGCCAGCACCAGGCACCGTATGTCCTCGCCGGCCGAGGAGGGATTCTTGGTCAGCGGAAAGTTAACCGCGGCGGGCAGTTCCCCGGTGGGCTCCAGGCCGCCGAAGCGCAGCTCCTGCTCCGCGGTGCCGTTGGGGGCGTGGGTGTAGGAGAACTGCGCGATGTTGTTCTCATCGACCGGGGTGTCCCAGCCGGCGGGCTTGGTGACGAAGAAGGTGTCCTTGTCCCGGGCCGGCAGCTCGTAGCGGCCCTCCGCATCGGTCTGGACCACCTCGCGGCCGTTGGACACCGTCACCCCCGGGACGCCCTTCTCGCCCTTATCCCGGACCGAGTTCTGGTTGGCGTCATCGAAGACCACACCGTCCAGGACATCCCCTCCGGTCTCGCCCTCGGTGACGACGTCGGGACCGCCGACGTACGTCGTGGGGTCCACCCCGTCATCGACGGGCTTGTCTCCGCGGTGACCCTTGGCGGGGGCATGGGCCGGCGGGTTGCCCTCCGCGCCGGAGTGCTTCGGCGGATCCGCCGAAGCGATCTGCACGCCGAAGAACGCCAGCGGTGCCAGCAGGGCCAGGGCGGTGCCGCCCGTCAGGGCACGACGACGCCGGGAGACAGGGGAAGACATACAGATTCCTTTCGCCAGGTGATTGCTGTTGGAAGCAATCCCTCAAGCTAGGACTTCCGTATGACTGACCGGTCCCTGTTCCGCCACGACCGGGTGAACGGGCGGCAAAGCCTGGCCTGCGGAGGTGCCCATGTCGGCACCGGGGCGGATCATTAGACCTCGCAGCACCGCTTTCGCCCGTGTGTTCCTGTACCGCCGTCATTGGCCTGTGCGGTCCTGTCTCCGGCCTTTTGATCATTCCGTCGTTGCGCGGCGGAGGCCCACAGCGATGTCACCCGCCGGACCCCGCTTACGTCGCCTTTGGGCCTGGGGAAGACAAGCTCACCGCTTGGACGAGTTGCCCACAAACTAACAACCATCCCTATGCAGTTTCTTACCACCGAATCCCGTCACACTTGTGGCTGCAGTCCCGTTCCGCCGCGCAGGAGTCGGTTCGTTCGTGCACGCGGAGAATTCCGCCCGGGGGACACCCCAACGAACATATGCGCTGTTATCGGCGTTTAGGTCGCCGGCGGCTAAAAGCCGCGGGGTGAGGACCTGCCCTGTCTATAGAAACATCCCCTCCGGCCGCCGATCTGGACCGCTGCGCGGCCCACGCGGGTCATCGTTCTTCTTCCCGCAGATGGCCCTTCCATCAATCACCTACTTCGGGTCACCCTTATTAACATTAATGGGTTGAGGCAGCGGAGATCTGGTTGCCCGGATCAGTCACTTGGGACGCGGGGCACCCCACTCGGCCGTTCGCTGCCTGGCCACAACTCTTCCTCCGTCTTCTCTGCATGCACTGCTAGTTTCCTAAGCTCGCGCTCGAACTCCGGGCCTATCTCTTGCTTTCGGGCCACACGGAGGTTTTGCAGAAGTGCTGTTGTCCACGCATTCGGTCGCTGGTGTGCTGCTTCCACGGCTTCTATCGTCACGGGGACTTTTTGGAGGTCCAGCATTGCTCGTTCAAGCAAGATGTTGAGAACGCGATGTTCGGCGGATAGCCAACGCCCGATGATGTCGCCTTGCGGGTCTGGGTAGTCGTCGATCAATTCCGTCATGGCAGTTCTGACTCGAACCAGCAGCGGGTGGAATTCGACGTGAGCGGTGCTGGCTCCCAGAATGGCTTGAACGCTGACGATCAGCTCGCTCCAGAGTTCACGTTGCTTGGCACGTTCGCCAGTCTTTTCAGCTGCTCCGGCCCGACGTTCTGCTCGCACGGAAATGCCAAGCGAAACGAGGCCGGCCAGACCCCCAACAGTGGCGATGATGTTGGCCAGCAGAGCCATTTGGTCACTGAACTGCATGGGCCGCTCCTGAGTATCCGTGGCTTCCACTCATCGCCGAAGTTCCCCAATTGCGGCGACTAGATGCTGGAGCATCTTGTGACGCTGCTTGTCAGATAGTTCTAGTTCACGGGGCGGCTCGTGCCCGGAAAATGCCATCGGGGTGATCGGTTCGATGATGTCTGGGTTGAGCATGTAGGTGTCTGCGTACTCGGGCTCGTCCGGATCCTCGCCCGTGTACCTGAAAGTGAGGACGGCTCGTCCAGGAATACCGTTTACAGGGTTCGACAGCGGCCCGGTAGCTGAGCCTGACTCGGTCTTGATTCGCCACAGGACGCGGTATGAAATCCCCGGAGGCAAAATCTGCTCCTCCTCGAAAAGTTTCCGGAGCGCCCCTGTGATCAGATCGTCCTCGTCGGGCCAACCCATGAGATCAACCGTTAACCCGCGGGCTGCGCTACGGCCCGTGTTGTGTACTTTGAGATCCCAAGTGCCCTCGCCCCACAGTCCTGGCACTAAGACCGCGTATACGTAGGGGCGCGTCTGGCGGATACTGTCCGCTTTGGACTGTCGCAGAGCGTCGCGGGCGTTGTCCCATGCAACATACGCTCCAATCACCAAACCACCAGTTGCGACTGCTGTCACCCAACCCGCAACCATGGTCAGGAAGATAATAGTGTGCTCGGTCATCCCTTGATTCTAGGTTCGAGTTTGGGGGTCCCTGAGGTAGGGCTGACCTTCAACTCTCCAGAGGCTTCGGCTCATCCGTCCTCCGGTTTGTGGGTGTAGGTGCGGGGGCCTGACGCCTAGCCCAAGGCGCCTCATGTTCTGACCAACTGATGTGGCGAGTGGTTCTGGCCCATTGGCTAAAGTTGCGCGCGGTGGTGATTGGGGCAGAGCAGCCACCCGTTTCTCGACTGAGGAGGGCCCGCCGTTGCTGTCCGGAATGATGTGTACCGCTTCGAGGATTTCCACCTGATCGAAGAGACAGACGGCACATTCGGGCGCGTGGGTCTGGAGCAGCAGGTTGCGGAACTGCCGCTGGCCGAGCGCCCGCCCAGCTCAAGCGACTGCGTCTTCCAAGGCCAGGGGGCGATCCTTAGTAAAAAGTGACAAGCTCACCAGTATGCGACGCGGGCAGGTACTTGATACCAACCTGATAGCGCCGCACGGCTGCCGTGGCTTTATCGGGGAACTCAACTTGAACGGTGAACATCATCGCGTCCAACTCGGGTGCGGGAACCCCCTCTCGTGCCCCAGGGATGAATCGCAAGTTGAAGATGAGATTATTGGCGAATTTGCTCCTGAGCGCGTTGATAAGCTCCGTCCGATCGAGCCCGCTCAGCCCGGCAGTTTCCATTGACCCGGCGTGATCCTTTGCCAGATACTCGATCCGCGACTCATCAATAATGAGGTTCATCTCGACGGCCGGACGGCGAGAGCCTCCCAGAACGCTGAGCGCCATCGCGCTATCCTCATCTGCCCACTCGGGCACACCGTTATCGAGACGGTAGCTGAGAAGAGGGCCGTACAAGTCCTCGTCAATTCCAAGAACCGTAAAGCCGAACTCCTCGACCGGATACCCGGGTGGGTTGGCATAGCCCTCGTCGTCACAAGCCGTGACGATCACACTGCCATGACGGAGTCCGAACTGAGGGAGAAGCATCCCTGCCTTCAGTGGGTTCCAGGACGAACAGTCGACGTAGCCGAGATACGCGTCGGTACGCGATTGAAGGGCCGAGTCGAGGTTGCTGAGCTGCGGGGAAGACAAGTTTGTGAGATACACCACGTAGTACTGTTCCGACGACAAGCGGGGAAAATCTTGGCGACGCACAAGCAGTTCGTCTAGCTTGGCCCAGACAAAGTCGGCGGACAGATGCAGGATGTCGCCCAGTTGGATTGAGGTCTTCGCAGGCCCATGGTCGCGTAGCGCTGGCAGCCATGCTTGCGAGATCGCATGGCCGTACAAGTCGCTGCCGGCGGCTGTTGAATCGAACACGAATGCGACCTCATGCCGGCCACGCTGAGGAGTGAGAGCGTGTCGCAAAGTCGAGTAGTCGATGCCGCCTGCGGCCAACTTTCGCACCAGATTGTCGTGCAGGGTGCGGATGTGCTTCTGCATATGTGCCGGCTTGAAGCCCAGAGAGTCAGCCAAGACTGACAGACCCATGTACGTGTACGAATCAAGAGCATGAATAGTAAAGGTTCGCTCAGGGAGCTCGGTCGCGGAGATGGGATCAGGGGCCATGCCTCATGATCCCATCTCAGGGGTCGTTTGAATTGCTTGTCCGGTCGTTTCCCGGCAGTGGTCATCCCAGCTGGGTTTCAAACCACCGGCGGCTTCGAGATCGGCGATGCGGCGGTACCAGGAACAATGACGATCCCCAGCCCGTGGGCAGCGCCACCAACAATTCAGCTACGCTGAAACATAGATTTCCTTTGCAGAGGCAAACCCGGCAGGGTCGGCATACGCCGGCCCTGCATCTTTAAGAGGTAGTTCTCACCGTTTAGGAGTCTTGCCAAGGTGCCACCCCCGGGAGCTGAACTTGTAAGGTGCAGTGGTGACTAGTGATGTGAAGCAGGAACCGGGTGAGCCAAAGGTACAGCGCTACTGGGCCGCCGTAGCCAAACGTCTTGGCATTGAATCACGCGAGATGGCGGGGCTCATCAACCATAACGGCGAACGAGGGCGTGCCAACGAGGATTCCTTTGGTGCTCTTTTTGTGAGAATGCTTCCTCCGTCGGTCCGGGTAGCGACAGGTGAGATTATCGATGCAGAAGGTGGGGCGTCACCTCAAATCGATACCCTGGTTCTCTCCAATACGGTTCACCCCATACTCTTTGCGCAGACAGAAGAGATGCTATTCCCGGTCGAATCGGTGCTGCTCTGCGTCGAAGTGAAATCTACTCTTACGTCGGAGGAGGTTGTCGACATCGCGAAGAAGGTTCAAAAGCACCGGAAGCTTAAGAGCTCGACGGGCGAAGTTCCAGCTTTCGCTGTCTTCGCACACAAAGCCGGCGGAACCCCCAAAACCATTGCCAAATGGTTCTTTGACCTCGATCCTCAGCATCGGCCTGAGTTTTTCCTGGTGAATGATTCTGCCGTTTTCGGGGTGGCTGATCCATCGACAGATGGTGGGTACCGCGTCGTGATGCCCATCGCACCGGCCCCTGGAGAATCAGACACGTATCCTTTCAATGATCCCGCTACTGCAGGACCGGGCTCCTGGAAGCCCATTGGTTTACCCAAAGGTGACCAAGTGCGAGTTGACCATGGTGCCGCCATGCTCTTGTTTGTTCGTGAATCCCTAAAAGCACTAAGCGAGCGAAACCACGCCGAAATAGACTGGCTGGCTGGCTATCTGGAAAAAATCCAGCAACAGCACATTCGTTACCCACCGCAAGAGGACGGATTGGTCGAGAGGCCGTAGCAGGCCAGATTTAGATCCGTGCGAGGAACTCCGCAACTGTCATGCACTTCAGCTGGAGAGCATCGCACGCTTCACTAACGGTGCACCGATCCTCCAAGGTCGTCTCCTCATCTGAGACGACGACAACATTATGGTGCTCTGCCCACTTGTAGGCCAAGGCCATCGTCCTCAGGGCCTGAGCCTCAGACTCATCCTGATTGTCATCCAAGAGGTCTTCAACCTCGGCAAGCACCTCCTGGCAGTCCGCATAGGCAACAGCTCCACGTCCACGAAAAGTACGCCAGACGGGGTTGACCCAAACGGCGATTTTTTCGCCTTGAAACAGCGTTCGACACTCCTCCTTGACGGTGTCGCAAAACAGTATGGCCTCGTCTTCATTGAGCTCGTCCAACTTGTCGAAGATCGAATGATCGGTCATGACCAAGGAATTGAGCGTCTCCATGGCGGAGCTATCCAATACGTAAACTTCGCCCATGTCTAGTCGGACCCCTGACCGAGGACCAGCAAGGAGCGAAGTTCCGGACCGTTCAGGCGGAAGAGCTTACGCGCCTCTATCTCAGAAACGCGTGAGCTGGAAAGCCCGGCATCAACCAGCCGGGCGAAACCGTAACCAAATTCCGCGAGACGTTTCTGAGCGCGCGTTTTTCCGGGAGCGCGTCCTGGTTTTTCCTGCTCCTGAAAGTCCCCAGAAACGTACTTGACCAGGGAATCATCAGCGAATCCCTCTTCCTTGAGGCGAATCGCTACGCAGAACCAACTGGCCTTGAAATAGTTGGATATACGCCCCAGCGAATATTCATCTCCTGCTGCAACCCAGTCCTTTTTGAGCTGCTTCTCCATGTAGCGCTGTAGATCAGATCGAGGCATGAGGAACGAAGCGGCAAAGCGGTTGCACCAAGATTCGGAGCTGGTACGGGACTGCAGATCATGTTTACCGCAGGCTTTGTCGACGCCTTGCAGGAGGTGGGCTAGTTCGTGGAGAAGTGTGAATGACCGGGCTGCGGGACTCTTGACTGCTGCGTTAACGAAGATTAAGGGCGCGTGCGAGTGATGGAGTGCGAAACCTCGGAAAGAGTCGCCCTCTACCTTGATTAGATTTGTGAGTACACCGTGCGCTTCCAGCGCTTCGCGGAGGGCGACGAAGACCTTGGTTTTGCTCTTCAGCAGTGTGTACTGTGTTCTGCGGTCCCAACCAAGCCACTCGGCTGCGCGCGCCGCGGCGTGTTGGGGTGATTCATTTGGTCGCAGTCCCATGAGTCGGACGGCCTCAAATTCAAGGCTTGCAGAGAGTTTTGCGGCGATGTCTTGGCGTCGCTTTGCCTGCCGGACCGCAGCCCGTTCGTCAGGGTTCAGAGGTCTTGGTTTGCCATCATTCGATGCCGGAGCGCGAAAATTTGCGCCAACCGATTCTTTCTCCTGCCGCGGGGGCTTTGGGAGGGCGAAGAAGTAGGTCGAACGACGAGTCGCTTGGGCAATTCGCTGAAGGTCTTCGGGTGAGATAGGAATGGGGCCAGAGAGTCGCGCGCCCCGGACTTCTTTGGCATCGAGGGACGCGAGAACCTTTTCTCTATCTACCCCCGCGTCTTCCAACGCCCACTCAAGGACGTCGCCCTGAATGACTGCGTTTTCCATAGGCGCTAGTGTACGTCGACGGTCCGACCGTTTAGCTCTAAATCGCTCCGCCTCGCCGCCCTTGTCCTCATTTTGAAGCGGCATGATCAAAAGTGACCGTTTCTTAGTGCGCTCCTGGATAGCAGCGGGGAGCGGTGGATCTCGTTCACGTTTTCAGCGAGGAGGGCGATTGGGGCTGAGTCGATATCAACCGTTTTGACTACGTCTTAACTTGGCGAGTACCCATCTGGCATGGTGTCATTTCCGAGCAAAAGGTGAACGCGTCCCGGGTGTCGGCGTTTGTATCTAGGCCACCAAGTCTCACCTTGGTTCACTGGGATGACCGTAAGTTCTTCTGAACCCAGCTTTGTCCACAGGCGATTGACGAGCCAGGTTCCTATGCCTCGGCCCGCGTCATAACTATTGAGGGAGCGGATGTGCCAGCGGCCGTCGGATGAATATCGAGTGGCCGCAATCAAACCGACCTCCTGTCCGTTTTTGAAGGCAAAACAGCGCATATCGTGGTTGTCGCCTTCAAACTTGAAAGTTAGATCGTGCGGCTCTGGGACCGGAGGCAAAGAAGGAAGCATCCTTCACGCTATCGCGGCTGACCCTTGTTGTGGTTCATCAAAAACGACCGTTTGAGACCCTGTCAGATCGACCGCCACGATCACCCGAGAAATGGCCTAGATCGAGCTGTAGGAACTCCTTGCCGGAATCATATTCAGTCAAAATAAGGGAGAAGGCGTTAGTGACCACTGAGAGCGGACGCAAACGAGCGAGGCACGGCTTCGCTTCAGAGTGCGGGCGCTAAACGTTCTGACGGAGCGCATAACCTGTGATCTCAACGGTGAGCCCTAGCTGGTGTCTGGCTTATGCGCGGGAAGCAAATGATCAAGGGGGATATCATGCCGATTGCGTCTAAGACCTGCTCAACGACGGGCTGCGTCAATCAGGAGACTGCGATGTAGCTACCAGCCATGAGCGGGCCGCTCGTCTCGTCAAAGGTCCTTGGGTCGAGCGGGTTTGGTGTTGCATCTACCCAGGGCCAAAAACGACTGTTTCGTTTTCGGCCTGCTGACTTTTGACCCCCCTACCGAGTGTGGCGGTCCGAGCGTCACAGGCCGAGTGCGAAAGTCGGGCGCCCCTTCTGAGGAAGGAGACGGGTCATTTCATCATGGTGCTGACGCCTCCGACTAGGCTCGATGCATGGGTAACGTCACTGGCCTGGTCCTCTACGTGGTTTCTGCGGCCATCTTTTTTTACATCCTCTACGGAGTCATCAAAGCCGCCGTCCGAGATGGGATCCTGGCAGCCGACAGGCGCCGATCGGAGACCACGGATGCAGGGACCGAAGTTGAGGGGTCCTGCAGGTAGAGGTCAATTCTTCCCAAGAAGACGCCGCCGGCCGTCTTATCTAACGACCCCTTGTTAGATAAGACGGCCGGCGGTTGGTCTACGGCTTGCTTTGATCCAGGTATTGCCAGGAATTGTCCTGTCTTATCAATTCGTCTCACGCAGGTAATTCTCGATCAGGCCCAACGAGGCCTTTAACGGGACAGGATCAGATTATTGCTGTGCCGGCAATCTCTTGGAGGGCCCGTACATGGGCGTCGAATGCGCGCCTTCCGGTCGGGGAGAGTGATAGCCACGTGATCCGGCGCGCATCGCCGCGGTCCGCGGATGCTGCTTTGTGGGAGACGACGTAGCCGGAGGCGACCAGCGTCTTCACATGCTTGGACAGGGTGGCGTCCGAGACATCCACCGCGGTCCGGAGAACCGCAAAATCGAGACGCTCCGTGGGGATCCAGCCAGGAACCGAGCGTTTGATCACTGGGCGATGCGTGACGGGCGTTGCGTGCCTTTGCCCCTTTGAAGTCGCACAAGCAGAAGTGACCGTGCGCTGCGGCTGGTGACAAGTATCCTTGACACCATAAGAGGTCCACGGCAAGATCAGAGTATGACAAGCAAACTTGACAGAAGTGACCGCAGCGAGGGCGACCGGGCTCTGCCCGCGCCTATCATCTCGACTTCTGGCCGGGCATCGCCGCGTACGCGGTCGTGCTCACCGCCGTGCTGCTCTGGGGAGGCCTGGATGGCGGCAGCCCCTGGAGATTCGTCTGGGCGGTCCTGCCGGTGATCCCCGCACTGTGGATCGTGCGGGCCGTCCTGCGCCACGTGCGGCGGATTGACGACTACCAACGGTTCCTACTGTTGCAGGGGCTCGGCGGGGGATTCGCCGTGGCCATGATCGCGTCCATCACCCTGGCCTTCCTCGAGATCGCCGGACTCGGTCTGACCGGAACGGGGTGGATCATCTACGGCGCGGGGATGCTCGGGTGGCTCGCCACCGGTGCCGTCCTGGGACGGCGATGAAGAACAACCTTAAGACGCTGCGAGAGGGCCACGGACTGACCCAGGGGGCACTGGCCGATCGGCTCGGCGTTTCGCGCCAGACGGTCAACGCTCTCGAAACGGGCCGCTACGACCCCGCGCTGCCGCTGGCCTTCCGCATCGCCCGGCTCTTCGCCCAACCCATCGAGTCCATCTTCATACCTGACGACGAGGACATCTCCTGCTGATGCCGGACTGAAGTATCCGCAGGGAAGATGCCTCGCAGATCTGGAAACACCCACTACCCGGCCTCTATGTCTCGCTGTCAGGTTGAGGCCTAAACCATCGCTGAGACATGTCAAAGAAAAGGAAATCAGACCCTTTTGGGCACTAATCCAGCTCCCTATCTGACGTCAGATAGGCGTGTGCTCTAGCCTGACGTGTTAGTTGACCATGAGCCGAATGGCGGGTCCCCGGAAGATCTCGAAACGCCATGGCGCCAATGCATGTCTAGTGCACCCAGCTACTGCCGAACTCCCAGCGCTGATCCCGCGCCGTCGGGCCGATGCAGCAGGGGCGTTGGCCCATTGGCCTGCCTCGAGTTCGTAGGAGCCAGGACCGTGCGGGACATGCCAACCGCGGCGAAGATATTCCAGGGCTCTCGAGAATAGAAAGTGGGGCCCGCCGCGCGGGCCCCACTCATTTATGCCGGAAACAATGCTGCGGGGGAGACGTTACCCACCTGTACCGCCTCGTTTGTCCGTGGTGACGTACTACTCGATCTCTTCCGCCTAGGCGGCTGAACTTCATCAGGCAGGGTTCGACGTTCCTACACCAGCCCGTTTCACGTCCCGGCAACGTTGTAACGCTGTCGAGTTGATCGGGTCCTCCGATGAAGCCGGCTGGTTCCATCAAGGTGTGCTGGTTGCCCCCAACGCAGTTACTGTTTCATGGTTTACGGACAGTTCCTGCGCGATGTCCCAATGGCCCTGGCATGGAGCCGCTGATTAGTCTGGCCGCACTCGTCGGAAAGCTACCAGCAGGCCTTCTGACGTGCGGGCCAGGTCATCCTCAATCACAGTGATCCTATGCAGTTGTGGCGGCTGGCCCGCCTTCGTGCCGATGATTTGCAGGTAGGCGAGACACTTGAGGGAATCGCCCGACATCCGTTTCACCTGCATGTTGGTGACCACGTGGCGGAGGACTTGATTGTTCAGGCGGCAGTCTGCCGCGAATTGTTCGGCAAACCTGGTCAAGGCCCTCCGGCCCTCGGCAGGTGCCGGGTAGGTCGGAGAGCTGAAAATTCCGTCCTTTGTGAACGTGGCCGCCCACCCTAGGGCGTCTCCGGAATCAATGGCATGACTCTGGAAACCGTAGAGCTGATGTGTGGCCACGACATCGTCGGTCGTAGCGGCAGTTCCGCGGAAATCAGTAATCATGTCGCTCCTGAGAAATTGTGCCTGCCATGTCGTTCGTTCCTGCATCGTCTCTACAGGACGGTGAGAACGAGCCAGGCCAACGGCGGGCCCAGCAGGACCATTGCGCCAGCCCAGAGCAGCATGGATCGCATGAGTTTCGGGCGGGCTTCGGTTTCAACGGAGGCGAGTGAAAGCGCCCCGATGATGCCAATGGGACTTGCGTCAACGATCGTGGAGGAGATGGTCACCGGCCCGACAACTGACAGGGTGCTCATCTCGGGACCGATTAGCGGGGTGGCCAGCTGCAAAGATGCCCCGATGGTGGTGATCGATGACGCGAAGGCCGAGATGATGCCGCTGAGGAATGACAGTGCCAGGACGGAGGCGACGTCAGAGCCCATGCTCGCCAGCAAGTTGCTGATGGCATCGACAGCGCCGATCTCCGTCAGCACGCCGAAGTACACCAGAACGCCTGCCAGCATGAGGATGACACCCCAGGGCATCTTGCCAACGAAGGAGTTGTCCTTGCGTTCGAAGCACAGGGTCAAGGCGAGGCCGAGGCCCAGGGCTGTGTATCCGATATCCCATCCGAGGCCCAGAGCCAGCACGACCAATGCGATCAGAGCCGTGATTGTGGCCAGCTGATACCGGTTGGGCCGGGGATGTGCCAGCTTTGCGCCGGTCCCCGCGGCATCCTGTTCGCCTTCGCCGCCGGACCCCCGGGAGGCGATGGAAGCCGAGTGCGCTCCTCCTGCGCCCACAGTGACCAGCTCGGGCTTCGCCATGACAATTCGCTTGGCACGTACAAGCTTCATTCCTCCAAAGGCGAGGTAGGCGACAGTGGCGACGACGGCGTTGACCAACAGATGACTCAGGAACAGCTGCATGATGATCGGGTCGATTCCTGCATCAGTGAGCACCTTTGCAGTAAACACGCCGGGCGTGGCAAGGGGGCCGAAGTTTCCGGCCAGAATGCCATGGATCACCATGATGGCCATGAGGAAACGGTTGATTCCGTGATCCCTGGCCAGTCGCATGGCCACGGGAACAATCAGTGCCGCTACGGCCGGCGGGTAGGCTCCGATCGCCGTGGTGGCCGCGGCCAGGCCGAAGAACAGGAACGGAACCACCGCGACCGATCCTCGCACCAGCCGCAGTAGCGAGTCGACGATGTAGTCCATCGTTCCGCTGGACTCCACTACTACGAAGAAATACGTGATCCCGGCGATGAGGATGAAAGTCCCGCTGGGAAATGACTCGCCGATGACTTCGGCGGATACGTTGCCAAGGAAAGCAATTACTGATGCTGCGAACAGCATCAACAATCCCATGTTGATTTTCCATACTGACGCGATCACGAAGATCGCCAGCAGCATGACGACTGCCAGAAGGATGAGCATGAGTCCTCCGATATGGGTGGATAGGTGTGGGTTTATTGGCTTATCGAGCCAGGTGGCTCCAGGACTTTGGGGGCTCGAAAGTGCTAAGGCGGGCTCGGGAGTATTGGTAGGGGACCTCTAATGTGTGCCCGAGGTCCTCCGCCGCTGTCCACGCCCAGTGCGGATTGTGGAGGTGTCCGCGTCCGATGCCGACGAGGTCCACGGACCCGCGGCTGATGAGTTCATTGGCGAAACGGGGATCGTTGAGCAGCCCCACGCCGATCACGGGAATGCTGACCCGGCAGCGGATCAGCTCGGCGGCCGGCACTTGGTAACCGGGGGATAAAGGGATCTCTCCCCGTACGTTCCCCCCGGAGCTGACGTGAATGTAGTCGGCGCCCCGGGCCTCGAGGTCACCGGCGAAGCTGCAGGCCTCGTCCGGGGTGATTCCGCCTTCAGCCCAATCCGTTCCGTTGATCCGGACGCCGACTGCCACGTCCTTTGGAACGGACGCCCGCACGGCCTCGAATACCCGAAGGGGGAAGCGTGCACGGTTGTTGTAAAGGCCGCCGTAGGCGTCCGAACGTTGATTGGCCAGGGGCGATAGGAACGAACTCAGCAGGTATCCATGGGCAGCGTGCAGCTCGATGAGATCGAACCCCGCCTCAACAGCACGGTTGGCCGCCGCTACATGCTGAGTGACGATTCGGTCCATGTCTGCCTCGGTCATCGGATGCGGCGTTGGCCACCGGTCGGAGACGGGTACCGGGCTGGGGCCGATGGTTGGCCAGGACTGGCCGGGGCCTAGTGGCCCGGACCGGGATGTTCGAGGACTATGTGAAGAGGCCTTGCGGCCGGCATGCGACAGCTGGATGCCAAGGCGGATGTTTGAGTTTGCCTTGACGGATTTGACGAGTGCCTCGAGAGCCTTTGCTTGGTCATCCCGCCACAGCCCCAGACAGTCATGCGTGATGCGGCCTTCCGGGGCGACTGCGGTTGCCTCCATGATGAGCAGCCCGGCACCTGAAAGGGCGAGGCTGCCAACATGAATGAGGTGCCAGTCGGAGGCCAGCCCGTCCGTGGCCGAGTACTGGCACATCGGTGGGATCACGATGCGGTTCGGTAGCTCCGCCGTACCGATGTGGATAGGGTCAAATAGGTGGGCCACTCTTAGTCCTCCCTCATGAGCAGTGCACAGCCGAGCCCGTAGGCACCCATGCTGATGGCAGCTACGTCTGGTTCGTTGGGGACCTGGCGGGCTCCGCCGCGGCCCCATAATTGGATGCAAGCTTCGTGTAGGTGGCCGAGTCCATGTAGACGGCCGGCGGAGAGCTGGCCTCCACCTGTGTTCAGGGGGAGTTCGCCTGCCAAGCCGATGTTGTGCCCGCCTTCGATGAAGGGGCCGACGGCGCCGGGGGGGCAGAAGCCCAAGGCCTCGAGCCAGTGAACGGTGAGAATACTCATGCCGTCGTAGATCTCGGCCACCCTGACTGCGCTCCTGGGGACTCGGGACCGTTCCCATAGCATTGCTGCGGCCTTCTCCGCGCCAAAGGAGGAAAGGCTCAGCGGGTCCCGGAGCCCGCCGGACCCCATGGCGGTGCCGATGGCTTCGAAACGGAGGGGCGGCCTGTTGAGGTGGCGTGCGTCGTCCACCTTTGACAGGACGAAAGCCACCGAGCCGTCGACCGGCACGTCGCAATCGTAAAGTCGAAGCGGCCAGGAGATGACCCTGCTCGCCAGGTAGTCCTCCATCGACAGTGGATCCCGGTAGATGGCCGCCGGATTGCCTGCGGCCATATTGCGGGCGTTGACGGCCAAAGCACCCAGTTGTTTCTCCGTCAGCCCATGGTCGTGCATGTACCGTTGCGCGTACGTTGCGTACCACGGGACGGGCGATTCGATCCCATAGGGCGCGGTCCACTCCCAGAATCCCCAAATTTCGTCCGACGTCCCGGCCCAGGTCTGACGCTGTTTGTCGCGAAGCCGGGAAGTGGCCTCCGAGACGGTGCGGAATACCAGGACGTGTCGGGCCAGTCCGGCGGAAATGGCGCCAATGGCATTGACGATGGCGCTGAACTGACTGGGAGAGTCCAGTGCGGCGGAAGAATACCAGCTGACGTCCATTCCCAGCGCGAGCCGCAGGTCCTGTGCGCCAACGGGGGCAAAGCCCGGACCGGTGTTCGACGCCCCGGGGTAGGTCGAGATTCCGTCGATGTCGGCCACGTTCAGCCCCGCGTCTGTGACTGCTTCAAGGGCCGCGTCGACGGTGAGGCTGAGTGCGCTGGACTGCGCCGGGCGCCCCACTTCAGACAGCCCGATGCCGGTGACGGCGATGTTACGTTCTGAGATCATTGTTCTGTTTTTTCGTTGATGCGAAAGACCGGCAGCCAGGCTGAGCCCTGCTGATGGAACAACGTCTCCACCGCCCGGCCGATGGGGTCCGTGTCGTTGAACCCGCTGAGGCCGCCGAAGACGAACAGGCCGGGCTGCTCAATCAATTCGACATAGCCAATCCGGAAGGGCACTGGTTGGCCGGGGTACCACGGCTGGTTGTTCTGGGTCCAGGAAGCCACGTGCCCCACACCGCTGACCGCTCGGGCACTGAGGTTCGACCGTCCGTGGCAGGTCCGGCACACCGGGCTCGGCGGGTGCTGCCAGATGCTGCATGCACTGCAATGCTGAATGCGAAGCTCACCTTGGGCGCCGCCCTCCCAATAGTCCCTGGTTTCGGCAGTCACGCCGGGCGCACGGCGGCCGTGCGCCCACTCGTGAACAGTCACGGCAACCTCCTAAACTGCTGCTTGTTGCCCAGCGAAGAGAAGTGTTCCTTGAGCTTGAACTTCTCAATCTTGTGGCTGGCATTGCGGGGAAGCGAGGGTAGAGGAATGTAAAACTCGGGATGCATATAGCGCGGCAGCCGTGCCTCGCACTGGACCTGCAATGCGGCGATGCCGGCGGAAGAATTATCCAGGCACTCGACATACAGGGCGATCTCGTCTTCCTCCAACTCTGAGGGGACGGCTATGGCGGCCACGTCCCGAACCCCGTTCAAAGAGGAAACCAGGGATTCCAGCTCGAAAGCGGAGATGTTTTCGCCACGGCGCCGGATGACGTCTTTCAGCCGGTCCTCAAACCACATGTAGCCGTCGGCGTCGATGCGGCAGAGGTCACCGGTGTGGAACCAGCCGTTGCGCCGGCTCTCCAAGGTTTTGTCTGGCATGCCGTAATATCCGCTCGATTCGTTCCACGGGGCATTCGTCCGGATCAGCAGTTCACCCTTGACGTCGACGCCGACCTCAAGGTCGCGCTGATCGACGATCTTCGCGTCCATGGTTGGGCGGAGGCGGCCGGCCGATCCCAGCTTCTCCGGAGGATCATTCAGCGTGTATGCGTGGCTCGGCCCGTAGTCGGTCAAACTGTAGCCCGACGTGAAGCGGAGCCCGAACCGGCGCTCGAAGTCTTTCGCGTAGGCCGGAAGCGGGACGGTCATGACCATGCGCAGGTTGTTATCGGCGTCGTGCGGATCGGGCTCCCGCTTCCAAAGGATTGCGGCCATGGAGCCGAGCAGGTTGGTTGCGGTGATCGAGTTGTCCCGGATATCCGCCCAGAACTTCGAGGCCGAAAAGCGACGGCGCAGGAAGACGGTAGAGTCTGCCCCGATGGCGCAGTTTAACGCGCCCTGAAACGCATTTACGTGGAACAGGGGCAAGCATATGTAGACCCGATCCGTGGACTCGTAGCCAAACGAGATTACATGGCTGAACCCCCATAGCATCGCCCGAACATGAGTCATCATCACGCCCTTCGAGGGACCCGTAGTCCCCGAGGTGTAATTGATGTAGCCGAGCTGTGTGGGGTCAACCATCTCCACAGGCGTCCCCTGCTGGTCGCCGGCCGCACAGATTTCCTCGTGGGAAACTCCTGGGGTCCCCGACGGTGTCGGGGAATCCATCCAGGGGCCGGAGAACCCGATGGGAGTGACGTTCTCCCTGCGGGCGGTGACGGCCGCGGAGGGGTTGTTGGCATCGTGCAGGAGGAATGCGGCATCAGAGTTCGACAGGTAGTAGGCCAGCAGGTCGTCTTTAGCCTGGGTATTGAGCGGAATTGCTACAGCTCCGAGCCGGCTCAGCGCCACATAGGTCAGGATGTGTTCTACCCCGTTGGGCAACTGGACGGCAACGTGCGTCCGGGGACCCATTCCGTTCTGTTGCATCCACTGCGAATAAAGGACCGACTCGTGGATTATCCGGCCATAGGTGTATTCGGCACCGGTGTCCAGGTCCACCAGGAAGACCTTGTCGGGGTCCGCCGCGGCGCGGGCAGACAACGCATTGAATAGGGTGAGCTCGTCGAAATCGAAGCCGAGATGCAGGTCGTCAAGATGTGCCACCGTTGACGGGGTCGACGTCATTTTTCGGCCCCTTCCAAAACTGAATCTCGGAGCATCGTGCGGATCACGGGCGGCTCCAGGTGCCGGCCCTCCTCGGAGGCCATGAGCCGGGACAAGCGGACGAAAGCGTGCTGCAGATCCGTCAAAGGTAGACCGTCCAGGGATTTGTGATCCGGACGGGAGACCGAAGTGACAATCCTGTCAGGGCGTCCGTAGAGGACATCGCCCGCGGCGTTCAGCCCCAAGCGTTCAGAGACCGCCTGGCGGGGTGCCAGGACCACGCGGAGTTCCGGTTCGTCGGCATGTGCTTCACCGCCCGAAGGCGCTTCCATCCTTTGCAGTTGCAGTGAGACCATGTCGTCAGGACCGGTTAGGCCAGGCATCATTGTGATGCTGAAGTGCCCTTTCGGGAGCAACTCACTCAGATACTTCGATTCCTGTGAAGCTGTGGCCACCACTAGTTCCCGCAAGGGGCGACCGCTGCCACCGGGATTTGCGTCGTCGAGGGGAAATTCGGAGACCTGGGCCGCAGCATGACCATCGACTAGCTCCTTTAGCCGTGGTACTTCAGGAAGCAGGTCCATGACCGCACGGCGAAGGAGCCGGGATTGTTCGTCGGCGCTGGTCATGAACAGGCATACCGGGGTCAAGGCCTGGAGCATGCGTCGAACGACGTAGGTGCGTTCCCTTGAGTAGTGATCGAGCTGGATTGATTCGCCGGCTAGCGCCAGCGGAAGCCGCCAGGCCAGGGCGTTGACATCGCCGAATCCCATGTTCAGGCCGCGACCACCGAAGATGGGGGATTGGTGTGCCGCGTCTCCAACGAACAGGACCCGGCCGTGACGGTAGCTGTCGAGGGTGCGCCCCATGGCCCGATACGTCGTGACCCAGAGAATCTCCGGATCGGCGTCGATGCCCATCATTGCCAAGTGTTGGCGCACCCTGGATTCGGCGGCCTCGGGCGTCGCGGCTTCTTCGGGCGTTAATCCGCCCGGCACCTCGTAGTCCAGTCTCCAGACATCGAACGGCTGCGAATGGAACAGCGAAATTGAATTGGGGGCGTAGTCCGGGCCGATGAACAGGCGGCGCCCGGACTCCAAGGGGTGGTCCATGGTGAAGTCGCAGATCACGAAGTTTGTATCCGCACCCCGCTTGGGGATGATTTCCCGGTATTCAAGGTTCAGCGACTTGCGTGTGATGCCCCGGGCGCCGTCCGCCCCAACGACATAGCGGGCCCGGGTCTGGTAGGTATGTCCTTGCACTTCGACCTGGACAGTCGCCGAATCATCCTGTTGGGAAACGTCCGTTACCGAATGCCCCCATCTGATGATGTCTTTGGCATCGTCGCCCAGTTTGCCAATCAGGATGTCTTCCAGCCAACACTGTTGCAGCAGGGCCAGCGAGGGCCACCGCTCGTTTTCTTCAGGGAGGAACTCAGTACGCCAGAGTTCCTCGTTGCCATGAAGGACGATGCTGCGCTGCCGTATCTGGGCCATTTTCAGGTAGTCGTTGGCTACGCCAATCTGGGAGAAGAAGCCGAGGCTCTCCCGATTCATGGTGATCGCACGGCTTCCATCGGACACCTGCGTCCTAGCTTCAAGGACGATGACGTCCAGGCCCTGATTGCGCAGCGATACGGCCAGGGACAGTCCCACGGGGCCTCCGCCAACGATGGCCACATCGTGGATGACGTCCTCGTCGGTGGGGTCCACCGCTGAAACGGCGAACTGTTCCCATTGGTAATACATGAGCTGATTCCTCCTGAAGGTTCTGCCGCCGTGTTCTTACCACCCGCCTATGGGAGTGGTAAGAACACGTACCTCACACTGCG
Source organism: Arthrobacter sp. Y3223151 (assembly GCF_059091125.1). Lineage (NCBI taxonomy): Bacteria > Bacillati > Actinomycetota > Actinomycetes > Micrococcales > Micrococcaceae > Arthrobacter > Arthrobacter sp. Y3223151. The sequence goes on along the minus strand of NZ_JBNHGI010000001.1, from coordinate 430,630 downwards.
AGTGTGGGGTGGGCCACAAGAATTTACGTCGAGTCTGAACTATATCCAAAGGGTTGTCAATGTGTGTATTACTTTGGTTCTTCACAGATTTGACTGACACCCGGCCAAACGCAGGGCAAAAGCACGTGAGTCTGGAACAGGCGACTCTCTGGGTTCAGTCTGACGCTCCAAAATGTAATTCGAACCGAACGGAGTTTGGTCCTGTTTCGTGCGAACGCAGGCCAGAGTGCAGCCGTGTACGCTGGCGCTGTGGATAAGGACTTAACAGGCGGCGGCCATAATGACGAAATTGATTACTGGGAGTTGGTCGAAAAGGCCCAAACGATTGTTCCGGCCGCGCTCAGCGATGTCGACATGGAGGCGAGTCGCCTTGTGATGTCATTGAACCGTGCTATGCGAGTCGTTATCTACGACCTGGAGGTGCAGACGTTGAAGCCATTAGGGCTCACGGACTCGGTCTTCCGGCTGCTTTTCGTGTTATGGACTGCCGGGCCGTTGAGCCCCCATCGACTGGCGCGGCTGTCGGGGATGCCCCGTCCAACGGTTTCGAGCCTGGCATCGAGCCTTCGGAAAGCCGGCCTCATCGACCGAAGAAATGACCCCAGTGATGGCCGGGCAGTGACGCTGGACCTTACTAAACAGGGTGAGGCAGCCATTGCGGAGTCTTTTGCTGCCCACAACCGACGGGAAACTGAATGGGCCTCTACGTTGACGCCGATCGAGCGCAATTTGCTCACCATGCTCCTGGAAAAGCTGATGGAAGGCCGGACGAAGATCGGAGCTATTGAGCGGGGCTGACGCCCCGGGGCTGACTGCCGCGCTCCGAGACCCTTCTGCGTCCGGAGTTATTTTCGCTGCCGCGCCCCGACGGCTCCTCTTTGGGCCATAAGCTTTTCGAGTAGCCGAACCAGAGTGTTGCGTTCATCTTCGCCGAGAGCACCCGCCCACTGGCTCTCCCGTTCGTTCTGCCTGGAGAAGTCGGCACGGATGCGTTCCGTGCCGGATGCAGTGAGATGCAGCGTGACCGAGCGGCCGTCATTGAGTGATTTACGCCGTTCCAGCAGGCCCTTTTTCACCAAGGGCGCGGTGAGGTTCGATACAGCTGCGCGGCTCATGCCCGTGATTGATGCCGCCTCATTCGGACTGAGGGGCCCGGAGACCCACAGCGCCAGCAACAGTCGGAAAGTGGGCCAGCTGCCACTGGCCGGCCGGTGAATGGTGGATTCGAAGTCGTAAATCACGGTGGAGGACGCGCGGTTCAGGGACAGGAAGACTCGGTTTGCGGTGAGATCCGCTTCTGGAAACTCCTCGGAGATATGGCGCTGTGCCGCGTCGACGAACGCCCAATAGCCCGGCAGTCCGCTGGATTTGTGGCTGATCGGGTCTGAAAAGTCGCTGGGAGGCACAGTCCAATTCTAGGTGAGAGTTGCCCTTGAGTGGTACACGGCTTTACTATCTGGGTAGTACATACCTTTACTAAATGACCAGTCTCGAGCGTCAAGAAGGAGAAGACCATGGCGTACTACCGCCAGTTGGGGATCGTGCCGCAGCAGCGCCACACCCTCTTGAGGGACGAAAACGGAGATGTTCTCTACGAGGAACTCATGGGAGAGGAGGGGTTTTCTCTTGACTCGGCCCTGCTGTACCACCGGCACATTCCGTCGGCCCTGGTTGGTGCCGGAACCTGGGAGGTGCCGGACCAGAGCCTCACTCCCAACGACCCACTGTTGCCGCGACACCTAAAGCTTCATGACCTCTTCGATGCCGACCAAGTGCCGGAGGTCGATGCCGTGACGGGCCGCCGGCTCGTGCTGGGCAATGCCGACGTCCGGATCTCCTATGGTCATGTCGGCAAGACCTCCCCGCTGTACAAGAACGGGATCGGCGATGAATGCGTCTACGTCGAGCGGGGATCCGCTCTGGTCGAAACGCAGTTTGGGGCCTTGGAGGTGTCGGAGGGGGACTACATTGTGATCCCGCGGGCGACTATCCACAGGTGGGTGCTGCGGGACGGCGAGAATGCCCGGCTGTACTTCATCGAGGCGAACTCGCACATCGCCCCGCCCAAGCGCTACCTCTCCCGGTACGGACAGTTGCTCGAGCATGCCCCTTACTCCGAGCGGGACCTGCGCGGCCCATCGGAAGTCCTTCTGCGGGAGGAAAAAGACGTCGAACTGTACATCAAGCACCGCGGCCGCGGCACCTCGGGCATCCAGGGCAGCATCCACGTCCTGCCTAACCACCCCTTCGACGTGGTCGGCTGGGACGGCTGCCTGTACCCCTATGTGTTCAATATCAGGAACTACATGCCTATCACCGGCAAGGTCCACCAGCCGCCGCCCTCCCACCAGGTCTTCGAGGGGCAGAACTTCGTGATCTGCAATTTCGTGCCCCGCAAGGTTGACTACCACGAGCTCGCGGTCCCGGTTCCGTATTACCACTCGAACGTGGATTCGGACGAGATCATGTTCTACGTCGACGGGGACTACGAGGCGCGCAAGGGATCCGGTATCGGCAAGGGGTCAGTCTCCATTCATCCGGGCGGCCACCCCCACGGTCCCCAACCCGGAGCCATCGAGGCCTCCCTGGGCGTTGACTACTTCGACGAGACGGCAGTTATGGTGGACACCTTCCGCCCACTCGAGCTGGGCGAAGCTGCCTTGGCCACGGACGACGGCGCCTATGCCGCTTCCTGGACTGGTGGCCGCTGGCTTTCGGAGGTCAGCCGGTGACCGCTTTCCCAATTGAGAGGACTGTCCCAGTCGAATTCATCAGATTCTTCGACGACGCCGCGACATTCCCTCCGGGGCTCGCCCCGTTGGACAAGGCGATCACTGACCACGTCGCGCGGTGGGCCAATCCGCTTTCCGGCGCGGTGGGTCCTGCAGTACTCAAACTGGAGGACCTGTCGGCGGCCTGCGGGATCGCTGCGGGATTGGACCGGGGGGGCCGGTCAGTTGATGTCTCCGTCGTCGTTCCGGCCGGCCAATTGGGGGCAGCACTGGATGCCGCCCGAGAGGTCAGTCCCGAACTGCGTGTGGTCTCGATCGAGCTGAAGACTGACCCCGAGGACGAAGCGGTATGGTCGGCGCAGATCCGCGAGGCAGCGGCTGAACAGGAACTCCCGGTGTACGTGGAGCTGACCGCGGACCAGGTCAGTGGCAGTGCGCTGGAGCTCCTGAAAGGTACCAGCTTGTGTTTGAAGTACCGCACCGGGGGGATCCAGTCTCAACTCTTCCCGACTCCCGAGCAGCTGGGCGGTGTGATCACCGAGGCCGTGGCTGCACGGATCCCGTTCAAGCTCACCGCGGGGCTGCATGAGGCCGTGCGCTTCACGGACTCCGCCACGGGGTTCACCCACCATGGCTTCCTCAATATCGCGCTGGCCACCTCGGCTGCCCGAACCCATGAGCCAGCCGAGCAGGTAGTAGACCTGCTGAGCCAGACCGACCCGGCTCCGCTGGTGGACCTAGCGAAGTCCTCTGACGGGTCTTGGCGTGAGTCGTTCACATCCTTCGGGACGTGCAGCGTGGGCGAGCCAGCCGAAAGCCTGGAGCGCCTCGGCCTTTTCCCACGCGGCCTGATCTAATCCGAGGTGCCCGTCCCGCTTCCCCGCCCGTGTCGGGAAGCGGGACGGGGACCGTGCCTCAATCCACTGTTTCTGCCATGAAGGAGTTCCACCCGTGACTACTGCCGCCGCCCGATTCGCCACCGAGGGCTTTGGCCCTGAGAACCTGCCCTACGCTTCCTTCTCGCCCGCCGCCGGCGATCCCCGCCTGGGGGTACGTCTGGGGGACCGGGCGATCGACGTGAGTGCGCTGGCCTCCGCTCTAGACGCCACCGGTCCGGTGCTGCCGGAGAGGGCCCGCCCTGCGGTGCTGGGTTCAAACCTAGACGTGCTGCTGGCTGCCGGGCACGAGGTCTGGTCCGCATTGAGGACTTGGCTCGTGAACGTGGTGAACACAGCCGGATTGGCTGATGCGGTGGAATCCAACTCCTACCTAGTCGAGGAGATCACGCTGCACATGCCCTTCACAGTGGCCGACTATGTCGACTACTACGCCTCGGAGCACCACGCCTCCAACGTGGGCAAAATCTTCCGTCCGGACCAGGCCCCGCTGCTGCCCAACTGGAAGCACTTGCCTGTCGGATATCACGGCCGCGCCGGGACTGTGATCCCCTCCGGACGTGGCGTGCGCCGCCCCAAGGGCCTGCGCCCCGAACAGACTGGAACTCCCAGCTTCGGTCCCTCCAGGCGTCTGGACATCGAGGCGGAAATCGGTTTCGTGCTCGGTGGCTCCGCCCCTGCAGGGGAGGTTTCGCTCACTAAGGCAGCCAACGAACACCTCTTCGGCATGGTGCTTTTTAACGACTGGTCCGCCCGCGATATCCAGGCCTATGAGTACGTTCCCCTGGGTCCTTACCTGGGCAAGTCTTTCGCCTCATCGATCTCCCTCTGGGTTGTGCCCTTCCAAGCCCTTGAGACAGCCCGGGTCGCACCGCCGGCGCGCGACCACCAACTGGCCCAGTACCTCGACGACTCCGCAATCGGACCGTGGGGACTGGACATCACTTTGGAGGTCGTACTCGGTGGCGAGACTATCTCGCGGCCCCCGGTAAGTACGATGTATTGGACGGCTCCTCAAATGGTTGCCCACATGACGGCAAACGGCGCTAGCTTACGCCCGGGCGACTTCTTCGGTTCCGGCACAATCTCCGGTCCTGAGAAGAATCAACGCGGATCTTTTCTGGAGCTCTCGTGGGGCGGGAAGGAACCCATCACGCTCGCCGACGGAACCGAGATGTCCTTCCTGCAAGACGACCAAACCGTCACCCTTACCGCCACCGCACCCGGACCTAACGGGTCGGTCATTGACTTTGGAGAATGTACCGGCACAATTTTGCCAGCTACCACCGGCAGTGGCCGGAGTTCGGACTGAAAGGGCGGGAACCTGTGGCCGCGCCCAAACCGCCGCAAACAGGGGGTGGGGAAACATGCTGCCTAACTTATGCCGAACCACATGCCGCAGGCGGCACCGCTACTAAAGTATGGCGGGCGGGTGCGGACGGACACGCTTGGCAGAGAGCGGCACGCGCCGATGGACGGTATCCGGCAAAAGTGGACGGGTCCGATTGTCATGGTGCGGCCAGTCGCAGACTGCGTCCTGTAGCGCTCGTGTGAGCACAGCGCAGGCCTCGACCAGTTCAGGGAAGCGCGGTGGACGGGTTGGTCGATCGCAGGATGTGGGCCACTGCGGCACTGTTCTGGGCCGCGAATTTCTTGCGGGGATAAATCGGTCGCGGTATCGGGCCTTGGCCACGAGGGTGGGGACGTAGCCCTCCTCGCCGCTCCAGCCCACCCCGACGAGGAGCCCCCTGTCGTTTGGATGGGCATCGGAACGCCGCTCAGGCGGTCGCGGGTGGTGCGAGGCAGGTCCCGCAGTTCTGCCAAGCGCGCCGCAGTAGCATCAATACGGCGAAGCCAGCAAGCGGCCCAGCTGTTCCACGCCGGATTTTGCCCTGTCCCTCTGCCCAAGTCGGGCGGTCCGCCGCCAGGGGGAACCATCGCAGTCACTCACTGGCGGCGGACCGCCCTTTGGCGCGGCCACGCATGAGGCACCTTTTTCACGGCGTCCGGAAACAAGGAGCAGTTCCGCCGAGGCGGTATTAGCACGAGTTCGGTCAGGCTGGAACCCACAGCTTTCCTTCCTTCGTTTAGGCCGGCCCGCCGGCGGCGAGGAACCTGCCGTCGACTGAGCCGGTGCACCGTTCTGTAGGCGTGGCCGTCACGCCAACCAGTTTGCGCTTGGCTTGGGATGCCTCGCCCACCAAGGACGCGACGGGGACCTCGCTGCGCTGCGTTCAGGGCCCATGGTTCTCTCCTTGGTATGCCCCACCAGTGGTGGGGGGATCGTTCAGCCGATCGCGTCGACAATCTCTTGGGCGGCAGCCATGACTTTGCCCGCCACCTCGTCTGGGTCGTCCGGTACACCGAGGTAAATGGCGCCGATGCTGTAGTCGCGATAGTCGGGGTGGGTCAGGGCGGCGGCTATACCCCAGGTTCCCCGTTCGATCTGTCCTGAACTGGCCGCCCACCCCTTCTTTCTGGCAAGTGCCACCTCTGGAAGCTCCGCCTTCGAGGCAGGCCGGCCCGCTAGGATGGCGAACCCTGATGCTCCCCGGGTGAGGGGGCGGCGGGTGCCGGCCTGATAAGCGATGTGGTAGGTGGCGGTGCGTGGCTCCACCACCAGAATCGCGTGCGCGTCTTGCCCTTGTGCAACCGTCAGGTGAGTTGTGGCTTTCAGCTGGTCGGCCATGCGCTGCAGCACAGGTTGCGCCACCACTCGCATCATCGGTTCGACGTACCGGGCCATTTCCAACAGGTGTGGGCCTATCAGATAGGTGCCGTTTTCGGCACGCACGATGTAGCGGCGAAGAACCAGGGTGTGGAGGAGTCGGGTGACGTTCGTTCGATGGGAACCCAGGCGCTCAACGATTTCGTTGATCGTGACCCCGCTGGCCGAGGACGCCACGATATCCAGCACTTGGAGGCCGCGATCAAGGGTCTGCGAAATCGCCCGGTTGATCTCCACGCCTTCGCCCCCATTGAGTCTGCTCACGTCGTTCGGGCCCTGAACGTCTCCCCACTCACCTGCAGTTTCCACACCGGCTCCTAATAGTCACGAGGCAACTCGTCCGAATCCGACCTCTCGGACTGCATTAATCATCGTCGCATCCAGAAGGAATTCGCGGGTCGATTTCGGGCTACCGGCGATCGCGGCCAGACGGGCACGGTCCTTGGCCCGCTCGTCCTCATCGGTTTGCATGAGCATTTGTGTGTTCCCATGGCTCATGCGACGCACATGCTCCAGGGCAACGGCCCGTCGCGAGTCGGAATAGCTGTTCAGCTCACTGGCCACCAGGTCCTCGGGGAATCCTGCTTCTACCAGGCGCTTCAGCCGCGGTGCCAGATCCAATGCGTCGTGCAGCCCGCTATTGAGGCCAAACCCGCCCATGGGACTGTTAACGTGAGCGGCGTCGCCCACCAGGGCCGTGCGTTTACCGTGAAGGGATTCCGCGACCCGCTGATGCACGTTGTAGAGCTGGTGGGCAAAGATGCTGGCCTGCCCATCTTCTAGCTTCTGGCCAGTCACGCCTTCCAGCACCCTGATCAGGTTGTCCGTTGAGGTTATGTCGTTTTCGTCTGCGTCCGGTGCCACCGGGACCAGGACGCGCCAAACATCGGGAATGCGCAGCAACATGACGAATTCCTCGGGATCGGCTACGTAGTTCACGTAGCACAAATCCTCAATGTAGTCCTCGAATGGAAGGTCCGTGCTGATCAAGAGGAATTTTTGCTCGTAGGTCCAACCCTCAAACCCCAGGCCAAGCATCTTTCGGGTAGCGCTCCGTGCTCCATCGGCACCGATGACGAACGAGGCCTGGATCTGCTCGGTACCGCCTGGACCCTTGACCGTCACGACGGGGCCGTCCTGACGGTCGTCGATCCCGGATAGTTCGGTGCCCAGACGAAGCTCGCCGAGCGGCCGCTCCTTGAGGTACTCGGCCACAAGCTCCACAAATTTGTACTGCTCGAGTTGAAGGCGGAACGGGAACTCGGTGTCTTGGCGGATAGTCGAATAGTCGAAATCCGCGACAAGGCCGAGTTTTCGGTCGCGCACCTGGTATCGGTCGGCCACCAGCCCGCTCTGCACCATCTTTTGGCTGATCCCCAGAGGAGCAAACCCTTCGAGCGTCGGAGGGTGGAAGGTAGATGCCCGCCATTCCCGGCTTATGTGATCTTCCTTTTCGATCACCAACACCGGCAAGCCATTGTGCACCAGCAACGCCGCGAGCCCCATCCCGGCAGGACCCGCTCCCACGATAACGATCGGGTTCTCATTCTCCAAGCCCATCTGATTCCTCCATATCCGATATTCGGTCATAAGTAAGCGAATATCGGCGAGTCTGCCAGTTCATCCCCTTACCGTCAAGTGTCACCCTATTGAGCGATATTTCTTATTTGTGTTGACTATTCAAGGGCGCACAATCTAGCGTGTGGTGCATCACAGAACTTATTCGGTCATACGTGACCGCTCACAGCGGATTAGGGAGATATCGATGAAACCAACCAAAAGACTGGTGAAGGCATCATGCCTGGTGGTGGGATCACTGGCATTGGCGGGCTGCGGTGCCGCAGCCAATGGTGGCGGCGAATACCCAAAGGGACCCGTGACCGTGATCGTGCCCTACAGCGCCGGCGGACCGAGCGATACAACGGCCCGGGCAATTTCAGATTGCCTAAGCGATGAGCTGGGCCAGCCGTTCGTGGTGAAGAACCAGCCCGGCGCGGCCGGCACAATCGGCACCAGTGTTATGGCCCAATCGAAACCTGATGGCCAGACCCTGGGGTTGGTGTCGAACACTTCGGCGGTTGCCGGCCCGATTCTGCAGTCCGACATCGACTTCCAAACCTCGGACATACAACCGTTGGCGCTCCTGGCACAGGTGCCCAGCGTGATTGCGGTCGCACCGGATTCTAAGTACTCCTCCATCGACGAGCTGATTGACACTGCCGAGAAGAACCCTAATTCGGTCAGCATTGCGGTCCCTGGTGCCACGACGGCATTCGGCATTGAACTCGGTCGTTGGGCGAACGAGTACGGCATCCAGTTCCAGAGCGTACCCTTCGAGGGTGGGAGCCAGGCCCGTACCGCGGTGCTGGGAGGCAGCGTGGACGCAGTTTGGGACGCCGCTTCGAAAGACTTCCTCGACGCCATCGAGTCGGGCCAGTACAAGGCATTGGCGACGGGTGCGGCCGCACCGGTCGAGGCCATGGGCGTACCGACTTTGGCGGAATCCGGCTACCCGGAGTTGGTGTACAGCGACACGTTGTTCAGCCTGGCTGGACCCGCGGGTCTCCCGGACGACGTGCAGGGCACCCTGGAAACCACGCTCGAGTCTTGCATCCAAAACGAGAATTTCATCAGGGCAACCGGCGAAGCATACGTTCCGGAAGAGTTCGTGGGCTCTGAGGCTTTGGGGCAGCGATTTGACGAGATTGCCGAAATCTTGGCAAAGCTCTGATGAAGGACACCGGCGAGGCGGCCGTCCATGATTCCTTATGGGCCGCCGCCATCACAGAAGAAAGCGCATCAGACGGAGCACCTCCATACTGGTTGACCCGGAGGGCACGTCTGGCTCGACTCGCGACGATGGCGCTGTTGATGGCCGTGTCAGTAGGGATTGCGGCCGAGTCCTACCGCATGGGCATCTGGGATCAGGGCATTCCTGGGCCCGGATTGTGGCCGTTGGTCGTGGCAGTGCTGTTGTTTGGGGCCCTCGTGGACGCCATCATCCGTGAACGAGGCTTGAACCCCGAGGCGATGCCTGAAACCTCATTTTGGCGTGAGTTCGTCGCCTTCGCTAGCCTGGCCATCTACCTGGTCGCCTTCGGCTTCCTCGGCATGGCCATCTCGACGTTCTTCTTCCTAGTCCTGTGGTTGAAGTACTTGGCTGGCGAATCCTTGCGCCTCACGCTGCTTTTGAGCGTGGTCGGGGTCGGCGTTCTCTACATACTTTTCGAAGTCCTACTAGGCGTCCCGTTCCCCCGCGGCGTCCTCATCTGAGCAAGGAAGAACCGTGGAATTTACTGCTATCGGCGAAGGTTTCGCCGCGGCCATGACCCTGGCGAACCTCGGTTGGGTGCTGGTCGGTGTTGTGTTGGGAACGATTATCGGTGTTCTTCCCGGCCTGGGCCCTACAGCCACCATCGCACTTCTTCTGCCGATCACTTTTTCAATGGACCCGACGTCGGCCATTATCATGCTGGCCGGCATCTACTACGGATCGATGTACGGCGGCACCATCACGGCAATCCTTCTCAAGGTACCCGGCGAGGCAGCGAACATCGTAACGTCAATCGACGGCCACGAAATGGCCAAGAAGGGGCGAGCCGGTGTTGCGCTGAGCTCAGCGGCCATCTCCTCTTTCATCGGAGGCACCGTTTCGACGTTGTCACTGTTCTTTCTGGCGCCGTTGTTCGCGACTCTGGCCGTCCAGTTCGGACCGCCGGAGTTCGCCGTCATAGCCGCCTGCGGCATCCTGTTAACCTGTTACATAGGGAGCCGGTCAGTTGCCAGAGCGCTGGTTTCCGCCAGTCTGGGCCTATTTTTCGCGACCATTGGCCGAGATCCCATATTCGGTGACGGGCGGTTCACCATGGGGGACATCAATCTCAGCGGCGGCCTTGACCTCGTTGCCGTTGCCATGGGCGTCTTCGGCCTCGGCGAGCTTATTTTCAGCGTTACCCAGACCGAGAAGGCGCAATCGGTGGGAACCAAGGTCAAGGCCATCCTTCCCGGCCGGAAGGACATTCGCCGGATCGCCGGACCCATTGGACGGGGCAGCGTCCTCGGCGCCCTGATCGGCCTCATGCCCGGCGGCGGTGGCGTCGTCTCGTCGATGGCATCCTACGCGCTCGAGAAAAAGGTCAGCCGCAACCGCTCGGAGTTCGGCAAGGGTGCCATAGAAGGTGTGGCCGGCCCCGAATCTGCCAACAACGCGTCTGCCACTACTGCCTTCATTCCGCTGCTGACCCTCGGGCTTCCGTCCAACGTGGTCATGGCCGTTATTTTCGGCGCACTCCTTATTCAAGGCATTACCCCCGGACCGATGTTGATGGTAGAACAGCCGGCAATGTTCTGGGGCGTCATCGCCTCCATGATCGTCGGAAACCTCATCCTCTTGGTGTTGAACATTCCCATGGTCGGCGTCTTCGTGCGATTGTTGAACGTGCGGGCAGGCCTGCTCGCATCATTTGCCGTCGTCATCACTGCCATCGGTGCGTACAGCCTGTCGAACAGTATGTTCGACATGTGGGTGCTCCTGGCCTTCGGCCTGGTGGGTTACCTCATGCGACTGGTCGGGCTGGAACCGGCTCCCATGGTGCTCGCCTTCGTCCTCGGCCCCATTCTGGAACAGGGTGTGCGGCAATCACTGCTAATTTCTAATGGCGATCCGCTGGTCTTCGTCTCGCGTCCTCTGTCCGGTGGCATTGTCCTCGTCGTCGTCTTGTCTTTCGTTATCACGGCCATTCTGCGGTCGAGAGCGCGCCGAAAGGCTCAGCGGAGCAACAAGGTGGTGGAGCTCGCCCTCCAGAATGATCAGGACTGACCGACAACGACGACCAGTCGAGAACTAAACGAAGCATCACAGCAGACAGAATGACCGTCACGAACCCGTGACGGTCATTCTGTTCTGGCTGTTTATTACGACAGCGCTGCGGGGGACGAGATCCTGCGAAGAGGAGACGACATCCGGGCGGGAGACCATGCCTGTGCTCTCGAAGATGACGATGCTGGCAGATGCCAACTGATGGATCCTGCTTACGTCGATCCGGCGGGTGGTGTCGATGTAGTTCCCTGCACAATCCGATAGACGGTGCTGCGGGCGACCTTGAACGGCTCGGCGATCTCTTTGATGGTGTGTTGTCCTCCTATATATAAGGAGACTAGGTGGGATTCCTATTTTTGGCTGTTTGCCGCGGAGCCTGCCCTTGGCTTTGGCGACCTGCATGCCTTCGCGGGTGAGGGCGCGGATGAGGCCGGATTCGAATTCGGCGACCATGGCCAGAACGTTGAAGAGCAGTTGGCCGACCGGGTCGGTCGGGTCGTGGACGGATCCGCGGTTGTTCAGATTCACTTTCTTCTTCGTGAATTCTTCAGCGATGTCGCGGGCGTCGGGCAGGGAACGGGCGAGCCGGTCGAGTTTGGTGATGACCAGAGTATCGCCGGCGCGGACGGCGGCGAGGGCTTCACGGAGGCCGGCCGGTCCTGGTTGGTGCCGGTGAGCCCGTGGTCGGTGTAGATCCTGTCTTCGGGCACACCCAGCGCGGCGAGCCCGTTTCTTTGGGCGGTGAGGTCCTGCTCGTTGCTTGCGACGCGGGCGTAGCCGATGATGTGCGCGGATATCCTTCAACTGAAGCGTTTAGGCTAGCTTCACCGGGCTTTTTTGCGGGCCGTGTATACGCGAATCCAAAATGCCAGTACCTGTATGGAAATTTGCCGCCCAGAGAGCGGTCCGTAAGTGTCGCGGTGGGGGACCGGCTTATGAGACAAGACCCAGAAGGCGGCTTTTGGGTGTTAGGCGAGCGTGGGGCTGCCACCGAGGGATGGCAGCCCCACGCGCAGGTGATCGCTAGTAGCTGATGACGTGGGGCTGGCCGAGCTGCTTGAGGCCTTCGACGCCGAATTCCAGCCCGTAGCCGGACTGCTTGGCACCGCCGAACGGTACACGGGGGTCGACGGCGCCGTGCTTGTTGATCCACACCGTGCCGGCCTGGATCTGGGCGGCGACTTCGCGGGCCTTGTCCTTGTCCGAGGACCAAACGGAGGCACCGAGGCCGACCTCGAGGGCGTTGGCCATCTCGATGGCTTCGTCCACGCTGGAGTACTTGACGATCGGCAGGGCCGGGCCGAACTGTTCCTCGGCGACCAGCGGGTTGTCGTTGTTGATGTCAGCGACCAGGGTGGTCGGGTAGAAGTAGCCCGGCTGGCCCTGTTCGGGGTTGCCGCCGAGGACGATGCGGGCTCCGGAGTCCTTGGCCGCCTGGACCAGGTTCGAGACGATGTCGTACTGGTTTTTGTTCTGCAGCGGACCGAGCACATTGTTCTCGTCCAGGCCGACACCCATGGGCATGGCCTTCGCGACCTCGGCCAGGGCGGAAACAACGTTTTCGTAAATATCCTCGTGCACATAGAGGCGCTTGAGCGCGGCGCAGGTCTGGCCGGTGTTGATGAACGCACCCCAGAACAGGTCTTGCGCTATCGCCTGTGGGTCTGCATCCGGAAGTACGATGCCGGCGTCGTTTCCGCCGAGTTCCATGGTCAGACGCTTCACGGTATCCGCAGAGGAACGGATGATCGCCTTGCCCGCGGCCGTAGAGCCGGTGAACATGATCTTCGCGATTCCTGGGTGTTCGACCAGTAAGTTGCCGACGGTCCGGTCTCCCGAGATCACGTGCAATACGTCGTCCGGGAGCGCGGTGTTCAGGACGTGCACCAGCGCGAGGACCGACAGCGGCGTGGAGCTCGAGGGCTTCATCACCACGGTGTTGCCCATGCGCAGGGCCGGAGCCAGCTGCCAGACGCCGATCATCATCGGCCAGTTCCACGGGCCGATCGCACCGACCACGCCGAGGGGGCGGTAGTGCAGCTCGGCCCGGCCTCCCTCGTCATCGACCAGCACTTCGGGCTCGAGTTCGAAGGAAGCCGTAGCGCGCAGCCAGGCGGCACACGCCCCGACTTCGAAGCGGGCATTGGGGCCGTTCAGGGGCTTGCCCTGCTCGCGGGAGAGCAGCTCGGCGAGGGCTTCGGTGGAGGCTTCGACGGCGTCGGCGGCGCGGTTCAGGTACTCGCTGCGCTTTTCGTGGCCGAGCGCGGCCCATGCCGGCTGGGCCGCGCGGGCAGCGGTGACCGCGGCTTCCAGATCTGCGGTGGTGTGCTCGGGTGCGCAGCCCACGAGCTCCCCCGTGGCAGGGTCTTTGATCTCGCGACCGCCCTCGGCCGGCTGGATCGCGGCGAGGAGGTCAGCGAAGGTGATCGTCAGGGTTTCTGACTGGGTGGTCATGTCGTGTCCTTCGTGGTTGGTGGATTTCAGGCAGGAAGATCCGGCTGGGCAGGGATGCGTGAGAACGCGACGGCTGCGTATCATTCGGCCGTTGCGGCCCCGATTCCCAGCCGCCGCCTGTGTGATAACGACGGCCGACCCCAGACGTGGGTCCAAAGAACGTCATCTGCTGACCCAGCCCAATGTCATTGCGGTTTCTGCGTGTCTGCGACGCCGAAGTGGTTGCCGGTGATGAATTCGGCGGCCTTTTCGCCAATGAGTACGGACGGGGCGTTGGTGTTGCCGGTGGGCACCAGCGGCATGATGGAGGCGTCGGCGACGCGGATGCCGTTCAGGCCCCGGACCTTCAGGCTGCGCGGGTCGACGACGGCGAGTTCGTCCAGGCCCATCTTGCAGGTGCCGACCTGGTGGTGGTAGGTCACGGCGGTTTCGCGGACGTAGCGCTCGAGGTCCTCGTCGCTGTCCGAGTACTCCGGTCCGGGGTAGATCTCTTCGGGGCCCCATTCGGCCAGGGCGGTGGTGCGGCCCATTTCGCGACACTGGCGGACGGAGGCGGCCAGGGCGCGGACGTCCTCTTCGGTGCTCAGCGCACCGAGGTCGATCCGGATCGGGTCCTCCGGGTTGGGGCCGGAGAGCGTGATTTCGCCGCGGCTGAGCGGGCGGACGATGCCGCCGATGAGCGAGAAGCCGTTCTCCGGGCCGGTCATGTCGTCGAGGAAGTACATCGGAAGGGAGAAGTGGATCGGCTGCGTGTCCGGCACGGCCAGGTCCGGACTGCTCTTCCAGAAGTGGTGGGTCTCCGCGGCGGCAACCTGCGAGGGCGGGACTTCCTTCTTTGTCGTCGTGAAGATGACCGGCGAGAGCAGGTGGTCGTGCAGGTTCTTCCCGACGCCGGGCAGGTCCAGCACGGGTTCGATGCCGGCCCTGCGCAGTTCGTCGGCCGGCCCGATGCCCGAGCGCAGCAGCAGTTCCGGTGAGTTGATCGCGCCGGCTGCGAGGACGGTTTCTGCCGCCGCCAGGGTGAGCAGCCGGCCGTCCTTTTCGTACTCGACGCCGGTCACGGTGCCGTCCTGGATCAGCAGCCGGCGGACGTGGGCGCCGGTGATGAGCGTGAGGTTTTCATGTCCGATGACGGGCTTGAGGTAGGCGTGCCAGGTGTTGAAGCGCTTGCCGCTGCGGACGTTGAGCTGCATCTTGGAGACGCCCTCGACGTCGCCCGAGTTGTAGTCCTCGTTGAGCTTCACCCCGACTTCCTGCGCGGCTTCGAGGATGTCGTCCTGGACCGGGTTGCGTGGGAAGTCCTTAACGACGTCGAGCAGGCCGGAACCGCCGCGCGTGTCGGAGGCCCCGCCGTCGTAGTTCTCGATCGCCTTGAAGACAGGCAGGACCTCGTCCCAGTTCCAGCCCGGGCAGCCCAGGTAGGCCCACGTGTCGTAGTCCTGCTTCGCGCCGCGGACCCAGATAGTGGCGTTCAGCGCGTGCGAGCCGCCGGTGACCTTCCCGCGCGGCAGGTGCAGTCGCCGGCCGGCGCACCCCTCCTGCTCCGTGGTGTAGTAGTCCCAGTCCTCCGGCCCGTGCCAGAGTGCACCGGCCGCGAACACGTCGGCGATCACCGGGTTGGTGTCTTCGCCGCCGGCCTCCAGCACGGCCACGCGCTTGCCGGCGTCGATGAGCCGGCGTGCGAGGACGGACCCGGCCGATCCCGCACCTATGACGATGAAATCCAACTCTGCTGCCATCTTTGGCCTCCCAAACTCTGCGGTGATGCAGCTCACTTACAACTGATGCTCCAGTCTTATTTGCGCGTGGCGCAATCCGCTTGTCAGTGAGTGCAGGGGCCATGACAATCAGTGCCATTTTGACCTGGCTGCGGGCACACACTCGAGTGGATCGACGTCTCGTTGTTAGGGCCAGGCGGCTGAACGGCGGAAATGGAGAGCCGCTGTATCAGTGACCCGGACGCCCCGGTGCGTGGTGGCCGCTGCCTGCTCGTCCTGATTTGGGGCCCAACGGTGCGAGGTGGCACCCGGGATAAAGGACCGCGACGCCTTGGTGGGATTTAGGCCGGCAGGGCGGCTAGTCCATTGAAAGGTGGCGTTGATGTGCCGGTGGCACCATCAATGCCACTGTATTACTCCGGCCGCGGCATGACCGCCGTCGGCGGGACGCCGAAGGCCTGCTTGAACGCGCGGCTGAAGTGGGCCGTGTCGCTGAAGCCCCATCGAAAGGCGACAGCGGTGACCGTCGTGGAGCCCGAGGCGCCGGCCAGATCGCGGCGGCAGCGCTCCAGCCGCTGCTGGCGTATCCATCGTGCCACCGGTGTCCCCGACTCGGAGAAGATGAGGTGCAGGGTGCGCACCGAGATCCAGTGGGCGGCTGCGATGGAGCTGACAGACATTTGCCGGTCGTCGAGCCGCTCCAGGATGTACTGCTGGATGTCCGCGAGAAGCTGCGCGCGCTGCCCGGAGGCTGTGCCTTGGGCGGGGGCCACCGCGGTGTCGAGAAGATCGAGGAGCCCGTTCACCGTCCGGTGCAGGGCATCATCACTGAGGTGGTCCAGCTCGCGGGCGATTGCGCGGATCTGGCTTGCAGCAATGGAAAGTGCGCCGGCTCCGGGCCGCGCGGCGAGGGGACGACTGCTCCCGAGCATCGATGCGATGGATTGCGGGACCCGCGCCATCGGGACGAGCAGCGACAGCTGGCGGTGCTGCCCAACGCTGTCGAAGGTGCCTTTTCGGTCGCTGTCCCAGAGGAACAGGTCGCCTGGATTGAGCGTGAACCGGTCATCTCCATAGGTGCACGTCAGCCGCCCACTGAGCTGCAGCTGGATGCCCACGACGTCAGGGGTGTTTGATGAAGGGGCGTGTTGACCCCCGAACGCCGCGCAGCGCACGTCGGCGACGTTGAGGTTCCCGGCCCCCCGGTAGCGGATACGGGCGGCATAGGTATCCTCGACCGGCGTGGAGAGGTCCCAGTCCATGTGCAGCGCGCGCATCTTCTCCGCCCACGCTTCGAACCGGGCTTTCTCCGGCAAGCGGTCGGTGGACCAGGTCTGCACCTTTGTCATGGATCGTCTCCTTCAACACCCTCACGGGACTTGCCGTCCGCTGCCGGCCCCAAGGTCAGGCTTCGCGGCGGACGCCCAGACTTGCACAGACGGGCAAGGCCGGCTGCACGGGCAGTCATGCGCCCGGCCCTGCAACAGACATACCGTGTGTCCTAGATCATACGGGCTCTAGCCCGCGTGGACGGTACCGCGCATTGGGGGACCGTTCCGAGCACCCGCTTTAAAGGAGAGACGATGGCCGTGGCCACAGAGCATGTAGACGTTTTGATCATAGGTGCGGGCCTGTCGGGCATCGGTGCGGCCGCCCATCTGGTTCGGGAGTGTCCCGGTAAGCGGTATGCCGTCCTGGAGTCGCGCGGCGCCATCGGCGGGACCTGGGACCTGTTCCGCTACCCCGGTATCCGCTCCGATTCGGACATGTACACCTTCGGCTACGCCTTCAAGCCATGGACGGAGCCGAAGGCAATCTCTGACGGGGCATCGATCAAACGGTACGTCGAGGAGACTGCCGAGGAATACGGAATCACCGGGAACATCCGCTTCCACCACCGGGTGTTGTGTGCGGAGTGGTCTACCGCCGACGGACGCTGGACGGTTACCGCCGAACGGTCCGATACCGGGGAATCAGTTGTCTTTACGGCCCTCTGGGTTATTGGCGCCACCGGCTACTACCGCTACGACGAAGGCTACCGGCCGGCGTTCGAGGGCGAGGAGCGCTTCCGCGGTCAGATCGTGCACCCGCAGCACTGGCCCGAAGACCTGGACTACGCGGGCAAGCGCGTCGTCGTCATCGGCAGCGGCGCCACAGCCGTGACACTGGTACCGAACCTGGCGGAGAAGGCAGCGCACGTCACCATGCTGCAACGCACCCCCACGTACATCGCATCGGTGCCGGCTGTCGATCCGCTGGCCGATGTGCTGAGACGCGTGCTGCCGGCCTCCGTGGCATATCCCGCCTTGCGGTGGAAGAACATGCTGAACCTGCACCTGAAGTACACACTGAGCCGCAAAAACCCGGACATGGTTCGCGCCAAGATCCGCAAGGATGCAGTCAAGTTGCTCCCCGCCGGTTACGACGTCGACACGCACTTCAACCCGCCCTACAACCCCTGGGACCAGCGTTTGTGCGCGGTCCCGGACGGGGACCTGTTCACGGCACTGCGGGGTGACAAAGCATCGATTGCCACCGGGCGAATCCGCACTCTTAACAAGGACGGGATCGTACTTGAATCGGGCGAGGACCTGCCCGCAGACATCATCGTGACTGCTACCGGGCTGAACCTTCAATGGCTGGGCGGCATGACTGTGAGCGTCGACGGCGAGAAGGTCGACGTCGGCGAGCGGTTTGCTTACAAAGGCATGATGATCTCAGGAGTGCCCAACCTGAGCATGGTCACGGGCTACACGAACAACTCCTGGACGCTGAAGGCTGACCTGGTCAGTCGGTATGCGTGCCGCCTCCTGCAACATCTGGACGCGAACGGTTACGTTTCCGCCACCCCGCTCACCCCCTTCGGCGAGACCCCACGCCCTTTCCTGGACCTCGACGCCGGCTACATCCGGCGTGGAGTGGACGGGATGGCCAAGCAGGGCACGCAGGTGCCTTGGCGGTTGCACCAGAACTACATGAAGGACATTCGGCTGCTAAGCGGCCGTCAACTGGAGGACGGGAGCATGAGCTTTCAACGGCGGCGGGCAGCCGGGGAGTCATCAGTGGAGGCGTTCTACGCTCCCGCCACGCAAACGGTTGCAGTAAACGGCGGGCAGGTCCGCTACCGCGATGAGGGGGAAGGAACCCCTGTCGTCATGGTGCATGGCATAGGCCGCAGCCTTGAGGACTGGAACGAGCAGCATGAGTTGATTGCTGGTCAGGGGTACCGCCTCATCAGCGTCGACTTGGCAGGCTACGGTGGGTCCGAACCGCTGAGCGAGCCATACTCACTGCCCGCTCTGGCCCGTTTCCTCGGCGCCTTCCTGGACGCGGTGGGCATCACCCAACCCGCCCACATAGTGGGCAACTCTCTGGGCGGTGCCGTCGCCATGCAGCTAGCCGTGGACGCGCCCCGGCGGGTGCGCAGCCTCGTACTCGCCGGCAGCGCCGGTTTCGGCAGGGAGGTCGCACTGCCGGTCCGTCTGATGTCAGTCCGGCCGCTAGGCAAGATGCTGCTGAGCAAGCCCAGCCCCGCCTCGTCACGCCGGCTGGAACTCAGCCTCTTCAACGACCCGGCGCAGGTCACCGACGAGCGGGTGCAGCTGGGGTACCGTCTGGCCTCCCGACCACACGCGAGCCGCGTGTTCCTGGACACCGCCGCAGCCCTCGGCACGTTCCGCGGTACCAATGAGGCCTGGCGCAAGGAGCTCATGGAAGGCTTGGCCGCCCAGCGTGTACCGACCCTGGTCATCTGGGGAGAGCAGGACAATATTTTCCCGTTCGCCCATCTCGCCGCCGCCGGCGAACACCTGCCGCACGCCCGCACACACGCCATGCCCAAGGTCGGGCACATGCCGCAGATCGAGCGGGCCAAGGAGTTCGCCGACCTGACCACCGGCTTTTGGGCCGATACACCAGCCCGGCTCGCGCCCGTTGGCGAAGGCGCTGCATAAGCGCCCAAAGCGCACGATCGCCGTCCCGCGCCTCTTTTCCGGGTGTCCGGCGCCCAGTCAGCAAACCGAAAGGAACATACGACATGTCGAGTCTTCAAAACCTGGGGCTCGGATCCTGGCCGCGTCGACGGGCGATGCTCAGTCCAGACCGCGTGGCCTTGGTCTTCGAGGGAACGGAGCTGACATTCGCACAGTTCGCCGATCGGGTGGAGTCGCTATCCGCATGGTTGGCCTATCAGGGCGTCCATGCGGGTGACCGGGTGGCCTACTGGGGAGCAAACAATGTGGCACTCCTAGAGACGCTGTTCGCCACCACTCGGATTGGAGCAATCTGCGTGCTGGTCAACGCCCGGCTCGCGCCGGCAGAGGCGGAGTACATCCTGCAAGACAGCGGCGCCGCTCTGCTGTTCTTCGGCCAAGGGCAGGCAGAAGCAGCAAGAATGATCGCCGGGAGGATACCCGCCCGTCTGTTGGTCGACGTCGATGGCACCGGCGCGGGGACACCTTACGGGCAGATGCCGGAAGAGGAAGCTCGCCCGGTGCCGGAAGCCTGCTGCGGTCTCGATGATCCGGCCGTGCTGATGTACACCTCCGGCACCACCGGGCGTCCCAAGGGCGCCGTGCTGACCCACGGAAACTTGTTCTTCAATGACATCAACGTCCTGATCGAAAACGACATACGCCCAGACGAGGTGTGCTTGGCGGCAGCCCCTCTGTTCCACATCGCCGGACTCAACGGGCTCGTGCTGCCAACGTTCCTCAAGGGCGGAACAATCGAGGTGCACCGGCGCGTGGAACCTGAAGCGATCTTCTCCGCGATCCAGGGCCGGGGGGTGACCAGCCTGTTCGCCGTCCCGGCCATGCTCGATGCCCTGGCCCACCACCGCCTGTTCAGCCAGACCGACCTGTCCTCGCTGCGCACCATCGTCGTCGGCGGGGCCCCGGTGCCCGAACGCATTCTGCGGGCGTGGGCCGCGCGGGGCGTGGCCGTCCAGCAGGGCTACGGCCTCACCGAAACCGCCCCGGCGGTGCTCAAGCTTGCCGCCGAGGACGGGATCCGCAAGGCCGGATCGGCCGGCAAGCCGCAGTTCCTTGTCGATGTCCGCCTCATCGCCCCGAACGGCGAGCCGGCATCCCCCGGGGAAATCGGGGAGATCCAGACGGTGGGACCGAATGTGATCCGCGAGTACTGGCAGCGCCCCGAGGCCACCGCCGCCGCGTTTGCCGACGGCTGGTTCCGCACCGGGGACGCAGCGGTGCGGGACGAGGAGGGCTACTACTGGATCCGGGACCGGTACAAGGACATGTACGTCTCGGGCGGGGAGAACGTGTACCCGGCGGAGGTGGAGTCCGCCCTGCTGAACGTGCCCGGTGTCGCCGAAGCCGCCGTCATCGGAGTACCCGATGAGCAGTGGGGCGAGGTCGGCAAAGCCTTCATCGTGCCCGAAGCCGGCGTTGAGCTCACGGCCGAGGACATCCGCGCAGCCGTCGCGCCTGCCCTGTCCCGGTTCAAAATCCCCAAGCAGATCGAGTTCATCGAACAGATGCCGCGCACCTCCACCGGCAAGTTGCTGAAAACCGATCTGCGCACCCGCCAAGGAGTTTCCCGATGAGCTTGTCCGCCACAACCACCGTCCAGTCCCACGACCTGCTGCTCTTTGAGACATTGTTGGATCCCGCGGAGCAAGCAGTATTGGAAGACTTCCGTTCCTATCTGGCCGGCGTGGATGACACCGCGCTGAACCGTGCCTGGGAGAACGCGGAATTTCCGGTCGAACTCGTCCAGTCACTGGCCGAATCCGGCCAACTGGGCCGGCACCTGCACACCGGGCAAGAACCCAGCCACCTGCTGCGCGGCATGCTCACCGCAGAACTCGCCCGCAAGGACGCCTCCCTGGCCACCTTCGTAGGGGTCAGCGGCTCGTTGTTCGCCCTGTCGGTGCGCCGCTTCGGCTCACCCTCCCAACAGGCCCACATCCTGCCGGCCGTCGCCACCGGCGAACTGATCGGCGCGTTCGCGCTCACCGAACCGGGCTCAGGCTCCGACATCGCCGGCGGCATGACCACCACGGCCCGCCGGGAGGGAGCCGGCTGGGTGATCAACGGTGCCAAACGGTGGATCGGCAACGCCACCTGGGGCCACCAAGCCATCGTGTGGGCGAAGGAGCAAGGCGGAGACGGCCGCTTCCTCGGTTTCATCGTCCCCACCGACACCCCGGGATGGTTGGCCGAGAAGATCGAAGGCAAGTACAGCCTGCGCACCGTGCAGAACGCCCACATCACCCTCACCGACGTCCGCATCCCGGACACCGCGCGGCTGCCTGGGGTCAGCTCGTTCCGGCAGATCTCCGAAGTGCTGAAATCCACGCGGCTGGAGGTCGGGTGGACGGCACTGGGCAATGCGATCGGTGCCTTCGACGCGGCCTTGGCCCACGCCATGGGCCACCACCAGTTCGGCCGCCCCGTGGCACGGTTCCAACTCGTGCAGGATTTGCTCGTCCGTTCCGAAATCAACATCACCTCCTCCCTGGGGGCGCTGGTCCAGGCCGCCCGACTCGCCAACCGGGACGCACTGGAAGAGGAACACGCCTCCCTGGTGAAGCTGATGGCCGCCTCCCAGGCCCGCCAGACCGTCGCCCACTGCCGGGAAGTGCTCGGCGGCAACGGCATCAAGTTGGAAAACAAAGTGATGAAGCACTTCATGGACGCCGAGGCGATCTACACCTTTGAAGGCACCCACCAGATCAACACGTTGATCGTCGGCCGGGCCCTCACCGGAATCTCCGCCTTCGTCTGAAACGCCTTCGCCCGACATCCACCCGCCGCGAAACCCATCAGGAGAGCCACCGTGCGCCAAACCGTCCTCGTGTCCTACGCCCGCACCCCGATCGGCAGGGCATACAAGGGGGCCTACAACGACACCCCGGCCCAGACACTGGCCGGCCACGCTATCGAGCACGCGGTCCGGCGTGCCGGGCTTGGCCCCGCCGAAATCGACGACGTCATCCTGGGCGCAGCCCTGCAGCAGGGCAGCCAGGGAATGAACCTGGCCCGGCAGGCCGCCCTGCGAGCCGGCCTACCGGACACGGTGCCCGGGATGACGGTGGACCGCCAGTGCGCCTCTGGACTCATGGCCATCGCTCTGGGAGCCCGCATGATCGAAGCCGGGGACGCCGACATTATCGTCGCCGGCGGAGCCGAGTCCGTGTCCCTGGTGCAAAACCAACACTTCAACACCCACCGTGCCCATGACCCTTGGCTGAAAGCCAATGTTCCCGGCCTGTACTCCAGCATGCTCGAAACTGCCGAACTCGTCGCCGACCGCTACGGGATCTCCCGCGAGGCCCAAGACCACTACGCCGCCGAGTCCCAGCGGCGCACCGCCGCAGCCCAACAACGCGGGGCCTTCGACGCCGAAATCGTCCCACTGTCCCAACACCCGGACAGGAACGCCACCGCCCCGGCCGGGACATTAGCCCGCGACGAGGGCAACCGACCCAACACCACTGCTAAGACTCTGGCCGAACTCAGCCCGGTCCTGGACCGGGACGGAAAGCACCCGGGCCGGTTCAGCGTCACCGCTGGCAACGCCTCCCAACTCTCCGACGGGGCCGCCGCCGTGGTCCTCATGGACGCCACCGAGGCTTCCCGCCGTGACCTTGAACCGCTGGGCATCTTCCACGGTGTCGCCGTCACCGGCTGCGCACCCGACGAGATGGGCATCGGCCCGGTCACCGCCGTTCCGAAACTGCTTTCCCGGCACGGGCTGGCCATCGACGACATTGACCTCTGGGAACTCAATGAAGCATTCGCCTCCCAGACCCTGCACTGTCGCGACACCTTGGGTATCGACCCGGAACGGTTCAACGTCGACGGCGGAGCGATCTCCATCGGCCACCCATACGGCATGAGCGGCGCCCGCATGACCGGGCACGCACTGCACGCCACCCGGGGACGCGGCGGAAAGTACGCCGTGGTGACGATGTGCATCGGCGGTGGCATGGGCGCCGCAGGCCTCTTCGAGGCGCTCTGACCCCCTGATCTCCCGCTGACCACGCCCAGGCAACGCCCCGGCTGACTGAACCTGCACAGCCACCCACGACAAGGAGAAACCATGCAAAACCTCACCGTGCTCGGCACAGGTGTCCTCGGATCGCAGATCGCCTTTCAGGCCGCCTATCGGGGCAAAGATGTCGTCGCCTACGATCTCAGCGACGAGATACTTGCAAAACTGGCTGTCCGCTGGGAATACCTCAAGCCGCTCTACCTGCGCGATCTGCCCGAAGCCACCGCCGAAAAGCTCGATGCCGCCGTCGGACGCATCCGCACCTCCAGCGACCTGACCGATGCCCTGAAGGACGCCGAGATCGTCATTGAAGCGGTCCCCGAGGTTCTGCAGATTAAGCGCGATGTCTGGGCGAAGGCCGGAGCAGTGGCACCCACGAACACGGTGTTCGCTACGAACTCTTCAACGCTCCTGCCCAGTGACATCGCAGATGCCACGGGCCGTCCGGAAAAATTCCTGGCACTGCACTTTGCCAACGAGGTCTGGCGCCTGAACACCGGCGAAATCATGGGACATGCGGGCACTGCCGCGCAGTACCTGAACGACGTTGCTGAATTCGCCGAGGAGATCGGCATGGTCCCCATTAAGCTGAAGAAGGAACAGCCTGGATACATCCTGAATTCGCTACTGGTTCCGTTCCTGACCTCGGCCGCGAAGCTCTACGTACGGGACGTCGCCGACGTAGCGGTCATCGACGCGACCTGGCGCAGGGCCACGGGCGCACCCTTCGGCCCCTTCGAAATCCACGACATCATCGGCATGGAAACCCCATACAACCTCAACACCCATAGTGAGGACCCGGAACTCCGGGAATTCGCGAATATCCTCAAACGCGACTTCATCGACAAGGGCCGGTTGGGACTTGCCACGGGGAAAGGATTCTACGACTACGAGTAACCCGGCTCGACGACTCTCCCTGACCGGGTGAAGGTTTCAAAGCCGGTCCTCAGGTCCGTTGCCGGTTGTTTTCGGGTCTGTTGGCAGGCGACCGGTACGCCCAGCTTCTCGTGATCCTGCCCTCCGTGCCGGACGGGGAGCCCGGGCAGGACCGGCCCGCCCGGCTCCGCACCTACCGCTGCAAGTGCGGAGTTACCCTGTACGCATCCCGGACATGGACCGAAAAGTAATCCGCCGATAACCGTGAGTATGTCCCGGCAGTGTCTCGATGAAGCATCCGCTAACGGGACATACATGAACCTTGGTGGACATGGCGTTCATAAGTTCCCGCTCATCTTTGTCGCGGTGTGCGGCCGGCTTGCGAGACTGTCAGGCCGAGGCGCGCAGGGTTCGGCCCTGAGCAGGGAAGGAATGCGACTTAGATAACCATGCTCCTCCATTGCGGCCACTTGTATGGCACTGCTCATTGTTCTCCGGCCAGTGCCCGCATATCAAACGGAGACCCGGTGTCGCGTGAACTATGGCCAAAGGGGGATACTCGTGAGGCCAACCGCTCCCCGGTCGGGAACCGGGTACTACAGTGGGTGCATGGCTGCCAGCCGCAATCCGCTCGACGACCTGCGCGAAACCATCGGCCATCTGGCCGATCAGCTCAAGCTGCACGGTTCGGAGCGCGTCGACGATCTGGTCGGGGATCGCATCGGTGCGAGGCCCGGGCCGGCCCGGCCGCTGTCCGAGGTGCAGGCCGAGCTCGACACGCTGGTGGGGCTGGGGACCGTGAAGGAACAGGTGAGGGCCCTCGTCGCACTGCTCCAGGTCCAGGCCCGTCGAAAGGCGCACGGCCTGCCGGAGGTGGCCACATCACAGCATCTGGTGTTCCTCGGAAACCCGGGCACGGGCAAGACCACCGTGGCGCGGCTCCTGGCCGAGATGTACCGCGCGGTCGGTCTACTGCAGAAAGGCCACCTGGTCGAGGTCGACCGTTCGGGCCTGGTGGGGCAGTACGTCGGCGCGACCGCCATCAAGACGGACCGGGTGATCCGGCGTGCGCTGGACGGCGTCCTGTTCATTGATGAGGCCTACGCGCTGGCCACGGACGACGGGCGGGCGGACTTCGGACCAGAGGCGATCGAGGTCCTGCTTAAGCGGATGGAGGACCACCGCCACCGCCTGGTCGTGATCGTGGCCGGGTACCCGCAGCTGATGGAGTCCTTCCTGCTCTCGAACCCCGGACTGCGCTCCCGATTCGCCCGCGAGATCACGTTCCCCGACTACTCCATCGACGAACTCCTGACGATCTTCCACCGGATGCTGGCCCAACACGAGTACACGCTGGAGCCGGGCGCGGACCAGATGCTGCGCCGCATCTTCACCGGGCTCCACGCGGGCGAGGACTCCGGCAACGCACGGTTCGCCCGCACGTTGTTCGAGCAGGCGCTCAACCGTCAGGCGCTGCGGCTGTCGCTGGACGGGGAACAAAGTTTCGATGCGCTCGATCGTGAGGCCGTCATGACGCTCACCGAGGACGACATCGTCGAGGCCGCGCTGGCCTTGGGCGAGGAGCCGGAGCCGGAACCAACGCCGGAACCGGAGCAGTCACGTTGGCGGCGCTGGCTGGCCTGACCGCATCAGCGGCGGCGGCCAGGCAGCCCTCTGAGCGATTGAGACCGTGGCCGGATGCCGCACGTATTCCGCACCAGGGGCAGACGGAAGGCCCGCGACGTTGCGGGCCTTCCGGATGTAACTACTTCCCATGAATACCGAGGCGTCTTTGCCTCGGGCCTGCTGTTGCGGCCAAGCCCGGCTATCCTGCCGGGCGTGCCGGCGGGGCTGGGCGGCCGTTGACCCGGCTCACCCTGGGTGTCAGCCGCCGAAGAACGGGGCGATCGACTTGACCAGCTGCTGGATACCGAGGACGCCGAACAGCAGGGCACAGATTCCCAGCGCGATGTTGGTGTGCAGTCGGTTGGCCCACGCCTTCGGGATCCGCTTGCCGTTGAGCAGGCCGAGCAGGGTCAGGGCAAGGAACGGCATGAACAGCGAGCCGAGGACGCCGTAGGCCAGGATCAGCGCGATCGGCTTGCCCATGATGAACAGCAGCATGGGCGGGAAGGTCAGCCAGAGCACATAGAACTTGAAGTACTTGCCCCCAATGCGGGTGTCCGGATGGCCGGAGGGCTTCTTGCGCATGTGGCCCCAGAAGTCGGCAAACATCAGGGACACACCGTTCCAGACGCCGATGATGGAGGAGAACGACGCCGCCCAGAAGCCGATCAGGAAGGTGGTGCCGACGACCTCGCCGTAGCGATCGTTGAGGACGTTGCCCAGATCCAGCAAGCCCTCATCGCTCCCGCTGATGGAGACTCCGGCCGAGCGGACGACCTCCGCGCCGACGATCAGCATGGCAATGACGAAGATGCCGGTCATGACGTAGGCCATGGAGTTATCGATGCGCATGACACGCATCCACTTGGGGGTGTACCAGCCCTTTTCACGCAGCCAGTAGCCGTAGGCTGCCAGCGTGATGGTGCCGCCGACGCCGCCGGCGAGGGCCAGGGTGGACAGGAGGCCGCCTTCGGCCGGGATCGAGGGGATCAGCCCCTTGAGCATTTCGGGGATGTTGGGAACGGCAATGATGGCCAGGCCCACGACGGTGACGAACATGATGCCGACCAGCACTGCGGTGATTTTCTCGAAGGTGGCATATTTGCCGAACCAGATCATGACGAAGCCGGCCAGGCTGTTCAGGATGGCCCACGCCCACAGCGGGAGCACCGGGAACATGGCGGCCAACGGCAGCGCTGCCGCGGAGGTGGCGGTGGCGCCGTAGACGAAGCCCCAGATGATGATGTAAGGGCCGAAGTACCAGGTGGTCCAGCGGCCGAGCGTCAGCCAGCCTTCAAAGATGGTCTTGCCGGTGGCCAGGGTGTAGCGTCCGGCGCCTTCGACCAGGACGATTTTCATGACGACACCGACGATGACGGCCCAGAAGAGCTGGTAACCGAATTGGGTGCCGGCCACCAGGGTGGCGACCATGTCCCCTGCCCCCACGCCGGTGGCCGCTACGACGAGCCCGGGGCCGACAATTTTCCATTTGGCGGGCTTGCCGCCGTCGTCGTCAATCCGGTCGGCGTGGTTCACCGCTCCGGTTGGCGCGTTGTACTCAGACATTTGGATTTCCTGTTCTTGGAAGAATTGGTGCAATCGACGTGAGGCTTGTTCCGTCAGGGCAGCCTCTGGTTCTTTCCCCTTTCTCGATCGGGCTCGCAGCGGGCAGGTGTCAGGACGCCTGGGGTTCCAGCCGCCGGCAGAAAAGAGCCATCAGGAGAACCAGGGCGGTGGGAACGGCGAGGGCCGTGAGGCCGGCAAAGGGTACGACGGCCGCACCGACGATGGCGCCGCCCAGCATGCTTCCAACGGCTGCCAGCTGGCGTGCCGAAACGCGCCGTTTGCGCCAGGTTCGGCCCGCTCCGGCCTCGGCGAAGAATTGCGAGAGGGTGGAGGTGACGACCACGGTGTTGATCTCGGGGACCGCCAGAAGTCTCGCGGCGAGGCTCTGGCAACCCATGGCCACCCCGATGAGGGCGGTGATGACCAGTCCCAAAGATCCGCCCCCATTCATGAAAGCGAGGGCGGTGCTCACGGCCAGGAGCACCCCGGTGGTGAGGAACAGCATCCGTGGGGCCGGGGATCCCCGCTTCTTTGCCTCCAGCAGCCTGTTGCACAAGCCCGCCACCATGCATCCGACGCAGAACGCGAGGAGGGCGACCAGCGGGTGGATCAAATCGGCCCAGTCCCCGCTCAGTCCGATCCCCACCAGAATCAGGTTTCCGGTCATGTTGGCACCGAAAATACGGTCCAGTCCGAGGTAGGTCAGGGCATCCAGGAAGCCCGTGCCGAACGAGAGCACCGTCAAGAGGAGCGGATCGGGAAGCAGCCAGCCGCGCCTGACACTCTTTGCCGGGCGCCTTTCCGTCAGCGTCATCCGAGCGGTCCGTAGCGTCCGGATCCGTCCGATCGGGGATCGCTGGCCGCCACCGGAGCGCCGGCGGAATCCACCGTGACCAGCTGCATGTGCCCCAGCCCGTCGGTGAAGTCCGGCTCCATGCGGGTCCGGCCGAGACTATCCGCCAAGTGCTCCCGCGTCCCGGCATCCACGGACTGCTCAATGACGGCCACATCGGCACCCTGGTCGTCCTGCACGATCATCCAGCGCGGGCCCAGCAGCGCAGACGCCGGCGATTCGCCCGCCCACTGCCTCAGCAGGACCTGGGCGTGGATCTGCGGCTGGGCTTTGCCGCCCATGGTCGACTGGATATAGCGGATGCGTTCGTGCTCGTCGGTCACCATGACCGGCATCAGCGTGTGCGGCGGCATGGCTCCGCCCCGGAAGGCGTTCGGCTGCGAGTCGTTCAGCGAGAACATAGAGCCCCGGCACTGCAGGATGACGCCGGTGGCCGGATCCATCAGGTACGAGCCGAAGGCCGAGTACAGGCTCTGGATCCAGGACACGCTCAACCCCGTGCTGTCCACGCACGAAATTCCGACCGTGTCTCCATCGGCCCGTGCCGCGGCGAGTGCGGGAGTTCCGGATGACGGCAGGTCCTCCAGGCCGTAATCGCGGTAGAAGTACGGTTCGGAGTCTTCGCTGAGGATGTTGTCCCGGAGGTGGTTGCAGATCCGGGCATTGACCTGCATGGCCTCGACGACATCCGCCGAGGTCACCGCGTGGCCCGTGGCCGCGGACAGGTTCTCCAGCAGCCGGATCAGTGCGAAGCCCTGGGTGGGTGGCGGGCTGGTGTACACGGTGTGGCTTTCGCCGCGGTGTGACAGCGGCGCGGCGGTGACCGGGACGACCGATGCGAAGTCGTCGGCACTGAATTCGGCGCGGTGGCCCTGCATGAACGAGAGCAGTGACTCGCCCGTCGTGCCCCGGTAGAACTCCTGAAACCCTGCCGAACCCATGCGGCGCAGCGTTTCCGCCAGCGCCAGGTTCGACACGCGCTTGCCCGGCTCAAACGAGGAACCAAACAACGCGGAGACCAGGTCGGCACTTATTCCGCCGGCAGCTGCTGCTTTGACCGCTGCCATCGTCACCGACCGGGACAGCTGATAGCCGCCGGCGAGTTCCGCCGCCCTTTCGAGCAGGGTCGAGGGCGCCAGCCGTCCGTACCGCTCATGCAGGTGCTGCCAGCCGGCGGGGGCTCCGGGAACCGTGAGGGTCGCCGGTCCGCGGGCCGGCATCTTCTCGCCAAACCGATCCCTCATGTCCGCCAGGCGGCCGGCTCCGGGGGCTCGGCCTACGGCAAGCACGCACTCAGGCTCTGCATCGGGTTCCTTCACCAGCGCCACCAGATCGCCGCCGATGGAACAGTTGTGCGGGTAGACGACGGACAGGACGGCGGCCGCGGCGATGGCGGCGTCGACCGCGCTTCCGCCTGACTGAAGAACGGCCCACCCGGCCTCCGTGGCCAGGTGGTGCGGCGTTGAGATTGCTGCTTGATTCATTGCTGGGGCTTCCTCTGCTAGTTCACAGAACCGGTAGGGTGGTTGGACCACTTTGGGTAGCATAGTGAGGTGAGTCACTAAACCACAAGGGTGTGGGGCCGCGAAATACACTTTTAATTGCCGGAACTTGTGCGGTCAGGGGGAAACCC
Organism: Arthrobacter sp. Y3223151; assembly: GCF_059091125.1. Classification (NCBI taxonomy): domain Bacteria; kingdom Bacillati; phylum Actinomycetota; class Actinomycetes; order Micrococcales; family Micrococcaceae; genus Arthrobacter; species Arthrobacter sp. Y3223151. The sequence goes on along the minus strand of NZ_JBNHGI010000001.1, from coordinate 400,710 downwards.
GCTAACCGGTACCCATAGAGAGGACGAATATGCGCAGCCTGAGGCAGGAGCCCTTATTGGTATTCAGCGATCGCGTAGACGTTCTCGCCGAGGCAATTCGGACCCGGATTGAGGACGGTACCCTGAGCCCCGGAGCTAAACTTCCGAGCGAACGGGAAATCGCCGAGAATTACCGCTTGTCCAGGAATACGGTGCGGGAAGCCCTGCGCGAGCTCGAGGCGGTCGGCCTGCTGTATCGCCGCCCTGGCAGCGGCACCTACGTAGCCGACGAACCGCTTTTGGCCTTCGGCTCCTCGTCGCTGGGCGGCAGCGCCGGTGCCGGTGACCCGATGAATCACGTCATGGATCTCCGCCTTGTCATCGAACCGGGGATCGCCAAGCGGGCGGCCATCAGGGCGCGTGGCCAGGTATCCAAATTGCGGTCGATCCTCGATGCGGCCACCAAAGAGGCGGCCCGCTCCCAGCCCTCGAACGCGGAATTAAGAAAACTCGATCTGGATTTCCATGCGGAACTGGCCCGGCTGTCCCTGAACCCGCTGCTGACCGAATTGTTGGCGATGTCCAACGACCTGATGGCCCCCTCGCGTGCCGACGAATTCCTGACGCTGGAACGCGTCCGGAGCTCTGTCATGTGGCACGGCCGCATTTTTGAGGCAGTTTTGGCACGCGACGGCGACGGGGCCTTCGATGCCATGGAGGAGCACCTGATCGACATCAAGGGCCACACCGAAAAGGGACAGTGAATACGGGGCAATACCGCCGGCCGCGGGTCTTCGCTTGACCGGGCGCGCCTAGCATTCGACGACGTTGACGGCCAGGCCTCCCATCGCGGTTTCCTTGTACTTGGAGCTCATGTCCTTGCCGGTTTCGCGCATCGTGATGATGACTTCGTCCAGCGAGACGCGGTGCGTGCCGTCGCCCCAGAGTGCCATCTTGGCCGCGTTCACGGCTTTGGCGGCGCCGATGGCGTTGCGCTCGATGCAGGGGATCTGCACCAGGCCGCCGATCGGGTCGCAGGTCAGTCCCAGGTTATGCTCCATGGCGATCTCGGCGGCGTTTTCCACCTGCGCGGGACTGCCGCCCATCACCTCCGCCAGTCCCGCTGCGGCCATGGAGGACGCGGAGCCCACCTCGCCCTGGCAGCCGACCTCGGCGCCGGAGATGGAGGCCTGCTCCTTGTAGAGGACCCCGACGGCGGCGGCCGCCAGCAGGAACTTCACGATGACGTCTTCCTTGTCCGCCTGCGTCGCCTTGTCCATGCCCGGCGCGTAGTGCGTGGCGTAGAACATGACCGCGGGGATGATGCCGGCCGCCCCGTTGGTCGGTGCGGTGACGACGCGGCCGCCCGAGGCGTTCTCCTCGTTCACCGCCAGCGCCACGAGGTTGACCCATTCCTGCCAGTACTTGTGGTCCCGGTCCTTGTCCTCCTTGCGCAGCCGCTCATGCCAGGCCGGGGCCCGGCGCCGGACGTTCAGCCCGCCGGGCAGGACACCTTCGCGTTTGATGGCAGAGTCCTTGCAGTCCTCCATCACGTGCCAGATGTGGATCAGGCCGGCACGGATCTCCGCCTCCGAGCGCGAGGCCTTCTCGTTGAGCATCATGATGTCGCTGATGCCCAGGCCGGTGTTGCGGCAGTGTTCCAGCAGTTCCGCCGCCGTCCGGAAGGGATAGGGGAGCTCCTCCTGGGCGGCATCCGCTTCTTGGGCTGCCGCTCGTTCCTCCCCCTCGCGGACTACGAAGCCGCCGCCCACGGAAAAGAACGTCGCCTCGTGAAGGACGGCGCCGGCGTCGTCGGTCACCTGGAATTTCATCCCGTTGGTGTGCCGGGGCAGCACGGTGAGCGGATGCTGCACCATGTCCTCGACCCGGTAGTCCAGGACCCGTCCGGCCGAGCCCTCGACCCGCGCGCATAACTGCAGCTCGCCGGTCGAGGCCATCTCGGCCAGCCGGGTTTCGACGTCGTCGGGCAGGATCTGCTCGGGCTGGAAACCTTCCAGCCCGAGCATCACCGCCGTGAACGTTCCGTGGCCGCGGCCGGTGGCCGCGAGGGACCCGTACAGGTCCACCCGCAGCCCGGCGACCCGGTCCAGCACGCCGGTTGACACCAGTTCCCCGGCGAAGACGGCGGCCGCCCGCATCGGACCGACGGTGTGCGAACTGGACGGACCGATGCCCACGGTAAAGAGGTCGAAGACGCCGACGGCCATGATGGCTCCTCAGCGCCCTTCGGTGGGCGTGGAGACCGGTGCCAGATCCGGGTAGAGCGGATGCGCCTGGGCCAGAGCTTCCACCCGGGCCTTCAGGCCGGACAGGTCCGCGGCCGGCCCCGCGATGAGGGCCTCGGCGATGATGTCGGCGACCTCGCGGAACCCCTCGTCGCCGAAGCCGCGGGTGGCCAGCGCCGGCGTGCCGATGCGCAGGCCGGAGGTGACCATGGGCGGCCGCGGGTCGAACGGCACCGCGTTGCGGTTCACCGTGATGTCGATGGCCGCCAGCAGGTCCTCGCCCTGCTGGCCGTCCAACTTCGAATTGCGCAGGTCAACCAGGACCAGATGCACGTCGGTGCCGCCGGTCAGCACCGTGATGCCCTTCTCCGCGACGTCCTGCTGCGACAGCCGCTCGGCCAGGATCCGTGCGCCCGCCAGCGTGCGCTGCTGGCGGTCGGTGAATTCCTCGGAGGCGGCGACCTTGAAGGCCACGGCCTTGCCCGCGATGACATGTTCGAGCGGCCCGCCCTGCTGGCCGGGGAACACCGCGGAATTGATCTTTTTGGCGATGTCCGCCTCGTTGGTCAGGATGATGCCGCCGCGCGGGCCTGCCAGCGTCTTGTGCGTGGTGGACGTGACCACGTGGGCGTGCGGCACCGGGCTGGCGTGCAGGCCGGCGGCCACCAGGCCGGCGATGTGCGCCATGTCCACCATCAGGTACGCCCCGACGGCGTCGGCGATCCGGCGGAATTCCGCGAAGTCGAGCTCGCGCGGGTAGGCGGACCAGCCGGCGATGATCAGCTGCGGCTGGTGCTCGTGCGCCAACCGCTCCACCTCCGCCATGTCGACCCGGTGGTCCTCCTCGGAGACGCCATAGGCGGCCACGTTGTATAGCCTGCCGGAGAAGTTGATCTTCATGCCGTGGGTCAGGTGTCCGCCGTGGGCCAGGTTCAGGCCCAGGATGGTGTCGCCGGGCTTGATCAGGGCGTGCATCACCGAGGCGTTGGCCTGCGCGCCGGAGTGCGGCTGGACGTTGGCGAAGCCGACGCCGAACAGCTCCTTGACCCGGTCGATAGCCAGCTGCTCGATCACGTCAACGTGCTCGCAGCCGCCGTAGTACCGGCGCCCCGGGTAACCCTCGGCGTACTTGTTGGTCAGCACCGAGCCCTGGGCCTGCATGACGGCGACGGGGGTGTGGTTCTCGGAGGCGATCATCTCCAGCCCGGACTGCTGGCGGCGCAACTCGTTGTCGATCTGGGCGGCAATTTCCGGATCGAGGACACCCAGGTCCACGTTCAGGCTGGTGCTGGCGACCGCCGCCATGGCCGCGCTCACGCTACTTCACCACCGTTGGCGGAGGCGTACTCCTCCGCGGAGAGCAGGGGGCCTTCCTCCGACACCTGGACGGTGAACAGCCAGCCGGCGCCGTAGGGGTCATCGTTGATTACGGCGGGATCGGCCACGGCGTCGCCGTTGACTTCGATGACCTCGCCGGTCACCGGGGAGTAGAGGTCCGAAACGGACTTGGTGGACTCGATTTCACCGCAGATCTCGCCGGCCGTCACGACGGTACCGACCTCGGGGAGATCTACGTACACGATGTCGCCCAGCGCCTCGGTTGCCACGGCAGAAACGCCGATTTTGGACGGGCCGGAACCGTCGGCGGCCACCCACTCGTGCTCCGCGGAGTATCGTAGTTCGGCGTTGACTTTGCTCACTGTGATGCCTTTCTTAAGCCGTTTTTTGAGATGAGGGGAGGGCGCCCGGTCGCTGCAGGGCGCCCATTTTTGTGTTTGCCGTAAAGCTTCGTGGGGCGGAAGCACGTGCGGATCGCGCACAGGCCAAGATGGACCCGTGGGTCATGAGCCCGCCCTCGCCGATGTAGAGCACCGAATCGATGTGCAGGACCCCAGCGGGATTAAGGTGCGGGCCAAGGCCGGCAACCGAGTGTTTGAGCGGTGTCTGTGGAAGACGCGACGCTGCAGGTAGGAAATCATGAGGAACTCCAAGACTGGGCCGGCCCGAAGGCTCGGCTGGGATTGGGTTCCTCCCCGCTCTGTATTTGACCTGAGAGATTCCGCGGATTGTGTTCCGCTTGCACCGTCGGTGAGCCAGGCTGCTGCCTGGCTGCTTTCCAGAGTTGCCTAGCCGCGGCGGTACATGGGCCTGAGAGATTCCTGGGGAGGATTTGCTCCTACGGCGCCTGCCCGGATGGTGTGCGGAGAGGACTCTCCCGCCACGGTTCGAAAGGCATTCAGTTGTGGGTGATTCGTCTCACACGCTACACACAGTGCCGACGCGATCCAAATTGCCGTCACCGAACGTCAGGTCGAGTCGCCGCTCCAGGGCCGCGCCGACCGCCTATCTCCGAGGTTCCGTCGGTTGCCAAATCCGCGATCCCGTCGGCCGCCACTCTCCGCCCGCTGGCTGCCAATCCTAGGTCCCATGGGCAGCCGCGCGTCCGAGCCAACGCCGGGCGCCTACACAATAAATGGATTCATCAGTATGCTTTGCGTTGATGTCGTCGAGAGGAAGGCTGATGACCAAGGCGCCGGTACCGCCGCGCCGTTGACAAGAATCGACAGGTTTCGACAACGGGTTGGAACGAATGGCGCCTTGCGCCGGAGACGGAGATTTTGATGAGCAACGACATGGGACGCACGCCGCTATCGCCGGAGGAACTCGAATCCGAGTCCGGGACCGCGCTGCCGGACAAGGAAGTCGCGTCCATCCTGGATTTGAATGCCGATCTCGACCTGGCCATCGATGCGGCCGCGCCGATAGACTTGGCCGTCGCGGCGAACGCCAACGTGGCGGCCCCCATCGATGCCGCCGCCTCGGCCAACCTCCTCTCGGCCGGCTCCACGGCGCAGGCCCTGTCCGACCAGGGAGTCATCATCAACCAGGGCATCACCGCCGACGCGACCGCCGAGTCCACCCAGGACAGCACCATCGACCAGGGCAATGACACCGTGGAGGACGCCGGGACAACGGCCGGTTCCTCTGCCGGGACGGGCACCGCCGTCGGTGATTCCGGCGCTGCCCAGGAGGGCACCACCGGGCAGGAGGCAACTGCCCCTGCGCTGCTGCCCGACGGCACGCTTCCCGACGGCACCCTCCCCGACGGGACCCTGCCCGACACCGGATCCGTCACGGAAGGCCTCGGGTCGACCCTCGACGGGAACCTGCTCAACGTCAACGTCAATCTGGCCGCGGACGCCGATATTGCCGCCCCGATCAACGGCGCGGTGGCAGCCAACGCCAACGTTGCCGCGCCGATCGACGCCGCGGTTGCCGCCAATATCGGCTCGATCGACAGCAATGCCGTCGCGGTGGCGCAGCAGGACGCCATCATCAACCAGCAGATCGACGGCAGCGCCGAGGCCAGCGCCGGCCAGCAGTCCGATCTCGAACAATAGTCCCTGAATGAGCATCAGTCCGAGCCGGCCGCCGGCCACGAGCGACCCGCTGCCCGGCGGCCGGTCGGCTGCCCCTTCGGTTGACGTCCCGGCGCTGGCCGAGGGCGTGCAGCTCCTCGGACTGGCGCAGGGATCCGGCTACCGGGAGCCGCCCGCGCTGGTCCGGCGCGCGGACGGCCAGACGCTCCAGCTGACCCCGCTCCTCTATGCGGTCCTGGAAGGCGTCGACGGCTCCCGAAGCCTCGACCAAATTGCCGAACACGCCGGCGAGACGTCCGGCAGGCTGATCACTGCTGGAAACGTGCAGACCCTGATGGAAAAGCAGTTGCTGCCGCTGGGCCTGCTGCGGCTCGCGGACGGCTCTCAGCCCGAAGTCAAAAAGGCCAGCCCGCTGCTGGGCATGCGGTTCCGCTACACGGTCACGGATCCCGCGCTGACCCGGAAGCTGACCGCTCCGTTCGCCGTCCTGTTCCATCCGCTGATCGCCCTGCCCGTGACCTTGGCCTTCCTGGCGGCGTGCTGGTGGGTGCTCATGGTCAAGGGCCTCGGCTCGGCAACGCACCAAGCCTTCGCCAACCCCGGGCTGCTGCTCCTGGTGTTCGCCATCACCATCCTTTCGGCCGGCTTCCACGAGTTCGGCCATGCCGCCGGCGCGCGTCGCGGCGGTGCAACCCCGGGAGCCATGGGCGTGGGCCTGTACCTGATCTGGCCCGCCTTCTACACCGATGTCACAGACTCCTACCGGCTGGGACGCGGCGGCCGGCTCCGCACGGATCTGGGCGGCCTGTACTTCAACGCCATCGTCGTCGTGGGCACGATAGGCGCCTGGTGGCTCACCGGCTTCGATGCGCTGCTGCTGGTGGTGGTGACCCAGATACTGCAGATGGTGCGCCAACTGCTGCCCCTGGTCCGCTTCGACGGCTACCACATCCTCGCCGACGCCACCGGGGTTCCCGACCTGTTCCAACGGATCAAGCCCACCCTGCTGGGGCTGCTGCCCTGGCGGTGGTCCGATCCCGAACCCAAGCTGCTCAAGCCCTGGGCCAGGGCCGTCGTGACCGCCTGGGTCCTGGTCACGGTTCCGCTGCTCCTGTTCTGCCTCTTCATGATGGTGGTCTCGCTTCCCCGGATCCTGGGGACGGCCTGGGCCAGCATCTTGGACCAACAAAGGCTGCTGGCCGCCGCCGGTTCGGACGGCGACGTCGCCGGCATGGCCGTGCGCGTCCTGGCGATCACCGCCGTCGCGCTTCCCATTCTCGGGATTGCCTACATCCTGCTGCGGATGGCCCGCCAGCTTGGCACGGCGGTCTGGGCGAAAACCCGTGGCCGGCCGCTCCGGCGGGTGACCGCCATGGCCGCCGCCGCGGCCGTTCTCGCCGGCTTGGCCTGGGCCTGGTGGCCCGACGACGGCGCCTATCGCCCGGTGCAGCCCTACGAACGCGGAACCCTGTTCGATGCGGCGGCTTCCGTCGCTCCGATATCACCGGCGGGGCTGGCCGAAGGCCGCTCAGGGCAAACGGTGGCGGCGTGGCCCTCCGGTACTGATCTGCCGACGGCGGAGGATCCGCAACTGGCGATGGTCCTCGTTCCCCGCGACCTGCAGGCCGGGCAGCAGGAGACCGCTACGGCGGCCACCGGCGAGGATTTACTGCACGACGGCGGTTCCGGCGCCACCGGTACTGACGCGGGCGCCGGCACACCCCCGGCCTGGGTCTTCCCGTTCGACCGGCCGCTGGCCCCCGAGGAGGACGGAAACCAGGCCCTTGCCGTCAACGTTGAGGACGGCTCCGTGGTCTACGACGTCGCCTTCGCCCTGGTGTGGGCCGAAGACGGGCCGGTAGACGCCACGAACGAGGCCTACGCCTTCGCGTCCTGCCGGGGCTGCACGGCAGTAGCCGTCGGCTTCCAGGTTGTCCTGATCCTCGGCCAGGCCGACGTCGTGGTCCCCCAAAACCTTTCCGCGGCGGCCAACTACAACTGCGTCGAGTGCCTTACCTACGCGCTCGCCAGCCAGTTGGTCCTCACCCTCGACGGCCCGCTCAGCGACGCCGGCATGGAGAAACTGGCAACCCTGTGGGAAGAGATCGCCGCCTACGGCCGGTCGCTCGAAGACGTCCCCCTGGACGAAATCCAGGTCCGGCTGAACGACTACAAGATGCGCATCCTCGGCATCATCGAACAGGACGCCGCCGTCGGTGACGGCAGCGCCGGCGCAGGCAACGACGCGGCGTCCGAAACAGACGAGACCGCCGACACGGGCTCGTCTCCGGAGGCAACACCTCCGGCGGACACCGGCGGCGACCAGCCGCCGGCCCCGGCAGAGGCGCCCGCCGGAGAACCCGACCCCGGAACGGCAACGACGTCCCCGACACCGATACCCACCGGCACGCCCCAGCCCGAACCCGCGCCCGCCCAGGAGCCTGCCCCCGCACCCACTCCCGCCGACGAACCCGCCCCGGCGCCGAGCGGGTGATGCCCGGCCGCTGCCGGGCATCACGTGGCGAGCGGCTACGGCCGGGGCCCCACAGCGCCTGGGTACCGCCGGCGCCCCGCTGCGCCTGGGTAGCCCTGGGGCAGCAGGGTCACCGGGTGGCGCCGGCGGGTTCGTCCTCGAGGTCCTCGGGCGCCCGGAGGTCCATCTCGAGCAGCGGCACCATCGTGGACTTGGTGATGAGGCGGTGGGCCAGCCACAGGGCGATGAAGACCGGCAGCCCGATGTAGGAGGAAAGCACTTCCATGCCCCGCCCGGCTAGCACGGCCTCGTAGTTCTGTCCGGCGATGACCAGGACCAGCATGGCGAAGGCCAGCAGCGGGCCGATGGGGAACAGGGAGGCCTTGTACGGCAGGTCGCTGACCTTGTTGCCCTGGGCCAGGAAGCCGCGCCTGAAGCGGTAGTGGGAGATGGCGATTCCCGCCCAGACGATGAAGCCGCACAGGCCGGACATGTTCAGCAGCCAGGAGTAGGCCGCGCCCTGACCGACGATCGCGGAGAGGAACCCGAAAAGTCCCACGGCCGCGGTGGCCAGGAGCGCCGGAATCGGCACGCCGCGCGCATTAGTACGTCGGAAGATTTTCGGGGCCTTGCCGTCATGAGCCATGGCGTAAAGCATGCGTGTGGAGGCATACAGTCCGGAGTTGCCCGCTGAGAGGATGGCGGTCAGGATCACCGCGTTCATCAGAGCCGCCGCGAAGGCAATCCCGGCGCGCGAGAAGACGAGCGTGAACGGGGATACTGCGACATCGGCCTCGCCGGAGGCCAGCAGACTCGGATCGGTGAACGGGATCAGGCAGCCGATGATGAAGATGGCGCCAATGTAGAAGAGCATGATGCGCCAGAAGACGGTGCGGATGGCCTTCGGCACTTCGCGGCGCGGGTTCTTGGCTTCGCCCGCGGCCACGCCCACCAGTTCGGTGCCCTGGAAGGAGAACCCGGCAATCATGAAGACCGAGATGATCGAGACCCAACCGCCGTGGAACACATCATCGCGGTTCTCCCAGTTGCTCAGGCCCGGGGAGTTGTCCCCAAGGATGCCGACGATCATCAGCACACCGGCGATCAGGAAGAGCACCACCGCGGCGACCTTGATCAGCGAGAGCCAGAACTCCGACTCCCCGAAGGACTTGGCGGAGAGAGCGTTGAGCCCGGTCAAGACGAGCAGGAAGATCCCGGCCCACACCCAGCCCGGGACTCCCGGGAACCAGAAGTCCATGATGATTCCGGCGGCGACCAGCTCGGCGGCCACCGTGATGGCCCAGTTGAACCAGTAGTTCCAGCCGATCGCGAACCCGAAGGACGGCGAGACAAAGCGGGTCGCAAAGGTCTGGAAGGAACCGGCCACCGGAATCTTGGCCGACATTTCCCCCAGCGACTGCATCAGCAGGAACACCATCAGTCCGACCAACGCATAGGCGGCCAAGGCTCCGCCGGGACCCGCCTGGGAAATCGTGCCGCCCGAGGCCACGAACAGCCCCGTGCCGATCGCACCGCCGATGGCGATCATCTGCAGGTGCCGGCTGCTCAGCCCGCGCTTGAGTTCGTTGCCGGCCTCGCCGGAGGTGCGGCCCGCCCCTGTCCCTGGCAAGGATCCGCGTCGTGTTTCTGCAGCGGGTGTGGGCGCGACATCACTGTCGTCTGTATGCGTGGGGGAGCTGAGTCCCATTGTGCCTCCGGAAGGTAGCAGCGGTGGTTCAGCTTTCCGGGCGGGCCCGCCGGAAAGGACGGTGATCAAGCTAACACGCGCAGAAAATGAGTCATCAAGCAGGGCGGATGTTGCTGACAAGAACTTCAAAATCTTACGAGTAGCGGCGTCCCCGCACGAAAAGCAGCAGAGTTGCTAACCCAGCCGCGCTTTTGGGTAGATGTCTCTTGGGCATCTGGTACGGGGCCGTGCTGGGGTGCCCGGTGGCTGACATGCAGGTTCAGCGGTGTCCCTGGAAGGCCTGCCATGTCAGCTCGGCCAGGGCGGCCTGGCCGGCGGGGCCGGGGTGGAAGTAGTCCAGGGTGCTGATCTCGTCGGCGGAGAACTTGTAGGCGTACACGGCGCCCCGGTCCCAGTGACAGTTCCCGTACCGTGCACACGTCTCCGCGAGGATCTCATTGAAGGCCCGCTCGCGGGCAACCACTTCCTGCCGCTGGTCCTCGGTGACCGCTGCGCCGAGCATGGACGGGCAGGTTCCGGCGGCCGCCCAGACGCGACTGGCCTCCTGATCGGTGCGCAGAACGGACCACAGGCGATGAAGGTCGGGAATGCTGCTGACGTAAATGCGGGCCTGCGGCAGCCCGCGGTGCAGCGCCTCGAGGGCAGCCGCGACGTGCCTGGCGAAATCGGCGGTGGACGTCATCGCTGATGCCGACGAGGCACACAGGTCGTTGGCCCCGATGAGCAGGGTGATGTAGTCCGCCTTCTGGGCCACGGCCATGGACGCCTGTCCAGGAAGATCTGCCGCCTTGGCGCCGCTTGCCGAGTCGTTGAAGTTGTTGTTGTTGATCTGGGGGTGCAGCGCCGCCAGCCGCTCGTAGTGGCTGCGGATGTCGTCGGACCGCCCGTCGCCGGTTGACCAGGACTTGGCCGGGTAGTTGCCGGGCCGGCAGCAGGCGTTTGCGGCCTGGGTAATTGAATCTCCGAGTCCCGCAATAGCGCTTGGATACGATCGCGGGGCGACGGATCCAGGCACAGCAAGCAGCGCCAACAGCATCAGCGGCAGGATCAGGAACCGGACGGTGCTGCCCACGGAACCTTCTCCATGTCGACGACTCTAATCACCGACAGCAACTGTCGCCATAGCCCGAGGACGATACGTGAACCCTCCCGAGCGTCATGGATGCCCGGCAGGAGCGGCACCAAGCAGCAGGTGGCGCGTGTCTTGGTCCGGGGAGCGTCCGGTCGACGTAGGCTCGAGTCATGGATGGCGAAGTGACCGAGTTGGAAGGGCAAACCACCATCAATGAACTGCTGGACGAGCCGGTCGGCGTTTCACACATCCAGATGACCCTGCCGATCTATGTCCAGCTCCGGGCGGGCGAGTTCCGCCGTCTTTCCTGAACGCTCCGGCGCAGGTTCACCCCTCTGCCCGGCGGCCGCGCCGGCGATGCTTTTCCGAAGCGCCTCGCTACACTGACGGCATCGACGGTGATCGGGGGACGGGCGCGGTGAAGCGGAAGCGGCGGCAGGGAAGCCGGGGCCGGAGGCTTGGGCCGGTGATGGCGGCAGTGCTGACGGCGGGCACCCTGGCGGCCTGCGGGCAGCTGCCGGGAGATCCGGGGGAACCAGCACGGCCCGAGGCCGAGTTGGTTGACGCCGTCGATTGCACAACAGCACAGCACATGGTCGAACCAAGGAATCCGTCCGTACCTCCGCCGCCGGCGGTCGGCGGCGTGCCCGAAGCCTTCGCGCCGGTCGACGTCATCCGCTGTGATGCCCTGGCGATGGCAACCGTCGAGGACGAGGACGGCCTGTGGTCGGCGGTCACGGAAGAGCGGCTCACCGGAAACATTGACGCGCTGCTCACTGCGCTGGCGCAGCCCAGCGACGGACCCAGGGCGAACCTGGTCTGCACCGCCGACATGGAAATGGTCCCCGATCTGTGGTTGGTGGATGCGGCCGGCAAGGCCATGCGGGCCGCCTGGCCGACGGATTCCTGCGGCAAGACGAAACCCGGGGTCCGCGAGGTCCTGGCGGGCATGACCGTGATCGAGTCCACCCGGCACCGGCTGGAACTGATCCAGCCGAGGGCGGCACTGGATGCCGGTTGCCCCGCCGAGTGGGGCTTCAAGGCGATGCCGGGAGTGACTGAGCTGGCGCCGTTCGAGCAGCCGGGAGCGGAGCAGCCGCGCGGCAGCGGCGAGGGCGTGCCGGGTTCCCCCGGCCTTTTGCCACGCGCCGGCGAGGTCGACGCCTTGAGGATCTGCCAGTACCGGACGGCGCCGGTGCCGGCCGCAGAGGATGAACTGCCCGCCGACGCGCAGCCGGACCTGAATTTTGGCGTCATCCAGATCGTGTCGGGGATTTTTTCCAAGGGCGGGAGCCTGGAGGGCACGGCAAAGGACGCCCTCCTGAACGCGGCCGCACAGGATAGGGATGCTGGCGAATGCGCCGACGACGCAACGGAGTTTGCGGTGCTCTGGCCGCTCGCCGAGGGGCAGGGCGCCGGTGCTCCGCTGACGGTGGAACTCGACGGTTGCCGGCGGCTCTTCGCTCCCGACGGCGCCGGCCGGACGTTGCCGGACGAGGCGCGCACCGCCGTCGTCATGGCTTTGGAAAAGTGAGGGGAGCCCGATGATGACGGACAAAGTCGCCCTGGTAACCGGAGCGTCCTCCGGGATCGGGGAACACACCTGCCGGGAACTGGCACGCGGCGGCTTCACCGTCTACGCGGCCGCGCGCCGCGTGGAGAGGATGCGCCCGCTGGAAGAGCACGGGGTGCGCGTCCTCGAGATGGACCTGGCCGACGACGCGTCGATGGTGCGCGGGGTGGAGCACATCCTGTCGGAGCAGGGACGGCTGGACGTTCTGGTCAACAACGCCGGGTACGCCTCCTACGGCGCCATCGAGAACGTGCCGCTGGAGGACGCCCGGCAGCAGTTCGACGTGAACCTGTTCGGGCTGGGCCGGCTCATCCAACTGGCGGCCCCGGCCATGCGGGCCCAGGGCAGCGGGCGGATCATCAACGTCTCCTCGATCGGCGGTGTGTTCTACGAACCCCTCGGCGGCTGGTACCACGCGGCGAAATTCGCGGTCGAGGGTTTGTCGGACTGCCTCCGAGTGGAGCTGAAGCCCTTCGGCATCGACGTGGTGATCGTCGAGCCCGGGCCGATCCTGACCGAGTGGGACGCCATCGCGGTGGAGAGCCTGCAGCTGAGTTCCGAAGGCACGGCCTACGCACCGCAGGCAGAGAGCGTGGCGCGGGCGATTGCCGGGGCGTACACGGAACGCACGGGAACGCGGCCGGACGTTGTGGGCCGCCGCATCGCCCGGGTGGCGGCCGCTCGGCGCACGCGCAGCCGGTACCCGGTCGGCAGGGGCGCGCGGACGATCATGGGCGCTCGCCGGCTCCTGCCCGACCGGGTCTTCGACGCCGTGCTGGCCAGGATCTACCAGCGCTGAGCCGGAGCGGTAGGGCTGCTAAGACGCGACGGAGCGGCTGCCTGCCGGGGAAGCTCCCAGGTGATCGCGCAGGGTGTGTCCCGAATAGGCGGTCCGGAACCGGCCCCGGGCCTGCAGTTTCGGCACCACGCCGTTGACGAAGTCTTCGAGTGAGGACGGGTAGAGGGCCGACATGATCACGAAACCGTCAGCCGCCTCAGAGTCGTAGAGTTCGCACAAGTAGTCGGCGATGTCCGACGGATCGCCCACGGGCTGGGGTTTCAGCTGGTTCATGGCCTGCGCCAGCGCCAGCTCGCGGACGGTCATGGATTCCCGGCGGGCTGCGGCCAGGAGCATTTGTTCAAAGCCCTCGCTGCCCGTGGCCCCGCGATGGGCCAGCAGCAACTCCTCGGCGCTGCCGTCCGGCGTCAGGTCCTCCCGGGCCGCGTGGAGGAGCCGGCCCAATTTCGTCAGGACGTCCTCCTCGTCGAGTGCCGCCTGCAGGCCCCGCACGGCTTGGCGGGCGGCGGCCGGCGTGGCGCCGGTGATCGGCTGGACCGCCGGGAGGACGGCCAGCTGATCCGGATTCCGTCCGGCGGCCGCAGCGCGGGCCCGCAGTTCGGTCCGCACCGCGCGCATGGCGTCCGGGGTGTCGGCGACGGCGAATACGACCTCGGCCCAGCGGGCCGCGAACTCCATGCCGCGCGGGGAGGACCCGGCCTGCATGAGCACCGGCCTTCCCTGCGGGCTGCGCGGCAGGGTGATCGGACCGCGGCTCAGCGGACGGTCGTCGCCGTTGCGCCGGGGCCGTTCGGGTATCCGGTGGACACGCTCCGGATCCGCAAACCGGCGACCCGGCCCGTCCAGTGTCAGCGCCCCGGGTTCCCAGCTTTCCCACAGGTCCACCACGGCCTGGACGACGTCGTCGGCCCGGTCGTAACGCTCGGATTTGGGCGGGATGGCGGCCAGGCCGAAGTTGGCGGCCTCGGCGTCGGTGGTGGACGTGACGATGTTCCAGGCGACCCGGCCGCCGGAGAGGTGATCCAGCGAGAGCAGCTTCCGGGCGATCGTGTAGGCAGGGGTGAAGGTCGTGGAGATGGTGGCGGCCAGGCCCAGGTGGCGGGTCGCCCCGGCAACCAGTGACAGGGTGACCAAGGGGTCGAGATAGATGGCGCCCTTGCCGCCGGTGACCAGCGTGGTGGCGTAGTCGCCCGCGTTGTCCTCCGGGACGGCCAGCGCGTCGGGCAGGAACAGCATGTCGAAGCAGCCTCGTTCCAGCGTCCGGCCCAGATCGAGGTAAAACTCTGCGCTCAGCCAGTCCCGCCGGGAGAGCGGATGCCGCCAGTTCTCCGAATACTGGCTGGTCGGCGGGTTGACCATCGCCACCAGGTGCATGCCGCCGGATGTCTGCATTGTCGCGCCCTTCTGTTGAGTGAACAGGGCACGGGTGTGAGGGTTGCTCCCTGCGCTGGCATGATCCAGATCAGGTTCAACGGTCGAAACTTGAGAAGCTTCCTCTCAGCCCGGTTCACCGGACTCCCGTGTACAAGCCAGCAGCCTACCGGCAGCCGCACCGGGCGGCGAAAGGCCGCAGGCACGACGGCGTCATACTCCCGGGCGCCGCGTGGACAGCGGGCGGACAGCCGGACCGACCCGCCGCCCGGTGTGCGGGGAGGCCGGCCGTTACTGCCGTGCGGGGAGCATGCTGCCGGTCTCCACGAAGCGCTGGTGCCAGGACAAGGCCTCGCCGAGCAAGTGCGGGGTGTGCTTGCCGAAGCTGTCCCGGCAGGCCCGGTCGAAGTAGTCCTGGAGCATGGGCCGGTAGTCCGGATGCGCGCAGGTCTCGATGATCTTGCGCGCCCGCTGCTTCGGCGCGAGCCCGCGCAGGTCGGCCAGACCCTGCTCGGTGATCACGATCATCGTGTCGTGCTCGGTGTGGTCGACGTGGCTGGCCATCGGCACGATGCTGGAGACCTTCCCGCCCTTGGCCATGCTGGGGGACATGAACACGGACAGGTAGCTGTTTCGGGCGAAGTCGCCGGAGCCGCCGATGCCGTTCATGACCTTGGTGCCGGCCACGTGGGTGGAGTTGATGTTGCCGTATATGTCCGCCTCGATCATGCCGTTGAGCGAGATGCAGCCCAGCCGGCGGACCAGCTCGGGGTGATTGGAAATCTCCTGGGTGCGCAGGATAATGCGCTCGCGGTAGTAGTCGACGTTTGCGTTGAACTCCTCCAGGCCCGTGCGGCTGAGCGAGAAGGAGGTGGCGGAGGCCATGCGCAGCACGCCCTCCTTGAGCAGCTGCAGCATGCCGTCTTGGATGACTTCGGTGTAGGCGGTCAGGCCGCGGTAGCCGCCGGCCGCCAGACCTTCCAGCACCGCGTTGGGGATATTGCCGACGCCGGACTGCAGCGGGAGCAGCTGCTCGGTCAACCGCCCGCGCCGGACCTCGTGGTCCAGGAACTCCAGCAGGTGGCCGGCGATCTGCTGCGACGCGTCGTCGGGCGGGTTGAAGGGGGAGTTCCGGTCGGGCGCGTCGGTGTGCACGACGGCCACGATCTTGTCCGGATCCACCTGCAGGTAGGGTTCGCCGATCCGGTCGTCGGGATGCTCGAGCGGGATGGGCCGGCGTTCCGGCGGCAGGGCGGTGCCGTAGTAGACGTCGTGCATGCCCTCGAGACCCACCGGCTGGGCGTTGTTGATCTCCACGATGACCTGGCTGGCCTGCCGGAGCCAGGTCATGTTGTTGCCCACGGAGGTGGACGGGATGAGCCGTCCGTCCTCGAGGATGCCCACCGCCTCGACCACGGCCAGGTCCACGTCGCCGAAAAACCCGAACCAGGTGTGCTGGGCGACGTGGCTGAGGTGCATGTCGATGTAGTCCAGCTCGCCGGCATTGATCCGTTCGCGCAGCGCCGGGTCCGACTGGTAGGGCAGGCGCAGCTGCATCCCGTCGACCTTGGCGAGGGCGCCGTCGAGCTCAGGGGCCGTCGAAGCGCCGGTGAGTACGCGGATCTTGAACTGCTCCCCGGCCGCGTGCGCGGTTTCCATCCGTGCCGCGAGCGCCTGCGGCACGGCCTTAGGGTAACCGGCGCCGGTGAAGCCGCTCATGGCAACGGTCATGCCGGGTTTGATCAGTTCTGCCGCCTGCTCCGCGCTCATCACGCGCTCGCGCAGGCGGGCGTTGCGAATGCGGTCTTGCATCGTGCCCCTTCGTCTGGATCTCTCCCTCCACTGTAGGGCCGGGCACGGGTGCCGGGGTTCGGGGCGGAGAAAACGGCACCCCTGGCAGCGGGCGGAGGCGCCGCGCGCCGCGGGATTTCCGGGCGCTGAGCTAGCGCTGCCGCAGCTGGTCCAGCGCGGTCTGCCGAACGCAGGCAGTCAGTTCGTCTAGCACCGGCGAGCTGATTTTCCAGCGCTGCCAGTATAACGGCACGTCCACCGGCAGGTCGGGGGCTAGTTCGTGCAGCGTCCCGGTGCGGACGTCCGCCAGGCACTGTTGCTCCGGCAGCAGGGCCCAGCCGATGCCCAGCCGGACCGCCGAGGCAAACTCCGCCGAGGCGGG
Source organism: Arthrobacter sp. Y3223151 (assembly GCF_059091125.1). Lineage (NCBI taxonomy): Bacteria > Bacillati > Actinomycetota > Actinomycetes > Micrococcales > Micrococcaceae > Arthrobacter > Arthrobacter sp. Y3223151. Next base: position 383,936 of record NZ_JBNHGI010000001.1, on the reverse strand, counting down.
CAGATAATGGCGCGGCGCCGCCAGCGCGGCGCCGGTCAGTTCCCGGTAGAAGCGCTCCTGCAGGTCGTCCTTGCGGTCAAAATCGAGCACGGGCGCGGCCGCCAGCCACGCCGGGTCGGCGTGTCCGGTCCCGGCGGGCCGCCAGTGCTCCAGGTAGGCCGGGCTGGCCACCGCCCGGTAGCGCAGCGAGCCGAGCGCCTCCACCGAGCAGCCCTGGACCGGTTCCGGCGTCGCCGTCACCGCGGCCGTCACCCGTCCGGCCCGCAGCAGGGAGGTCGAATGCTGCTCGTCTTCGCGGTGGACTTCGAAAAACACCCCGCGGTCGCGCGGCATGCGGGCCAGCGCGCCCAGGAACCAGGTGGCCAGCGAATCGGCGTTGACCACCAGCGGCAGGGCCACGCCGTCGCCGTCGCCGCCGAGTTCGCGCTGCGCGTCGGCCTGCAGGACCCGCACCTGCCGCGCCAGCCGCAGGACCACATCTCCGGCCGCAGTCGTTCGCACCGGAGCGGTGCGCTGCAACAGGACCTGCCCGGCCGCCTGCTCCATGGACTTGATCCGTTGGGACACGGCCGAGGGCGTCACGTGGAGGGCGCGGGAAGCGGCATCGAAGCTGCCCTCCTGGACGACGACGGCGAAGGTCGCCAGATGGTCGAACTGGAACGGCTGCATAAGGCAAGCTTACGTAACTGAAGTTTCTTTAGCTGTACTGATGCGCGTGTTGTCAGTAGCGTCAACTGTTGTGACTACCGCTATTGCTCCCGCAGTCTTGCTGGGCCTGGGAACCGGGCTGGCCCTGATCGTCGCCATCGGCGCGCAAAACGCCTTCGTGCTGCGCCAGGGCATCCGCGGCGAGCACATCGGCGTCGTCGTTCTCATCTGCGCGGTGTCCGACGCACTGCTGATCACCGCCGGGATCGCTGGCATCGGCGCCGTGATCGAGGCCGCCCCGGCGGTGGTGGACGTCATCCGGCTGGGCGGGGCGGCGTTCCTGCTGGCCTACGCGGTGTTCGCCGCCAAACGGGCGATCAGGCCGGGCGTGCTGACCGCCTCGGCCAATCGCGCCGGCGGGGGACTGGCCGCAACGGCTGCCACGGCGCTGGCCCTGACCTGGCTGAACCCGCACGTGTATCTGGACACGGTGCTGCTGCTCGGTTCCATCGCCAACACCCAGGGGCCGGAACTGCGCTGGTATTTCGGCGCCGGCGCCGTGGCGGGCAGCCTCATCTGGTTCGGCGCCCTCGGCTTCGGCGCCCGGCTGCTGCGTCCCTTCTTCGCCCGGCCCGGCTCCTGGCGCCTGCTCGACGGGCTGATTGCCGTCGTCATGCTGGCGCTCGGGCTGCGAATGGCCTTCGGTCTCTGATTCGATATGCGAGGATGCCGGTATGCCCACCTCCTTGCTGCTGCTGGCGGACACACACGTGCCGAAGCGGGCGCGGCACCTTCCTGACCAGGTGTGGGACGCGGTGGAGGCGGCCGACGTCGTCTTCCACGCCGGCGATTGGGTCACCGCCGACCTGCTCGACGAGCTGGAAGAGCGGAGCCGGCGGCTGGTCGCGGTGTACGGCAACAACGACGGCGACGAGCTGCGCTCGCGGCTGCCGGAGATTGCCCGGGCGACCATCGCCGGGGTCCGGTTCGCCATGGTGCACGAAACCGGGGCGGCAAAGGGGCGCGAACAGCGCTGCCAGGCTCGCTTCCCCGATGCCGACGTGCTGGTGTTTGGCCACAGCCACATCCCGTGGGACACCACGTCGCCCGGCGGCCTGCGGCTGCTGAACCCGGGGTCGCCGACGGACCGCCGCCGTCAGCCGGTCTGCACGTATATGACCGCGACGGCCGACGGCGGCCGGCTCCTCGACGTCGAGTTGGTGCCGGTGGACAGGACTGCTGGCCGAGGGCGTTAGTTGCCGGCTACCGCTTTGCTGACCTCGGCCGGGCTTTCGTACTGCTTGTCGGGGAGATTCTTGAGCGCCGAGAGGACGTCGTCCCCGGCCCCGGATTGTTCCGCGTTCTTCACCAGGTCGGCGGCGGATGCCGGGTAGTCCACGCCGCCCAGCGCCTTCTGGATGTCAATGGGACTGGGATTCTCTGCCATGGGAAAACCTTCCGATCGAATAGGAATCCCCACGCTACGTCCTGGGCCGGGCACTGGGAAGAGCCCGAAGGGGCCGGGGTGCACCTAGCCGTGATTCGGGCCGCGGCGCGCACCGACACACTGTTTGTAGATCACGGTTTTGCAACGTTGGTTACTTTACGGTAACGTGCAGTTCGTGCGCGGGTCAGATGACCGCGCCAGGGGATGCCGGAACTTCCGGCGCGATCTACCCATGGAATGCCCGGACGCTGCCCACGCCTTTCGCCGTCAGAATGGCAGACGTCCACATGACCTCGATTTTGCGAGTGGCTGACGGCGGTGCGGAGACGTTCGGGGACGGACTGAGCATAAGGCGGCCGAACCGGAGCATTGTGAATCCAAATAAAAACCTGAACCTCAGCCGTGCCCTGCGTGGCGGCCTCGCCGCCGTCGCCCTGACCGGCGCCAGCGTTGCGCTGGTCGGACCGGCCGCGAACGCGGCCGACGGTGCAACCTGGGACGCCCTGGCCCAGTGCGAGTCCGGCGGCGACTGGAACATCAACACCGGCAACGGATACTCCGGCGGCTTGCAGTTCGCCCCGGGCACGTGGGCGGCGAACGGCGGCAGCGGTTCTGCCGCCGACGCAAGCCGCGCCGAGCAGATTGCCGTGGCCGAGAACGTCCTGGACAGCCAGGGGTGGGGCGCCTGGCCCGCCTGCTCGTCCAAGCTGGGACTGGCCGGCGGCGGCGGAGGGTCGCAGGTGAGCAGCCAGTCGGCCCAGATCCAGCAGGCACCCGTCCAGCAGGCACCGGTCGCCCAGGCGCCGGTCCAGCAGGCCCCGGTCGCCCAGGCTCCGGCCCCGGCACCGGCCGCACCCGCGGTCCAGGCACCGGCGGTCAGCGGCGAAACCTACACCGTGCAGCCCGGCGACACCCTCGGCAAGATCGCCCAGTCCCTGGGCCTTCAGGGCGGATGGCAGGAGCTCTTCGCAGCCAATGCGGACACCGTTTCCGATCCGAACCTGATCTTCGTCGACCAGGTTCTGCAGCTGCCCGCGCAGTAATCCGGCACGTACCCGCAGCGCCCCGTTCTCCGTCAGGAGGGCGGGGCGCTGCTGGTTGGGCCCAAAAGACGCGCCCTAGACTGGTAGCAACCGAGTGAGAGGACGTGTCACTGCTGTGTCCACCGTTGAGGATCGCCCGTGGCTGCAGAACTACCAGCCAGGGGTGCCGGCCGAGATCGACGTACCGACCGAATCCCTGTCGCACATGCTGGAAGACTCGGTCCGCCGGTTCCGGAGGAAGACGGCCCTCGACTTTTTCGGCGCCGCGACCAGCTATCGGGAGCTGGGCCGGCAGATAGACCGGGCGGCGGAAGGCCTGCGCCGGCTCGGCGTAGGCCCGGGCAGCCGCGTTGCCTTGATCCTGCCGAACTGCCCCCAGCACGTGGTGGCCTTCTACGCCGTGCTGCGCCTGGGCGCCGTCGTCGTCGAACATAATCCGCTGTACACCGAGCGCGAACTCCGCCACCAGTTCGAGGACCACGGGGCGACGGTTGCCATTGTCTGGAACAACGTGGTGGCCAAAGTGCAGGCGTTTCCGCCGGATATCGAGGTCAAGGCGATCGTGTCCGTGGACCTCACCCGGGCGATGCCCCGGGCCAAACGCCTGGCCCTGCGGCTGCCCGTCCCGGCGGCTAGGACCGCGCGCAAGGCGCTGACCACGCGGGTTAAGGGGACCGTGACCTGGGAGAGGCTGCTGCAGGCCAGGCCGCTGAAGAAGTCGCATCCCCGGCCGGCGGTGACCGACCTGGCGGCCATCCAGTACACCTCCGGCACCACCGGGCAACCCAAGGGCGCCATGCTCACGCACCGGAACCTGCGGGCCAACGCGGAGCAGGGCCGCGCGTGGATGCACGGCGTGGCCGAGGGCAAGGAGGTCATGTACGCCATCCTGCCGATGTTCCACGCCTTCGGGATGACCCTGCACCTGACCTTCGGCGTGCTCACCGGCTCGCGGGTGGTCCTGTTTCCCAAGTTTGACGTGGACCTGGTGCTGGCGGCGGCGAAGAAGACCCCGCCCACCGTCTTCTGCGCCGTGCCGCCCATCTACGAGCGGACCGCTCGGGAGGCCAGGAAGCGGCGGGTGGATTTGGGGTCCGTGCGGTTCGCTATCTCGGGTGCCATGAACCTGCCGCAGGCCACCGTGGACCTGTGGGAGGAGACCGCGGGCGGGCTGCTGGTGGAGGGTTACGGGATGACGGAGACATCGCCGGTGGCCCTGGGCAACCCGTTCGCGCCGACGCGGCAGAACGGCACGATCGGTGTCCCGTTCCCCAGCACGGAGATGCGGGTGGTTGACCCGGAGGACCCTGCCCGCGACGTCGCGCCCGGCCAGCCGGGCGAACTGCTGATCCGCGGCCCGCAGGTTTTCCTGGGGTACTGGGGTAAGCCGGAGGAAACGGCGGAGGTCCTGCTCGACGGCGGCTGGGTGCGCACCGGTGACATCGTCACCGTGGACGGGCAGCACAACGTCCGCATCGTCGACCGGGTCAAGGAACTGATCATTACCGGCGGCTTCAACGTGTCGCCGTCCGAAGTCGAAGACGCCCTCCGCTCCCACCCGGACGTGATGGAGGCCGCCGCGGTCGGCCTTCCGCGCCCGGAGGGCGGCGAGGAGGTGGCGGCCGCCGTCGTGCTTCGCCCCGAAGGAACGGTCCGGCTGGATGAACGGGGGTTGCGGGACTATTGCCGCGGCCGGCTGGCGGCGTACAAGGTCCCGCGCCGGATCGTCGCGGTGGAGGAGCTGCCTAAGTCGATTTTGGGCAAGGTGCTGCGCAAGCAGGTCAAGGCGCAACTCGCCGCCCGGTGAGGGCGCGTCACGTGCGGTTCCGGCAGCAGAGTGGGTGACGCGAGCAACGGGGGCGACGCGAGCAAAGACACCATCAAAGTGGGTGACGCGTCACATTTCGTCCGCGCTGCAGGCGCCCGGTGTGAGCCGTGACATAGTGGTTGCCGGTGGCAGCGCAATGGCCGCGCTCTCCGGTTGGGGGAGACCGCGGGCGCTGTCACTTGATTTTTTCGAACTGAGGAAGTGACATGAAGCGAACATTCCTGACGCTGCTGGCCGGTGTCTCCGCGCTTGGCTTGGCGGCTTGTGGATCCGGATCGCCCAGCGGCGGAGGCAACGAGGCCGGCGGGAACGAATCCGCCGGCGCCGGTGACCTGACCAAGGTGACCGTTGGCGTGATCCCGATCGTGGACACCGCCCCGCTGTGGCTCGGTGACTCGAAGGGCTTCTTCGAAGAAGAGGGCCTGGACCTGGACATCCAGAACGTCGCCGGCGGCGCGGCCGCCATCCCCGCCGTGGTCAGCGGTGGATTCGACTTCGCCTTCGGCAACGTCGTGTCGGTCATGGTCGCCAACGACAAGGGCCTGGACATCCAGCTGGTGGCCAACGGCAACTCCACGTCGGGAGACACCTCGCACGATTTCGGCGGGGTAGTGGTGAAGGGCGATTCGGACATCAAGTCGCCCAAGGACCTGGCCGGCAAGACCGTGTCCGTGAACACCCTCTCCAACATCGGTGACACCACCATCCGCAGCGTGATCGAGGCCGACGGCGGCGACCCCGAGAGCGTGAAGTTCGTCGAGGTCGGCTTCCCGGACGCCCCGGCCGCGCTGGCCAACGGTCAGGTGGACGCCGCGTGGATCCTGGACCCGTTCCTGTCCCAGTCCGTCGAAGACGGCGGCCGCGTGGTCTCCTACAACTTCGCCGACTTCGACAAGAACCTGGACATTTCCGGCTACTTCGCCACCGGCGAGACGGTCTCCGGCGATCCGGAGCTGGTCAAGAAGTTCCAGGCCGCGATGAACCGCTCGCTGGAGTACGCGCAGGAGAACCCGGACGAGGTCCGCGAGATCGTGGGCACCTACACCAAGATCGACGAAGACTCCCGCGCGGAGATGGCCCTGCCGACCTTCCGCAAGGACTTCAACATGGAGGCGGCGCAGAAGCTCGCCGACGCCGCCCTGAAGTACGGCACCCTGCAGAAGCCGGCGGAGCTGGACAAGTTCTTCCCGTAGGCCTCAAAGCCTCACCGGTACGACGGACGGCGGGCCTCCCGGCGTCTGCTACCCCGACAGCGCCTCTCCCGGACGGGAGGGGCGCTGTCTGCGTTCCGCCACGACCCGGGCCGCTAGATGCGGCTGCGCTCGCCGGGGTCCCGCCACTTGCGCACCGGCGGCGTCCAGCCCTCGATGGCGTCCAGCAGCTCGGCGGCGGAGCCGGCCACGATGACCGCATCCCGGTAGTCCTGCTTGAGGAAGCCGCCGGCGACCAGGCCGTCGATGGTCGTCAGCAGCTGGTCCCAGAAGCCGTTGATGTTCAGGAAGGCCACCGGCTTCTCGTGGATCCCGAGCTGCAGCCACGTCCAGGCCTCGAAAATCTCCTCCAGCGTTCCGATGCCGCCCGGCAGCGCCACGAAGGCGTCGGCCAGGTCCGCCATCATTTGTTTCCGCTCGTGCATGGAGTCCACCACGTGCAGGGTGCTCAGCCCGAGGTGCCCCACTTCGGTTTTGTCCAACGACTCCGGGATCACGCCCACCACGTCGCCGCCGGCTGCCACCGCGCTGTCCGCGACGACGCCCATCAGGCCCACCTGCCCGCCGCCGTACACGATTCCGATGCCACGGGAGGCTAGTTCCGTCGCGAACCGCTCCGCCTCCCGCGCGTAAATGTCGTCCCTGCCGCTGGCCGATCCGGTGAAAACTGCAAGTCGCATGCGGCCATTATTCCGTGCCGCTAGACTCGCTGACCATGAGCGACGTGGACGAGCAAGGCCGCACGGACCCTCCGCTGGCGGCGGGGGAGGCGGAGACCCTGCTGGGTTTCCTGGAGTTCCACCGCGCCACCTTCGAATGGAAGTGCGCGGGCCTGGGCGCGGAAGGACTGGCCGCCACCCTGGCGCCGTCCCGGATGACCCTGGGCGGCATGCTCAAGCACCTGGCGTTCGTGGAGGACTACTGGTTCTCCCACCGTTTCCACGGGCAGGAACCGCAGCCACCTTGGGACACAGTGGACTGGAAGGCCAGCCCGGACTGGGACTGGCAGTCCGCGGGCGAAGACACGCCGGAACAGCTCCGCGGGATGTGGCAAACAGCCGTGGCACGCTCCCGCTCCCTGACCGCCGAAGCCCTGGCCGACGGGGGCCTGGACGGGACCGGCTCGCCGGCCGGGTCCACTACCGGGGTTCCCAGCCTCCGGTGGATCCTGGTCCACATGATCGAGGAGTACTCGCGGCACAACGGGCATGCCGACCTGCTGCGCGAGGCAGTGGACGGATTGGTCGGGGAGTAGCGGGCAGCACGGCACCCTGCACTGCCCGTGGCCGACTCCCCGCAGTTCCCAACGTCTTTAGGCCGGACCCCCGCGTCCCGAACGGACCGGTCCTACTCGGCTTCCCCGCGCGGATACTCGTCGTCCTCGTCGGACTTGACCGGTTCCAGCTGCTCCTGCAGGTCCGCCTCGTTCGCCTCCCAGGTGGAGGTCATCGCCGGCGATGCTTCGTGTTCCAGGTCGTCACTGCGGACTGGAAGGGCCTGTTCCTGCACGTCCGCCTCGTTGGCTTCCGTGATGTCTGCTTCGTGCTGGCTGTTGCTGGTCATCGGGTCCCTCCTCCAAGTTGCGGCGGCTATTGGTACACCATTGTCGGCTTAATCGTGGATCCTATCCACCGGCGACGGACTGGATAATCAGCAGTTCCTGCCCGGGTGCGACCAGCGTCGCCGGTCCCTGCAGCGTGCGGATGTCCTCGCCGTCGAGATACAGGTTGACGTAGCGGCGGATGGCACCGGTTTCGTTGCGGACCCGGCGGTTGAAGACCGGGTAATCGCCGGCCAAGGCGTCCAGGATCTCCGCCACGGATTGCGGACCGGTTGCCGGCACGGTCAGCTCGCGCTGCTCGCCGGTCACCTTCGCCAGCAGGCTGGGCACGACGACGGTGACCGCTTTTTCTGCCACACCCACCACAGGGATCCCTCCTTATAGGGTGGCCGCGCGGACGCACAGGACGTCCGGCAGCCCCGAGGCCACTTCCACGAAGACTTCGCCCTCGTCGGCACTGGCGTACACCGAGCCGCCGCGGGTGCCGAAGTAGACGCCGGCCGGATCGCCGGTGTCCACGGCGGCGGCGTCGCGCAGCACCACGTTGTAATCCTGGTCCGGCAGCCCGGTGGCGAAACGCGCCCAGGTGGCGCCGCCGTCGTCGGTCCGGTGCACGGCGAGATGCCCGTCCGGCGGAATCCGCTCGCCGTCGGCCTTGATCGGGACCACCCAGGCGGTCCGGGACCTGCGCGGGTGGGTGAGCATGACGAAGCCGAAATCGGTGGGCAGCCCGTCGGCTATGGACTGCCAGTTGTCGCCGGAATCGTCCGAGCGGTAGACGCCGTGGTGATTCTGCGCGAAGAGCGTGGACGGATCAGCGGCATCCCGCGCGATCTTGTGGACGCACTGGCCCACCTCGGGATTCGGATCTGGCATGAAGTAGGCGCTGATGCCGTGGTTGCGTGCCTGCCAGCTGGCGCCGCCGTCGGTGGTCCGGTACACGCCCCCGGTGCTCATGGCCACGTGCACGGTGTCCGGATCCTCCGGGCTCGGCAGCACCGAATGGATCGCCGCTCCGCCGTACCCGGCCCCCCACTGGTCCTTGTCGGGGTGGTCCCACAGGCTGCGGTTGAACTCGAAGTGTTCGCCGCCGTCGGTGGACTTCCAGACCGAAATCGGTTCGCAGCCTGCCCAGACCACGCCCGGCCGGTCCGCGGCGTCGGGCTGGATCTGCCAGATCCGCTCCACCGCGGCGCCGTCGTTCTCGCCGAAGCGGATGGCGCCGTGCTCCGGTTCGGTCCAGGTCTCGCCGAGGTCCTCGGAGCGGAAGATCGTGGGCCCCCAGTGTTCGGAGCGGGCTCCCACCAGCAGGCGGGTGGAGCCGCCGCGCTGGTCGATCCCGATGCTGGGGATCTCGTTCATCAAAAAGTGCGGGCCGGACAGGGACCAGTTGGTCCGGTCGCGGCTGGTGGCCAGCCACAGCCCCTTCTTGGTCCCGATCGCCAGGACGGTCTCCCCAGTAGCCATGCCACCCATTCGACCACCGGGGCACCGGCGGCGCAACGGTTTTGCGACGAACGGCCGGGCGCGGGGCAGAATGGGGAGGCCGGCCGTACTTCAGGAACGAGGACATGAGCACGCACCCGCCACACCAGCCCGGGTCCCGCCTCTGGCTTTGGGTCCTGATGGCGGCCGCCGTGCTGACCCAGACGTCCCTGAACGTGTCGCGGCCGGTGGTTTCCTACAAGCTGCTGGCCCTGGGCGGAGACGCGGCAGTCATCGGCGTGGTGACCGCCGTTTACGCCGTGCTGCCGGTGGTGGCGGCGCTGTGGCTGGGGCGGGTGAGCGACCGGATTCCGTCGCTCAAGGGCATGGTCGCGTTGGGCGCGGCCCTGCTGGCGGTGGCCACGCTGGGGCTGGCCCTGGCGCAGGGGGCCGCGGTCATCGCGACCTCGATGGCCCTGCTCGGCGTGGGGCACCTGCTGTTCACCATTGCCGGCCAGTCCGCCATCGGGCGGTATGCGCCGCTGAACCAGATGGACAGCGGCTTCGGCTGGTTCACCGCCGCCTTTTCGCTGGGGCAGTTGCTCGGCCCGCTGCTGGCCGGGCTGCTGCTGGGCAGCGAGACCGGGGGAGTGGGGCCGAGCTGGCTCGGCGCCATCGACCTGACCCTGCTGCTGGCGGCCGGCATCGCCGCAGCCGGGGCGCCCGTGATGCTGATCGGCGCGCACCCCGGCGCCGCGGCCCGCCGGTTCCGCCGCGGCAAGAACGACGGCGGTGCGGCGCCGGCACCGCTGGTGAAGGAGCCGGTGCTGCAGATTCTGCGGCGGCCCGGCGTGGCCTGGAACATGCTGGCGTCCATGGCGCTGCTCTCGGTGATCGACATCCTGGTAGCGTTCCTGCCGCTGGTGGGCGAGGAGCTCGGGGTGCCGCCGCTCTGGGTGGGCGTTCTGCTGGCCGTGCGGGCGGGCACGTCGATCATCTCGCGGATCCTGCTGCCGTGGCTGGTGCACCGCTGGACCAGGATCCAATTGCTGGTGGTCAGCCTGCTGGGCTCGGGCGCGGCGATCGCGGTGACGCCGTTCGTCCTGGAGCCGTTCTGGGTGGCCGCCGCCGCGCTGTTCGTGGGCGGGTTCCTCCTGGGCCTGGGCCAACCGCTGACCATGACGCTGATCAGCCACGCCGTCCGGCCGGAGTCCCGGGGGTCGGCGCTGGCGCTGCGGCTGCTCGGCAACCGGGTGGGGCAGGTCGTGCTGCCGCTGGCGGCGGGCTTGCTGGCCGCCCCGCTCGGCCCGGGCGGCGCGATCTGGTTCTCCTGCGCGGTGCTGGGCGCCGCGGCCGCGGCACGGTTGACGGTGCGCACCGGCGGTGGCGGCGGCGGCCGGCGGCCGGCCGCTTGAAGCCGGCCTGGCGCTCCGGTTCGGCCGCCTGCTCCGGTTCGGCCGCCTGCTCCGGTTGTTGAGTGGAGCATGGACCCGAAACGGAGCGACGACGGCGGTGGCTGAGCACCGCCGCCGTGCGCCGCGTCTTGCCCAGTCCGGAAATCAGACCCCGAGGGTTTCGCGCAGGCGGGCGACGTGGCCCTTGGCGTCCACGTCGTACTCGGCGTGCTTGATGGTTCCGTCGGGACCGATCACGAAGGTGCTGCGCAGCGTCCCGGTGAAGACCTTCCCGCCGAAGGTCTTGTCGCCGTAGGAACCGTACGCCTTGGCCACGGCGAACTCGGGGTCGGAGAGCAGCGGGAACGTCAAGCCCTCGGCGTCGCTGAAGGCCTGGATGGCGTCGGGGCCGTCCGGCGAGATGCCGACGACGTCGTAGTTGGCGGCCTGCAGGGAGTTGAGGCTGTCGCGGAAGTCGCAGGCCTCGGTGGTGCAGCCAGGGGTGGCGGCCTTGGGGTAGAAGTAGAGCACCACATTCCCGCCGGCGTAGTCGGACAGCGAGACCTTCTTGCCGTTGGCATCGGAGAGGGTGAACTCGGGGGCGGGCATGCCGGGTTGGAGCTGGGACACGAAGATCCTCTTTCGTCGGAAGTAACAGTGTGAACTGTGGTTTCCTCGTCGAGTCTAGTGGCGAGGCCGGCCGCCGATGCCCCCAGGGAACTGCGGGCGCCATCATCTACCGCCTGCAGTTGCAACCAAGTGGTGAACCGCACGCCACGGCCCGGAAGCAGTTGCACGCCTTAAGGCCCGGCCTGCCAATCAGGTAGGAGCCCTGTGCAGGTGGACCGGCGCTGGAACCGCTCGTCGTCGAAGTGTCAGCGGACACTGCGACGTCCGGTACGCTGGCGGAAGGACAATTCAGGAGAGCCAAAGAGCTTCGATCCACGGGTCGGTCGCTGGCGGGTCGGCGGTAAGTCGCCGACCCCGTATCTGGGGTCGTGTCGGCACGTCGCCACACGGCGCGCTCGATGACGCTCCCCCCAACGCAACGAAGGGAGTAACCGCATGGTGCTCTTGATGGAAGGTAAGGCCGGCCTCGTGACGGGTGCGGGCTCGGGTATCGGGCGCGCAGGTGCGATCGCGTTCGCGAATCACGGTGGCAAGGTCGTCGTCTCGGACTACAACGAGGAGTCGGGCCAGGAGACCGCCGCCCTGATCAACGAGGCAGGTGGCCGGGCCGAGTTCTTCAGGTGCGACGTTAGCGAAGAGGAGCAGGCGAAGGCGCTGGTCGACTTCACCGTGGACACATACGGCACGCTGGATTTCGCCTTCAATAACGCGGGCATCAGCGGCAGCTTCGCCCCTATCGGAGAGATGGACAGCGCCGTCTTCGACCGCGTTATGAAGATTAACCTGTACGGCGTCTTCTACTGCATGAAGCATGAGATCCTCGCGATGGAGGCCAGCGGTGGCGGCGCCATAGTCAACACCACCTCGAGCAACGGTCTGATCGGCATCCCCCGGAACCCCTCGTACAACGCCTCAAAGTTCGGCGTCGTGGGCATAACCAGGAACGTCGCGATCGACTACGGAGCCAAGGGTATCCGTGTGAATGCGCTGGCCCCGGGCCCCACGGCGACCTCTATGCTTCTCGGCGCGTTTGAGCAGCAGCCCCCGGAGGTGAAGGAGGCCACTCTGGCGTCTCTCCCAATGCGCGACCTCGTGGAGCCCGAGGACCAGGCCAACGCGGCCGTCTGGCTATGCTCCGACCAGGCAAAGATGATCACGGGCGTGACCCTCCCGGTGGACGGCGGGTACCTAGCCTGATCTCCCGGTTGCTCCGGTAGCGATGTCCGGCTGACTGAGCCCGGCAGGACCGGTGATCGAGTGACCCGCCTTCCTCATTGGGCGACAACGGTCGCCACTCCAGGGGCTGGGCCGAGGCTGATCTTTCGGTAATTCCGGCCTGCGGTCGCTTCTGGCCTAGCATCGGATCCGTGAGTGACGCGGAGCAACCCTGGGCAGGCCACCCGAAAGGCAGCCCGGGATACCGCAACATGCTCCTGGCGCTGCTCTTCGGCGGCTTCGCCACGTTCGCGCAGCTGTATTCGGTGCAGGCGGTGCTGCCCGGCATCGCCCGAAGCTTCCAGATCAGCGCGGCCGACGCCGCGCTCAGTCTTTCCGCGGCCACCATCGGCCTGGCCCTGGCCGTCATGCCGTGGTCCGCGGTGGCGGACCGGGCCGGCCGCAAGCGCACCATGACGTGGGCGATCGGCGCCGCCGTGATCCTGGGCCTGGCGCTGCCGCTGGCGCCGAATTTTCCCGCCCTGCTGGCGCTGCGCTTCCTGGAGGGCGCCGCGCTGGGCGGGATCCCCGCCGTCGCACTGGTCTACCTGAACGAGGAGGTGCAGCGACTGCATGCGGCGGTCGCGGCCGGCACCTACGTGGCGGGCACGACCGTGGGCGGCCTGGCCGGCCGTCTCATCGCCGGACCGGTGGCGGAGTGGGCCGATTGGCGCGCCGGCGTGCTGGCGGTCAGCGCCGCCGCCGCGCTGACCGCCGTGCTGTTCGTCCGGCTGTCACCGGCCCCGCGCGGCTTTCGGCCGATGATGCGCGGACAGGGGCCCGGGCTGGGGCAGCGGATCCTGGCCAACCTGCGCTCGGCGCCGCTGCGGGCGCTCTATGCCCAGGGATTCCTGCTCATGGGTGGATTCGTCGCCGTCTACAACTACCTGGGCTTCCGGCTGGAGGCGCCGCCGTTTTCCCTGCCCGCGTCGCTGGCCTCCCTGCTGTTCCTGGCCTACCTGGCCGGCACCGTGAGCTCCCGGGTGGCCGGCGGCCTGACGGCGAGGACCGGCCGGCTGCCCGTGCTGCTCGGCGGGATCCTGGTCAGCATCGCCGGGCTGGCGGTCACCCTCGTCGACTCGCTCCCGTTGATCCTGCTGGGGCTGCTGGTGTTCACGGGCGGATTCTTCGCCGCCCATTCGGTCGCGTCGGGCTGGACGCCGCGGCTGGCGACGGTCGGCGCGGCCCAGGCGTCCGGCCTCTACAACCTCTTCTACTACGCCGGGTCCAGCCTGTTCGGCTGGGCCGGCGGCCTCTTCTTCGGCCGGTTCGGCTGGATTCGCGTCGTCGCGTTTACCGCCGCGCTCGCCGTCGTCGCGGGCACGACGGCGGTGCTCGCCCTGCGTACCCGGGGCGCCGGAATAACCGGGAGAAGCAGGAAGCCTTGTGGGAGTGCATGCATAATGCATGCACGACGGCTAGGCTTGGATCATGACGGTTTCCATCACCATTCGCCACGTACCTGAAGAGGTAAGGGACCGGCTGGCAGAAAGGGCTTCCCGGTCGGGGCGCTCCCTGCAGGAGTACCTGAACGCTGAACTGCGTGAACTGGCGACACGTCCCAGTCCAGTGGATTTCGTCCGAGGGCTTGAAGCGGATGTCGAGCTGAATACCGGTGGCGGGGTTACTGCACAAGAGATCCTCGACGCTTTGGACGCGGATCGTCGGTGACCGCGTCGCAAGGTCTTGTCGTAGACGCGTCTGTCATCGTGTCGGCGTTGATCGGCGCATCTGAAGAGCAGGCCTGGGCTCGGAAGTGTCTGCAGGTCCAGAATCATGCGCCGGAGCTGGTGCTGTTCGAGTGCACGAGCGCTTTGCGTCGAACGGAGCAGGCAGGTCGGGTCAGCAGCGGACAGGCAGCGGCTGCTATTGGGCATCTGGGACGCTGGCCCGTCCAGCTCTGGCCGTTTGCCCCGTTGGCGGAACGGATCTGGGAACTGCGGCACTCCGTAAGCCCTTACGCTGCGTCCTATGTGGCACTGGCCGAACTGCTCGCGGTTCCCCTGGCGACGCTGGACAGCCGACTGTTGAAAGCTCCAGGGCCGCGCTGCCGGTTCGTCACGCCGGAATCCGGGCTGCAAGGCGCCTAAGCTGGTGGGCGTGAACCCGGAAAAGACCGCCGAGCAGCGGCAGGGACGGAGCCTGAACCGTCAAATCCTTGCACTCGCCATCCCCGCATTCGGCGCCTTGATCGCCGAGCCGCTGTTCCTGGCGGCCGATTCGGCCATCGTGGGGCACCTCGGCGTGGCGGAACTGGCCGGCATGGGGCTGGCGGCCACCGTGGTGCAGACCGTCGTCGGACTGATGATCTTCCTCGCCTACTCCACCACACCCGCGGTGGCACGGCTGCTGGGCGCCGGCCGGATGTCGGATGCGTACGGCGTCGGGCGGGACGGCATCTGGCTGGCGCTGGTCGTCGGCGTGGTGCTGGCCGCCGCCGGCTGGGCTTTCGCCCCGGACCTGACCGCCGCCATGGGGGCCAGCGGGCAGGTGCAAGGGTTCGCGGTGGACTACCTGCGCTGGTCGATGCCCGGCCTGCCGGGCATGCTGATCGTGCTGGCGGCCACCGGGGTGTTGCGCGGCCTGCAGGACACCACGACCCCGCTGCTGGTCGCCGGCGTCGGCTTCCTGGCCAACATCGGCCTGAACTTCCTGCTGGTCTACGGGATGGGGCTCTCGGTGGCCGGGTCCGCCATGGGCACCAGCCTGGTCCAGTGGGCCATGGCGGCGGTCTACCTCGTCATCGTCTACCGCGGGGCGGTCGAACACAGTGTGCGGCTGCGGCCCACCTGGGTCGGCCTGAGGGCCACCACGCACGTGGGGTCGTGGCTGATGCTCCGGACCCTGAGCATGCGCATCGCCCTGCTCGCCACGGTCTTCGTGGCCACCTCGCAGGGCCCGGTGAGCCTGGCCGGCCATCAGCTGGTGATGACCATGTACAGTTTTCTGGCCTTCGCGCTGGACGCCATCGCGATCGCCGCCCAGGCCTTGATCGGGAAGGAACTCGGTGCCTCGAACAAGGCGCTGGCACACTCGCTGACCCGCCGGATGATCGTCTGGGGCGTCGGATTCGGCGTAGTGACCGGCCTGCTGCTGGCGGCGGTGGCACCCGTGCTCGGCTGGGTCTTCACCTCCGACCCGGCCGTCCACCAGGCATTCACGGCCGCGATCTGGCTGCTGGCCCTGAGCCAGCCGATCTGCGGGCTTGTCTTCGTCCTGGACGGCGTGCTGATCGGCGCCGGCGACGCGCGCTACCTGGCGATCGCCGGCGTCGTGAATCTGGTTGCCTACGTGCCCCTGCTGATGTGGGTGGCCGCGGCCGGGCTGACCGGCACGGAGGGCCTGCTCTGGCTGTGGGCGGCGTTCGGGCTCGGCTACACCGCGGCGCGCGCGGTCACGCTCGGCTGGCGGGTTCGCAACGATGCGTGGATGGTCACCGGGGCACACTAGGCTTGAACCGTGACGATCCCGAGTACTACCCAGGCGGCCGTATTCTGGCAGCCGGTCCTGATCCGCGCCCTGGTGGCCGCCGCCTTCGGCGCCACCACCATCTTCTGGCAGGAACCCGACCGCACCGTGATGGCACTGGCCGGCGGGCTGTTCCTGCTGCTCAGCGGCGGGGCGGTCTGGCTGCTGGCCCGCAAGCCGGCCGCAGCGGCCCACCGCCAGCTGCTGCTCCTGCAGGCCGCGGTGCTCGCCGTGGCCGGCGTCCTGGCCTGCGCCCTGCAGACGGTGCCGATGTTCACCGTGCTGGCCACTGCGGCGCTGCTGGTCTCCGGCGGGGCCGAACTGATGCTCTGGTGGAGCAACCGCCCGGCCGGCGGCCGCGACGTTCCCGGGAAACCCGCGGCTGCCCCGGCCGCGACCGGTGAGGCCGGGTCCGTCCTGGCCCGCGACTGGCTGATCACCGGTGCCGTGTCCGTGGGCTTCGGCATCGCGCTGCCGTTCTTCGCGCACCTGGGCCCGCATGCGCTGCTGGGGGTGCTGGGCGGGGCGGCGATCATCATCGCCGTCGTCCTGCTGATCGCCGCCCTCAGCCTGCGCCACGACGCCGGGCAGCCCGCCGCCGGCTGAGTCCCGCCCGCAGGTGTGTTCCGCGCCACTGGCGCCTGCGCGGCAACTTCTACGACCGGTAGACTGGATGCAGGCTTTACCCGTCAGCAGGAGGAAATCATCGTGGGCAAGAACGCGTCTGGCCGTCCGGACGAAGGACGGATGTCCGTCAAGGGCCCGCTGATCTTCTCGGCGGTACTGGCCGTGATCGCCGGCGCCCTGACCATGGTCTTCGCCACCGGCGGGTCCGGAAACCTGCTGCGCTGGGACCTCGGCGTGACGGCTGCCGGCATCGCCTTCATCGCCTCGCTGCTGATTGTGGCGGTGCTG
This sequence comes from Arthrobacter sp. Y3223151, assembly GCF_059091125.1. Taxonomy (NCBI): domain Bacteria; kingdom Bacillati; phylum Actinomycetota; class Actinomycetes; order Micrococcales; family Micrococcaceae; genus Arthrobacter; species Arthrobacter sp. Y3223151. Next base: position 367,151 of record NZ_JBNHGI010000001.1, on the reverse strand, counting down.
ACCATGTCCACCAAGGAGAACCCGAGCCACCTCAGCGAGGGCTCCGGGATCCATCGGGTCTCCTCGAAGATCCCCGGCGGCGCGGGCACCGTTCCGGCCCCGGGCACGCCGCAGAGCCGGGCCCAGGTGGAAGAACAGCAGGCAGCGGAGGCCGCCGCACATCCCGACCAGGGCACCAACCGCCTTTCGGGCAACGACGACGACGGCGACGCGCGCCGCTGATGCCTGACGCCGGCCCGGCCGGGCCCGACAAGCAAGGCAACATGACCTCCGGCCAGCCTTCCCCGCACCTGCCCGACCCGGCGCATCCCGGCGAGGCCGCGGCGACCGGCGGCGGACAACCGCCCGAGGCGAAGACCACGGTGGCCGCCGAGCTGTGGTACCGGTCGGACCCCCTGCTCTTCGGCGAGGAACTCCAGGCGCGGTTGGCGGAGGAATTCCCCGGCGCCTCCTTTTCCGACGGCGTGGCCCTGCTGCCGCACGCCGCACACTCCTTCGACATCAACGGCGTCTCCGGCGTGAAAACCATCCGGCTGAGCACCGGCGTGGCCGTTCCCCGCGGGCCGCTGTCCGCGGCCGAGGCGCTGGCGGCAACCCCCGCGGACCAGAGCTGGTCCTGGCCCGACGCCGAGCAGCAGGTTCCCGGTTGCACCCACCGCATCCTGGTGACGGAGGTGGTGGCCAGCGGGTTCGAACCCAAGCCGCGGGTCGAGTCCTTCCAGCGGGTGCTGCGCCTGCTGGCCGCCGAGACGCGGCCCGCGGCGGTCCGCTGGCTGCACAACTCGCACTGGCGGGACCCCGGGGAGCTTGAGGCGGCCCACCCGCTGGCGGGCCCGGTGAACATGCGGTTCTTCCTGGTCAGCAACGACGAGGGCGCCATGGTGGTGGACAGCCTGGGCATGTACCAGCTGGGCCTGCCGGACGTGCAGGTGCACTTCCGCGACAAGGACCCGAACCAGATGGTGGAACTGGCCTTTAACGTGGCCGCCTACCTCTACGAACACGGACCCGTCATCGAATCCAACAGCCGGCTGAACGGTCCGGACGGCCTGGCCTTCACCGCCAGCTGGGAAGACTCGCTGCTGCCGCCGCTGCGGACGGTCATCGACCTCGATCCCGGCCCGCCCTACTCCGCCGGCAGCCGCTAGGGCCGCCGACCGGTCAGCCGGCGGCAGCCGACTTGCGCGCCCGGTAGGCGGCCACGTGCGTGCGGTTGGCGCAGTTGCCGGTATCGCAAAAGCGCTTCGACCGGTTCTTCGACAGGTCCACCAGCACCGCGGTGCAGTCGTCCGCGGCGCAGGTCCGCAGCCGGTCCAGCTGCTTCTCGCGGATCACGTCCACCAGCGCCATCGCCGCCTCCACGGCCATGCGCACCTCCAGCGGCGCGTCCGGGCTGGTGGCATGCAGGTGATAGTCCCACTGGTCGTGCTTGACCAGCTGCGGGACGGCGCCGGCCTCGGCCAGGATCGTATTGACGACGACGACGGCGCGGTCCTCCGTCGCGGACCAGATCTCCTTGAGCACGGGGCGCAGGGCGCGGACCGCCTCCAGCTCCGCCGTCGTATGCCTGCGCGAGCCGGTGAAGCCGAAGTCCGCCACGAGCGCATCGAGATCCGCCACGCTGGCTAGGGTGTCCGGGGAGACCTCGGCCGTATTGATCAGCCGGGCCGCGTCCACCAGCGAGTACTCCGTGTCATGAGCAAAGACCACATTGACTCCTGAACAGTGGCGGCGATATTGTCAGGAGTATACCGCTCATGACTCCTGACAGACCCGTTCTGCGCCGGGAGCGAACCCGCACTTCCCCAAGGATCCGTCATGGCCTCCACCGCCGCCGAACAGCGCACCCAGACAGCCCCGCCGCACCCCCGCTCCGCCGTGGCCGGCGTCGGCATCGCCCTGGCCTCCTCGGCGATCTTCGGACTCTCGGGGCCCTTCGCCAAGTCGCTGCTCGAGGCCGGCTGGACGCCGGGCTCCGCGGTGGCGGTGCGCATGGTGGCCGCGGCGCTGGTGTTGTCACTGCCCGCCGCGTTCATGCTGCGCGGCCGGTGGGGCCAACTGCGGCAAAACTGGAAGACCATCGGGCTGTTCGGGCTGATCGGCGTCGCCGGCTGCCAGCTTTTCTACTTCAATGCCGTTGCCAGCCTCTCCGTGGGGGTGGCGCTGCTGTTGGAGTTCCTGGCGCCCGTGCTGATTGTGCTGTGGCTCTGGCTGACCAGCCGCCGGCTGCCGCGGCCGGCAACCATCGCCGGTACCGTCCTGGCAGTGGCCGGCCTCATGCTCGTCCTCGACGTCTTTGGGCCGGTCAAGCTGGACGTTGCCGGCGTGCTGTGGGGGCTGGGCGCCGCCGTCTGCCTCGTGGTCTACTTCTTCATCACCGCCAAGCAAAACGACTCGCTGCCGCCGCTGGTGCTGGCCGCCGGCGGCCTGCTGGTGGGCGGTGTAACCATCGTCGTCCTGGGCGCGGTGCAGATTGTTCCGATGGCCTACAGCACGGCCGGCGTGGAGCTGGCAGGCTGGCAGACCCAGTGGTGGGTGCCGCTGGTCGGACTGGTGCTGCTGTCCACCGTGCTGTCCTATGTCACCGGCATCATGGCCGCACGGGCGCTCGGCACCAAGGTGGCTTCCTTCGTCTCGCTGACCGAGGTGCTCTTCGCCGTCATCTGGGCCTGGCTGCTGTTGGGCGAGCTGCCCGCGGCCATCCAGCTGGTCGGCGGCGCGCTGATCGTGGCGGGCGTGGTGCTGGTCCGGGCGGACGAGCTGCGCGGCCCCAAACCTGCGGTGAACCGGAAGTATCTCCAGCGGGCTAGCGGACGATCTTGAAGTTGAAGCGGGGCGTGCCGAGCGCGCCCCAGAGGCGGAGCCAGGCGGGCAGGAGCATTTCGGCGCCACGGGCGGTAGTGATGTCGCCGAGGTCGATGACATCCTGATGGCCGAAGTCCCTCAGGAGTTCGGTGACCGTGATCTTGGCATCGGCGTCGTTGCCGGATACGAAGACCGTTCCGGGGTCGGAGAGCAGTCCGGGGCGGGCCTGGAGGTCGGCGGTGAGCGTGTTGAGGGACTTCACGACGCGCGCCGCCGGGAAGGTGCGCTGAATCTGCTCGCCGAGGGAATCAGTGTCCTTGACGAAGAGGGTCGGGGGCATCCCGGCGCTGGGGTCCAAGGGATTGGCGATATCGAGGATGACTTTACCGTCGAGGTTTTCGGCCCCGGCCTGAGCCAGCACGTCCAGGGAGGCGCTGCCGGTGGTGGCGTTGACGATGAGGTCGGCGCCGGCTGCGGCTTCGGCGAAGCGGGTGACTCCGATGCCGGGGTTGGCAGCGGCCCAGACAGGGAAGGGCGGGGTGCCCATGGCATCTGTCGTGGTCCTGGACAGGGTAGCTTCCGGATCGCGGGTTCCGATCGTGACGGCGTGCCCGAGCTCGGCGAGACGCGCCGCGATGGTTTGGCCGACCCTGCCGGTGCCGAGGACTGCTGCTTTCATGATGGTCTCCTGTCCGGCTCGGGGTTACCCCGGTCGAGGGTGACTCCCTCACCACTTACTGTGCTCCTTCGGCCGGAGGCGGGCCAGTGGTCGAGGAAGCCGCAGGTGTTCCCGCCTGAGACCGAGGCGGGCGCTGCCGTCGTGCGCGGGAAGATGTGCGGCCACTCCGTCGTGCCCTGCCGGGGTGGTGCGATGCCGCGGCGGGGGAGCAAACTGGAACCAGCCCGCATCCACGATCCGAACCGGAGGCCCGACATGTGCCGGAATATCCGTCAGCTCCACAACTTCGAACCCAGCGCCACGAACGCCGAAATCGAGGCCGCGGCGTTGCAGTACGTGCGCAAGGTCAGCGGCAGCAACAAGCCGTCGAAGGCGAACGAGGAAGCATTCAACCGGGCCGTGCACGAGATTGCGCACATCACCGCCCACCTGCTCGATGACCTGGTGACCGCGGCGCCGCCGAAGAACCGGGAGGAAGAAGCCGCGAAGGCCCGCGCCCGCGCCGCCGTCCGCTATGGGGCCGCCGTCTAGGCCCGGCGCCGGGAACACGGGCCCGCCGGGAGACTGCTGCGCCGCCCTGCGGACTGCCGCCCCCGCCCGCTACCGTCCGAAGCGGCGCAGGCGCAGGGAGTTGGCCACCACCAGCACGGAGCTGGCGGCCATCGCGGCCCCGGCGATCATCGGGTTGAGCAGCCCGAGCGCTGCCACCGGGATGCCGAGCGTGTTGTAGGCGAAGGCCCAGAACAGGTTCGACTTGATGGTGGAGAGCGTCCGGCGGCTGAGCTCGATGGACTGCACCACCTGGCCGAGGTCGCTGCCCATCACGGTCAGGTCCGCGGCCTCGATCGCCACGTCGGTGCCGGCACCCATGGCGATGCCCAGGTCGGCCTGCGCCAGCGCGGCGGCGTCGTTCACGCCGTCGCCCACCATCGCCACCGTCTTGCCCTCGTCCTGCAACCGCTTGATCGCGGCCACCTTCTCCTCGGGGAGCACGTCGGCGAAGACGTCCTCGGCGGCGATGCCGACCTCGGCGGCCACCTCGGCGGCCACCGCTGCGTTGTCGCCGGTGAGCAGGATGGGGTGCAGCCCCAGGTCCTTGAACCGTGCGATGGCGGCGGCCGAGTTCTCCTTCACGGTGTCCTGGAGGCTGACGATCCCGGCGATGGTGCCGTCGACGGCGACCCAGACCGCCGTGGATCCGGCCTGCTGCTGCTCCAGCAGGGCGCGGCGGTGGGTGTCGGTGAGGGCGATGCCGTTCTCGTCCATCCAGTTGTTGCGGCCGACGACGACGGTGCTGGCGCGTCCGTCGCGTTCGGTCACGGTGCCGCGGACGCCGCCGCCGGCCGTGCTGTGGAAATCGGAGAGGGCGGGCAGCGCATCCTTGCCGGCCGTCGTCGGGCCTGCCGTCGCGCCGGACGGCGTGGCGGTGCGCGCCGCGACCTTGCGGGCTGCTTCAACGATGGCCAGGGCGATCGGGTGCTCGGAGCCGGCCTCGACCGCGCCCGCCAGCAGCAGGACCTCGTCTTCGCTGCGGTCCGCCAGGGCCAGCACGCCCTCCACCGCCTGCCGCCCGGTGGTCACGGTGCCGGTCTTGTCCAGCACGATGGTGTTTACGTGCCGGGTGTCCTCGAGGATCTGCGGCCCCTTGATCAGGATGCCCAGCTGGGAAGCCCGGCCGGTGCCGGTGAGCAGTGCGGTCGGCGTGGCGAGCCCGAGCGCACAGGGGCAGGCAATCACCAGCACGGTGACGGCCGCGGTGAACGCCGCCTGCAGGTCGCCGGCGAAGACCATCCAAAGGGCGAAAGTGACGACGGCGATGACCAGCACGATGGGGACGAAGACGGAGCTGATCCGGTCGGCCAGCCGGGCAATCGGGGCCTTGCCCGCCTGCGCCTGGCTGACCAGGCGGCCCATCTGCGCCAGCGTGGTGTCCGAGCCGACCCGGGTGGCGCGGACCAGCAGCCGGCCGGAGGTGTTGATGGTGGCGCCGGTGACGGTGTCGTCCACATCCACTTCCACCGGCACGGATTCGCCGGTGAGCAGGGAGGTGTCGACGGCGGAGTGCCCGTCCACCACGTAGCCGTCGGTGGGGATCTTTTCGCCCGGCCGGACCACCATCATGTCGCCCGGCAGCAGGTCGGCGGCCGGTACCTTTACCTCGGCGCCGTCCCGCAGCACGGTAGCGTCCTTCGCGCCCAGGTTGAGCAGCGACTTCAGGGCGTCGCCGGCCCGCTGCTTGGCGTTGGCTTCCAGATAGCGGCCCAGCAGCAGGAACGTGACCACCACGACGGCCACCTCGAAGTACAAGGCGTGCTCGGTCATGTCGCCGTGCACGTGTTCGGTCATCATCGGGTCCATGACCAGCTGCCAGGCGGAGAAGAAGAAGGCCGCCAGCACGCCGAGGGACACCAGCGTGTCCATCGTGGAGGCGAGATGCCGGGCGTTGATCGCCGCGGCGCGGTGGAACGGCCAGGCCGCCCAGAACACCACCGGGATGCTGAGCGCGAAGGCCACCCAGCCCCAGTGCGGGAACTGCGCGCCGGGGATCATCGAAATGATGAAGATCGGCAAGGTCAGGACGGCGGCCGTCCAGAGGCGCGGACGCAGCTGGCCGGCGGTGCCGCCGTGGGCCATGTGGTCCTCACCCTCCACGTCATCGGCGTGCCCGGCGTGATCGCCGTCGTCAGGGTGGCCGGCGGGTCCGGAGTGGTCGTGCCGGTCCCGGTCGCCGGGGCCGGGGTCCGCCTCCGGGTTCCCGTCGTGCCCGTGGCCCGTATCCCCATGCCGTGGGGCGGGCGCGGAGTGCGGCGGCGGCTTCACCCGGGCCTTGTAGCCGGTGGCATTCACCGTGTCCACCAACTGCTGGTTGGTGACGCCGTCCGGGACGAGCACGACGGCGGACTCCAGCGGCAGATTCACGCTGGCCTGGACTCCTTCGATCTTGCCGAGCTTGCGTTCCACTCGGTTCACGCAGGAGGCGCACGTCATGCCCTCGATCGCCAGTTCGACGGTTCTGGTCGGGTTCGGCTCGGCTACAGGATCCATGGTGCCGGGATGGGAGGCCATTGGTTGGTTGTCTCGATTCTGCGTGGGACGGTGCGGGCGCAGCACGTCCGCCGGGGCATGAAAGGGGGCCGACGGCGGCCGGCGGGCACCGTCGTCGTACGGGTCGAGGGTGGGCTGGCCCTAGGCGTTCTGGGCGACGACGGTGTACCCGGCCTCGGCGACGGCCTCGCCGATCTGGGCCGGGTCGAGATCCGCCTCGGAACTGACCCTCGCCGTGGAAATTCCGCCCTTGTTGAGTTCGATGCTGACGTCGCGGACGCCGTCGAGGGCCTGCAGTTCTTCCGTGACGGCGTCCACGCAGTGGCCGCAGGTCATGCCGTCGATGCTGATGGTGGTGGTGCTCATGTCAGTCTCCTAGGGGTGGGGTAGGTGTTGGACGGGGAAGGTCAGCGCAGCAGCCGGCCGATGGCGTCCGAGGCCTCCTTGACCTTGTCCTCAACGATCTGCCGGTCGCCGCTGAGTTCGGATTCCTTGGCGGCGCCGATGACGCAGTGTCCGATGTGGTCTTCGAGCAGGCCAACGCTCACCGCGTGCAGGGCCTTATTGACGGCGGCGACTTGGGTCAGGATGTCGATGCAGTACTTGTCGTCCTCCACCATGCGGGCGATGCCGCGGACCTGGCCCTCAACGCGCTTGAGCCGGCGCAGGTACGCTTCCTTGTCCGACGTGTAGGCGTGCCCGATGTGCTCGTCGGCGGGGGCGGTGACGGGTTCGGTTTCCGCAGGCAGTGCTGTGTGGCTCATGGCTTCCTCAATTGGTGGACTACGCCACCAATCTATACCCCCTAGGGGTATCACGCAAGGGTTGCCGGTCGCCCTTACGTCACTGGTGCTGCGGGACGCGCAGTGTTCGGAAGGCGAGCCAGGCTGCCGCGACCATGAGAACCGCGGCCAGCCCGGCGGTGACGGTCACGCCGCTGTCGAAGGCATGGACCGCGGAATCGAGCAGGGCGTCCCCGGTCCGTTCGGGCAACTGCCCGGCAATGGTGATGGCGCCGCCGAGGGTCTCGCCGGCGGCTTGCTGCTGTTCGGTGGACAGCCCGGCGGGCAGGGCGATGTTCCGCCGGTAGGCGCCGACCAGGATGCTGCCCAGCACAGCGGTCCCGAAGACAGAGCCCACTTCATAGGCCGTCTCCGACACGGCGGAGGCGGCCCCGGCCTTGGCCGCGGGGACGCTGGACAAAATGAGGTCGTTCGAGAGCGTCTCGGAGGCGCCGACTCCGGCGCCGAGCAGCGCGAAGGCCGCCATCAGGGTTACCGCCGACGCGTCCGGGGACGACGCCACCAGAGCGTAGGCTGCCGCAGACAGCAGCAGGGCGCAGGCCACCACCCGGTGCGGGGGAATCCGGCGCACCAGCGGGACCGCGAGCAGGCCAGCCGTGATGGTGACCACCAGGCCGGGCAGCAGGACCAGGCCGGCCCGCAGCGGGCTGAGTCCGAGGACCAATTGGAGATGCTGCGAGACGAAGTACAGGAAGCCGACCAGGGAGAACACGGCCAACAGGTTGACCAGCACGGCGCCGGTGAAGGGGCGGTGGCGGAACAGCCGGACATCCAGCATCGGGTTGGCGCGGCCCAGCTGGCGGCGGACGAACAGCCAGCCGCCCACGATGCCCAGGGTGAACGTTGCTGCCGCGACGGCCGGATCTCCGCCGCCGGCCAGCTGCTTGATGGCGTACACAACGGGGAGCAGGGCGGCGACGGAGAGCAGGATGCTGGCCGCATCGATAGGGCCGGGCTCGGGATCGCGCGACTCCGGCACGAACGCCGGCGTCAGCACCAGCATGGGCAGCAGCATGGGGACCGCGAGCAGAAAGACCGAACCCCACCAGAAGTGTTCCAGCAGCAGGCCGCCCAGCAGCGGGCCGAGGGCGGCGCCGGCGGAGAAGCCGGCGGCCCAGATGGCGATCGCCAGGCGCCGCTGCGCCCGGTCGGTGAAGATGTTCCGGATCAGTGACAGCGTGGCCGGCATCAGCATGGCCCCGAAGATGCCCAGGCCGGCGCGTGCGGCAACCAGCAGTTCGGCGCTGGGGGAGAACGCGGCCAGCGCCGACAGTGCGGCGAAGCCTGCCGCGCCGATCATCAGCATCCGGCGCCTGCCGAACCGGTCGCCAAGGCTGCCCATGGCCACCAGCAGGCCGGCGAGTACCAAAGGATAGATGTCGATGATCCACAGGAGGGTGGTGCCGCTGGTGCTGAAGGCCAGGGAAATCGCGGGCAGCGCGAAGCTGAGCACCGTGTTGTCGACGGCGACCAGCAGGACCGGAAGCATCAGGACTGCCAGGGCGGTCCATTCTCGGCGCCCGGCGCGCTGGGTGACGGTAAGCATGGTGAGTCTTTCGGAATCGGAGAAGTTCGCTTTACTGTACCGTCTGGACGGTTTACCTGCAAAGTGGCGGCTCCGCCGGCGGGCGGAGTCCTAGGATGGGTGGATGGCCAGTGCGAGAGACCGGATCCTCGATAACTTCGAGGACATCCTGATCAAAGAGGGCGAACGAGCCGCCACGATGGACGCCGTCGCGGCGGCGGCAGGGGTGTCGAAGGGCGGGCTGCTGTACCACTTCCCCTCCAAAGAGGCCATGGTCGACGCCCTGTGCGAGCGGCTCTCCGCCCTGACCGCCGCCGACGCGGAGCAGATCATCAGTGCCCCGGAAGGAGCGGCACGCTACTACGTGCGCACGTCCAGGTTCGTCGATTCGCCGCTGGACCGGGCCATCGTGGCCGTGGCGCGCCTGGTCCAGCAAGGCCACCCGTCCGCGGCGAGGACCTTTGCCGGGATTCAGGAACTCTGGCTGGACGCCTTGGAACAGGCGCTAGGCAGCCGGCCGGTGGCGCAGGCCGTGAAGCTGATCGGCGACGGACTCTACTACAGCGCAACCTTCTTCTCGCCGGATGCGCAGCAATACCAATTGGCCGACGGCGAGATGGATGCCTTGCTGGAACAGGTCGACACGCTGGTGGGCCGGGGCTGATTCGGGGCCGCCGGACATAGGGTGTTCGGTGGGGAACGATAAATCGTTTACGCACCGATGAGAGGAACCACATGTCTACTCCCAACGGCTATGGGGAGCATCCCGAGCCCACGGCCTCCCAGCAGCCGCAGTCCACGCAGGGCGCCTACCCCGCCCACCCGCAGCAGGGCGCCTACCCCGCCTACCCGCAGCAGGGCACCGGCCAGGCATACCAGCAGCCCACCGAGCCTTACGGGTACCCGGGACAGCCCGGTCCCGGACAACCCGTTCCCGGCAGGACCATGGGGATCGTCGGCTTTGTCCTGTCCCTGCTCGGACCGCTGACGGTGGTCGGGCTGATCGTCAGCATCATCGGCATGGTGCAGTCCAAGCGCGCGCGTGCCAAAAACGGCTTTGCGCTCGCCGGCATCATTATCGGCGCCGTGGGCACAGTGCTGTTGATGCTGTTCATCATCATCGCGCTGGCCAGCATCGGTTACATCATGGAAGCCTGTGGCGAGCTCGGACCGGGCACGCACGTCGTGGACGGCGTCACCTACACCTGCAGTTAGTCACCTACACCTGCAGATAACCCGCCACATTCCGGCGCCGGGAGTTGGCACGGCTGAGCAAAATTTTGCTGTGTTCGTGCCTGTCCCTGGTCAGTACACTGGGACGCATGACCGAGCAGGAACCGGGACCTACCGGGGCCCCGGCTCATCAGGAGGGTGCGGGTCTTACCGCGGGGGCGGCCGGTGCTGCGGTGCCGATCGGGGACGGCGAAGCGCCGAACCTCGTCGACCCAGCCGCAGTCGACACGACCGTGCGCGGCACTGCACAGCGGTACCGCACGTTCATGGGGATCCTGGTGAATACGGCCTTGGCCAACATCACCACCAGCTACCTGTGGTTCGCCTTGACGTTTTGGGTGTACCTGGAGACGCGCAACGTCATCGCCACCGGGGTGATCGGCGGGGCATACATGCTGCTGATCGCGCTTTCCAGCATCAGCTTCGGCACGTTCGTGGACCGCTACCGCAAGCTGGCCGTGATGCGCTTCGCCGCCGTATTCACCTTGGTGATGTTCCTTCTGTCCGGGGCCATGTTCCTGCTGACACCCCAGGCCTGGCTGCTGGACCTCGCCCGGCCGTGGTTCTGGGTCTTCTCCCTAATCATTCTGATCGGCGCGGTGGTGGAGAACATGCGCAACATTGCCCTCTCCACCACGGTGACCATCCTCGTCGACCCGGAGCGGCGGGCCAACGCCAACGGGCTGGTGGGCATGGTTCAGGGCCTGACCTTCATCGTTACCTCGGTGCTGTCGGGGCTGTCGGTAGGCCTGCTCGGCATGGGCGGGACGATCGCCGTCGCCTTGGTGCTCACGGCGCTCGCCTTCCTGCACCTGCTCACCCTGCGCACGCCGGAGGAGGTGCGCGCGGCCGCCACGGACGCACGCGGCAGCTTCGACCTGCGGGGTTCCCTCGCCGCCGTGCTGGCCATCGCCGGACTGTTCGCGCTGATCCTGTTCTCCACCTTCAACAATTTCATCGGCGGGGTTTACATGGCGCTCATGGATCCCTACGGGCTGGAACTGTTCCCCGTGGAGCTGTGGGGCGCGTACCTCGCGCTCGGCTCCACCGGATTCATCGTGGGCGGCGCGGTGATCGGCAAGTTCGGGCTCGGGCGCAATCCGCTGCGCACCATGCTCATCGCGGTGATCGTGATGGGGGCCCTCGGCGCGGTGTTCACGCTGCGCGAATGGGCCTGGCTGTACATTGCCGGGATCTGGCTCTACCTGGCGCTGGTGCCTTTCGTGGAGGCCGCCGAGCAGACGGTCATCCAGCAGGTGGTTCCGCTGCAGCGGCAGGGCAGGGTGTTCGGATTCGCCATGGCATTTGAATCGGCGGCTGCGCCGATCACCGCGTTCCTCATCGCACCGATCGCGCAAGTCTGGATCATCCCGTACGCGCGCTCGGTTGACGGCGCCGCCCGGCTCGCGCCGCTCCTGGGCGAGGGCACGTCCCGAGGCATCGCCCTGGTGTTCCTGGTGGCCGGGATCATCATGATCGTGGCCGCCCTGCTGGCCTTCCTGACCCCGGTCTATCGTCGGATCTCGGCCTCGTATGCCGCGGCGGCCGCCGCGGCGCCGGCTGAGGCGCCGGGGGCCTGATTCCGGCGCGGTCAGGCTCCTGCAACCATCCCGACGTCCCCCGTGCGGGCCCTACGGCGGTGCGGGGCCTACTGGGCGTCCGGGTGCAGGGCCGGCTGCAGTTCGGACAGCAAGTGCTGGACCCGGTGCTTGATGTCGTCACGGACCGCACGCACACCGGCAGCGTCCCGGCCGGCGGGGTCGTCCACGTCCCAGTCTTCATAGCGCCGGCCGGGGACCACCGGGCATTCGCCGCCGGAACCCAGGGTGACCACCATCTGCGCCTTGTTGACCGATTCGTGGGTGACCGCCGTGGGACGCACGGCGGACAGGTCGATGCCCTCTTCGGCCATGACCTCCACGACGGCGGCGTCCAGCCGTCCGCCGGGCCGGGTTCCGGCCGAGCGGGCCTCGATGCCGCCCTCGGCGAGCTGGGAGAGGTAGGCCGCGGCCATCTGTGAGCGGCCGGCATCCCGCACGCCCACGAACAGGACGGTCGGACGGGTGGTGCCCGTTGTTGAGGCAGTCATGGCGGACCTCCGCGTCGATCGGCTCCCGGCCCGCTGCCGGTGCCGGCTGCTTCTCTTCACTGTGCCAGAACATCGAGCAGACCCATAGGTTTGCCGGCAAGAAAGCCAAGCGCCCGCACCCGGAGCCAACCACGGATGACCCCCGGGGCACACCGCACCTGCCCGGACGGATCGAGGCATTTCGGTATGCCGCCGGCCGGCAGGGAAAAACGGACCGGGCTGAGGCTACTGGGGCCCCGCGGCGTTGCCCGTCGCGGCGTTCTGCTCCGCGGCCGCCTGCATCGCCTGCGGAGACATGTGCATGATCTCCCAGACGTGTCCGTCCGGGTCCGCAATGGCGGCCCCGTACATGCCCGGCATCTCTTCTTCGGCCGGGCGGTAGATCGTGCCGCCGCCGGCCGTCGCGTTGGCCACGAACCGGTCCACCTCCTCGGCCGAGTCGGCGCTGAGGGACACCAGCACTTCCTTGGCATCCGAACCCAGATGCGGAGTGCCGTTGCGAAGGAACTTGCCGAAATGCTCCGTGGTCAGCAGCATCACCACGATTGTGTCGGAGATGACCAGGGACGAGCCATCCGGCGAGGAGAAGTCCGGATTCAGCGTGTAGCCGAGACCGGTGTAGAAGTCCGTGGACTTCTTCAGGTCGCTGACGGGCAGGTTGATGAAAACCATGCGGTCCATTGGCTGTTCCTTCCAGGCGGGCCCGCCGGCCGACGCGGCGCAACGGGAGTGCGGACGAGGTCCACTGTGGCACTCCAGCGGGTACGAGCCAACAACTACCGGCAGAGGTAGTTGCCGCCACTGCGGGCGGCACCCGCGTGCAGGCCTCCCTTGTCCGCGGGAAGGCGCAGACCTACGGTGGAAGTAGTAGCGGCGAGGCACAAGGAGGCGCGAGATGGCGGAATTGCGGATTGAACAGTGGTGGCTGAAGCTGCCGACCGGCCACAAGCAGTGGTTCCGGGAAAACCTGCGGGCCGAGGTAGTGGACGCAGATGCGGCGGCGGCGGTCTACGAGGCGGGCGGGCCGGACCTGAAGGAAGCAACGCTGCCGGAAGAGGATTGGGAGTTCATCGAGACCCAGTCGGAGTTCGTGGACTGATAACGACGACGGCGGCCGGCGGCTCCCGGCGGATCGTGCCCGGGGCGGGTAAGTTGGTGTGAAACGGCCCACGTGGCCGCCAGACGACGTGCTCGAAGGGGTGGCCCGATGGCCGGAATCATCATCGTAGGAGTAGACGGCAGCGATACCGCCATGAAGGCGGCGCGCACGGCGGCGAAGCTGGCCGCATCCATGGGCGCGGAGCTCCGGGTGGTTACCGCCCACGAATCCGATGCGACCGAGGTGGTGGAGATCGGCAACGACAAGTGGTTCATCCACGAGTCGGAGCGGGCCGAGAAGGTAGCCAGGGATGTCGCGGCAGAACTGGGCGCGGAGGGCCTGCGGACCAGCTACACGGCGGTGCTCGGCAAGCCCCAGGACGCGCTGGTGGCAGAGGCGGAACGCGTCAACGCGCGCCTGATCGTGGTTGGCAACGTGGGCATGCAGGGGCTGGGCCGGGTGCTCGGCAGCGTGGCCAGTTCGGTGACCCACAAGGCCGCCTGCGACGTGTACATCGCCAAGACCGCCGGGACCGCCGGGACCGCCGGCTGAGTCGGGGATCGTGAACGAACTGCAGGTGGCCGGCCGTGCCCAGGTGCCGCCGTTTCAAGTGATGAGCATCCTGGACCGGGTAGCGCAGATGCGCGCTGCCGGCCGGGACGTTGTGTCGTTGTGCGCGGGGGAACCGTCGGGCGGCGCGCCGCGGGCAGTGTCCGAGCGGGCCGCCGGGATCCACTCTTCCGGCCAGCCGCTGACCTACACCAGCGCGCTGGGCATCCGGGAGCTGCGGGCGGCGATCGCGGGCCACTACCGGCGCTGGTACGGCCTGGACGTGGCGCCGGAGGAAGTGGCCGTGACCACGGGGTCATCCGGGGCCTTCATGCTGGCGTTCCTGAGCGCGTTCAACGCCGGGGACCGGGTGGCGCTGGCGCGGCCCGGCTACCCGGCTTACCGAAACATTCTGCGGGCGCTCGGCTGCGAGGTGGTGGAGATCGACTGCGGCCCCGAGGTCCGCTACCAGCCGACGCCGGAGCTGCTGGCCGCAGCGGCGGCGGCCCACGGGCCGTTGGCCGGCCTCGTGCTGGCGTCGCCGGCCAACCCCACCGGCACCATGGTGTCGCGGAGGGAGCTCGCCGCACTCACGGCCTGGTGCGCCGAGCATGGGGTCCGCCTGGTCAGCGACGAAATCTACCACGGCATCACGTATCCGGCCGATCCGACGGAACCGGATGCCCGCGGAACCTGCGCCTGGGAACTGGACCGCACCGCCGTCGTTATTTCTTCCTTTTCCAAGTACTGGGGGATGACGGGGTGGCGGTTGGGCTGGGCGCTGATGCCGCGCGACCTCGCGCCGGCCTTCGATGCGCTCGCGGGAAACGTGGCGCTGTGCCCGCCGGCCCCGGCCCAGCTGGCGGCACTGGCGGCGTTCGAGGCGGGCTCCTACAGCGAGGCGGAGGCCGCGGTTTCCGCGTTCGCCGAGGTGCGCGCGGTGTTGCTGCAGAACCTGGGCCGGCTCGAATGGGGGAGCGCCGCACCGGCAGACGGGGCCTTCTACCTGTACGCCGACCTCGGGCGGCAACTGGAGGGCTTCGCCGATTCGGCCGAATACTGCCGGGCGCTCCTGGAGGAAGAGGGCGTGGCTCTGGTCCCCGGCGCCGACTTCGACGCCGTCAACGGCACGCGCTCCGTCCGGCTGTCCTTTGCCGCCGGTGCCGACGCCGTGGCCTCTGCCATCGAACGCATTGTGCGCTTCCAGGAGGGCCGGGGCCGCTAGCTGTATTGACCAGACACGTTGGCCGATCCCTTCAGGTTGTACGTGCAGTTCAGGTGGTTCGAGAAGCCGCTGACTGAATGGCCTCGGCGAGGTCGCGGGGACGGCTCCACATAGGCCAATGCCCCGTCGGAAGGTCAAGGACGTCGAGGTGCTCGATGTTCGCGACTTCGGCAAACATGGCATGGCCCGCGCGCGCCAGGTCCAGCACCTGCGCGCTCGGGATCGAGCAGCACACCAGGGTGGTCCGGACCTTGCGGCGGGCATCGTTCGTGAGCTCGACGGGCTGGCGAAGCACGGGGCCGGGCTGAGGGACGGCCCGGGCCTGGAAACGCTCGAGGACCTCTGCGCTCAGACCTTCGAGGCTCGCCTGCTGTGCGAGGACGTCGAGGGGCGGCAGCGGAAGCTCCTCCAACTCCTCCGGGAGGTCTGGGGCGAAGGCGCTTCCCGTCGCCACAGGGCCGGAGTCGACCCACACTACTCGATGGACAAGCTCAGGGTGACGGTCAAGGACGAGGCTGACGGGGGCGTTCGCCCCACTGTGAGCGACGAGAGTTGCGGGCTGATCCTCGGAGACCCCGAGTTGCGTGATGACGTCCAGGACCGCTGCGGCTTGATCGTCAAGAGTCTTCGCCGCACGCGCGGGATCGTCCCCGTCGAGACCGGGGAGCGTCATCGCGATTGCACGGGAGTGGTCGGTTGTCAGGTGTTCAAGGACTTCATCCCACGCCCACGCGCCGAGCCAGTGGCCGGAGATGAGGATGATGATCGGACTGCTTGCAGTAGTTGTCATGGCACTACCCTCGCAGGCACTGCGGACAAGGGTATGTCACGATTTGTGTCATGAATTTGTCGGGGTCTGAACTGTGAAGCGAGTCGAGCGGCTCCATGCTTTATCCGAGATGTTGCGCCGCAGCGGCGCACGGGGGGTTTCCGCCGAACGGTTGGCGGGAGAGTTCGAGGTATCCGTGCGCACCATCAAGAGAGACCTCGATGCGTTGGAGAACAGCGGTGCGCCGATCTGGTCTCGCCCAGGTCCGGGCGGTGGCTACGGATTGGCCATAGACTCGTCCCTGCCGCCGGTCAGCCTGTCCCCGGCGCAAGCCGTGGCGCTCATGGCAGCCGTGTCCGCGGCACCCGATGCCCCCTACGGCGATCTGGCGGCAGCAGGTATCCAGAAGATCTTGGACGTCCTCGATCCCAAAACCCGCGCACGGGCCGACGAGCTGGCCCACCGCGTCTGGGTCAACGCGCTTCCCTCCTCTTCGCGCGCAATCAAGTCGGCACTGGAGGAGGCGATGGCCGAGCAGCGAGTGATCCGCATCCGCTACACCTCGGGAGACGAGACCACGACCACCCGCGACGTTGAGCCAGTGCTGTTCGCCTCCACCAACGGCCAGTGGTACCTGGTCGGGTGGTGCCGGCTGCGCGACGCCATGCGATGGTTCACCGTGTCACGCATCGAGCGAGCCAGCGTAACCAAGACGGCTTGCGGCGGCCATACCGTCCAAGAGGTCGGGGAACCCCCGGCGAACGCCAGACCGGTTCACGCCGGCGGGCGGGAAGGGGTCAGACGGGCCGTTCCCAATCCTCCACCGGTCCCTCGACCGTGGTGAACAGCGGATGCGGGTCGGGGACCCCGGGGCTTTGCTGCTCCAGCCCCTGGTTCAGGATTACGGCGTGGGCCGGGTCCCGCACCGCGAGTTTGGCGATCAGATGCCTCAGTTCGAAGCTGAGCTGTTCCGAATGGACCGGCAGACGAGGCTGCCGCTCCCTTGCGGCAGCACCGGCCGCAGAGGTTCCCGGACACCGGATCAGGCTGGTGTTGAAGGCATATCCGCGGGCCGCAGCCTCGGCTGCCAGCCCCTCCAGATAGGCGCCGATGGCGGCCATCGGGTCCTCGGCGGCACGGAACCGCTGCAGCTGCGGGTGGTTGCGGTAGCCCTTGGTTTCGCCTGCGAGAACCTTTTGCGCCAGCAAGGCCTCCCGCCAGCAGGCCACCAGGCCCCTCCGGTCGAGCAGCCGGGGGTGCAGGCTCCATATCCGCATTGGACCAGAATAAGCACACCTCGCCCGTCCGGGGCGGCGGCCGAGTGGCCGGCAGCAGCGGCGCTCCGGGACGGCCGGCGGCGGAGGGAGAACTATATCGTGCCTGTGAGACAATGGGTGGCAATGTCTTCGCAGATTTCTTCCCCCCAAAAAACTTCCGACCGGCCCCAGGTGCGTCCCGCCGCCGAGGGCTGGAACCAGGCCGTCACCAGCGAGGGCCGTCCGCTGCTGCAGTTCAAGTCCCCGCGGGTCACGCAGCCGCCGGTCCATCTCGCCGACATGACGCTGGCCGAGCGGCAGGAAAAGATGAAGGAGCTGGGACTGCCGGCATTTCGTGCCAAGCAGCTGTCCACGCATTACTTCCAGCACTACACCACCGACCCCGAGCGCATGAGCGACCTGCCCAAGGAGCGGCGCGCGGAACTGGCCGAGACCTTTTTCCCCACCCTCCTCACCGAGGTCAAGCGGCTGAAGACGGACAACGGCGACACAATCAAGTTCCTCTGGCGGCTCTTCGACGGCTCGCTGGTCGAGTCGGTCCTGATGCGCTACCCGGGCCGGATCACGCTCTGCGTTTCCAGCCAGTGCGGCTGCGGCATGAACTGCCCGTTCTGCGCCACCGGCCAGGCGGGCCTGACCCGCAACATGTCCACAGCGGAAATCCTGGACCAGATTGTCCAGGCCAACCGGGTCATCGCGGAGGGCGGCCTCGGCGGCAAGCGCAAGGACGCCGGCCCCGACGCGGGGCGGGTCACCAACATCGTCTTCATGGGCATGGGTGAGCCGCTGGCCAACTACAAGCGCGTGATGAATGCCGTGCACCGCATGGTGGACGAGGCGCCCGAGGGCCTGGGCATGAGCGCCCGCGGCATCACCGTCTCCACCGTGGGCTTGGTGCCGGCGATTAACAAGCTGGCCGACGAGAACCTCCCCTTCACGTTCGCGCTCAGCCTGCACGCCCCGGACGACGAGCTGCGCGACGAGCTGATCCCGGTGAACTCCCGCTGGAAGGTCGACGAGGCACTCGACGCCGCCTACGGCTACTACCAGCGCACCGGCCGGCGCGTCTCCATCGAGTATGCGCTCATCAAGGACATGAACGACCACGCGTGGCGGGCCGACCTGCTGGCCAAGAAGCTCAACAAGCGCGGCCGCGGCTGGGTGCACGTCAACCCCATCCCGCTGAACCCCACCCCGGGCTCCATCTGGACCTCGTCCGACCCGGACGTCACCCGCGAGTTCGTGGCCCGGCTCAACGACGCCGGCGTCCCCACCACGCTGCGCGACACCCGCGGCAAGGAGATCGACGGCGCCTGCGGCCAGCTGGCGGCGACGGAGTAACGCCGCACTAACAACGACGGCGGCGGGCCGGGTCCTCGGACCCGGCCCGCCGCTGGTTTCGGCACTGCTTCCCCGCCCTGCGTCGCCGTCGGCGGGACTCCGGCCAGCTAGTCCTGAACCGCCGAGGGGTCCAGATGTTGACGGGGGACCCTGTCTCGGCTGTACGTGATCTCAGTGAAGCCGTGCGGTGCGGGCTTGCCGTCCTCGCCCAGGTTTACGAAGACGATCTTTTCGATGGTCAGGATCGATTGGCGCGTGAACATGTTCCGCACCTCGGCCCGCATCGTCAGGGACGTCCGGCCGAAATGCGTGGCCTTCAGGCCCATCTCGATCAGATCGCCCTGACGGGCCGAGCTGACGAAGTTGATCTCCGACATGTACTTCGTCACTGCCTTGCCGTTGCCCAGTTGGACGATGGCGTAGATGGCCGCCTGCTCGTCGATCCACCGCAGCAAACTTCCGCCGAACAGGGTGCCGTTGGCGTTGAGGTCTTCGGGACGCACCCACTTGCGGGTGTGGAAGGAAATGTCGTCGGTGCCCATGTGACGACTGTATCGGAACGGGGCCGGCGGCTCGTCGGGAGTCATTGGGCCCGCCGAGACGCCGGCAGCCGGTCCTAGGTTTCGTCGAGTCTCTCGACGTCGTCGGCCGCCTTGGGCACATGCGGAATCGACTCGGTCGTCGGCGGCACCACGGGGGTGAGCACCGAGGCGTAGGCGTGTTCGCTGGAGTATTTTAGGAACGCCAGGTGCGCCTCGTACCGGTCGAGGACGTCGTTGATGACCTGTTGCTGGGTCAAACCCATGAGGTCGTAGCCCTCGCTGCCGGTCTGGGTGAACACCTCGAGCCGGTAGTACGTGTCGATCTCGCGGGGCATGCTGCGGCCGCCGAAGGTCGGCACCGGGGCCTCGACCGCGGCCACCTGGTAATGGAAGTCGCGGTGGTCGTCCATATTCACCACGAGGGTGTGCTCGTTGATGCCGGTCTTCGGATTCGGCGTCGTCGTCATCTCTGCCTCGTAGCCAAGTTCGGTGAATTCCTTGGCGACGTCCTGCAGCGCCGGCTGCACGACCCGCTCGGCGAATTGTGCCACGGCCTTATTCGACGGGTAGGACCGCAGGCGCGCCAGGCGTTGCCGCCAGGTTTTCTCCGGTATCTGCCCGCCGTGGGCGGCAGCAGTGCGCCGCCGCAGCACCTGTCCCTCGCGCTCGGCCCGTTCCATCCTGAGCACCTTCGAGAAGGAGGCCATCACCAGATACGCGATGACGGTCACCGGCAAGGCGAAGATCAGGGTGGCGTATTCCATGGTGGTGACGCCGCCGGCCACCAGCATGGCCACCGTGAGGAACGCGGTGACCAGGGCCCAGAAGATGCGCAGCCACTTGGCCCCGTCCATCGCCGGATCGGGGATCATGGAGGAGAAGTTCGACATCACCATCGCACCGGAATTGGCGCTGGTGAGGTAGAACAGCAGGCCCGAGAGGGTGGCCAAACCGATCAGGAACGGTGCGCCCGGGAACATCTCCAGCAGGGCATACCACCCGTGCTCGGGGCTGTTGATGGCCTCCTGCGCGAATTCGGTATTGCCGGCGAGCACCTCGCTCATGGCGCTGTTGCCGAAAATCGAGACGATGAAGAAGTCGCAGAGGACCGGGGCGGTGATGGCCGCGATGACGAATTCCCGCAGCGTCCGGCCGCGCGAAATCCGTGCCAGGAAGAGGCCCACGAACGGGCCCCAGGCCAGCCAGAAGGCCCAGAAGAAGAGGGTCCAGCCGGCCATCCACGCCGAACCGTCCTCCTCATAGGCCAGGGTCTGCAGGGTGCGCTCCGGCAGGGAGAAGATGAAGCGGCCGATGTTCTCGACCATGGCGTTCAGCAGGAACGAGGTCTTGCCCGTGATCAGGATGTAGAGCATCATCGCTCCGGCAGCCCACAGGTTCAGTTCGGAGATCCACCGGATCCCCTTGTCCACGCCGGAAGTACAGGCCGCCACGGTCATGACGACGGCGACGAGCACGAGGGCAATCTGCAGGGCCAGCCCCTCCGGCAGTCCGAACAACCAGCTGAAGCCGACGTTGAGCAGGACGACGCCGATGCCCATCGACGTGGCGACGCCGAAGACGGTGCCGACCAAGGCGAAAATGTCGATGACGTCGCCGGTGGCGCCGCGTACCCGCTTCCCCAGCAGGGGGTAGAGCGCGGCCCTGATGGACAGCGGCATGCCCCAGCGGTAGGCGAAATATCCCATCGCCATGCCGAGAAGGGCATACATCGACCAGCCGGCCACTCCGTAGTGGAACATGGTCCAGACGACGGCGTCCTGCGCGGCTTCCGCCGATTCGGGGGCGGCGGTGGGAGGGTTGATGTATTGCGTGATCGGGCCGGTGACGGAGTAGAAGAGCATGTCGATGCCCACGCCGGCGGCGAAGAGCATGGCGACCCAGGTGAAGAGGTTGTACTGGGGGCGTGAGTGGTCGGGGCCGAGCCTGACGCTGCCTTCCTTGGAGAGGGCCACCCACAGGACGAAGAGAATGACGAGGGTGACGGTCAGGACGTAGAACCAGCCCAGATTGGTGGCGATCCAGCCGACCATGGTGTGCATCGTGCCGGCCGCGTTGCCCGGGGCGACGATGGCCCAGATGGAGAAGGCGAGGACGATCGCCGACGAGATGATGAAGACGCGCCAGTTGACGCGGGGGCCGCGGTTTTCGGTGAGTTCGGCGGGTCCTTTGCTCAGTTCCGTGCTGGATATGGGCGGGCGCCTGGCCTCGGAATCGGCGTCCGCGGGTTTGCGCCGTTCCGCCGCGCCGAAGCGGCTGCGTTCGACCAGTGGTTTGAGCGCCTCATTGTTCGAGATGCCGTCGTCTTCGGCGTTAGCCATCGGATTCTCCTTCTCTCGCGGGCGGTGCCTGCTGCTCTGGTCAGCGGCGGCACGTCACCCAAAAAACCGTGGCGGTGAACAGCGTAGACCCCCCAAGCCCGTCCGTGCCCACCTGCGGGGGAGCAATTTTGCCGATCCCCGGCTCCGTCTCCCCGCCCTGGACGGCCGCTTGCCGGGACAACCGCGTCGTGGCTCCCGCCATGCGCTGCTGCTGGCAGCGGTGTCGGCGGCCGGGCTGCTGCCCGTGCTGCCACCGGGTCCGTCTTCGGGCGCTGCCGGCTGGTTCCGGGCTGCGCTCCGGCAGGGGAGTAGGCCAAAAAAGTGGGACCCCGGCCTGAAACAGGCAAGGGTCCCACTAGTAGTTGCGGGGGTAGGATTTGAACCTACGACCTCCGGGTTGTGAACCCGGCGAGCTGCCGAACTGCTCCACCCTGCGGCGCCTCTGACTGTAGACCCCCCAGTTTCCAAACGACAAATTTGGTGAGGGGCGTCACGACATGCTCCAGGAAAACCTGTGATTCAAGCACGACGGCGGGCGGGCGCCTTTCCGGCAGTAAAGGGCCGCCGTGCAGGTGCCCTCGACCGCCGTTTCGTCGGTCGAGGGCACCAGCGAATGCTCAGGCGTTATCTGCCGATCGGGCTGCTTCGCGTCCCGCCAAGTAGCCGAACACCAGTCCGAGCGAGATCGTCCCGCCGGCGCCTCCGTAGAACCCCTTCGTGGGCGCTCCGCCCGCGTTGCCGGCGGCGTACAGGCCCTTGATGACCTTGCCCTCGGTGTTCAGGGCACGCCCGAGTGCATCGGTCTTCGGGCCGCCGACCGTGCCGAGTGCACTGGCCTCGACCTTGAGCGCGTAGAAGGGGGCCGTGTCGACCGGCCCCAGTACGCTCGACTTCGGGCTCTTCAGCACCGGCCGGATGATCTTCGCCAGGGGCTTGACCACCACGGAACGGAGGCGTTCGGGGTCGTTCCGCTTTGCCACCCGGCCGGCGAGCTTGCTCGCAATCGGACCGACGGCCTTGGCGATGAGCACCCTGGCCTTCGCGGTGGCGGCGGGGAAGCGCGCGTCCGGCGAGTTCTTGCCCAGCCGCGGATAGTAGGCACCGAAGTAGCGGTCGAACATCGTGTCACCGCGGTTGAACTGCGGATCGCGGCCCCGCGCGGCCTCGGGGTTGAAGCGGTCGACGGTGCGGAGCAGTCCCACCTCGTCGACGCCGATCTTGGCAGCCAGTTCCGAGAGGGTATTGGCGCTCTGGAGGTACTCGGGCACTTCTCCGCCCGGGGTGATGCCGAAGATCCCGAACTTCTCCCAGTAGTTCTGGTCGAAGATCAGCCACGCGGTGGCGTTGGGCATGGTGCCCGTCTCCGGGTCGGTCTCGCGCATGATCTGCCCGAACTGGTCGTAGGCCAGCGCCTCGTTCGCGAAGCGCTCGCCCTTGCTGTTGACCATGATGCTGTGCGGCAGTGCCCGCTCACCGAGGAACACGCGGCTGAGCGGCTGGCCTTCCAGCTCTTCACCGGGCAGCTGCACGCCGGGCATCCACCAGGCGTCTTCCATCCCGGTCAGGTCGGCGCCGACCTCCTTGGCCAACTGGACTGCGATGCCGTCATGGCCCTTGGGCGAAACCTGCACGCCGAAGGGCGCGTCGAGGTACTGCGTGGTGACCTCGTCCGAGCTCTCGAACCCGCCGCTGGCCAGCAGGACCCCCTTCGTGGCGCGTACTGTGTGCTCCACGCCATCGGCTCGTACGACGATCCCCCGCACGCCCGACTCGTCCGTCACGAGCCGGACTGCGGGCGCTTCCACGCGGACGTCGACGCCGTTGCGCAGGCTGCCTTCGAGCAGGGCGCCGACCAGTGCCGGTCCCGCGAGCCAGACGTCGTCGATGCCGATGCCGCCCAGCAGCCAGAACGGGAGCGGGTTCTTGGCCATGCCCGTGGTGAGGGCCGGCCGCACGTACTGTGCGGCCTCTCCCAGTCCCTCGGGGGAGTAGGGGCCGGGGAAGAGCGCCCGGCCGACGGACGCGCCGTCGATGTCCGAGCGGTAGTCCGGCCAGATGGTCGGGATCCACCCGAAGGAGGTGTGTTCTTCGATGAAGCGAGCGACGCGGGGTCCGGCTTCCAGGAAGCTCTCCACCAAGTCGTGGTCGAGAACCTTGTCTCGACCTTGGCCGTAGATGTAGCGCCGGGCCTGGTCCAGGTTGTCCTTGACCTTGAGGTCCTTGGTCGAGAAGCCGTGGTTGGGGATCCAGGCGGCACCCGCGGAGATGCCGGTGGCGCCTCCGACGAGTTCCCGCGACTCGACAACGAGGACCCTTGCGCCCTCCCTGGCGGCGGTGAGCGCCGCCATCAGGCCGGCTCCGCCGGAACCGACGATTGCTACATCAACCTCGTCGGGGATGCCCTTCTGGGATACGGTTCCGATGGAGCCGCTGTGCTGAGTCAAACTGTCAACCACGATTTCCTCCTTACAGATAGTCCCCGTCACCTGGCCTTACCGGTTCAGTGAGGCGCTGCAGAAGTCCATGCGGGGACGCTTGTCGCAGCAGCCCTCGGGAGTGCGAACCGATGCAGGCGCTAGGACGAGTACATGCAGTACATGCATATGCATGTACACTAATCGCAAATAGTTGACATGTCAACTATTTGCTCCTTCCGTTTCCATCAGATCAAGGACCATGCCAAGTGTCGAATTCCGGGAGAGCGTTCAGTTCGGTTCCGAATACTGGCAGACACGGGCGCCGAGGTCGCAGGTGTGTCGGCAGCACCGAGCACCGACATCGACCCTGTGGTTCGGGCTTTATCGTGTGGCGTCTTCGGTCACCGGAGCACTCCGAGGGTGCCCCGCGGCCGGGGTGTGCCCATTGGGTACCTGCCGAGGTGGGGCCTGCGTCAGGACCTCGGCGGAGGGGAGCCGTCCCTTGTGCTGGACGAGGAACAGCGTGGCCGCCACGATGATCGCCGACGCGGTTCCGGCGATCAGGTCCGTCATGGTGTCGAAGTTGGTGATCTGGGCGGCGGTGCCGAGCACGGCATCGGAGGCGAACTCCGCAATCTCCCACAGCAAGGCGACGAAACCGCTGAACGCGACGATCATCACCGCCGCGAGCCAGGGCGGCATCGAGAATCCGTAGCGGCGGCCGGTGACGCCCAGCGCAAAAACGATCCCGAGCGCGACGACGAATCCGGAGTAGAAGTGCACGACGGTGTCCCACAGTGTCCATATGGCGTAGAAACCCAGTTGGCTTCCCAGGTACGGGCCACCGAGCAGCAACACGGCGTACAGCCCCTGTAGGCGTGCGGGGATCTCAACGCGCGCCCACCGCTCCACGAGCAGAACCGGGAGCGAGGCCAGTAGCAGTGCGACGGGGATGACGGCTGCCGTGGACTCGCCGCGGATGAGCGCGCTGAGTGCGGAGAGCGCGAAGAGGGCTTCGGCCGCGATCAGTGAGGTGTGGCGCCTGAGTGCGTCGCTGGACGTCACCGTTTCTTGTATTTCGTTGCTTTCACTCATTCAGTCAACCTTCACAAAATTTCGGGGAGCGATTTGGGTGCAGTGCGGAAAGCACGCAGTGCCCTCCGGCGAGGACAGCAGTTCGAGAGCACGAGGCACAGGGCGGCAATACGGCCGCGACGTGGCACCGGGCATCGGCCGGTCCCAGGAGCGCCCGGCCACCAGCATGTCGGGTGGCAGGTCCCCGAGAGTACTGCCCCGTCGGGATCGAAGAGGTCGCGGAAGTCTCGGCCAGGGGTTGTTTAGGGGTTGGGGGTTCGTTTCGGATGGTGGGCTGGTGGAATGCCGTTGGGGGCTGCCGCGGTGCTTTGGAATAGCCGGGGCGTGGCGGCGGAGAGTTCGTTGGCGAAGCGGACCAGCATGGCTCCGAGGATTTCCCTGTCTTCCGGTGACCAGCTGGAGAGTATTTCATCGAACGCTGCCGCGCCGGCGGCGCCGATCTGCTGTTGCAGTTGAATTCCGGCGGCGGATGTCTGTAGGAGGGTTGCCCGCCGGTCGGCGGGGTCCGGCCGGCGGTCGATCAGTTCCCTGGCTTCGAGGCGGCGGATTTGCGGGGTCATGGTGGATTTGTTCACTCCCCACTGTGCGGCCAGGTCGGATAGCCGCATCGGGCCGTTCCTGGTCAGGTATTCCAGCAGTGCCGTGTCGGTGGGCGAGAGGTCCTCGGCTTCGGGGCCGAAGACGTATCGGCGGATCTTTTTCCTGCTGGCCCATTGGAGCAGCAGGGCGAAGCCGTGGCGGACCTGCACCCCCGGTGTGGGCTGCTCACCGCCCGTCTCGACGACTTTGGGAAAATCTGGCATGAAACCAACCTAGCAAAAACAGTTCGGTTCGGCTAACCGAACTGTTTTTCGTCGGGTTGGGGCTGCGCGGTCCTGGGCAGGAAACTTCAAGCACTCGAGCACCAGTATCTGTACGGGGCGTCGCGCAGCCCGACTGGACAGGCTCCGCGCCGCATCTGCACCATCGAAAATATGGATGATTATCTCTACCTGATCCAGCCGGCGACAGTAGTGCTGATCGCCGTTGCCGCAGCACTGGTGATCACGGCGCTCCTGCGGGTTGCAGTGAACCAGCTGTTCCGGCGCGTGCCGAACATCCGGGATGTCTCGGCCCGCGGGCGCAGCCCCTTCCGGGTGGCGCTGGCCGTCATCGGAATCCGGGTGGGCCTGCGTATCACTTCCGCCGATGAGCCGTGGCACACCGCTGTGGACTTCGTCCTGATCGTGGTGCTCATAGCTGCGCTGGCCTGGTTCGCCGTCGTCGTACTCCTGGTCATTGAGGCGGCCATCCTGGCCAAGTACCGCACGGACACCAAGGACAACCGCCGGCTGCGCCGGCTCAAGACGCAGGTGATCCTGGGACGCCGTGTGGCAGTGGCGCTGATCGTGACGATTGCGGTCGCGTGCGTGCTGTTGACCATTCCCCAGGTCCGAGCCCTCGGTGCCGGTATCCTGGCCTCCGCCGGCGTCCTGTCCGTGGTCGCCGGCCTCGCGGTGCAGAGCTCCCTGACCAACGTCTTTGCCGGCATGCAGCTGGCCTTCACGGATGCCATCAGAGTGGATGACGTCGTGGTGGTCGAGAACCAATGGGGAACGGTGGAGGAGATCACGATGACCTATGTGGTGGTCCACATTTGGGATGACCGACGGCTGATCCTGCCCTCCACCTACTTCACCAGCACGCCCTTCGAGAACTGGACCCGCCGGACCGCAGCCCTGCTGGGAACGGTGGAGCTGGACGTGGACTGGCGGGTTCCCCTGGACGAGCTGCGCGAGCACCTCAAGGCCGTGGTGGAGGCGGCCGAAATCTGGGACGGACGCACCGCCATCCTGCAGGTCACCGACGCCGTCAACTCACTGGTCCGCGTGCGCATCCTGGTCAGTGCCGTGGACAGCGGCACACTGTTCGACCTTCGCTGCCTCGTGCGGGAATCCATGGTCACCTTCCTGCAGCGCGAATACCCGCAGGCGCTGCCCCGGCAGCGGTGGGAAGCCGTCGGCCCGGTGAACAGTGGCGAGACGTCCGTCGCTGGCCGCCGTCGTCCCGCGGTCGCGGCGATGACCGGCGCAGGCGACTCCCAGCTGTTCACCGGCTCCATCGACGCCATCGAGCGCAACCAGGCGTTCACCGGTCCCGGCGACGAGGTCTACGAGGAACGCGAGCGAAAGGCTAACCAGGGCGGGTAGGTACGCATCCTCGTGGCGGCTCCCGGGGGGTGCGTCGGGTTTGTCCGGCGCTGGGGCTCCACTCGGCTGTGTCTGCGCACATCCGCGGCGCCCCGACTGAAGCAGCCCGCGCTCCATGCACGCCGCGGCCCGGGCTGTGGACACCGCAGTAGCGCTGGTCTCAAATCGGGACCGCAGTCTAGAGCGGAGCCGAACAGTATCCACCCAAAAAGAAAGGCCCTCTGACCGGGATAATCCCTAGTCAGAGGGCCTTCATTCGTTGCGGGGGTAGGATTTGAACCTACGACCTCCGGGTTATGAGCCCGGCGAGCTACCGAACTGCTCCACCCCGCGGCGTAGTAATGACTCTAGACCCACCCATGGCCAAACGACGAATTTGGTGAGTGGAGTCACTGATCCGGGCCATGGCCATGGTCCTGCAGACGACGACGGCGGCGGTCGCCTTCCCCGGAAGGTGGCCGCCGCCGTCGTCGGCAGAACCAGCGGAGGGTCAGCGCAGGTGGTCCACCAGCTTGCCGGCGATGCCGTGGTAATTGGCCGGGGTGAGCGCGAGCAGGCGGTTCTCGGCGTCCGGGGACAGGCCGAGGCCGGAGACGAACTCCTTCATGCGCTCGGCGTCCACGCGGTGGCCGCGAGTGAGTTCCTTCAGCCGCTCGTACGGATTCTCCATGCCTTCGACCCCGGCGATGGCCTCGGCGCGCATGACCATTTGGATGGCCTCGCCGAGCACCTCCCAGTTCTGGTCCAGGTCAGCCGCCAGCACCTCGGCCGGCACGCTGAGCCGGTCCAAGCCCTTGGCAACGTTGGAGATGGCCAGCAGCGAGTGCCCGAAGGCGACGCCGATGTTCCGCTGCGAGGACGAGTCGGTCAGGTCGCGCTGCCAGCGGGAGGTGACCAGCGTGGCCGCGAGGGTGTCCAGCAGGCCGTTGGAGATCTCCAGGTTCGCTTCGGCATTTTCGAAGCGGATCGGGTTGACCTTGTGCGGCATCGTGGACGAGCCGGTGGCTCCTTCGACGGGGATCTGCGCGAAATAGCCGATGGAGATGTAGCTCCAGATGTCCGTGCAGGCGTTGTGCAGGATCCGGTTGAAGCGGGCGATGTCGGAGTAGAGCTCGGCCTGCCAGTCGTGCGACTCGATCTGGGTGGTCAGCGGGTTCCAGGTCAGGCCCAGTCCCTCGACGAAGGTCTGCGAAACTGCCTGCCAGTCTGCCGAGGGAACCGAAGCGTAATGCGCCGCATACGTGCCGGTGGCTCCGTTGATCTTGCCCAAGTACTCGGTGCGGGCGATCCGGTCCAGCTGGCGGGTGAGTCGATGGGCGATGACCGCCAGCTCCTTGCCGAGCGTGGTGGGGGTGGCGGGCTGTCCGTGGGTGCGCGAGAGCATCGGCACGTCGCGGTGTTCGCGGGCCATGGCCGCGAACTGCTCGACCAGGGCGCGGGCGGCCGGCAGCCAGACCTGTTCCACCGCCCCCTTGACGCCCACCGCGTAGGAGAGGTTGTTGATGTCCTCCGAGGTGCAGCCGAAGTGCACCATCGCGGTGAGGTGTTCGATGCCCAGCTGGCCGAGCCGGCCGCCAATGAAGTACTCCACGGCCTTCACGTCGTGGACCGTGACGGCTTCGATCTCGGCCAGTTCGCGCACGGCATTGCCGTCGAAGTCGGTGACGATCTTGCGCAGCGCCGACTGCTGCTCCCCGGTCAGCGGTCCCGCCCCGGGCAGGACGGACTGGCCGGCCAGATGGATCAGCCACTCCACCTCCACATGCACGCGGTCGCGGTTCAGCGCGGCTTCGGAGAGGTAGTCAACCAGTGGCGCAACCGCCTGGTGGTACCGCCCGTCCAACGGACCGAGCGCGATCGCGGGGGTGACTTCTGCCAAGGGAACACGGGAAGTTTCAGCCATGGCCCTATTCTTCCATGTCCCATGCCGCCGCTTTCCGCGTGACTTCGCCTGCACAGCGGCGCTGCGCGCTCGCTCATGCACAGCGCCGGCCTGCGTCAGGCACCGCGGGCGACGCCGGCCCTAGCCTCGGAGGAAGTCGAGGCGCGAAGGAGGCCAGGGTGATGTTTTGGCAAACGGCGACGGCGACGGCGGAGGCAGGGCCGGGCGGCCCGCCGGACCCGGGATGGGGGCCGGCCCCGGCGCGCCTGCTGTCCTGCGAGCAGGAACTGCTGGCCGTGCGGGCGGATCTGGCCGGCGCAGCTGCCGCCTGGATCTCGCCCGCGGGCAGGGCCTTCAGGGAGCGGCTGCACGAGTACCGCACCGGGATGGCGGAGGCGGCAGAACTGCTGAGGCTCGCGGCAACCGCGGTCAGTGCGGCTGAAGCAGCTGCCGGCGCGGCACAAACGGCGGCCGCCGCTATGTGCGGCCCCCGGCCGTGACTGCCGGGACCAGGACGCACTGTGCTGGTGACGCCCGGTGGCTGACGCCGACTGGCTGCCCGAAGGAGCCCGGTGGTGGGAAGGCGGCACCGGGCACCGCCGGTACGCCGGCTATCGGGTTGCCGGCGGCATCGGCGGCGTCGCGTTTGAGTGGGAGGAGCTGACGTCCGCAGCCGTCCGGCTCGAGTCCGCCGCCGCCACCATCGGCGACCTGTGGCGCCAACTCCTGTCGGTGCACATGCTGCTGGCCGATCCGCGCTGGACGCTGCTGCCTGAGCGGCTGGCGGCCGAAGCGGCCGTCTCAACCGCCGCGGGATCGTTGGCGGCCCTTGCGGACAGCGCCGGCGCCCTGGCCGGCAGGGTGAGGTTGGCACACGGAACCTACCTGGCGACCGAGCAGGCCGTCTCCGCCGCGCTGCAGGCGGTCGACTCGGCCACCTGGTGGGCGACGGTTCCGCTCGGCATGGCCGCCAACGAGGGGCGGCCGACCCGGGCGGGCGGTGAACGGCTGCTCGGCCGGTTCCCGGTGGCGGTGGCAGGAGCGCTTGGCGGCCCGGCGACGGGGATGCTGCTGCGGGATGGCCGGCAGGGCGGTTTGTGGAACAAGCCGGCCACCGAACACATGGCCCCGCTGCTGGTGGCCGCGGCGCGGCAGGCGGGGCTGCTCCGGGCCGGAAACATCGAGGTTGAACGTGTGGCCGCGGCGGCCGAAGAAATCGATCCAGCGCCGGCTTCCCTGGCCGGGCTGCTCCACCGGACGGCCAGCGCGGACGGCGCCGGTGACGGCACGGTAGAGGTGCTCGAAGTGTCCGCCCCTGGGGGCCAAAAGCGGTGGGTCGTCGCTTTGCCGGGCACGCAGGCCGCGGGCTCGGCCGAGGCGACCGGCAACCCGTTCGACGAGACCGGGATCGCCGCAGCGGTCTCCGGCGGCAGCGCGTTCGTCGCGGCCGCCGTGTCGCAGGCCCTCGGGGAAGCCGGCGCCGGCGCGGAGGACTTGGTGATGCTGGTCGGATACAGCCAGGGCGGCATCCATGCCATGAACCTTGCCGCCGATCCGGCCTTCCTGGCCGGCCACAACGTGGGCTTCGTCCTCACGGCGGGCTCGCCGGTGGCCGGCATCAACCCCGGCCCGGGCGTCCGGAGCGTTCACCTGGAGCACGCCCAGGACTGGGTGCCGGGCACCGACGCCAGGCCGAATCCGGACCGGCGCGAACAGGTCACCGTGACCCTGACCGATCCCGCGGCCACCCCTGCCGGCGAGGGCGCCGGGCTGGGACCCGGGCATGACCTCGGGAACTACGTGCGGGCGGCCCGCAACGTCGACGCGAGCCCGGACCCCTCGGTGCGCGACGCGACAGCATTCCTGGGCGCGGCGCTCGCCGGCGGCACCGCCAAGCAGCATCTGTTCACCCTGCGCCGGTCGCAGCACGACGGGTCAAAGCCGTCCCGCGCCGGCATCCCGGGCCGCCGGAAGGGACCGCCGCCGGCAGGCCGGGGCGGGCCCGGGTAGCCGCCCCGGAATCAGCGGGTGCGGGTCAGGGTGCCCACTACCAGCGAGACCAGGCTGATGATCAGCGAGCCGAGGATAGCCGTCCAGAAGAAGGAATCGACGACGAACTCGACCGGCGTGAAACTGGACAGCCAGGCCGTCAGCACCAGCATCAGCGCATTGATCACGATGGTGAACAGGCCCAGCGTCAGGATGGTGACGGGCAGCGAAAGGAAGGAAATGATGGGCCGGACAATGGCGTTGACCAGGCCGAAGATCAGGCCGATGAAAAGGTAGGCCAGCACCGTGCCCAGGGACTCGTTGCCGGCGACGTCGGCCGCTGCGGATGCCTCGATGGCCAGGCCGGGCAGGATCCAGCTCGCCACCCACAGCGCCAGCGCGTTGACGACGACCCGCACAATGAACTTTCCCATGCGTGTATGCTGCCACATCCGGGCCGCCGGGGCGCGGAAAACCCGGTCATCGGCGCACGTATCCTTTAAGGCATGACTCCTCCTGAGAACCCCATCAAGGAAGCTGCGGTTCCGGCAGCAGGTGCGTCGGGCCGAATCCACCCCCGGCCGGTGCTCGACAGGCTGCCCAAATATGCTGCCGGCAAACCGCCGGCCGCAATCCAGGGACTGCAGTCCTACAAATTGTCCTCCAACGAAAACCCGCTGCCCCCGTTGCCCGCCGTGCTGGAAGCCATGAACGCGCAGACGGCGGGCATCATGCGCTACCCCGATCCGTTGTGCACCGCGCTGCGCACCGAACTCGGCCGGTTCCTGGATGTCCCGGCCGACGACGTGGTCACCGGCGCCGGAAGCCTGGGCGCCCTGGTGCAGATCCTGCAGACGTTTGCCGGACAGCACGAGGACGGCACCGAAGACGAGGTGATCTACGCGTGGCGGTCCTTCGAGGCCTACCCGATCATGGTCGGCCTCTCCGGTGCCCGCAGCGTGCAGGTCCCGAACCGGTCCGACGGCTCGCA
The DNA here is from genome assembly GCF_059091125.1 of Arthrobacter sp. Y3223151. Classification (NCBI taxonomy): domain Bacteria; kingdom Bacillati; phylum Actinomycetota; class Actinomycetes; order Micrococcales; family Micrococcaceae; genus Arthrobacter; species Arthrobacter sp. Y3223151. Next base: position 335,268 of record NZ_JBNHGI010000001.1, on the reverse strand, counting down.
TGACCTGGAAGCGATGCTGGACGCCGTGACCGACCGGACCAAGGTCATCCTGCTGTGCACGCCGAACAACCCCACAGGACCGGCGCTGACGGCGGCGGAAGTGGAAGGGTTCGTCCGCAGCGTGCGCGACGACATCATCGTGGTCATCGACGAGGCCTACACGGAATTCGTCCGCGACCCCGAGGTGGTGGACGGTGTTGCCATGTACCAGAAGTACCCCAACGTGGTGGTGCTCCGGACGTTCTCGAAGGCCCACGGGCTGGCCGGCCTGCGGGTGGGCTATTCGATTTCGCAGCCGGAGATCACCCGGCACCTGCGCGTGGCGGCCACCCCGTTCGCGGTGTCGAGCCTGGCCGAGCATGCGGCCATCACCTCGCTGCGCCACTACGACGAAGTTGTAGAAAGGGTACAAAGGCTCGTCGACGAACGGGACCGCGTGGTCGCCGGACTTAACCTGCTCGGCTGGAAGATCCCGGAGACGCAGGGCAACTTCGTCTGGCTGCCGCTGGGCGACCGGGCGCAGGAGTTCGCAGAGCTGGCCGGCCGGCAGGCGCTGTCCGTGCGGGCCTTCGCCGGGGAGGGCGTGCGGGTCAGTATCGGTGAAGTGGAAGCCAACAGCCGCTTCCTGGCGCTCTGTGAGAACTATACAAACGGTCCGGGCGTTTCCTGACGGTAATGTGACCGGCCCGCACGGCACCTGCCATTAGGCTAGGACGAGATAAACGACAGATATATGCCGGGCCTGGAATGTATTCCCGGCCCGGCATATATGAACAGCGAAGATCTCTGCCGCTTAGGCAGCGGATCGGCGAGGAGTTCGTATGGGCGCTGAGCACCTGCCCGCCTCGGAATTCGACATCGAAGAGTTGGAACAGTCGCTGGTGTCCAGCGACCCCTCGGACGCGCCCGCGCTGGTGCAGCTGATGGCCCCCGACGGGACCGTCCGCGACGATGCGAAGTACAGCCCCTACGCAGCCCACCTCGACGGCGAGGCGCTGCGCGGGATGTACCGCGACATGGCATTGGTCCGCCGCTTCGACCAGGAAGCCACCGCCCTGCAGCGGCAGGGCCAACTGCTGCTCTGGCCTCCCCTGCTCGGGCAGGAAGCGGCGCAGATCGGCTCCGGCCGCGCGCTGGAGCCGCAGGACTATGTGTTTCCCACCTACCGCGAGCACGGCGTCGCCCTCACCCGCGGCCTGGACCTCTCCAACATGCTCAAGCTTTTCCGTGGTATCAGCCAGGGCGGCTGGGACCCGCGGGAGACGAACTTCCACCTTTACACGTTGGTGCTTGCCGCCCAGTCGCTGCATGCGGTCGGCTACGCCATGGGCATTCAGCGCGACGGCGACGACGGAGTGGCCGTCGCCTACTTCGGCGACGGCGCCAGCTCGGAAGGCGACGTCCACGAATCGATGGTGTTCGCCGCCTCTAACCAGTCCCCGGTGGTGTTCTTCTGCCAGAACAACCATTGGGCCATCTCCGTGCCGACGGCGGTCCAGTCCCGCGTTCCGCTGTCCATGCGTGCCACCGGCTACGGGTTCCCGGGCATCCGGGTGGACGGCAACGACGTCGTCGCCGTACACGCGGTCACCCGGTGGGCCGTGGAACACGCCCGCTCGGGCAACGGGCCCGTGCTGATCGAGGCGTTCACCTACCGGATGAGCGCCCATACCACCGCGGACGACCCGACCAAATACCGTGAGGCTGCCGAGGAAGAGGGCTGGCGGGAACGCGATCCGCTGCTGCGGTTGGAACGGTACCTGCGCAGCACCAACACGGCCGGCGACGGGTTCTTCGACGAGGTTTCGGCCGAAGCCGACAAGCTCGCGGCAGCCACCCGCGCCGACGTCCTGGCCATGGAGGCCCCGGACTTCGAGGACCACTTCGCCAACGTCTACGCCGATCCGCACCCCTTGGTCCGCGAGGAGCTGGAATGGCACCGGCAGTACCAAGCCGGCTTCGCCGATTCCGCCACCGACGACAACGCTGCCGGGGAGGCACGCCGATGACCACCATGACGATCGCGAAGGCCATCACCAGCGGGCTGCGCGAGGCCCTGGCCAATGATCCGAAGACGCTGATCATGGGCGAGGACATCGGCAAGCTCGGCGGGGTCTACCGGGTCACCGAAGGGCTGCTGGCCGAGTTCGGCGCCGACCGCGTGGTCGACACGCCGCTGGCCGAGTCCGGCATCCTCGGCACCGCCATCGGGCTGTGCTTCCGCGGCTACCGGCCGATCTGCGAGATCCAGTTCGACGGCTTCGTCTTCCCGGCGTTCAACCAGATCACCACCCAGCTGGCCAAGATCCGGACCCGCAGCTCCGGGCTCCTGTCGGCCCCCGTCGTCGTCCGCATCCCCTACGGCGGCGGCATCGGATCCATCGAGCACCACTCGGAGTCCCCGGAGGCCCTCTTCGCGCACACGCCCGGCCTGCGCATCATCACCCCCTCGAACGCGCACGATGCCTACTGGATGACCCAGCAGGCAGTGGCCAGCCAGGACCCGGTCATCATCTTCGAGCCCAAGCGCCGCTACTGGCTCAAGGGCGAGGTGGACACCGGGTCGGCCGGCCGCGACGCCTTCAGCGCTCAGGTGGTTCGCGAAGGCACCGACGCGACGATCGTCGCCTACGGGCCGCTGGTACCGGTCGCCCTGGCCGCGGCGAAGGCGGCGGAAGAGGACGGCAACAGCGTGGAGGTCATCGACCTGCGCTCCATCTCCCCGATCGACTTCGACACCATCACGGCATCCGCGGAGAAGACCGGGCGGCTGATCGTCACCCACGAAGCCCCGACCTTCGGCGGCATCGGCGGGGAGATCGCCGCGCGCGTCGGCGAACGCGCCTTCCTGAGCCTGGAGGCGCCGGTGCTGCGCGTCGGCGGCTTCCATATGCCTTACCCGGTGGCGAAGGTGGAGGAACAGTACCTGCCGGACATCGACCGCCTGCTCGAGGCCCTCGACCGTTCGCTCGCCTACTGATATCGGAGTTTCCATGTCGAACACGCAGATTTTCAACCTCCCGGATGTCGGCGAGGGACTGGTCGAGGCCGAAATCGTGTCCTGGAAGGTCAAGCCGGGAGACACCGTGGCGGTCAACGACGTCATCGTGGAGATCGAGACGGCCAAGTCGCTGGTCGAACTCCCCAGCCCCTACGCGGGCGTGGTGTCGGAACTGCTGGTGCCGGAGGGGCAGACCGTAGAGGTCGGCACCCCGATCTTCGCCGTCGCCGCCGAGGGCGCCGCACGGCAGCCCGCCGCCCCGGAGCAGCCCGCCGCTCCGGCGCGCCCCGCGGCCCCCGTTCCGGAACAGCCCGTGCCCGAGGCCACCGCCGAGGGCGGGCCGTTGGTCGGCTCCGGTCCGAAGGCCGATCCGGTGAGGCGGCGCCCGCGCCGCGGCAGTGCCCCGGCTTCCCCTCCCACAACGACGACGGCGGCGCGCCCTTCCGCGGCCCGCTCCGGCGGCGGGAACGCACCCGCCGCGGAAATCCATCTGCCCGAGCCGCACGGCCAGGCCCAGCACGTGCCGCCGGTTCCCGCCGACGACGACTCCGCCGTTCCGGGGGCGGCTCCCGCCGCCGGTGCCGGGCACGCCCGGGGCGAAGCCGTCCAGGCCGCCGTCACCCGGCTGCTGACCCGGGTGCTCGCCAAGCCGCCGGTGCGCAAGGCCGCCAAGGACCTGGGCATCAACCTGGCGGACATCACCCCCACCGGCAAGGGCGGCGAGGTCACCAAGCAGGATCTGCTCAGCTACCAGGCCCAGCGCGAGGCCGAGCAGGCAGCTGCCCCGACGTTCTGGGCCCCCCGCAAGGGGCTGGACAACCGGATCGAGCGGGTCCCGGTCAAGGGCGTGCGCAAGGCGACCGCCAAGGCCATGGTCGAGTCGGCCTTCAGCGCCCCGCACGTGAGCATCTTCGTGGATGTGGATGCCTCGCGGACCATGGAGTTCGTCCAGCGGCTGAAGAAGTCCCGCGACTTCGAAGGCGTCAGGGTGTCGCCGCTGCTCATCCTGGCCAAGGCCGTCATCTGGGCCGCCGCGCGCAACCCGAACGTCAACGCCAGTTGGGTGGAGACGGAGTCCGGCGACGAGATCCACGTCAAGCACTTCATGAACCTGGGCATCGCCGCCGCCACCCCGCGCGGCCTGCTGGTTCCGAACATCAAGGACGCCCAGGACCTCTCGCTCAAAGAGCTCGCGGTAGCCCTCAACGACCTGGCCACCACGGCCCGCGCCGGCAAGACCAAGCCCGCCGACATGCAGAACGGCACCCTCTCCATCACCAACATCGGGGCGCTGGGAATCGACATCGGCACCCCGATCATCAACCCGGGCGAAGTCGCCATCGTCGCCTTCGGCACCATCCGGCAGAAACCGTGGGTCGTCTCCGGCGAAGTCATTCCGCGCTGGATCACCACGCTGGGCGGATCGTTCGACCACCGCGTGGTGGACGGCGACCTGTCCGCCAGATTCATGGCAGACGTCGCGGCGATCATGGAAGAACCGGCCCTGCTGCTGGACTGACGGTGCGTGCGGCATGCTGGATTGACGGCGTCGTCGTCGCAATTGACGAGACGTTCGCTGCCGCATGCCGGACGGACATTGCCCTGCGCGCGGATGCCCGCCGGGCCGCGGTTGGTTATGATCGCGGTGTGGCGAGGAGGAGCACCATCAGGTGATTGAGACAGCGGGCAACGCGGCGACCCACGGCGCAGAACCTACAGTGATCCCGACGGCGGACCTGTACGACCAGCGCGGCGACGAACTGGCGTCGCTGTCGCTCCAGTTCGGTAACTTCGGCGGCCGGGCGTCGTTCAGCGGGCCGGTCCGCACCATCAGGTGTTACCAGGACAACGGGCTGGTGAAATCCGTCCTCAACTCCCCGGGCCACGGCGCCGTGTTGGTGGTCGACGGCGGCGGCTCGCTGGAGACGGCCCTGATGGGGGACATGATCGCCGCGGCCGCCGTGGCCAACGGCTGGTCCGGGGTGATCATCAACGGGGCGGTCCGGGACCGGGCGGCCCTCGCGCAGCTGCCGCTCGGCGTCAAGGCGCTCGGCAGCAACCCGCGGAAGAGCGCCAAGGACGCCAGCGGGGAAGCAGACGTTCCCGTCGAGATCGGTGGCGTGCTGTTCCGGCCGGGCGCCACGGTCCATGCCGACCTGGACGGCATCCTGGTGGGCGCCTGACGGCACACTACCGGCCGCATTCCCTGACGGACCGCGGGCGCCGTACCGGCTGTGAAAGACTGGGAGCATGAGTAACAACAGGCCCTCGGGTCAGCGCAAGGACTCCGGGGTGCCCAGGATCGACTGGAAGGGCACCCTGTGGGCCATGGCGGCCGTCTTCCTGCTCAGCTACGTCATGATCTGGCTGATGCCGGGACTGCACCCCATCCTGCGGATCATCATCGTGATCGGCCTGTATTTCGCCGGCCGCTACGCGTACTACCGCTATTTCAAGAACCGGCGCCGGCCATAGCCTTTGCGAGGACGGGCGCCAGTCGCCGCACGCCCTCGCGAATGGCCTCTTCGGGCACGGCGCTGAAAGCCAGCCGCAGCTGGCGTGACGGCTCCTCGGAGGGGCTGAACGCCGCCCCCGGGATGAAGACCACGCCGGCCTCGATCGCGTCGTAGAGCAGCGGGTAGGTGTCGACGCCCTCCGGGAGGGTGATCCAGACGAAGAAGCCGCCGTCGGGTTCGGTCCAGCTGGCTCCGGCCGGCATGAACTCCTCCAGCGCCGCCAACATGGCGGCACACCGGGTGGCGTACAACCGGCGGTAGGTATCGATTTGCCCCACCCAGTCGTGCTCGTCCAGGTAGGCAGAGATCAGCATCTGGTTCAGGGTGGGCGGGCACAGGGTGACGGCCTCGTTGGCGAGGTAGAAGCTCCGCTGCAGGTGGTCGGGCAACAGCGCCCAGCCGATCCGCAGGCCCGGCGCCAAAATCTTCGAGAACGAACCCAGGTAGACCACGTCGTCGGGATTGTCTGCGCGCAGCGGCCGCAAGGGCTGGCCGTCGAAGCGCAGCAGTCCGTACGGATTGTCCTCGAGCACCAGGACGCCGGCCTCGCGGCAGATGTCCACGATCTGCTGCCGGCGCTCGGCGGCCAGCGTGATGCCGGAGGGATTGTTGAAGCTGGGAATGGTGTAGAGGAACTTGATGCTGCGGCCCTCGCCCTGCAGCTCCTCGATGCGGCGCTGGAGTTCCGAGGGCACGAGACCGTGTTCGTCCATCGACACCGGCTCCACCTGGACCTCGTAGGCCTCGAAGGTGTTCAGTGCGCCCACGTAGGTGGGATCCTCGCACAGCACCACATCGCCGGGGTTGCAGAAGACTTTGGCGGCCACATCCTGGGCGGACTGTGAACCCGCCGTCACGACCACGTTCTCCGGATCCACGCCGGTGATGCCTTCCCGCGCCATGACCTCGCAGATCTTTCGCCGCAGGTCCGGGGTACCCTGGCCGCCGCCGTATTGCAGGGCGGTCATCCCATGCTCGGCGATCAGCCGCTGCGCCATGCCGGCAATCTTCTCCAGGGGCAGGGACTGCAGGTAGGGGTTGCCGCCGGCCAGGGAAACCAGTCCGGGGCGCATCGAGATGTCGAAGACGTCGCGGACGGCTGATTGTTTGATGTTTGCGGCGCGCTGCGAGAACAGGTGCTGGTGCCGGTGCGCCGCAGTGGCGCGTTCCAGCGCCACTTCCGTTTCGATGGGCAGGGTTTCGGAAAGGTCTGCGTCCTGTGAAGTCACTCACACAGGATAGCCCGGGGCGTTACGGGATAGGAAACAGAAGTTTTCTATTGGTGCTGCCCGGGGCTAGAGCCAGCCCGCGTCCCTGGCCTTGAGCGCGGCCTGGAAACGGCTTTCCGCGCCGAGCTGCTCCAGCATCCAGGCGATGTGGCGCCGGCAGGTGCGGACGCTGATGTCCAGCCTCCGCGCAATCACCTCGTCGGAGTAACCGGCGGCCATGGCATTGAGGATGGAATGCTGGATGCCGTTGAGATCCGAGGCGCCGTTATCCTGCCCGTCCAAAACGTAGGGATCGGCCAGCTCCCAGGCCACATGGAACAGGTTGATGAAGACCTGGATCAGGTTGAAGTCGCGTACCACCAGAGCGCCGCGGTCTTCCGGATGCAGCTGGCGCCCGATCAGTGCGAGGTTGCGGTCGAAGATCATGATCTTGAGCGGCACGTAGGGCAGGGTTCGGTACTCGCCGCCGGCCGGGGAGATCGCGGCGACCGCTTTGCGGGTGGGCACATGGTCCAGGGTGCTGGCGTGGCTGATGTTCTTGCGGACGACCCCGCGGTTGAGGAGTTCGATGTCCTTTTGGATGCCCTCTTCGTGGACATCGGCGGAGGCGCCGGAGCCCGGCTGGCTGATCAGCACCTGCTCGGAAACGTCACGGCCATAGTCCACCAGCAGCTTGCGGATTACCCCGGGGTCTTCGAGGACCTCCACGGAGGAGTCCAGCGACACCCGTTTGCGGGCTGCCAGGTAGGTGGGCACGAGAGCCGCCATGTCCGCACGGTGTCCGCTGATCTTGGTGCGCAGGTCGATCAGCAGACGCTCGTCGGAGTCCACCAGTTGCGACAGGGCAACGTCGGGGGAGATGGCGACATAGCATTCGACATCGGGTGCCGGCTGCTGCAGCAATTGCCTGCTGACCAGCTCGCCGATGGCGATGTTGAGGTCACGGATGGTGTAGCCGAGTGCCGTGGACATGGTTTCTTTGGTCCAGCCGGGATGGGCCACGGCGAATTCATAGACCTCGAATGCCGTCCCGCTCAGCATAGGGCGCTCCTCCGGTTGATCCATTTACGTATCACGCAGGGCCTGCTGTTTCCGGTGCGGTGCGGCCGCTCTTTGGCCAGTCTAAAGCACTTCTTGGGCCCATCTTGCGCCATTTGCCGGCGGCCACTTGCTGCCATGGCCACATTATGCCATCGCTTGGCGGTTTGTGGCCGATGATCCCGAGGGGGTGCTCCTTTCCCCGGATTTCCGGGGCGGCAGGCGGTTTTGACCACCTGTCCGGAACGTGACAGAGCAAGCCCGGAGGCACGATCATGGCATGTCCGGATGTTGCAACGGGATTGGCTGGACAGGCGCAGCAGAAGCACGGAACTCTTGAACATGTCGGGGGCGAGCAACCCGGCTGGATTTGTCACTGTACGAACCTAAGCCATGTGAAGGGAATGACATGTTCAAGAAGATCGCAAGCATCGCGGCAGGTCTGCTGGTTGCCTTGGGGGCGGTCTCTGCGGCCACTCCGGCAGTAGCCGCCGATCTAGGACCGGTTCCCCATTCTGAAAACGCCACCGCTTCCGCCTATATCTGGGACTGGTAAAAAGCCGCCCCATCTCATCGGCATTGTGCTGATTCCGTAACCAGGATGACGCCGGCTATCCCTCCCCAACCACCAGAACATCGAACCAGGAGTAGCGCATGAGCCAGCTGACAGCCATCCGCCCAACAAGTTCGGTGAACGTTAAATCGTACTGGTGGGTTCTGTCTATTTACACGGGTAGGCAGGACGTAGTCGACGCAGTCATAGGAGAACTGGTTACACCGCTGGTCGCCCACGCTCGCCGCGAAGGCGTGGGCCGCTGGTACTTCAACCACAGTGCCGACCAGATGGGGCCTCACCTGAAGGTCCGGTTCCTGGGCCGCCGCCCAATCCTCGACAGCCTCCAAAGGTTCGAGCTGGCGGCCCGGGACCGGGTCCTCGACATCCTGCCAGGCATCACGACCCAGGAAACTTTCGTCTTGCCTTTCGGCAGCGAGGATTCCATTCAGCTTTCGCCGGCCGATGCCGCCGTCCCCGTACCCGAAGCGGACCTGGACCGTTTTGGGGGACCCGATGGGCTGGATCTCGCGGAGGAGGTATTCGAACTGTCCTCCGAGCTGGCCATGTGGGCCACGCAGCGTTTCAGCAAGGCCCAAGGACGTTCGGCGCTCGCCTCCCTGCTCCTCTGCGATGCGGCGTGGGCCATGATGTATGGGCCGAAGGCGCAACAGTGGCCGGACCGGGGCAGGCTGTCCTGGGACTACTGCTGGGACAACCATCTTCGGGTGTCCACGGCCGAGCTGGGCCGTTCGGCTCCGAAGGCGCGGCACAGCCTCACCGCAGGACTGGTTGCCCGCACCGCACCGATGCACCGCCTGATGGCGGCGACGGCGGACGAAAGCAGCGTTCAGAACTGGCGCCGCCGCTGGATCAGGACGCTTGACTCGTACCTGTACCGGGCGGACCGTGCGCGCGTTAGCCGCAGCGCGCAGCAATTGACGTTTTCCCAGGCCCACCTGCTGATGAACCGGTTGGGGTTCACCACGTGGGAAGAGGCGGCACTCGGCGTCTACGCCAGGGCCTGGTCGCCCGAAGTCGAATCTTCGCTGTTGGAGAAGAGGACAAAATGAGCCCGTTCGGTTTCTCGTCGATTGGACCCGAATCCACCAAGGTTCCGGATGTCCCGAACGAAGGAACAGCATCATCCCTGGATCAGGTCGGGGTCCTGGGAGCGCACGCCCAGGATGATGACCTCTGGAACCTCACCGGCAGCAACTACTCTCGCGACGCCGCGTGGGCAGACCAGGCGTGGCAATAGGAGAATGCCCGCCGGCATCTGCGTCGGCCCCCACATCATTCCTCCCCCCAACAGGATCAGGCCGGAGCGACCCCCAACGCTCCGGCCTGGTCCTGTCTTCGCGGGTGCTGCCCCTCAGGGGCTGTTTCTACCCCTCACGCCGTGGAGGGGACGGCCCGCTCGCACGCCCTGATCAGTTGTAGAGCATGCCGCCGTCTACCAGCAGCACCTGGCCGGTGACGTAATCGGAGTCGGGGCCGGCGAAGAAGGACACGATCTTTGCCACGTCTTCGGGCGTCTCGATCCGGCCGAGGGCGATGCCCTCCACGTTCTCCTTGAGGTTCTGACCGATCGGCTTTCCGTTGATCTTGCTGAGTTCCTTGTCGATGAGCTCCCACATGCCGGTTCCGACAATGCCGGGCGCATACGCGTTGACCGTGATCCCCTTGGGTGCCAGCTCCTGCGCCGCCGCCTGCGTGAAGCCGCGCACCGCGAACTTGGAGGCGGAGTAGGCGCTGAGGATCGGGAAGCCTTGGATGGCCGCGATGGAGGCAGCCGAAATGATCTTGCCTCCGTGGCCGAGCTCGTCAAACTTGGCGGCCGCGGCCTGGATGCCCCAGACCACGCTGTTGACGTTCACATTGAAAATCTGGTCGAGTTCCTGCTCGCTGATTTCAAGGACCGGCTTGATCTGGGCAATGCCTGCGTTGTTGACGATGACGTCGAATCCGCCGAGCTGGTCGGCTGCCGTGTCTACAGCCGCAACGACGTCGTCCCTCTTGGCGACGTCAGCTGCCACGAAAACGGACTTGCGCCCGAGGCCTTCGATCTCCGCCGCGACAGCCTCGCCCTTGGCGCGCTGCGGCTCGATATCGGCGATGGCGACGTTGAAGCCGTCTTCGGCCAAGCGAAGAGCGATAGCCCGCCCGATGCCTTGGCCGGCGCCGGTTACGAGAGCGACCTTGTCCTGCACAGTCATTGATGTCTCCTTTGTACTGCTTCCAGCCCGCCGTTGCGTTTATCCAGCGCCACGGCCGGCTGCGGTGGACACCGTCGAATTACAACCGGTGTCACTAGGCGTAACACAGACCCGTCAGGATTCATTCCTTTGCATGTTAAAGCGTGCCGGGGCAGGCCAAACCGAAGCAGCGCCGCAGCGGCCGTCCAGCGGCCGTCCAGCGGCCGCCTAGTGGCCGAAAACGTCCGCGTCGGTGATGTCCGCGGTGCCCCGGTCCAGCGCGGAGAGCCGGGCCAGCTCACCGGCCTCCAGCATGAAGTCGAAGATGGCGAAGTTCTCGGCCAGCCGGTCCGGGTGCGCGGACTTGGGGATGGGCACGTGCCCCAGCTGAGTGTGCCAGCGGAGCACGATCTGGGCCGGGCTCTTGCCGTACTTGCCGGCCAGCGACCGAACCGCCGGTTCCCGCAACAGGTCGCCGCCTTTCCCGAGCGGGCTCCAGGACTCCGTGACGATGCCGCGCTGGCGGTGTATCTCCACCAGGTCCCCGCGGGTATGCCGGGGATCCAGTTGGATCTGGTTGACCTCCGGTACCAGCCCGGCGTCGAACAGCCGTTGCAGGTGCGCGGGTTTGAAGTTGGACGTGCCGATGGCCCGCACGCTCCCGTCCTCCAGCAAACGGGTCAGCCCCTCGAACGCCTCGACGTAGCGGTCCTGCCCGGGGTTGGGCCAGTGGATCAGCAGCAGGTCCACGTAGTCGACGCCCAGCCGGCGGGCGCTGGCCTCGCAGGCCTGCCGCGCGCCGTCGACGCTGTGCCACTGCTTATTGAACTTGGTGGTGATGAAGATTTCCGAGCGGTCAAGCCCGCTGCGGCGCAACCCCTCGCCGACGCCTTCCTCGTTCCGGTAATTTTCCGCGGTGTCGAACAGCCGGTAGCCGAGGTTGAGTGCAGTTTCGACCGTACGGGCGGCTTCCGCATTGTCCAGGGGCCAGGTTCCCAGTCCCAGCAGCGGCATCTTGGCCCCGTTGCGGAGGGTCACGAGCGGAGCAAGCAGGTCGGCCACGGTCACAGTCTCCTCTGGTTGTCCTTCAGGACCCGGTCCCGGGCCCGTGGCACCCAGCCTAGGGGTGATCGCGCCGGCTGTGCACCCCGGGTGCCGGCCGCAGCCCGGGCGGCAGACGGAGAAGAGGATGCCGTAGGTTGCGGATTCCCAGACGGGAAGAGTCCGCTAACCGGCAGCGGAGGCGGTGTCCGCCGAACCTGCGTCGGGTGCGGCGGTCCGGGTCTCCAGCCAGGCCAACACGTCGGAGAGCAGGATCCGCCGGTGGGTTCCGCGGTACTGGACCGGAATGGTCCCGGCGTCGGTCAGGCGGCGCATGTAGGTCAGCGATACGCCGGCCACCTCCGCCGCCTGCGAGGTGTTCAACAGTTCGACTGCGGAGCTGACCATCACCGCATCGCCGTGGGCAAAGCGGCGGAGCATATCGACGACGGCGTCCGAGGCTTGGGCGGGCAGCTTCACCGTGGTGCCGTTGACGAAGACGGTGACGTCGGCGCTCTCGTCGAGCGCCCGCTGCAGCCGCTGCGCCTGGGCGGCCGGGAGGGCATCGGTGGTGCGGGGAGTCAGCTGGGCCATGGGGACAGCGTAAGACACTTCCCGGCCCGCACCGGGGAAGGCGTGCTGCGCCGTCGTGGTTGCCGCGCATGTGCCCGGGGCGGCCCGTTGACCTTCGCCGGCGGCCCGGCGGCGGCCGTTAACATTCCCCGAGTGCCCGGCGTTGGGTAGGCGTAAACTGCTGTTCGCGGCCGGACATCGTGCGCCGTCCGCGGAAGCGAACATCCGCCGACTCCCGAGGAGACCATCGTGGGCAGACCTTTCGGCGCCGCACCGATGGGCGCCGCGCACGCCGCGCACCGGCCGGAGCCCGCGGCCTGACATGGAGCACATCGCCAGCCTCCCCTTCGGATACGCGGTCAGCGTGCTGTTCGTGATCGTGATGCTGCGCGCCAATGCCACGTACTGGGCCGGCAGGGGAGTGGCCGCCGGCGGGCGGCACACCCGCCTGGTCCGCCAGTTGGATTCGCCGGCCATGCGCCGCGCGGAGGCTGTCATCGCCCGCTGGGGAGCCCTCGCCGTCGCGCTCTGTTTCCTGACGGTGGGCGTCCAGACGGCGGTAAACGCGACCGCCGGCCTTGGCCGGATGCCGCTGCGCAGGTACCTGCCGGCCGTCGTGGTCGGCTCGGTGCTGTGGGCAGTGCTGTATGCCACCGTGGGCCTGGCCGCCCTCAACGCCTGGCTGGCCGCGGCCGCGGGGTCCCCGCTGGGTATCGCCGTCGTGGTGCTGCTGGTGGCGGCGGTGGTCGCCGCCATCGTTGTGGCCCGCCGGCGGCGACGCCATCCGGCATCGCTCTGACGCCGGTTTATCTCCCGCCACGGACGGAGGTGGCGCATGCCTCAATCGGCATTCGCCCCTTACGTTAGTGGCCCCGGCGGCGGAAACATTAGGCTAGGAGTATGTCCGCTCTAAGAAACCGTCGTGCCGCCGCCCTTCCCGCAAAATTGTCCCGCTCTTGGCTTCTGGCCTCGGCGGCAGACGAAGCGAATTTCGGCCCGGCACTCGCCTCTGAAGCAGACTCCGTCATCTTCGACATGGAAGATGCCGTGCCGGCGGAGGGCAAGGCCGCGGCGCGGGAGCGGGTGGTGGAGGCCCTCTCCACCGGCATGACCGCCTGGGTCCGCGTGAACGGCATGGAAACCGACTACTGGGCCGACGACCTGGCCGCCCTGTCCAAGGCGCCGGGCCTGCGCGGCGTCATGCTGGCCATGACGGAGAAGCCCGAGCAGGTTACGCACACCGCCATGCGGCTGCAGGCCGGCACCCCGGTGCTCGCCCTGATCGAATCCGCCGTCGGCATTGAGAACGCTACCGACATCGCCCGCGCTCCGGGAACCTTCCGCCTCGCCTTCGGCGTGGGCGACTTCCGCCGCGACACCGGGGCCAGCGATTCACCGATGGCCCTGGCGTACGCCCGTTCCCGGCTGGTGGTTGCCTCCCGCGTGGGCCAGCTGCCCGGCCCCATCGACGGCCCGACCGTCGGGGCACTCGGCGAAGAACTGCTGGAAGCCTGCAAGGTGACGGCGTCCATGGGCATGACGGGCAAGCTCTGCCTGCTCACCGATGCCGCCGACACCATCAACAAGGGGCTCTCACCCAGCGAGTCGGAGATTAGGTGGGCGCACGAACTGCTCGATGCGCACGCCGCCGGCGCGGTGGTGGGCGACGGTTCCTACCTGCCGCGGCTCGCCCGCGCCGAGAAGATCTCTTCGCTCGCGGACTCCTACGGACTCTGGAACGCCTAGGTCTCACGCCGGGGGCGGGGTTCCGTCCGGGGCGGCACCGTCGGCGCCGCCCGGACGTGGGTCAGCGCCCGACGCCGAACAGCTCCCGCAGGCTCAGCGCCGGCCGCCCGGTGAGTAGGTCCACGTCGTGGGTCACCAGGTCCAACTCCCCGGCGGCAATTGCCGTGTAGGTGCTGACCCAGGCATCCAGCTGCCAGTCCGGGGCGCCGTAGTGCACCCGGCTCGCGTAGGCCTCCTCCACCGTTTCGTTGAGGAACGACGTCGGACGGCCCGTCGCCTCTGCGATGGCCGCCGCCGCCTCGGCCAGGGTCACCGACTCCGGGCCGGTCAGCTCATAGGTGAAGCCGGCATGGGGCATGGGTTCGGCCAGGATGGTCGCGGCCGCCCTGGCTACGTCCTCGCGGGCAACGAAGCCCGCCTTCCCGTCCCCCGCCGGACCACGGATCACGCCCGATTCGTCGGCGAACGACGGCAGGACGTCTGCGTAGAAGTTGTTGCGCAGCAGCGTGTGCTTCAGGCCGGTTCCGCGCAGTTTCTCCTCGGTGGCGTAGTGGTCCCTGGCCAGGGTGAACGTTGCGTCCTCGGTCGCACCGATGAACGAGGTGTAGACAATGTGCTGCACGCCGGCGTCGATGGCGGCATCGATGAAGGTGAAATGCTGCTGCAGCCGGTCCTCGGCTTCGGCGGCGGACACCATGAACACTGTCTCGATGCCTTGCAGCGCAGCCGCGACGGCGGCCTTGTCGCCATAGCCGGCAGTCGCCGTCGTCGTCCCGGGCAGCTGCGGTGCACGCGACGGGTCACGGACAATCAGCCGCTGTGAAAGGTTCTGCTCCGCCAGTATCCTGGCGACCATGCCGCCCAGCTCGCCGGTGGCACCGGTGACGGCAATCGGGGTTTCCATGCGGGAGTCGGGTGTGCTCATGGCACCAGCCTAATAGGCGCGGCAACACCCCGGTGGGCGGGGAGCGGCCTGCTACCGTGGGGACGTGCCAACAGCCCAGAGTCCCGCCGGTCGGTTCGCGCCCAGCCCCTCGGGTGAACTGCACGTCGGCAACCTGCGCACCGCGCTGCTCGCCTGGCTCTTCGCCCGCAGCACCGGCCGCCGCTTCCTCATACGGGTGGAGGACCTGGACCGGGCGCGGGCCGGGTTCGAGGCGCGGCAGTTGGCGGATCTGGCGGCCATCGGCCTGGACTGGGACGGCGAGGTAGTGCGCCAGACCGACCGCGCCGCGGTCTACCGCCACGCGCTCGGACAGCTGGCGGAGGCAGGCCTGCTCTACGAATGCTTCTGCACGCGGCGCGAGATTGCCGAGGCTCCCAGCGCGCCGCATGCTCCGGAGGGGGCGTATCCGGAAACCTGCCGCAACCTTACCGACGCCGAACGCGAGGAACGCCGCCAACTCCGCCCCGCTGCCCTGCGGCTGCGCGCTTCCACCGCCAGCTACACGGTGCCCGACCGACTGCACGGCGACTACACCGGCGTCGTTGACGACTTCGTGCTGCGGCGGAACGACGGCGTCCCCGCGTACAACCTTGCGGTGGTGGTGGACGACGCCGCACAGGGCGTGGACCAAGTGGTGCGCGGCGACGACCTCCTGACCTCCGCCCCGCGGCAGGCATACCTCGGGTCGCTGCTGGGGCTGCCGCCGGTCGAATACGTCCACGTGCCGCTGGTCCTCAACGAACGACGGCGGCGCCTGGCCAAGCGCGACGGCGCGGTGACCCTGGGCGCACTCGAGCTGGCCGGGCTGGACGCGGCCGCGGTGCGCGGCCTGTTGCTGGCCTCGCTGGGCTTGCCGGACGTCCCGCTGCCCAAGCTGCTGTCCGAGTTCCGGCCCGATGCCCTGCCGGTTGAGCCGTGGATCTTCGAGCCGCCCGAGCTGGTTCCCGGCCCCAGCTGACGGCAGGCGGGCAGCTGCCGGCTCGCCCCGGGTCTCGCCACCCCGCAGCGGACAACCGGGCCGGCACAGCGACGGACTTCACCGCGTGTTTGCCGGTGCGTTGCCCGGCGCAGCTAGTCTTCGGCAGGTGGGCGGACTATTCGTGGCGCTGGGCGACAGCTTTACCGAGGGCGTGGGGGACTACAACGCCAACTTCCCCAATGGCGTGCGCGGCTGGGCCGACCGGGTGGCCAAGCAGTTGGGCAAGCAGGATCCGGACTTCCGCTATGCCAACCTGGCGGTACGCAGCAAGCGGCTACACCAAATCATCGCCGACCAGTTGGAACCGGCCGTCGCCATGCAACCCACCCTGGTCTCCTTCTATGCCGGCGGCAACGACATCCTGGAGTTCAAGCGCAGCATGCCGGAGCTTCTGGCCGACTACGAATCCGCCGTCCGCCAGCTGGCCGAAACGGGTGCGCAGTTAATCCTCTTCACCGGCTTTGAGGTCATGCTTCCGCCGGTCCTGGAGCCGATGCGGCGGCGCAACTGGGTGTTCAACGAGGCTGTCCGTGACCTGTCCCGGCGTTACGACGCCATGCTGGTGGACCACTGGGCGTTCGACGTCTATCAGGACCGACGGATGTGGGACACGGACCGGCTGCATATGTCCGCGCTGGGGCACAAGTACATGGCGGCCAGGGTCCTCGAGGCCCTCGGCGTGGAGCACACACTCCGGCTGAAGCGGCCGGAGGCTCCGGTGCGGGCGGGTTGGCGCGAGGCACTCCGGCGCGAGCGCGACTGGCTGCAGGAATGGGTGGTCCCGATGTTCGGCCGCAAGCTCAAGGGCGTCACGCTGGGGGACAACCTTGCGCCGCGCTGGCCGGAGCCGGTCCAGGTCTCGCGCGGGCTGAAAAAGCTGGCCCGGCAGCGTGCCGCCGCCGGCGCGGGCTGACATCCGGTCCAGTCGTCGCCCGACCGCTGCGACGCAGGCTGACATCCCGCATTCGTCGCCCGGCCGCCGCCGGAGGGCGCAGGTTGCGCTCACGCCCCGCACGTCCTAAAGGCCAGCCGGTCAGCGCTGCCGACCTGCCGTTGGGCGACACCGCCGGCAGCGATTGCCTGGCCTTACCCGCCTGCCCGGCGGCGGCTGTACGCTGTTGCAACAACAGGGGACCGCGGGTCACGCCGCGCCGTCGGTGAGGAGGGTTGGCGCCATGTCCGTCCAGGAACCGCGCGATCCCGTGCCGGCGCTCGACCTTCCCGCGGCGTTCCGGGAACCCACCATCAAGGTCCGGGCCGGCTGGGTCACCGCCGTCTTGCTGACCAACCTCGGGATTAATGCTGCCTTCTTCGGCCCGCTGCAGGTCTTGTTGGCCCAGCAGTCGCAGGCGTTCGATGCCGTGAACAAGGAAGCCGTCCTGGCGATGGCCACCGGCTTCGGCGCCGCCGTGTCCCTCGTCGCCAATCCGGTCTTCGGAGCGCTGAGCGACCGCACCACCTCCCGGTTCGGACGACGGGTGCCGTGGGCCCTGGCCGGCGGCGTCCTGGGCTTCGCCGCGCTGCTGCTGTTATCCGGCGCCCCCAACATCGCGGTGATGGTGATCGGCTGGTGCCTGGTGCAGGCCGGTTGCAACGGCGCCTACGCGGCCGTAACTGCCAGCATTCCGGACCGCGTGCCGCGGCGGCAGCGCGGCCAGATCGGCGGGTTGGCGGCGATCGGGCAGACGTTGGGCATTGTGATGGGCGCGGTGCTGGCCAACCTGGCCGGCGGCTTCGTCCTCGGCTACATCTATTGCGCCGTGTTCCTGCTGGCCAGCATTATTCCGTTCGTGATTGCCGGCCGGGACACCCCGTTGCGCAAGGCCGACCGCCCGCCCTTCGCCTGGCCCGGCTTCCTGAAGGGCTTCTGGATTTCCCCGGCCAAGCACCCCGACTTCGGTTGGGCGTGGCTGACCCGCTTCCTGGTCAATCTAGGCAACAACATCTTCACCCTCTACCTGTTCTTCTTCCTCCAGGACGCCGTGGGGCATCCGGACCCGGCCGGCGGCGTGCTGCTGCTGACCGGCGTCTACGCGGCCGCGGTGGTGGTGATGGCGGTGGTGGGCGGACCTCTCAGCGACCGGGTGGGGCGCCGCAAACCGTTCGTCATCGCGTCCTCGATCACCATCGCGACGGCGTCGGTCATCGTGGCGATCACGCCCGCGTGGCCGGCCGTGGTCGGCGCGGCCATGGTCCTCGGCGCGGGCTTCGGCATGTTCCTGGCCGTGGACTTCGCCCTGCTCACGGAAGTGCTGCCGAGCGCCGCCGACCGGGGCAAAGACATGGGCGTCATCAACATCGCGGCCTCGTCGCCGCAGGTCATCGCACCCTTGATCGCCGCCCCTACCGTGCTCTACCTCGGCGGCTACACCGCGCTGTTCGCGCTTTCCGCCGTGATCGGGCTGCTCGGCGCGGTCTTCGTGGTCAAAATCAAAGGCGTGCGGTAGCCGCCATGCGCACGTCGATTCCCCGACCTCGTCGCCGCTCCGGGCTCAGGCAGCCCCGCTCGGGGCCGGGCCGGCGGGCTGGCCGCGGGACCGGCTAGTCGATGAAGGCCGCTTTCGAGCTGTACTCCTGATAGAGCCGCGCAGCGTCGCCGACCGGCAGCTGGCCGTACTTCAGGGCGGTCAGCAGCCCGTCGAGCTGCGCGCTGGCGGACTCGGCCGTTGAGATCTGCTCCGCGCTGTTGCGTGAGTTGGCAAGGCCGGACGCAATCGCCGCGGCAAGGGAGAGGATCGATGCCAGGATGCAGATGACCTGCCATACGACCGACGTGCTGGACAGCGAAAAAGCGCCTGCCACCGCCGTGTTGAAAGTGTTTTGACCGAAGCCCGGGCCCGCCGTCAACGCGGCGACGACCGAGCTACCAACGACGCTGACACTGGTCAGGCGGTTGCGTTTGGGACGGGCGCGGCGAAGAAACGCCCTGATCTCATCGCGGCGCTGGTCGATTTGCCGGGTCAGGTCCTGGCGGTTCTGTGCGTCGTCCATGATGTCCCCGCGCCTTCCGTTTAACCAGCCCCGCCCTGTGGCCGCGAGGTATCGCTGCACCGTATATCAGATTGCCCGCCGACGGCTACGTTTTTTTCACGGTGCGAGCAGGATTCGAGAAGCCCGCGCCCCAAGCGGCTGCTACTGTCGGTCGTGGTTCGTACAAGGGAGATCGAGATGAGCACCAACCAGAAGTCCGATGCGGGCGGCTTCTCGGAGGCCGAGCGGGCCGCCATGAAGGAGCGGGCCCAGGAGCTGAGGGCACAGGGCCGCAGCGGCCAGAAGAAGGCCGACAACGAGCGCGCCGTGCTCGACGCGATCGCCGAAATGCCCGACGCCGACCGTGTCCTCGCGGAACGCATTCACGCGCTCGTCACCGCGAACGCGCCGGAGCTTCTTCCCAAGACCTGGTACGGGATGCCCGCGTACGCCAACACGGACGGCAAGGTCGTCTGCTTTTTCCAGGGCGCGGCCAAGTTCCAAGCCCGCTACGCCACCTTTGGATTCAACGACGCGGCCACGCTCGACGACGGGCCGATGTGGCCGGTCTCGTTCGCAATAGTGGAATGGACCCCGGCGGTGGAGGAGAAGTTCGAGGCGCTCGTCAAGGCCGCGGTAGCCTAAGCGCCCCACCGGCCAGCGGAAGGCCAGCGACGGCGGGTGGCTGCGTGACGCAACCACCCGCCGTCGGACTTCAGGCAGGGTTACTTGACGACCTCAAAGGTGATGGTCTCGGTGAACTCGCGGCCGTGCACGTCGGTCGCGGTGACCGTGGCTGTGTGCTCGCCGACGGCCAGGCCGGCCGGCAGTTCGAGTCGCCACAGGTGGGAGGTGCGGTCGTGCAGGCCGCCGCCGTGCACAAACTGCTCGATGGTGGCGGTGGGATCGGTGTACTCGGCACCAATCAGCGGGACGTCGTCGTCGGTCATCGACTGGGTGCGAGTGGCTTCGGTGCTTTCGCCGCCATCGATGGAGACCTTCACGGTGGAGCCGGTGGAGCCCATCCAGAAGTTGGTGGTCAGCCAGGTCTCACCGAGTTCACCTTGGGCCACCGCGTTCGGGTTCGCCGGGGACGGGGCTTTGCCGCGCTGGTTCTTGTATTCGTCGAACCAGGCGCGGTAGGCGGGGGAGTTGATGCCCAGAGCCATCTGGTCGGAGCCGTCGTCGCCGGTGGCTGTGAAACGCTCGCGGACCTCCGTGTTCTTGATATCCAGGGTCAGGATGCCGGGAGGGGTCCCATCACGCTGGATGGCGGTGGGGAAGCCCTCCGCGAGCACCCGGCCGTTGTACCAATGGCCGGACACTGCCGGGACGGTCAAGTGGGTGAACGGCAGGCCCGTGTCGCCGAGCTCGTCGCGCCAGCCGACCATGAGGTCGCCCTCCCGGAGGTTCTCCGACATGTGGGTGTGCCCGCCCAGTGAAACGACTTCGCGGGTCTCGAGTATCCCGTAAATCGCCTGCAGCTGCTTCGTGGTGTGAGAGTTGCTGTAGTAGAACTCGAGCAGCGGGCTGTGGCCGGCCAGCACGATCACCCGGTCCTTGGGCACCTTCGCGATGTCCTGGCGCAGCCATTCGAGCTGGCGCTCGCCCAGGGCGTACGTGTAATTGCTCTTCTTCGCGGGGATCGCCGTCGGATATTCGATGTTGCTCATGGCGACGACGTGGGCCTTGCCGGCGTCGTACGAGTAGTATTCCGGGCCGAACTGGCTGCGGTAAGTGTCAAACTCGTGCTCGCCGTCGAGGGCGTCGAAGTCGAGATCGTGGTTGCCGGGCAGAAACCGGGCCGGACCGTTGAGCTTGGCGGTCAGTTCCCGGGTCTGCTCGAAAAGAGACAGGTCATCGCCCACAATGTCGCCGATGAAGAGCGCGCCGCAGCCGGCGTAGTCGGAGCGGGCGGCCAGGTCGGCGAAGGCGCCGTTCTGCGCGAACTCCACCTCTTTTTGGTTGTAGGTTTGGACGTCGGCGCCGAATGCGCAGTGTTGGTCCGGGGACTGGGTGAGCTTGCTCTTGGCCAGCGGGAAGTTGACCTTGTCAGGCAGCGCTCCGGTCGGGGCGATGCCGCCGAACTTCAGGTCTGGGGATCCCTCCGGCAGGTGGTGGTAGAAGAACTGGGCGACGTTGTCGTCGTCCACCGGCACCTGGTAGCCGCGGGGTTGGGTGACGAAGACGGTCATGTTGTCGAACGCCGGCAGTTCGTAGCGGCCATGGCTGTCCGTGGTGACGACGTCGCGGCCGTTGGAGACGGTGACACCGCGCAGGCCCGGTTCGTTGACGTCTTGCCTGGAGTTCTTGTTCTTGTCATCAAAGACGGTGCCGTCGAGGGTCTGCTGGTCGGCATCCGAAGCATCAACGACGTCGATGCCTCCCCGGTAGGCAGAGGCGGCCCACTCAGCGTCGACGGGGGTGGGAGCGGCGGTGGCGGCGGGGCCGAGCATGGAGCCGGCAGCCAGCAGGGCCAGGGCCCCGCCGGTCAGGCGCAGGGGCCGGGACAGCCAGGCTGGTTTCGGAATTGGGGACGCGTGCACGAATTGGACCTCCGGTTGAGTGATGGCCGGCCGTTGGAGGTGGCCGGCCCCTCAACTGTTGCCCGTGCGAATGAACGGGGATCGAAGGGGAAACGAGGTGCGCGCCACGTTTTAGTGACACGCCCAGCCAGCCGCGCAGGCGCCGCCCGCAGCAGGTCCTGTGAATACTGCCCGCATACCACCCTCGACTGGACAGGCCTGCCAGGATCCGCCCGGCGCGCCCCAGTAGGCTGGGTGGGTGGAAGCCCAGATACTCGCGACCGTCTTCTGCGGTCTGCTCATCGCCGTCGGCATTGCCGGCATCGTCGTCCCCGTGCTGCCCGGCACCATCACCATCGGCATCAGCCTGCTCGTCTGGGCCATAGTGCTGCAGAGCACTTTGGGTTGGGTGGTCTTCGCGATCGGGATGGTGTTCGTCGCCGCCGGCATGCTGGCCAGCCTGGTACTCACCGGGCGCCGGCTGAAACAACGGCAGGTGCCCAACTGGTCAATCCTGGCGGGCGTGCTGGTGGGTGTGGTCGGGATGTTCGTGATCCCCGTCGTCGGGCTGTTCATCGGGTTTGCCGCCGGGCTCCTGCTCAGCGAATACGCACGACGGCGGGACTTGGGCCAGGCGGTCGGGGCCAGCTGGGCGGCGCTCAAGGCCGTGGGCCTGGGCATGCTGGTGGAGCTCGGCTGCGCGTTTACCGCCGGGGCCGTCTGGGTGATCGGTGTGCTGGCGCACTTCTTCTTCTAGCGGTTTGCCCCCGGGCCGGCCTTCCCAGCCACCGGCTCTTTTGCACCGGTGCGGCGGTGCCGACGCTGGCTCCGAACGGTCAGTCCTGCTTCAACAGGCCCGTGGTGCGGTAGGGAATCACCTCGCGCAGGAACATCTGCGTGGAGGTGCGGGTGATGCCGGGGCAGAAACGGATCTCCTCGCTCACCCGATACAGATCGTCCGGGCTGCTGGCCACCACCCGGATCAGCAAGTCCGTATCGCCCGCCGGGGCGTGGCATTCCAGCACTTCCGGAATCTTCCGGAGCGCTTCCACGGCATCGTTGAGCTTGCTCTGGTCCAGTTCCGCACTCACCATGGCCATCACCCCGCGATTTAGCGCTTCCGGCAGCACCCGGGCCGAGTGCGTGCGCAGGCAACCCGAGGCAGCCAGGCGCTCAAGCCGCGAGTGGACGGTGCCGCGGGCCAGGCCGAGCCGCTGGGCCAGCATCATCACCGGAATGCGCGGGTCCTCATCCAGCGCCAGCAGGATCCGCCGGTCGGTCGCATCGAGTTGCTGCAAAATGACCACTTCCTGTCGAACGCTGTGCGACTGCTTGAACAGTCTGATCAATTGTAAGCCCAGCGCTTGCACGGATTGTCTGCAAGGTGCTCTGATACTTATCAGATCGGGCGAAGCCACAAGCTGTTAGTCCGTTGAGGTACACAGTTCAGGCCCACGAAGCCGGAGCAGTGTTTGCGGGCCCGCGAAGCCCGGACCTTGTTGTTCACACAGCTGAAGACCCCTGCCAGTCCGGATGCGGACCGCCAGGGGTCTTGCTGGTTGGTGCCGTGAAGGGCTAAGGGCTAAGGGCTAAGGGCAGGGCGTCCACGAACGGCCGCCGGGTGCATAGCATCGGGGTCCGGTGTAGCCAGGGTAGGGATTGGAAGCCGGAGGTGCGGGGGCAGGAGCCTGTTGCTGTTGTTGGCGCCACTGCCGTTCTGCTTCGGCAATTTGCGCTTGCCTGGTGATTTCGGCCTGCCGGGCCGCCTCAGCCGCGGCAGCGGCCTGTGCTGCCGCTTGCTCGGCCGCCGCCCGTTCCGCTTGAGCGCGTTCCTTGGCCGCCTTCTTTTCAGCCGCAATCCGTTTCGCCTTGGCCTTCGCTTCCGCCTTCCGCTTTTCCTCGGCCGCTTTCTTCTCGGCGGCTGCCTTGTCCTCGGCAACCTTGAGCTTGTCGCGTTGGACCGACAGTTGTTGATGTTTCGCTTCGCCGGCTTTTATGGCGTCCGACAACTGGCTGCTGAGTTGCTTCCGGTCAGCACTCGATAGAGCCGCCCACAGCACGGCATCTGCCGTGTGAGAAGCAGTGTGGAGCGTGGAGTCCATCGCCTTTGCTGCTGCGATGGTCAAGGCCAAGGCAGTTACTGCCTCGGCTGTCGCGGACGAAGTGTCGGCCGGATTGCCTGCGGCTGTCGCCTCTACCTGTTCAATTGCCTCTTGGACTTGTCCGGGAATGGTGCAACCGATCGACGGGTCATACATGCCCTGCTCTGTTCCCGCTGCTTCCGACTGAGCCTCTTGCACCTGGCTCAGGTACTTCCGGTTGGGCTCGTAGTAGACAGCGTGCCCTAAGCCCCGTCTGGCAATCTCTGCGTTTACCAGGGAGTCGCCGACGAAGACTGCTGCCAACGTGCGGCCATACCGGTCGTGACGCTCGACGTCGAAGTCGAGGCGGACCTTCGTGCCGGGCGGAGCGAGCTGTTCAAGATTCTGTGTCGCCTCGTGTCCCAAACATTCAACCGGCTGGCTGGGATCTTTGGTCTCAGGAGTATCGACGTTGAGGAGCCGTACCGTTTCTTCCCGGAAGTTGTAGTTGATGACCAACGTATCGCCGTCAACGACGCGCACGACCGAGCCTTGATCATGATTCACGGCTCCAACGACGGCGAGGCTTCCGGCTGCTATCCCGGCAGCGGCGACGGCAGCGACGGCAGTTTTCCCGACGATTGTGCTCGTCATGCCTATCCATGCGCTTGAAAGGGCTGCGCCCAAGGGTGTGACCATTGATCCCCCAACAGTTTCTTATCCGGTATTGGTAAAATGAAGAGTATTCATTTTCCCCCATGCCTCGGAGAATCGACGCAGGGCTCGCAGTCGGCTGTAGCGTTTTACTCCAGAGAGGTAGCGACTGCCGGGGCTTGAGTGGGCTCACGTCTTCCCCAAGGTTCCCCGCGCCTGCAACACTGTTGAGCAGGAACCTGCGCTGTGATGGATCACCACCGGCCAAGCGCCACGGCCGGAAACGTGGGGACAAGCCCTGCACATTCACGGTTGGGTCGACCCGGGAGGGGTTGCCATGAAGCTCACCAACAGCAAGGCCTACAGCGGTATCGCCGTTCATGATCTACAGGAGGCGCAACGCTTTTACCGCGACACTCTTGGCCTGAAAACGTCCGAGGAGTATGGCCTGATGTGGCTGCATCTGGCCGGCGGCCGGGACACGCTTGTTTATGAACAGCCGGACTCCGTTCCAGCCAGCTTCACGATCCTCAACTTTCAAGTGGATGACATCGAAACGGCCGTGACCGGACTGGCCTCGCAGGGAGTGCGGTTCGAGCGTTATGAGGGTTTTGCCCAGGACGACAAGGGCATCTTCCGCGAAGAAGGCCCCTACATCGCATGGTTCAAGGATCCATCCGGGAACGTGCTGTCCGTTCTGCAGGAGAAGTAGTAGTCCGAGCACGACGCGGACGGTACATCAAAAAGCTTTGGATTCATTTGGTATGCACGCGGGTCGATGCGCTACCCTTACACACGTGTGATTGCGCGGGTAACACGCGCATCCGGGGCTTTAGCTCAGTTGGTAGAGCGTTTCGTTCGCAATGAAAAGGTCAGGGGTTCGATTCCCCTAAGCTCCACTGAAGATGCGGGTCTTCTGTGGTTCCGGCTAGCAAGATACACACTTTCCACACACGCCTTGGCAGTGATAAGGGCCTCGAGGCCAACGTTCGCTCTCGTCGTCATGCCGCCAAATCAGGGCGCAGAAACCGCGGACGCGCCGGTCGCGCTGGTGCTCGCAGCCGCCAATCGCGACCCCGCGCATATGCCGTCACCGGCCCGCTACCGCCAGAACCGCCGGCCCAACGGCGGTTCCAGGACCCGCGGCTGGTCGCGGATCCGCCGCCGTAACGGCACGGCCCCATCCTGCGCGGACCGCTGTTTTGGAGATCAAGGCAGACGTTCAGGACCCGGTCCCGGCTCGCTCGCGCCTTGACGGACGGCCCTGGGCGCTGTGGACTGGGCGGATGCGGCAGCGGCGGGGGCGCGGCCGCCATCGACGGAAGGCCGAAACATGGACAAGCACCATCAGATAGTGGTTGTTGGAGGCGGCAATGCGGGAATCTCGCTGTCCGCGCGGCTTCGCCGGCAGAACGTTGAGGACATCGCCATCATCGAACCTCGGGACCAGCACTACTTCCAACCGCTGTTCTCCCACATAGGAGCCGGAGCTGCACGGATGGCCGAAGCAGTCCGCGCCCAAACGGATGTCATGCCGAAGGGGGTTGACTGGATCCGCGGGGAGGCGGCCGACGTGCGGCCGGAGGAGAACGTCGTCGTCCTGGCCGGAGGCGATCGCGTTGGTTACGAGCACTTGGTGGTCTGTCCGGGCCTGCAGTTGGACTGGGACGACGTTCCCGGGCTGGCCGAGGCGATGGCCTCGCCGCACGGCTCGTCCAATTACGACGCCGAGCTGGTTCCCAAGACCTGGGACCTTGTGCGAGGGCTGCGCTCCGGCCCCGCCGTATTCACTCAGCCGCCCGGGCCCGCAAAGTGCGCAGGTGCCGCCCAAAAAATTGCCTACATGGCCTGCGACTACTGGCGCGGACAGGGCGTGCTGCAGGACATAAATGTGCACTTGGTGGTGCCCACGCCTACCGTCTTCGGGATGCCGGAGGTGGACCGGGAGCTGGAGCGCAAGATCAGCGAGTACGGGATCACGCTGTGGACCTCCACCACCGTAGCCTCGGTTAATCCTGAGGCACAGACACTGGTGCTGCACGGCTCCTCGGGGGACCGGGAGGTCCGGTACGACCTGCTGCACGCGGTTCCGCCGCAGTCGGCGCCGGACTGGTTGAAAGCCACTTCACTGCCGCCGCGGGGGAGCAGTGGCGGCTTTGTCGAGGTGGATCCAGAGATTCTGCGCCATCCGCGATTTCCCAATATCTGGTCCCTCGGCGACGCCGCCGGAACACGGAACTCCAAGTCCGGCGGGGCGCTCCGCAAGCAGACCACGGTACTGGCGAAGAACCTCACCGCTGTCCTGGCCGGGCGCGCGCCTGGCGCGCGTTACAACGGCTACTCAGTCTGCCCGTTCACGCTGAGCCGCCGCACCGCGTTCTTTGCCGAGTTCGATGACCAATACCGCCCTCAACCGAGCTATCCGGTCCTCAGGATGGCAAAGGAACGGCGCTGGCAGTGGGTAATGGACCGGCGGATCCTCCCGCAGGTCTACTGGCACCTGATCCTGAAGGGACGGGCCTGAGCGTCTCGTCATCTTGCTCGTGTTCCTTGGAAAAGAGAGCCGGCTGTATCCCTGGTCGGCATGAAGCAAGGTGTGAGGCTAGATCCTGTTGAGTTCGGCACTGTTGACGTCGAGCCGCATCTTCGACGAACGCTCTTCAAGCAGTGACGGGGGTCCCGCTAGCTGAAGCCCGATTCGAGCTTCGCCAGGAGCGAGGCCAGGGAGTCTCTCTCGGCTTTGCTGAGTGAGCTAAGCAAATCGTGCTCGGTTCGGACGTGGTCTGGTAGTGCCTGCTCGATAAGGACGAGACCCCTGGATGTTAGTGTGACCTGTTTGCCCCGGCCGTCCGCTTCGTTTTTTGAGCGGGTGACCAGACCCTTTTCTTCAAGCCGGTTTAGTCTCTGGGCGATGGCGGCAGAGGTAACCATGGCACTGCTGGTCAATTCACTAGGGCTCAGCGTGTAGGGGGCTCCGGACCTCCGAAGGGTTGCAAGAACGTCAAACGATGCGGAGTCCAGCCCGTGATCAGCGAAGGTGCGTGCGAGCCTGGTGTCGATCATTCTGGAGATGCGTGAAAGGCGACCGATCACCGCCATGGGAGAAACATCCAGGTCGGGACGTTCGGCAGCCCACTGGCCCAGGATCGATTCCAAATGGTCGTTCATACGCTCCAACCTATTATGTGCTGATGAATCTGGTTTTCATGTGCCGGTTCAAACCCATTCAGATGCTCGGGAACGGCTGATGCCGCGCCGGGCCAGATGGCGTTGAACAGATGGCCGGTCTGTACATCAACTCCCGAACGTCGAAGAGACCATTGCAAATATCTAAGTGCTTAGCTATTATACCTAAGCACTTAGATATCTCACTCCTTGAGTAGCTCCAAGATGGGACGCTCCAAATCCGTCAGTTGACACGACAAACGGGTCCGGAGCACGCGATGCGGATGAATAGCCTCTCGAACGGGGTGAAGCATTCCTTCCTGTCGGTCCGCCGTGCGGCGACAGGCCGGCCTGCGGCAGCAGCTCAAGCACATCCGTTAGGGGGAAGCATGGCCGGCGCCGCCGTCATCCTGCTTACTGCCATCGCGCCACTTGCCTGGGGGACCACCTATGTGGTGACCTCCGAGCTGTTGCCGGAGGGCTACCCGTTGTTCTCCGCGATGATCCGGGCACTGCCCGCCGGGATCATCGGGCTGGTTTTCACCCGCCGGCTGCCGAGGGGAGGGTGGTGGTGGAAGGCGGTGGTGCTGGGCATGTTGAACATCGGGGCGTTCTTCCCGTTGCTGTTCGCGGCCGCCTACCGGCTGCCAGGCGGGGTGGCCTCCGCCCTCGGGGCGACCCAGCCGCTGATCGTTGCCCTGCTCGCCGTGATCGTGCTCCGGGAGCGCTTGTCGGGCTGGCGGCTGGGCTGGGGCTTCATCGGTCTGGCCGGCGTCTCCCTCGTAGTTCTCCGCTCCACCGCGGTGCTGGATGCCACCGGAGTCGCAGCCGGACTGGCCAGTGCGGCCGCAATGGCTGCCGGCGTCACTCTCACCAAGCGATGGGGCCGGCCTCCGGGGGTTGGGCCTGTTGCGCTGGCAGGCTGGCAGCTGACTGCCGGCGGCCTGTTCCTGCTGCCGGTGACGTTGTTGCTGGAAGGCATCCCGCCACACCTGGACCTCCCGGCGGTTGCTGGCTATGCGTGGCTGGGGACTGTCGGCGGGCTCGCTGCTTACGTGATCTGGTTCTGGGGCATCGGACGCATCCCGGTTGCCGCGGTGGCGGTGCTGGGCCTGCTGTCCCCGCTGGTAGCCGCGGCCTTGGGGGCGCTGCTGCTGGGGCAGGTGCTGGGTCCGTGGCAGGTGGTGGGCTTCGGCTTGTCCCTGACGGCGATCGTTGCCGCCCAACTGCCCGCTCCTCCCAGAGCCATGACCAGCACAACCGCTGCCCGCGGAAGACCCTTGATTCCTGCGGCGTCCCAAACCGCCAGCGACATATGAGTCCTCCCCGCATTCAGGAACCGGCTGTTCCTGTCCGAAGGCAAATGCGGCTCCCGTCCCACGATTTGGCACCCCTACTTCGAGGGGGGAACTGGCGCGGTTTTCCCAGATCCCTTACGGATGAGCCTTTACGTCCGATTGCATCCCTTAGCGCCCGTGCCGCATTCGCGCAGTGCGGCAGCACTATGAACGGAACCAGCTTGATGAAGGCCCTCATCCGCGCGCTCCTGGGAGCAGTCCTAGGGACGACCATGCTCGCGTCAGCCCTGGTTGTCAGCACTCCGGCCCAGGCCACGGCACCGCGAAACGCGACCTACCAGACCTACACCGCTCCCAACGGTGTCAGCAGCAAATACCATGTCTACACCAACGGCATCGATACGAAGAAGCCGGTCGGCGTCCTATTCGTCTTCCACGGCGACTACTCCTACCCAGCGCAGTCGTACGTCCACCACCCCAACGGGTCCATCATGAAGAAGATGGCGGCCGAGGCGGCCAAGAAGAACATGATCATGGTTCCCGTCATCACCCCGGACAAGAAAGGCGGCATCACCTGGTGGGAGGATGCCGACCGCAACGGTGACTACTTCCGGGCCCTGGCCGGAACACTGATCGTCAAATACAAGCTCGATGCCCGCCGCATCTGGTTCCACGGCTACTCCGGCGGAGCCGAGTTCATCACCTATGAACTCCTCGCAGACCGACAGGATTGGATGAAGGGCGGCGGGGCCACCATCGTCGGCGGCGGCGGATACACGGGCATGGAGACAGCCGCTCCCGCGGCGGTGAAGAAGATGAAGCTGCACTGGATCTGCGGCAGTCGCGACGGACGCGGCGGCACCAGCTTGAAAACCTGGTCAGCCCTGGGCAGCGCCAAGAGCGCTGAGAAAAAATACAAGAGCCTCGGGTTCACCAACACGAAGATGACCATCCTCCCGGGTGTCACGCACTACACCTATGACATGCCGAAGCTGATCGCCAACGACTTGAAGGCACTGCCGGCCGCCGTCGCCCCGGCCAAGGCCAAGTCCGGCGATGTTGCAGCCGTGGACTCCGCAGGCAAGCTCTACCTATATCCGTCAGCCAAGGGGAGGGACTTGAACAAGCGCTCCTACGTTTCGGCCGGATGGGGAGCAGCGCGAGCGGTGGAGATCGCCGACTGGAACGGCGACGGCAGCACCGTAGCCCCTACGCTGGGACTGTGGCCACCGCCGCAGCAGCATCCCCAGCCCCTGCCCGCCCCTTGACTTATACCCCCCGGGGGTATAAGTTCAGACTCACCGGAACAAGCGTCACGAGCCCGCCAAGGCTTCAACGCAGTGAAGGTCCTCACCGGCTTCGGCGGCGGAGCGTCATTCCCCTGGTCTGGCGTTCCCACTTCCCGCAGCCAGCACCACGATGTGTGAGGAGAACACCATGGCCGAATCCCTCGAGCGGGAACTGTCCCTGACCGCCAAGTCCGCACAAGGATGCACCTGCTGCGCCCCGACCGGCGCCTCCGGAAAACGAACCGAGCGCCGCGAGCCGAAGGCTTCGTCAATGTTGTCGGCCGTTCAGGCAGAGTACCGGGTTGCCGGCATGACCTGCGGACACTGCGCCTCCAGCGTTACGGATGCACTTGGTGCTCTCGACGACGTGAGCGATGTGAAGGTCGCCCTCGTGCCCGGCGGCATTTCCACTGTCACCCTTCTGGCCGTATCGCCGGTCAGCGAGTCCGCCGTCCGGTCGGCCATAGCCGACGCCGGCTACGAACTTATTGCCTCCTGAAGATCAGGTTCCCCGCTAAGGGCCGCCCCGCTTCCAAAGGCAGGGGCGCCCGCGAAAGAAGAGTCATGAAAAGCGAGCATTCGCAGCACCTCTACAATTCCGGCCAGCAGACCCAAAGCCCTGGCCCTGAGCACCGCCATCCGGGCCAGGGCCCGACGGTGACCGACCACGAATCGCACGGGCAGGCCATGCCGGACGGACCCGTCCATTCGGCGGTGGACGAAGAACATGCCGTCCATACGCATGGCCAGCACGCCGGGCACAGTACGGCGATGTTCAAGAACAAGTTCTGGCTGTCTTTGGTCCTGTCGGTCCCAGTAATCTTCTTCAGCCCGATGTTCGCCATGCTCCTGGGCTACACCATCCCGGAGTTTCCCGGGGCGGCGTGGATCCCGCCGGTACTTGGCACCATTATTTTCTTCTACGGCGGCACCCCCTTCCTGAAGGGGGCGGTGAAGGAACTGCGGTCCCGGCAGCCGGGCATGATGCTGCTGATTGGAATGGCCATCACGGTTGCCTTTGCCGCCTCGTGGATCACGACGCTCGGCATCGGCGGGTTCGACCTGGACTTCTGGTGGGAACTGGCGCTGCTGATCGTGATCATGCTGTTGGGCCACTGGATGGAAATGCGTGCACTGGGCTCCGCGCAGGGAGCACTCGACGCGCTGGCCGCCCTGCTGCCGGATGAGGCGGACGTGGTCAACAGCGATGGAAGTGTCCGAACCGTGCCGGTCGGGTCCCTCGCCACCGGCGATATCGTGCTGGTGCGCTCCGGCGCCCGCGTGCCGGCAGACGGGCAGATCATCGACGGCGGCGCCGAGTTCGACGAATCGATGATCACCGGGGAATCCAAAGCCGTCGCCCGGGCGGCCGGCGATACGGTGGTCGCCGGTACGGTCGCCACGGACAACTCGGTGCGGGTGCGGATTACTGCCGTGGGCTCCGACACGGCGCTGGCGGGCATCCAGCGCCTCGTGGCCGAGGCCCAGGCATCATCGTCCCGGGCCCAGGCCCTGGCCGACCGGGCTGCGGCCCTGCTGTTCTACTTCGCGCTGGTGGCCGGCATCATCACCTTCGGGGCCTGGCTGCTGCTCGGAAGTCCCGATGAGGCCGTCGTCCGCACCGTGACCGTCCTGGTCATCGCCTGCCCCCATGCGCTGGGCCTGGCCATCCCGCTGGTCATCGCTATCTCCACCGAACGCGCCGCGCGCTCCGGCGTCCTGATCAAGAACCGCATCGCCCTAGAGCGGATGCGCACCATCGACGTCGTCTTGTTCGACAAGACCGGCACGCTGACCGAAGGCGAACACGCGGTCACGGCCGTCGCCGCAGTCGAGGGTGTGACCGAAGGCGAGCTGCTGGCCCTGGCTGGCGCCGCCGAATCCGACAGCGAACACCCCGTCGCCCGCGCGATCGTCCGGGCTGCCGCCGAGCATTCCGAGGCGGCACGACTGGGCCTGACCGGACGCAACTTCACCTCCAGCACCGGCCGGGGCGTGCGCGCCGTGGTTAACGGGGCCGACATCTCCGTGGGCGGGCCGAACATGCTCCGGGAGTTGAACCTGGCCGAGGCGGCGGAGATAGCCCAAGAAACCTCGGCCTGGATGGATCGGGGCGCCGGTGTGCTGCATGTGGTCCGCGACGGCAAGATTATTGGGGCGCTGGCCCTGGAAGACAAGGTCCGCCCTGAGTCGCGGGCGGCGGTCAGGGCCTTGCAGGAGCGCGGGCTCAAGGTCGCCATGATCACCGGGGACGCCCGCCAGGTCGCCAACTCCGTGGGCCGCGACCTGGGCATCGACGAGGTCTTCGCCGAGGTCCTGCCGCAGGACAAGGACAAGAAGGTCACCGAACTGCAGCAACGCGGCCTGAAAGTGGCGATGGTCGGCGACGGCGTCAACGACTCGCCAGCCCTGGCCCGCTCCGAAGTCGGCATCGCCATCGGAGCCGGCACCGACGTGGCGATGGAATCTGCCGGCGTCGTGTTGGCGGGCAACGACCCCCGGTCCGTGCTGTCGATGATCGACCTGTCCCGGGCCAGCTACCGGAAGATGGTTCAGAACCTGATCTGGGCCACCGGCTATAACATCATCGCCGTGCCGCTGGCCGCCGGTGTGCTTGCCTTCGCCGGGGTCGCCATCTCCCCGGCCATTGCGGCGATCCTGATGTCCGTTTCTACCATCGTGGTCGCCCTCAACGCCCAGTTGCTGCGGCGGATTGACCTGGACCCGGAACGAATCCAGTAGCAGTGCGGAGCCACACCCGCACGAGCAAGCTATTTCGAAGGAACAAAATCATGAAGCATGACCTGACCCTGTCCGCTGCCGCCCTCGCCGTCGTCCTCGCGCTCGCCGGCTGTGCAACCGGAGACTCCGGCGGCCAAACCGCCCCTGCGCCGACCGCCGCGACCACGGGGACGGCGCCTCAGGCCGGCGCGGAAACCGGCACCGAGCACAACGACGCCGACACGATGTTCGCGCAGATGATGATCCCGCATCATCAGCAGGCAGTGGAGATGAGCGAGACCATGTTGTCCAAGGAAGGCCTGGACGCGCGGATCACCGAGCTGGCGACCCGCATCAAGGAAGCACAGGGCCCGGAAATCGACCGGATGGCCGCCATGCTTGAAGCCTGGGGAGAGCCGGCCGGTATGCCTTCGGACGCGGCCGCCGGCGGCATGGAAGGCCACGACATGCACGGCGCAGAATCCGGGGAAGCCGGCATGGGTGCCATGGAAGGAATGATGTCGGAGGAGGACCTGGCACGGCTGGCGTCCGCGCAGGGCCCCGAGGCTGCCAGGTTGTTTTTGACCCAGATGATCGCCCACCATGAAGGTGCCGTGAAGATGGCCGAGCAGGAAGTCGAGCAGGGCTCCAACCCGCAGGCCAAGGAAATGGCACAGACCTTCATCGAAGACCAGGAAGGCGAGATCCAGGAAATGGAGGAACTCCTCGCCAGCCTCTGACCGCTCTCCCGCCGGTGAACCTTTCTCGTCCGGGCCGGGTGTGCAATTTCGGGAAGGATGAATGCGTGACTTTCACAGCGACGGATCGCAGGTACGAACCCTACGTCCGTCCTTTCGACCCATCGGTGGAACGCCGCGCTGAAACCTGGGCCTGGCGCGGGTGGGACGTACATATTGAACACGTCGGGTCCCCTGAAGCGCCGGTGCGGATGCTTCTGGTGCACGGTGCAGGAGGAAACGCTGCGGCCATGTGGCCTTTTGCCGCGCATCTGTCGCAACTGGGAGCCCTCGTCACGCTCGTTGACCTTCCGGGCT
Source organism: Arthrobacter sp. Y3223151 (assembly GCF_059091125.1). NCBI lineage: Bacteria > Bacillati > Actinomycetota > Actinomycetes > Micrococcales > Micrococcaceae > Arthrobacter > Arthrobacter sp. Y3223151. Next base: position 301,690 of record NZ_JBNHGI010000001.1, on the reverse strand, counting down.
ATGGACGTACGCGTCCCCGCGGAAGCGCGCGCATCTCGTACCAGGATTGGCAGCGGCTTCTGGCGGACCTTGCGGTGCGGATCGCCGACCAGAGGCCGCTGCTGCTCCTGGGCGCCAGTATGGGCGGCATGCTGGCGCTGGATGCGGCTGCTGTGAGCGGCAGGGGTGACCGGGTGATCGTGACGTGCCTCCTCGACGCCACCGACCCTGACGTTCGATCGGCCGTCGTGCGTGCCCCATGGATGGCCCGTCTCGCGGCGCCCTTCCTCAAAACCATCAGCGGGCCGGTTCAGCGGATACCTCTTCCGCTGCGGTGGCTCGCCCCGATGCGGAAGATTTCCAACGACCCCGAACTATCCGCCCAGGTTTTGCGCGATTCGCGCGGTGGGGGAGGTTCCATGCCGCTGGGTTGGTTCCGGTCGTTCCTGGAGGCTGGCCCAGCAGTTCCGCCGGAGTCATATGGCGGACCGCCCGTCCTGCTGGTCCATCCGGGCGAGGATCGGTGGACCCCCACGGGGATCAGCAGCCGGTACCTGAGCCGGCTTGCCGGGAACCATCGACTGGTTGAGCTCGAGGGATGCGGACATTTTCCAGTGGAAGAACCGGGCTTCCAGAAGTTCCTCGACGTCGTCCGCGCGGAAGTCGCATCCGTGACCGTAGCGTAAACCACATCCGCCGCAGCTGCGATGGTTCACCTGAGCTGTCAGCCGAGGCCGAAGAGCGCGGCAAGCCGCCGGTCCGTGTCGGCCAGCGCGGCCGTGTCGAAGGTGTTGGTGGTGACCATGAGTTCGTTGGCGCCGGTCACCTCCAGCAGGCGTCCGAGCCGCCGGCCCACCTGCTCCGCGGTTCCGTGCACCGAGGCGGCCAGGGACTCGGCCACCAGGCGCTCCTGCCGGGAGGTCATCGGAGCCGACCGGATGGAGTCGGCGGGCGCGAGGGGCGGGAACTCCCCGCGGGTGCGGGACAGCGCCATTGCCCACGCCTCGGGCAGCAGCAGGTCCCGCGCCTCGTCGGCGGTTTCGGCAACGGCCACGGTGGCGGAGGCGATCACATATGGCTCGGGGCAAGAGGGGGAGGGCCTAAAATTCTTCCGGTAGCGCCCCAGAACCCCGCGGGCCGGTTCCGGATTGCCGCCGGTAAAGGCAGGACCGCCCACCACGACGGCGAGGCCGGTCCTGGCGGCGAGGTCCACTCCCTTGCCGGTAGCCAACACGAAAAGCGGCGTCGCACCGCCGTCGGACGGGCGGGCGGTGACGGCGGCGCTGCCGTCGAGATAGGCCATCAGTTCTGCCAGGTCCTCGCCGAAGCGGTCCGCGGCGTCCTTCTCCTGCCGCAGCGCCGAGCGTACCGCCGGCGTGAATCCTACGGAGCGTCCTATCCCGAGGTCGATCCGGCCGGGAAAAAGCGCCTGCAGGGTGGCGGCCTGTTCGGCCACCACCAGCGGTTGGTGGTTGGGCAGCATCACTCCGCCGGAGCCGACGCGGATGCGTTCGGTCTGCGATGCCACCGCGGCCATCAGCACCGTCGGAGCCGAACCGGCGATCCCCGGCACGCCGTGGTGCTCGGCCACCCAGAAGCGGTGGTAACCCAGCTGCTCGGCATGCCGTGCCCGGCGAATGGTGGCGCCCAGGGCCGCCGACGCCGAGGTGCCCTCGCGGGCGTTGGCGCGGTCCAGGATGGAGACCGGAAGGGAGGCAGGCTGCATACCAGTCACAACGTGGCCGGCGGGCTGGTATTCCATCCCCGCCGGTCGGGCCCGCGCTCAGTGACGGTCCAGCCACCGGCCCCGGCGCATGACGCCGGTGACCGCCAGGGCTTCATCGATGATTACGAGGTCGGCCAACGTGCCGTGCGCCAGGGTGCCGACGCTGCCGGCCAGGCCAATGGTCCGGGCCGGGACCACGGTGGCCGACCGGAGGGCCTGGTCGAAGGGCACTCCGGCCTCGACGGCGTTCCGCAACACGTCCATCATGCCGGCCCTTCCTCCGGCGATGGCTCCGGAGGCCAGGCGGGCCACTCCCGAGTGCACCCGCACCTCCGCCGGTCCCAGGGAGTACACGCCGTCGGATAGTCCGGCCGCCGCCATCGAATCGGTGACCAAGGCGATGTTGTCGGCGCCCAGCAGTTCGAACATGGTCGCGACGAGGTCGGGGTGCAGGTGGATATTGTCAGCGATGAGTTCCACGACCGCCTCGCCGGCCCGGGCGGCCCGGAGGCAGGCGCTCACGGCGCCGGGGGATCGGTGGTGCAGCGGCTCCATTCCGTTGAACAGGTGGGTCACCGTGGGCACCGCCGATGCCTCGCCGAACCGCCGGGCGAGGGCGGTCCGTGCCTGGCGCAGGGAGCCGGCCGCGACCGCGGTCTCCGCCGCGGTGTGGCCCAGCGAGGGGACCACGCCGTGGCTGGCCAGCAGCTCCACGAGCCCCTCGGCGCCGGGCAGTTCCGGCGCATACGTCATGGTCCGCAGGAAGCCGCGGCCGCCCGTGAGCAGCTCCCGTGCCAAGCCGAGGTCCGGTTCCAGCAACCACCGCGGGTCCTGGGCACCGCACCGTGCGGGTGACAGGAACGGCCCCTCCACGTGGATGCCGGCTATCTCGCCGTCGGCGGCGATCCGCGCGAGGACGTCGAGTCCGCCGAGCAGATCCCGGGGCGGCGCGGTCACCAGGCTCGCCAGCAGCGTGGTGGTGCCCGCAGCATGGATGCGGGCCGCCGCGCGGCGCGCGTCCGCTTCGTCGGCGGTGGGGAAATCGACGCCGAAGGCACCGTGGCAGTGCAGGTCGACCAACCCGGGGATCACCCGCTGGCCGGCGGGGACGTCGACGACGGTGTCCGCCTCGCCGGGCGGCAGGGCCTCCGCCGGACCGACGTAGCTGATCTCCGCGCCGGACACCGCAACGGCTCCGTCCCGCAGTTCACCCTCGGCGGCGTGGATTCTGCCCCGAAGGATTATCCGGCCGCCCGGCAGGGGAGCAACCTCGCGGAACGGGACGGGGGAGCCGTTGGTGCTGCCGGCGCGGTGGCGTGTCATGGCGGAATCCAGGCCTATTCGGCGGGAAACCGGGAGCCTGCCGCGACATCGGTGAGGACGGTGACGTCCGGGTGCAGCTGGAGCACCGAGGCCGGGCAGTCGGGGTCGATGGGCCCGGTCAGCGCGCGGTGAAGGATGTCGGTCTTGTCCCGGCCCTGCACCAACAACAGCAGCCGCCTGGCATCCAGGATGGTGCCCAGGCCCTGCGTGATGCAGCGGGTGGGGACGTCGTCGAGCGACGGGAAGAACCGGGCATTAGCCCGGCGCGTCGTCATCGTCAGCTCCTCGACCCGGGTCCGGGAGTCCAGGGCCGAGCCGGGCTCGTTAAAGGCAAGGTGGCCGTTGTGGCCGATGCCCAGGATCTGCAGGTCGATTCCGCCCGCCGACGCGATGGCCGCTTCATAGTCCGCAGCGGCCCGATCCACGTCGGCCCGGTCGGCGTCCGGCAGCAGGACCGACGCCCGGTCGAGCCCCAGCGGCCGGATCACTTCCCGGTCAATCACCTGCGCGTAGCTCTCCGGGTGCCCGGCCGGAAGTCCCACGTATTCGTCCAGCGCGAACCAGCGGACGCCGGACAGATCCAGGCGGCGCCGCGCCAGGGACTGATACAGCGGCAGCGGCGATGACCCGGTGGCCAGCCCGATGACGGCCCCGGGTAGCTCTTGGACGAGGCCGGCGACGATGTCGGCTGCCAGCGCGCCGATGTCTTCAGCGTCGTGGTGCGAAACCTGGAGCTTGCGTTCCTGCTCGGCCAACGGGTTCATAGGAGTCCTGTCTGCTGGATGAGTCCGCATGGACGGATGCGCGCCGCGCTGCACGTGCTTTGCGGCAAGGGCAAGTCAAACTTCATGCACTTTTCCTCGTGGGACGGGTCGGAGCCTCCGGGTGTGCCGTCAGGGCCGGCACCCCGGACAAAGGTTGCAGCAAGATTACCGGATGCTACCGGCCCAAACCGGTAGATGCGGGCGCACCATGCCGAGAGCGAATTCCAATCGTTTGCGGGCGGTGCCTGTGTCAGAGCACGACGTCGAAGCCCGCCTCGGGCGACAGCGTTCCGTTGGCCTGCACCTGGACGAGGTGCCGTCCGGGGTAATGCACGCGCGTGGTCATCTGGCGGAAGGCGTGCGCTTTGCGGAACTGCCGGGCCTCGCCCGGGGCGAGGTCGGCGACCGCCAGCTTGAAGACCTTGGGAGCCAGCGAACCGTTGGCCTTGACGTAATGGACCACGTAGTCCACCGCCACACGGGCCGGGGCGTCCGCTTCATTGCGGATTTCGACGGCGAAGCCGAGCTCCCCGGGCAGGTGGACAGTGTCCTGGTCGAGTTGCGGGCCGGCCACCGAGAGGGCGTTGGAGGTGAAACCCAGCGCTGCGAGGGCGCCGGGGTGGGCCTTCTTCACCAGGGTGCGCAGCCCGTGCCGCACCACCCGGGCGGTGTGGGCGTCCGGCGCGGCGTTCCATCGGGCCGCGGTCGCCACCACGTCGTCCGGGGCATGCCGCGAGACATCGTTCAGGTGGTTGGCCACCGAGCGGCGGACGGCTTCGCTCTCGTCCTGGAACAGCTCGTCGAGGATCGGCAAGGTGGCCGCCGGCCGGGCGACGATGCCGGGTACCCGGACGGCCCACGGCAGGTACGGCCGCGTCCCTTCGCTGGCCAGCCGCCGCACCTGTTCATCCGGGTGGGCCGTCCAGTCCCGGATGATTCCCAGCGCCCGGTCCAGGTCTCGGATCAACAACCGGCGGATGGCGAACTCGCTCGTCATCCGCGGAGTCAGTTCCGCGAGCAGTGCCATCGCGTCGTCGAAGGCCCGCTGGCTCCCGTCTTCCAAGGCGCGGGTCACGGCCGCCTCACCCACCGGCCAGAGCATCCAGCCGGTGAAGGCGCCGTCGTCCAGCGCCGCGCGGATCAGGGCGGCGGCCGGTTCGTAGCCGGCAGCCAGGTCGACGAGGAGCGCTTCCGCCAGCAAGTCGGCGCGCGCCCGCAGGGGCAGCGGGTCGAGCCGATCTCGCGCTTCCCTCAGCGCCGGCCACGCAGATTGGTCACCGGTTCCGGCCAGGGAAGTGCGCAGTTGCTCGACTGCGGCCGGCCCCAGCAGGTCGTTCATGATTCCCATGCGGTCCTCCTGCCGGCCCAATAAGCTATCCGAAGCCAGCCTATGGCTCTTCTGCCAGGTGGGCCCGCCGTTGTTCTCCTCCGGAGCCGCCTCAGGGACCGTCGTTGTCCTGAATTGTGTCCGAAGGGTGTTCCGGGTCACGGTCGGGCACTAGAGTCACCTGACATGGACATCATCCTGGTACCCGGATTCTGGTTGGACGCATCCTCGTGGGCGGAGGTAACCCCGCCGTTGGCCGCCGCCGGGCACCGGGTCCGCCCGTTGACGCTGCCCGGGCTGGAAGCACCGGATGCGCCGCGGGCGGGGATCGGCCTGCGCGACCACATCGACGCGACCGTCAAGGCCGTGGACGGCGTGGACGGGCCGGTGGTCCTCGTGGGCCACTCCGGCGGCGGGGCCATCATCCACGGCGTGGTAGACCAGCGCCCGGACAGGATCGCCCGCGCCGTCTACGTGGACAGCGGCCCGCTCGGCGAAGGCGGCGTGATCAATGACGAGCTGCCGGTCGAAGGCGACGACGTGCCGTTGCCGGACTGGAGCCTCTTCGAGGAAGAAGACCTGGCGGACCTCGACGAGGGGCTCCGCGCCGCGTTCCGTGCCCGGGCCATTCCGCAGCCGAGGGGCGTCGCCTCCGATCCGCAGCACCTGTCCGACGAACGGCGCTTCAACGTGCCGGTCACGGTGATCACCTGCGAGTTCACGCCCGAACAGCTGCAGGGCTGGATCGACGCCGGCGCACTCCAGGTGGTCGAACTGGCCAGAATCCGGGACGTGGAGTACGTGCACCTGCCCACGGGGCACTGGCCGCAGTTCACCAAACCGGCCGAGCTCGGCGAAGCCATCCTGGCCGCAGTGACCAAGACCGTTGAGGCAACCGGGGCGCAGTGAGCACAGCCAAACTCCTGCCCGCCGTCGAGGCTGCGCTCGCCGGGCACGGCCTCACCTGCGAAGTCCTCGCCTGCGACCCGGACCTGGCGGACACGGCGGCGTTTTGCGCACACTACGGCTTCACCCTGGAGCAGTCGGCCAACACTATTCTGGTGGCGTCGAAGAAGGTGGAACCGGCCAAATACGCGGTATGCGTGGTGCTGGGGACAGCCCGGCTGGACGTGAACAAGAAGGTCCGGGAACTGCTGGGCGTGAAGCGCGCGTCCTTTGCCGATGCGGAGACCACCAAAGCCGTGACCGGCATGGAGATCGGGGGAGTGACCGCCGTCGGAACCTCCGGCCAGCCCGTTTACATCGACGCCGCCGTGATCGGCCGGGAACGCGTGGTGATGGGCGGCGGGAACCGGTCCAGCAAACTGCTGCTCAAGCCGGAGGAGCTGCTCAAGCTGCCCGGCGCCGTCGTGATTGAAGGGCTGGCGAAGCCCGGCGTGCCGCTGAACGCCACCGACAGCCCGGGGAACGGATAGCACAGGCTTTCCTAATCTTGGCTTGCCTTACCTTGCTGGCGGGGATACAAAGCGGCGCCTAATCTGGAGCCATGGGACTCACAGGAAAACTCGCAGAAGCGTTTAACGACCAGGTCACGCTGGAACTCCAGGCCTCCGTGGTCTACCGCCAGCTCGCCATCGAAATGGATGCCATCGACCTGCCCGGGATCGCCGGCTGGTTCCGCGCCCAGGCCGAGGAAGAAGTGGTCCACGCGAACAAGTTCATCGAGCACATGATGGACCGCGGCGCCCACCCGAAGATCCAGGCGATCACGGCTCCGACAATTTTCGCCGAGACCGTACTGCAGGCGTTCGAAGCCTCGCTGGCACACGAGAAGAAGGTCTCCGAGTCGATCCGCGACCTGTACCGGCTCGCCCAGCAGGAGGGCGACATCGACTCCATTCCGCTGCTCAACTGGTTCGTCGACGAGCAGTTGGAGGAAGAAGCCACGGTCGGTGAAATCATCGGCCGGGTCAAGCTGGTCAACGACGACGGGCCCGGCCTGCTGCGCCTGGACGAGCAGCTCGGTTCCCGCACCGGCGAAGCCAGCAGCTAGCAAAGCGACGGACGACGTCGGTGCCCGGGCGGGCGCCGACGTCGCCTGCTCGTCTCGGGAATCAGACGTGCTGGTCGACGATGACCGGGTTGCCGTCCGGGTCCTGCAGAACGAAGCTGGCAGGACCGGTCGTTGCCTCGTCTGCTTCCGACAGGAATTCCACGCCCTCCGCTTTCAATTGCCGCTGGAGGTCGCGCACGTCTGCGAATGAGTCAAGGGCCTGGGCGTCTTGATTCCAGCCCGGGTTGAAGGTCAAGGCGTTCTTGTCGAACATGCCCTGGAAGAGTCCGATGACGGCCTCACCGTTCTTCAGGATCAGCCAGTTCTGCGTGATGTCACCGCCGTGCTTGCTGAACCCGAGCTTCTCGTAGAACGCGGCAGAAGCCGCAAGGTCCTTCACTGCGAGGCTGAGCGAAAAAGCGCCGAGTTGCATGTGTTGCTCCATTCTCCGAAACCCTGGACTCCTCGCATCATAGCCACGGCGTGTCCGGGTGGGGCACATAGACGAAAACACCCGGGGTCCCGGACGGCGGGAGCGGCCGACCCATAGGCCGGGGGCCCGGAGCTAGGGCTCCGGGTTGTGCCGGTGGTCCTTTCGGTCGCGGACACGCTGCTCGTGCTCCAGCCGGCGGTGCTCCTCGCGCTGGTGTTCGAGTGCTATGAGTTCCGGATGGTTCAGCCGCGAATGCTGGCGGCCGTAGAGGAAGTAGATGGCGAAGCCGATAAGCAGCCAGACAGCGAAGCGCACCCAGGTGAGCGTGGTCAGGTTCAGCATCAGCCAGAAGCACAGCACAGCGGAGAGGATCGGCACCACGGGCGAGCCCGGGACACGGTAGGCGCGGGGCAGATCCGACCGCTTCCTCCTGAGCACGACGATGCCGATGCTCACCAGCACGAAGGCTGAGAGGGTGCCGATGTTGATCATTTCTTCCAGAACGTCCACGTTGGTGAACCCCGCCACTAAGGCAACCAGGGCCCCGGCCAGGATTTGCACGCGCGCCGGGGTTTTTTGGTGCTCCGTTGTGTGGCTGAGCCATCGCGGCAGCAGGCCGTCACGGCTCATCGCGAAGGCAACCCGGGCGAGGCCCATCAACAGGACCATGATGACGGTGGTAAGCCCGATCAGGATGCCGACCGAAATGACCTGCGCGGCCCAGTCCGCCCCGACTCCTATGAACGCCGTGGCCAGCGAGGCCTCATCGGCTTCCGCCAGCTCCCGGTAGGAGACCATGCCCGTCAGGGCCAGGGTGACCAGGATGTACAGCACGGTCACGATCGCCAGGCCGCCGAAAATACCCCGCGGCAGCGTCTTTTGCGGGTTGCGCACCTCTTCCGCGCTCGTAGCCACGACGTCGAATCCAATGAAGGCGAAGAAAACCAGTGCCGCACCCGCCAGGATGCCCACCACGCCGTACTGCTGGGGCTCGGCACCGCTGAGGAAGGAGAAGAGCGACTGCGTCCAGACGTTCCCCCCGGCGCTCGCGGTGGCGACCGGATCCGGCACGAACGGTGTGTAGTTTTCTGCCCGTACGTACGTGAAGCCGACGACGATCACGAACAGGACAATGGCAACCTTGATGATGGTGAACACGTTGTTCACCCGGGCCGACAGCTCGGTGCCAAGGACCAGCAGGGTCGTGAAGACGGCAACGATCAGCAGCGGGCCCCAGGTAAGCTCCAGGCCGAGGACATTCACCGTGGTCGGGACATTGACGTCAAAGAGCAGGAAGACGTTGCTGAGATAGATCCCCCAATATTTCGCGATGACGGCCCCTGCCGTGAACAGCTCCAGAATCAGGTCCCAGCCGATGATCCAGGCCAGCAGTTCGCCCAGGGTTGCGTAGGTATAGGTGTAGGCGCTGCCGGCCACGGGAATGGCCGACGCGAACTCGGCGTAGCACATGATGGCCAGCGCGCAGGTGATGGCCGCCAACACGAAGGACACCGTCACGGCCGGGCCGGCGTAGCTGCCGGCGGCCTTCGCACCGACGGAAAAGATGCCGGCCCCGACGGCGACTGCCACACCGAGGACCATCAGGTCGAAGGTGCTGAGCGTGCGTTTCAGCTCGCGCCCCGGCTCCGTCATATCCGCGATGGACTGCTCGATTGATTTGGTCCGAAAGAGGCTCATGGGACCAGTATTCTCAGGATGGCCTACCCTCGATACCCTTCGCCGGGAAGAGGGTGCGGCAACCCGCAAAACGGATCGTTCCAGCACTCCGCGGGGCGACTCCGGGACGCCCGGTTGGCGAGGTGGCCGCCGCGATTTTGGTATCCCTCAGCCCGCGAAACCGATCCGGCTGACCAGAGCCGGCAGTGTCATCTCGACGCCGGCGCTTCGATCTTCCGGGGGTAGGGGCTGACCGCCCCGTTTGAGGTTGCAGGGCCGTCGACGTCGTGGCTCAGCAGTGCCGCCTTTGAGGCCGACCGTGCGGCACCGCGGGGTCACCCGATGGCCACTAAGTCCTGGGAGTTCGCGCCAGCCCCGCCGGTCGGTGCCGGGAGGGCGGAGGCACATGTTCCGGCGGCCGCGGCAACCAGCTCTGCAGGCACACCGGAGGCCAGTGCGGCGGTTGTCTGCTCCTGGAAGACGACCTTCGCCTGGTCGAGCGCCCATTCCGCCGCCTCGACTTGTCCCGCGCGGACCGTAACTGCTTCCAGTGCTTTCTTCTGCCCGGGGGTCAGATCGGAAACCGACTGGACCTGTCCTTCGGGGAGTGCGCCTGCTTCTGGTGGCCGCCCGGTATAGATCGTGGAGTCCAGCTCCGCAATGGACAGGGGCAGCGTGTTGGGTTCGTTCACGGGATCCATCGGTGTCCCTTTCAAGGGAAAATGCAGCGCTTCTTCCTGTGGCGGGAGGGCGCTTTCTGCGTGGTGGAGACAGACAGGCCCGTCTCCTGAGTCGAAGCCTACAGCAAAGGCCCAGCACCGAGGCTAAACCATTGACCATTCAAAGGTCAGTTTGCTTATAATCCTGCATGCCCGATCTTTCGAAATGGCCCATGCCCCGGCTCCTGTCCACAGCCGCGAGGCTTGTCGAATACGAGTGGAACGAGCAGTTGGCTTCCCTCGGCCTGACCCACGCCGGAGCAACGGTGCTGGAAATCCTGGCCGTCGAGGGGCCGATGGCGCAGGCGCAGCTGGCAAAGCGCGTGCGGGTGCAGCCCCAGACCGTGGGCAAGACCCTGGCACGGCTGGAAGCGACTGGCTACATATCCCGAGCCCGCAGCAAAAACGACCGCCGCGAGCAACGGGTTAACATCTCGGAGCGAGGCGAGGCGACCTTCCAACACGTGGTGAAACTGGGACAGGAGCTTTTGGGCGAGGACGACGGCGAGATCGAGGAGCTCAAGACGCGGCTCGTCGGTGTCATTCGTGACCTCGGTAACGACAGGTTTGGCATCAAGAGGCCCTTGCGCCCCACCTAGCCGGCAGAGACGCAACGGAATCGTCTACGTTGGCTGAGGCCGCCGCCATGCCTTCGACGGTTGTTCTTGGCCACTCGCCGTGGACAAGGGACGCACTCAGTTTGATGGCCGAGCTACAGGGAATGGGCTGAACACCAGTTGGAAGCCGTCGTCGACTGGGAAACGGCGGACCCCGATCTTGTACACCGGCTCAAGGTATTCCGGGACCAGGACCTCGGACGGTGTGCCGGCTGCGACCACCCGGCTTTCGTTGAGTAGCAGGACGCGGTCGCAGTAGGCAGCGGCGAGGTTGAGGTCGTGCAGGACCACGACGATGGCATGGTTGTTGGTCCCCGCCAGATCGCGCACCAGCTTGAGGATCTCGTGTTGATAGCGGATGTCCAGATGATTGGTCGGTTCGTCGAGCAGCAGGTGCGTGGCTTCCTGCGCCAGCGCCCGGGCGATCAGTACCCGCTGCCGTTCCCCGCCGGAGAGCAGCTCGAAGCTCTGGTCCGCCTGGCCAAGCATGCCGACCCGTTCCAGCGCGCGAGCGGCGGCCTGTTCGTCCCGCGCCTTACGCCGACCCAGCCGCGGCTGGTGCGGGGTGCGGCCCAGCAGCACCATGTCGGAAACCAGCAGCGGCAGGTCGCCCGGCGTCTCCTGCACGACCACGGAGACCGTCCTCGCGCGCTCCTGTGCGTTGAGGCGGAGCAGTTCCGTGTGGTCCAGCATGACGGTGCCGGCGTGCGGGGCCAGTGATCCGTACAGGATCCGCAGCAGGGTACTCTTGCCGCTGCCGTTCGGTCCCACCAGGCCGAGGACTTCGCCGTGCCGGGCGTGGAGGTCAACGCGGTCCAGGACGTTGCGGGAGCCGTAGGAAAAGGAGATGCCGGAGCCGGAAATCACTGGCCGAACCGCTCGGCGATCCGCTCGAGTCCGGTGACCGACAGCGGGGACGGCGGCTCGGTGAAGTTGAACAGTTGCACGAGGATGTCATCGTTGGCGACGGCGGTCATGGAGGAGGCTCCCTTCAAAGACGTCACGGCGTCGGCGACCTCGCGTGGGTCCCCGGCGGAGTGGAGCAGGATCAGGACATCGGGGTTACGGCCAATGAGTTCCTCGCGCGTGACCTCGAAGACCCTCTGGTTGATGTCGTCGAAAACGTTTTTCAGCCCGGCGGCTTCCAACTGCGGTTGGGCCATGGACTCGGTGCCGTAGGCGTAGGTGCTTCCGCCGCCGACTGTCGGGTAAAGGACGGCCGCAGTGCGGCCACCGGTGCCGGCCGTCCTGGCGGTGATTTGCTCCACCCTGGCCTTGAGCTCGCCGGCTGCTTTCTCCGCCCGGTTTTCGACGTCGAACACCTTGCCGTAGGTGCGGAGCTGATCTTCAATAGTGCTGAACTCCGGCGTTTGCGGGGCGTCGGGGCAAAAGGACGGTTCCTGCAGCATCGGGATGCCGGCGGCGGCAAGTGTTTCACGGTTGAGGTTTTCAGCCGAGCCGAGGACGAGGTCCGGTTTCTGCGCCAGGACGACTTCCTGCGAAATCTGCAGGTGCCCCGTTGTGTCCAAGCGGTCGGTCAAGAGCGGAATGCGGGCGAATTCGGTTTCGGTGGCTGGGTCGAAGTATTCGGACGGGTAGACGCCTGCGCGGGCCACGACCGTTTCCATGACACCCAGTGCTGCCAGGTAGGAAACCGGTGAACTGTCCAGCAGGACAACCCGTTCCGGCGGCGCCTCCAGGGTGACTGCTGCGCCGCAATTGGTGACGGTCAGCGGGTACCCATCGGCCTCGGGTGCCTCGGGGGCCCCGGCGTTTTCGGCGTTCCCGGCGCTCCCGAAAGTCCCGGCGCAGCCGGCCAGGCCGAAGGCCAATGCCGCCGCGGCTGCGGCGGACAGCAGGTGGGCGGCAGCTTTCATGAATTCTCCTCAGGCTAGTGGATGTGAGCGATAACGCGGGCGTGGGGTAAACACTCAGCCCGCCGGGCGCATCCTGCGGATGAGGTAAAGCAGGAAGGGAGCCCCGATGAAAGCCGTGATGATCCCGATCGGCAATTCCTGCGGCTGCAGCAGGGTCCGAGCGAGCAAGTCGGCCCAGATCAGGAAGATCCCGCCGAGCAGGGCAGAGACCGGGACAACCCGGGAGTGGGCGGCGCCGACCAGCCTGCGGGCCAAATGCGGAACTACCAGTCCAACGAAACCGATCGATCCGGAGGCCGCGACGACCACGCCGATGCACAGGGAGATGATGACCAGTAGTTGGGTGCGGAACCTGCCGGGTGCAACGCCGACAATGTGCGCAGTTTCGTCACCGATGGCCAGAGCGTCCAAACGCCGTCCGCTGAGAGCCAGCAGGCAAGTGGTTATCAGGACCACCACGACGACGATCGCCAGGGGGCTTCCCCACCTGGCCAGGGCCAGGGACCCAAGCAGCCAGAACATCACGGAGCGGGCGCCCTCTGCGGAGCCCGAGGCGAAGATCAGGAAGCTGGTCACGGCGGTCAGCGCGTACCCGATCGCAACGCCGGCCAGCAGCAACCGGATTGAGGTTACCCGTCCGGCCGAGCGTGCGACCAGGAAGACCATCATCGACGCGGTCAGCGCACCGATGAAGGCGCTCGCGGGCAGAGCGTGTTCGCCCACACCCAAACCGACGCCGAACAGGATCATGGCTGCTGCACCACTGGAAGCCCCCGAATTTATGCCGAGCAAGTAGGGGTCCGCCAGCACGTTGCGCACCATTGCCTGCAGGGCTGCTCCGCATACCGCCAATCCGGCGCCAACAGCGCATCCGAGCAGCACGCGGGGCAGCCTCACGTCCCAAACAATTGCAGAGGCTGTTGGATCAGGCTGATACGCGGATAGTTGGCCCGGCATATGCGACCAGATCACTTGGGCTACGGTCGCGGTATTCAGCATGACGGGCCCGGTCGCCACGGACAGCACCATTCCGGCGAGGAGAAGCGCGGCCAGCGTCAAGACCCAGAAGAGATGGCGACGCCGGAGCCTTGACCGCAGCAGCGGGTCCGAGTCGCATGAGGTGTGGCCGTCGCGCATGTCGCGTTCGCGCGGGGCAGGGGCCGGTGACGGGAAGAAGATCATTGCCTCCAACAAGGCTCGGTCAGTACTTGCGAAGATTCAGTGGTTGCTGGCCGAACCAGCGGTGGCGGAGCAGATCGACGGCGGCGTGCAGCATGGCGTTCAGCGTGTCGGTGCTGCGGGACAGGGCGCGCAGGGCGAAGCCCGGGCCGTTGAGCAGCGACAGGCCGAGCTGCCCGCCGGGGTCCATCGGGGCCAGCAGGTCCTGCAACTCCCGCACCAAGACGTCGTCCACCCGGGGGTCGACCACGAGCATCGAGCCCAGGTGTGAATAGTCCTCGAGGAAGAGCATGCTGGACAGCGGCGCGTCCGGATCGGCGGGGCGGATCAACAGGTTGTCCAGGGCGAGCAGGCGGCCGTCGCGGTAGATGTCGTTGCGGATGCGCACCTCCTCATAGCGGAAGGGCCTGCCGTCCGGGGACCAGCCGGGAGTGACCACGTCACACATCACCAGGGAGGAGTCCGCGGCGAGTTCGACGACGGTCTCCTGCCGGTAGGTGGCCTCCCGGTACGCGATGAGCTGGTCGGGCAGGTACTCCAGGCTTGCACCGGGGCCGAGCCGGAACCGGGTGTGTTGCACGGCCGGATCGCCCGGCGTCCGGTAGATCTTGGTGGCGGACTGGGTGGTCAGCAGCAGGCGGGCCTGGTCCTCGACCTGGACGTCCACCTCGTAGACATCCCCTCCCAGGTAGCCGCCGCCCGGGTTGACGATCGTGTAAGCGACCTGGGCGGACGCGTCCAGGTAGTGGGGGCGGATGACGCGCAGCGCGCCCTGGTGGTATTGCGAGGTGGCGACGCCGCGGCCGCCGCGCTGGCCCACCGTCAGGCGCAGCTCACCGGTGGGAAGCTGCACGCCCGCCGGCTGGGCCGCGCTCATTGTGCCAGGTCCTGCATCAGCACGTCGCGGCGGAGCCAGGCGATGACCTTGTCCAGGCCCTCGTCCGTCTTCAGGTTGGTGAAGCAGAACGGCCTGTCTCCGCGGAATTCCTTCGAGTCGGACTCCATCACCGACAGGTCGGCGCCCACGAACGGCGCCAGGTCGGTCTTGTTGATGATGAACAGGTCCGACTTGATCATGCCCTGGCCGGCCTTGCGCGGGATCTTCTCGCCCTGCGCCACGTCGATGATGTAGATGGAGAAGTCCACCAGTTCCGGACTGAACGTCGCCGAAAGGTTGTCGCCCCCGCTTTCGATGAACACGACCTGCAGGTCCGGGTGCCGGTTGACTAATTCCTCCACCGCGGCGGAGTTCATCGAGGTGTCCTCGCGGATGGCGGTGTGCGGGCAGCCGCCGGTCTCGATGCCGATGATCCGGTCCAGCGGCAGCACGCCGTTGGCGGCCAGGATCTTCGCGTCCTCAATGGTGTAGATGTCGTTGGTGATGGCGGCCATGGAGATTTCGCCGGACAGGTGCCGGGTCAGGCGCTCGACCAGCTGGGTCTTGCCGGCGCCGACGGGGCCGCCGATGCCGATCTTGATGGGTTCCATTGTCTTACTCCTTGTTCCGTGGGCCGGCCGCGGGCGGCCGGGTCTTGTGGTGGCGGCGGCACGTCAGGACATGAACATGCGGGCGCGCTGCCGCTCGTGGCGCATTTGGGCGATTTCCAGTCCCGGGGCGGCGGCGCCGAAGTCGCCGCGTCCCAGCCCGGCGATCCTCGCCGTTGCGGCGGCGATCTCCGGATGGGCCTGGCGCAGCACCCGCTGCCCGGCGTCCTGGCCGATCGGGATGCCGCGGATGGCGTTCTGCGTCAGCGACGTCGCCGTCGAAAACAGGTAGGTGCCCAGCAGCTCCGGCAGCGGAACGTGCAGGCTGCGCCCGGCGATGGCGAACGCCAGCGCCGGATGCCCGCTGCACGCGCCGCTGGCGACGTCCTCGCGGTACTGCTCGATCTCGTCGCTGTCGAGGATGACCGAGGCGATCTGGAGCATCCGCGCACCCATTTTCACGCCCGCCTCGCGCACCTGCCGCGGCAGGGCCTGCGCCGCCAGCATCACGTCCAGCTCCCGCAGCTCCGCCGTCGAGCGGGCTTCCAGGGCCAGCCGGATGGCGAGGCCGTCGCTGTACGTCAGCTGGGTGTGGATGAACTGGCCGAGCCAAACCGCGAAGGTCTTTTCGTCGCGGACCAGCCCGCGTGTCAGGAACGTCTCGAGCCCGAACGAGTGGCTGAAGGCGCCCGTGGGCAGGGCGGAGTCGGCCAGCTGCAGCAGGGGCAGCAGGTACGACGACGGGTGGCGCCCGGGTGCCTCAGTGCGTGTGTTCGGCATGTCGAAACGGCACGGGCATGACCCGCTCCTGCCGGGAGTAGGGCACCTGCATGTGCTGCAGATAGTCTTCGACGGTGTGGTCGTACTGCACCACCATGACCTCCGCCCGGTAGTCGCTTCCGGCGTCGAAAAATTGCGCCTGGAGGTGCCGGTTGCCCAGGCTGTGGGCCACCACGCCCATCTCGCGGATGGTGCGCGGGGCGATCACCAGCACGTCCGTGGGCAGGACGCTGACCACGATGACGTTCGACTCGTCGCGGAACAGGATGTCGCCGTCGCGCAGGTCTCCCGGCGTGGCCAGGCGGATGCCGATTTCGCGGCCGTGATCGGTGGTCACGCGCTGGACGCGTTTGACCAGTTCGCTGCTGGGAAGTGCCACCTTCTCCTCGTGCAGGCCGGCAAGCTCCGCGTGCGGAAGATCGTGCCGGTTGGCGATGACGCGCTCAATAATCATTGACTACGTCCTTTCGGGTATGGCTCGGTCTAGAACAGGAAGTAGCGCTGGGCCATGGGCAGCACGGTCGAGGGCTCGCAGGTCGCTACTTCACCGTTGACCGTGACGGTGTAGGTTTGCGGGTCGACCTGGATGTCCGGGGTCTCCCCGTTGTACTTCAGGTCGGCCTTGGTCAGGGTGCGGATGCCGTGGGCCGCGCGGACGGTCCGGCGCAGGTTCAGCCGGTCCGGGATGCCCTCGTCGATGGCGATCTTCGGCATGAACGTGATCGAGGATGAGTGCACGGCGCTGCCCAACGCCCCGAAGTTGTGCCGGAGGGTCCGCGGCTGCGGGGTAGGAATGGAACCGTTCGCGTCGCCCATGATGGACTGCACGATTTGTCCGCCCTTGATCACCATCTCCGGTTTGACGCCGAAGAAGGCCGGATCCCAAAGCACCAGATCGGCGAACTTACCCACCTCGACGCTGCCGACGGAGTCGGCGATGCCGTGGGCGAGCGCGGGGTTGATGGTGTACTTGGCGACGTAGCGCTTGAGTCGGAAGTTGTCGCCGATTTCCGGGTCTTGCTCGAACTTGCCCCGCTGGCGCTTCATAGCATCCGCCACCTGCCAGGTCCGCAGCACCATCTCGCCGACACGGCCCATGGCCTGGGCGTCCGAGCTGGTGATCGAGAAGACGCCGAGGTCATGCAGCACGTCTTCGGCGGCGATAGTCTCCTTGCGGATCCGGGAGTCGGCGAAGGCCACGTCTTCGGGGATGTCCGGGTTCAGGTGGTGGGCGACCATGAGCATGTCCAGATGCTCGTCGAGCGTGTTGGTGGTGTAGGGCAGGGTCGGGTTGGTCGAAGCCGGCAGGACGTTGGGCA
This sequence comes from Arthrobacter sp. Y3223151, assembly GCF_059091125.1. Classification (NCBI taxonomy): domain Bacteria; kingdom Bacillati; phylum Actinomycetota; class Actinomycetes; order Micrococcales; family Micrococcaceae; genus Arthrobacter; species Arthrobacter sp. Y3223151. The sequence continues at coordinate 284,471 of NZ_JBNHGI010000001.1, read as the reverse complement.
GCCCGGCGACGCGGATGATGTCCGGGGCGTGCCCGCCGCCGGCGCCTTCGGTGTGGAAGGTGTGGATCACGCGGCCGTCGATGGCGCGGATGGTGTCCTCCACGAAACCGCATTCGTTGAGGGTGTCGGCGTGGATGGCGACCTGCACGTCGAACTCGTCGGCGATCCGCAGCGACATGTCGATCGAGGAGGTTGTGGCGCCCCAGTCCTCGTGCACCTTGAAGCCGATGGCCCCGGCCCGGATTTGTTCGGCCAGCGGACCGCGCGCGCTGGCGTGGCCCTTGGCCAGCAGCCCGATGTTGATCGGCAGGTCGTCAACCGCCTGCAGCATCCGGCCGATGTGCCACGGCCCCGGCGTCACGGTGGTCGCCTTGGAGGCATCCGACGGCCCGGCGCCGCCGCCGATCAGGGTAGTGACGCCGTTCGCCAGGGCCACCGGCACCTGGTCGGGGCTGATGAAGTGAACGTGCGTATCGATGCCGCCCGCGGTGAGGATCTTGTGCTCCCCGGCGATCACGTCCGTCGCGGCACCAATGGTGATGTCGACGCCGTCGGAGATGTCCGGGTTGCCGGCCTTGCCGATCTTGAAGATGTGCCCGTCACGCAGTGCCACGTCGGCCTTGTAGATGCCGCTGTAATCCAGCACGACGACGTTGGTGATGACCGTGTCCGGAATGTCCTGGTCGCGGGTGCGCTGTCCGTTCTGGCCCATGCCGTCCCGGATGACCTTCCCGCCGCCGAAGACCACTTCCTCGCCGTAGCGCGTGTAGTCGTGTTCGATCTCCAGCAGCAGGTCGGTGTCCGCGAGCCGGATCGCATCGCCGGTGGTCGGCCCGTACATCTCCGCATAGTGCCTGCGGTTCATCTCGAAGCTCATCGCTGTCCCTCCCCGCCGCCGTCGGTCTTCTCGCCGGTAGTTTGTTCGGTCTTCTCCGCGGCCTCGCCGCGCCCGCCCGCCTTCCTGCCGGCGCCGGCGGCCTTCGGGCCGCGGGATTCATCGATCGGGTCCATGCCGTACGTGGTGTGGAAGCCGGCCCCCTCGAAGCCAACGTTGGGCAGGTCGATGTTGTATTCGGCCGCCAGCTCCGGCTCGGCCTCGGCATTGATGCCGGCGGTGCCGCCGATGGCCTCGGTGTAGGCCGGGGGGACGCTGGCGCCCAGCGACCCGTTCACGTGGTTGCGGAAGCCGTAGACCTCGCGGTTCCCGGCGATCTCCACCAGGTGCACGCTGCGCGCGTCGCCGGGTTCGAATCGCACGGCCGTGCCCGCCGGAATATCCAGGCGAAAGCCGCGCGCCGCGACCCGGTCCATGTCCAGCGCAGGATTAACCTCGGCGAAGTGGTAGTGCGACCCGACCTGGACCGGGCGGTCGCCCCGGTTGGTCACGTTCATGATGCGGGTCGCGGCGCCCTCATTGCAGATGATGGGCTCGCCGCGCAGGATGTATTCTCCCGGTTTCATGGGTGCTCTCCTCAGGCTCAGCGGATCGGGTTATGGACGGTGACCAGCTTGGTGCCGTCGGGGAAAGTGGCCTCGACCTGCACATCGGCGATCATCTCCGCCACGCCGTCCATGACGTCGCCGCGGGAGAGGATCGTGGTTCCGTAGCTCATCAGGTCCGCGACCGTCCGGCCGTCGCGGGCGCCCTCGATCAGTTCATAGGTGATCAGGGCCACCGCTTCGGGATGGTTGAGTTTCAGGCCGCGCTGCTGGCGCCTTCTGGCAAGGTCGGCGGCGACCACAATCATGAGTTTTTCGTGCTCACGGGGCGTTAAATGCATGTAGAACTCCCTAGTCCTTAACAAAAAGAAGTGTCCACCCGTTATCTACAACCGGTCAGAGACTAGACCGGGAGGCCCGTGGATAAGGCAAGGATAGCCACGGAGATTGCACCCGGCAAATTGGGGGGAATCCGTTGGCATCACCGCCTCGCAATTGCTTGAAATCGAGCTCCCGGTGTCGGGTCACCGCTTCGCTCGTCCTGTTTAAGAGGCCCGCGACCGACGTCACACCGTCTCGGACCGGTAGCCCGGAGCGGGTGGGAGGACGCCTGCCTCGTCCCACCAAGCCAGCACCCGCGTGCCGTAGAACGTGAGCCACTTGGACGGCTCGCCCGGGGGCACGTCGACGTCGAACCAGGCGCGGCCGGGGTGGCGGCGTTCCTGCAGCCACGTGCCGTCGGGCCGGCGCGCGGACGCGATGAGCTTCATGGCGTCGGCCAGCCGGGGATCGGCTGACGTGCCGTCGTGGAGCGCTGCCGACCTGAAGTAGTCCACGGCGTTCAGCGCGCTGTAGAGCCAGCGGAACGGGTAAGGCAAAACGCGCAGCCCAAGGCCCGACGAGTTCACCGGTGGACCGGGTGTACAGCAGCCGGCGTTCCAGCAGGTACTCTTCGCCGGCGTGGCGGGCGGCGCGGAGATCGTCTGAGCCCCCGGTGACGGACTCGTAATACAGCAGCCCTTTCAACGTGTTGAGCGTGGAATGGAAGGACGAGCGGGTGGAACCTTCGATCCACTCGCAGTTCCAGCCGCCGTCGGGCAGTTGGTGCTCTATAAACCAGGCGGCGATCCGGCCCACGTCCGCACCCAGCCACGCGCCGTTGGCCAGGGTGAAGGCGTTGATGCAGCAGTCCACTTCGCCGTCCCAGTACGGCAGGTTCTCGTACTCCCAGCGGCTGTTGGCCGCGAGCAGGTCGGCCGTGCCGGCCAGCACTGTTGCGTCGAGGCCCCAGTCCCGAAGGGAATTGAGCGACCACGTGGTGGCCGTCCACGGCTGTCCGGCACCCTCGGCCGCTTCCGGCCCCTGGAAGTCGAAGTCGCTGGGGAAGTAGGCCCCGCCGGCCCACTGGCCATCGGGGTCCTGGTGCGCCAGCAGCCGCGCGCCGAAACCCTCGGCGGCCACCCTCGCTTTCGTCGCCGCCCACTGCGGAGGCGGCGCATGTGCGAGGTCCCGTTCGACCTGCCAGCGCAGTGTCGGATCGGAGTCGAGCAGCCAGCCGACCAACGCCGCCTCGGGCTTCATGGTCAACAGAGTAGCGGCCCCCGTGAAAGAACAACATGGCTTCCTGCTCCGCCCCGGTCGGGGAGGGGGACCGAAGGACTGCGCCGGGCCGGGCACGACGTCGTGGCCGGAAGCCGCCGCCGCGGAAAAGTGGCCGCCGACGGTCACAATGGGGGAATGCGATCACAGCGATGGGAGGCCCGGCCTGGGCAATTCGTTGAAGCCACGGTTGACGGACCTCCCGGCCAACATGCGAACGGAGCACCCTGATGAAGATACTGACCCCCGGACTGCCGCTGAATATCACCGACCTGACACTGGAACACCTGCCCGTGCCGGCAGCCCAAGTGGCCGAGGGCGCGCCGACTACCGCCCTGCACGGCTTGGGCCGGCTGGGCGACCTCGGCGTTGGCGTCTGGGAAATGTCCACCGGCAGCATGAACGATACGGAAGCCGACGAACTGTTCTTGGTCGTCTCCGGCAGCGCCACCGTGGCATTCCACCACGAGGACGCCCATGACGCCGCCGGGACGGCGGTCCCGTTGGCCCCGGGCTCGCTGATGCTGCTGTCGGCAGGAATGCGCACCACGTGGACCGTGCACGAAACCCTGCGGAAGCTCTATCTCACGCCGGAGCGGGAGCCATCCGACGCGGAGTGATGCATCGAAAGAAGGGCGACGTCGGTGCCCGGGGTGAGCACCGACGTCGTCCCATAACCGGTGGAAGCTACTTGACCTTGTCCTTGAGGAACTGCACGGACCGGCTCCAGGCCAGCTTGGCCTCCTCGGGACGGTAGTTGCCCTGCGGGTTCTCGTCGTTGTGGAAGGCGTGCGGGGCGTCGTAGAAGTAGTAGGTCACTTCCGCGCCGGACTCGCGGCGGATCTGCTCCTCCTGCGCCTTGGCCTTCTCCACCGGGTAGGACGAGTCCTGTTCGCCGTAGTGGCCTTGGATGGCGGCGCGGACCCCTTCATACGACGTGGGCACGCCCTGGCCCACGCCGTAGAACGGAACGGCCGCGCTGATGCGCTCGCCCTGCTGCGCGGCCAGCGCCAGCACAAAGCCGCCGCCCATGCAGAAACCGATGGCACCCACGGTGGAACTGGTGACCGACTCGTGGGCCAGCAGGTAGTCCACGGCGCCGGCCAGCAGCCGGGCGCCTTCCTGTTCCGGCAGCTTGGACATCATCGCGGCGGCCTCCTTGCCGTCGTGGGCGATGCGTCCGCCGTAGAGGTCCGGTGCCAGCGCGACGAAACCTTCGGCGGCGAGGCGGTCGGCAACATCGCGGATGTGATCCACCAGGCCCCACCACTCCTGGATGACGATGACGCCGGGGCCGGACCCTGACTCAGGTACGGCCAGATAACCGTGGGCCTCGGTGCCTGCGGATTCGAACGTGACGTTCTGGTACGTCGGATTGTCGGCCAAAGTCCTACTCCTGATCACTCGGGGGCATTCGATGCCAGTCTAGGACAGCAGTGCATGGTGTCGGGCTTACCGGGACAGCGGAGGGCCCGGAGCATGGCCAAGCCGGTTGCCGGGGCGGAGAATCGGTCTATGGAACAGCTGAGGAAGACCTTCATTGCCCTTTCGATTGCTGCCGGGCTGGCCCTTACGGTCTCGGCCTGTGACGCCACCGGCGACGACATATCCCAGCCGGAACCGGGCCAGGCCCAGCCGGCCGAAACCCCGGCCGGGGCCGGCAACCCGAGCCCTGGCGGCACCGGATCTGCCATGCCCGGTGAACGCAATGCGAGGGCCGCTGTCGAAACCGCGGTCACCGCCGTCCACGGCAGTTCCGCGATCGAACTCGACTTCAGCGACCGGCTTCAGGCCTGGGAAGTGGACGTCTTCGACGTCGATGCCGAGATCGAGGTACAGGTCTCGCCGGACGGCAGCGAGGTGCTTGAGCAACGGGAATCCGGGGGTGCCGAACCGGAGCACTCCCGAGAGTTGGAGCAAACCAGGGTCTCCATGTCCGAGGCACTTGTCACCGCCGCGGAAGCCGAACCGGGGAACGTGGACGAAGTAACGCTGGGGAATGAGGACGGCCTCCCGGTGTGGGAGATCGAGATCGACCGCGAAGACGGCTCCAGCACCGACGTATTCATCGACGCCGTCACGGGGGAGCAAATCCGCTAAGAGGGCGAACCTTCCGAAGGCGCGCGCTGAGAAGGGGCCGCAGCACAGACGTGCCTTAGAAGGTTCCCTGCTCGACATGCGCGGCGAGGTTCGCCAGGGACGAGGCTATCCCGGCCTCGTGGACCATGCGGAACCCTCCGCCGGTCCGCGGATCGAAGCGGTCCACCCGTCCGGCCATGCCCTCCGGAGGCAGCCACGCTTCAAGGCTGAGGGGATCTGTCATGGCGCGGTAGATTTTCGGCGGCGCCGCACGGATTACGAGGCTGCCGCGGTCGACCCTGGCCGGCTGCTCGTTCACGATCCTGCGGGCGCCGCGAAACCCAGCTTCTTGTCGATCATGTTCTCCAACGGTTGCAGCTGCATGTAGCGGGCGAAATTGTCCGCGAACTGCCCCGCCAGCTGGGGCAGCCAGCCCCGCGCGTCACCGCTGAGGTGCGGCGAGATGATCACGTTGTCCATCGTCCAGAGCGCGTGGTCGGCCGGCAGCGGCTCGGTTTCGAACACGTCGAGGGCGGCTCCGGCGATGGCGCCGGACCGCAGCGCCGCCACCAGTGCATCGGTGTCCACGCACGCCCCGCGGCCCACGTTGACCAGCCGGGCCGTGGGCTTCATCGCCTCCAGCACGGCTGCGTCCACGAGGTGCCGGGTCTCTTCGGTCAGCGGTGCCACCATCACCACCCAGTCGAAGTCTCCGACGACGGCGGCGAGTTCCGACGACGCGTACACCTCGCCGAAGTCTGCGTCATCACTGCGGGCGGTCCGCCCGGCCCCGGCAACCCTCAGGCCGAGGACCTTGAGCACGCGGGCGATCTCGCGTCCGATGGCACCGGTGCCGACGATCAGCGCGCGGCCCGACTCCAAGCGTTCGGTCTCGCGGTGCTGCCAGGTGCGCTCCCGCTGCAGGGACAGCAGGCCGGGCAGGTCCTTGGCGAAGGCGAGCATCCCGGCGAGCACGAACTCGGCGATCGGCCGGTCGAAGATGCCTCGGGCGTTGGTAACCACCACGCCTGAATCCCGCAGGTCCTGGAACAGGAGCTTGTCCACGCCGGCGGCCGCCACATGGATCCACTCCAGCGACCCGGCGGCATGCCACGCGTCCTCCAGGGCCGAGGAGAAGAAGTCCCACAGGAACAGCACCTGTGCGCCGTCCAGGGCCTCGGCCAGCTGATCCGCGGTGGCATAGCGCACCTCGGCGGCGGCCTCCACATCCTCCATGCCCGGTGGCAGCTGGTCTTTGTACAGCACGGCGACGACGGGTCTGGTGACTGCGGCCATCAGGCTTCCGGCGCCTTGTCGCGCCGCGACTTCAGCGCGCCCAGTTGGTCGTCGACTTCCGTGCTGGCCTCCAGCCATTCGAAGGCATCCTGCACCTGCGGCGAGTCCGGATCCGACCACGCGATTTCGTTGCGCGCGGATGCCTCGGCCTCGATGCGCCGGGTCTCCCGCTCAGCATCCCGGGCGGCGGACTGCATTCCGGTTGCGCTGCCGGCTGCCGCCGAGGCGGCCTGCTGCATGCCGAGGGTGGCCTGGGCGACGTTGTGGCGCGCCTGGAGGGTCTGGTAGCGCATCCGGCTTTCGTCTATCCGCGAGGACAACCGGGCCAACTCGCCGTCCAGCCGGCGCCACTGATCGGCCATGCGCTCATATTGCCTGGAGAGGGTTTCCACGCGCTTCGACGCCGTGATGCTCCGGTGCAGGAACTCGCGGGCCCCGTCGTCGTCGCCGCGGGCCACGCACTCTTCGGCTTGGCGGTCGCAGTACGCCTGCTCTGCCTTGGCTTCATCCAGCAGCAGCCCGATCCGGCGGCAGTCGGCCGCGATGTCCGCTACGCTGCGGCGTGCCTGGTCTACTGCTTGGGACTGTCGCTGCTGGCTGGCCTCGATGGCCGCCAGGGGATCGACCGGAGCCTCTTTCGCCGCGCGGTTGGCGCGGATGATGCGTCCGAGGCGGTGCTTGATGGACACGTTAGCTCCTCATGGGATCGGGCCGACGCTGGGCCGGGGCGGGCTGGCGGCGCGGCGGGAAGCCGGAGCGAAGGCGTGGCGGGACAGCAGTGCTGCGCCCGTCGCGGACACGGCGGTAGGCCGAGGACCAGGCATGCAGCGCCTCGATCTCCCGGGACAGATGCTGCCCGGCCAGGTCCAGCTGTTCGGCGTCGGCAGAATACCCGGCTTCCACCAGTTGTTGCCGCAATTGGCCTGACAGCCGGTTGAGTTGTTCGACCCGCCCGCTCAGGCTGGCGGCGAGGGAGCGCTTCACCTGAAGCACCGGTTCGCCTTCCGCCAGCTTCAGCTGTTCGTCCAGGGACCGGGAAGCAGTTTCAAGCCTGGCCGCCACCAGCGGCAGCTCCCCGACGGGGCGACCCTCCGACCGTGCCGCGGCGAGTGCCCGTTCCGTCGCTTCCGCCGAGCGCTGCAACCCGAGCCGCTGGCGGGCCAGGCGGCGTCCTGCGTCGTCCCGGGTGAAACTGCGGACGGTGAGAGACCCCCTGCGGAGCCCGTTCCTCAACCTGCGGGAGCGCCGGATCCTGCGGACCACCAGCCACACGGCCACGGCCGCCGCCGTCCCGACGCAGAGCACGGCGATGCCGGTGAACATCAAAATCTGCAGGACCATGTCGGCCACGAAGGTTGCGGTACTGGCGGGCACTGGTGTCAAGGGCATGCCTCAAGTTTGCCCCCGGAGGCTCGCTTACTGCCAGTGGGAATGAATTGCCGGGCAAAACAGCGGGCAAAACAGCCGGACACAACAATGGAGCCGGCTCCCGTACGGGAACCGGCTCCATTGGAAAAGACTAGAGCGGCGTTGCCGCTGCCGTCTTAGAGGCCGCGGATGTTGGCAGCCTGCAGGCCCTTGGGGCCCTGCACGGTTTCGAATTCGACCTTCTGGTCTTCACGCAGTTCGCGGTAGCCGCCACTGTTCTCGATAGCCGAGTAGTGAGCGAAAACGTCGGCCGAGCCGTCGTCCGGAGCGATGAAGCCGAAGCCCTTTTCAGAGTTAAACCACTTGACGGTTCCAGTTGCCATTATTTGTACTCCTCCGAGTATTTACACGGCCCGCGGACTTCACGGGTCGCTTGCAGCGGTGTTTTTCGTCCGCCGTTCAGAGAAGCACAAACCCTTCGGTGAAGGGCTTGTTGCTCAAAATCAAATGCGCAACACAACAACTACAAGAATCACTGTACAGGACTTTGAACGGGAAGCCGAATGGCACTACCACGGCCCCCACTGTTCAGGACGCGTTCAGGTTGCTACCGTAAAGTGATCTTCATCTACGGGGCACACGCCCTACTAAAGCGGCTGGGAAGTCGGACCCGATCCACTGAAGGCTGCATGAGCATATCTGTATCTCCACCGACAACTTCTACCCGTAGCAAGCGCGGTTCTTCCGCCGCCAGCGGCTACTCCCAGCTGTTGAGTACCGTGCGGGATGCAGGTCTGCTGCGAAAGCGCAGGGGGTTCTACATCAGCCTCTTTGTCGCGCTGGCGCTGGGGCTGGCCGGAGCGGCCACCGGATTCGTTTTGCTCGGCGACAGCTGGTTCCAGCTGTTGATTGCCGGCGCACTGGGCATCCTGTTCACGCAGCTGGCGTTCCTGGCCCACGAGGCCGCGCACCGGCAGGTCTTCGAAACCGGCCCGGCCAACGACCGCGCCGGAAGGTTCCTGGCCAACGCCGTGGTGGGCATCAGCTACCAGTGGTGGATGAACAAGCACACCCGGCACCACGGCAACCCGAACACCATCGGGAAAGACCCGGACATCGAGCAGGACACCGTCTCCTTCCTGCCGGAGCAGGCCGCCGAACGCCGCGGCCTAATGGCCTGGTTCACCCGCCGGCAGGGCTACCTGTTCTTCCCGCTGCTGATGCTCGAGGGCATCAACCTGCACGCCACCTCCATCAGGTCGCTGTTTGCCCGCGGCCCCGTCAAGGGCCGCAAGCGCGAACTGGCCATCCTCTTCGCCCGGCTGTCGCTGTACATTGCCGCGATCTTCATCTTCCTGCCCACCGGCATGGCGTTCGCCTTCATCGGGGTCCAGCTGGCCGTCTTCGGCGTCTACATGGGTGCGTCCTTCGCGCCGAACCACAAGGGCATGCCGTTGATCCCCAAGGACTCGAAGGTGGACTTCCTCAGCCGCCAGGTCCTGACCAGCCGCAACATCGTTGGCCGCACTCCCGCGGGAAGCGGCGCCCTCAACGCGCTCATGGGCGGACTCAACTATCAGGTGGAGCACCACCTGTTCCCGAGCATGCCGCGGCCCAACCTGGCCAAGGCCGCCCACATCGTGCGCGAATACTGCGCCAACCACAGCATCCCGTACACCGAAACGTCGCTGCCCAAGTCCTACGGCATCGTGGTCCAGTACCTGAACAAGGTCGGCCTGTCGGCGCGTGACCCGTTCGACTGCCCGATGGTGGCCGAGTACCGCCGGCTCTAGCGCTCAGCCTGCGCTCAGCAGGTTCCCTACGGTTGCCGGTGTCCAACGCGGACACCGGCAACCGTCGTTTCTAGAGCTGCGTGAAGGCTGCCGTGGCCGGGTCCGCGCCGATGCGACCGCCGGCGTCAAGCGCCGTGATCGCGGCCAGGTCCTCCGCATCGAGCGTGAGCCGTGCCGCGGCCAGGTTTTCCGCCATCCGCCGGGGATTGACGGACTTCGGGATCACGACGGCGCCGTTGGCAAGATGCCAGGCGAGCACCACCTGGGCCGGGGTCGCCAGATACTTTGCCGCGATGGCGGTGACCGTCCGGCTCTCCAAATCCGCACCTTGGCCCAGCGGGCTGTAGGCCTCGACGGCAATGCCGTGCCCACGGCTGAACTCCGCGACCTCGCGCTGCTGGAAGGTGGGGTGGATTTCGATCTGGTTCACCGCCGGAACCGTACCGCCGGCGGCCAGCACGGTTTCCAAATGCTCGATGAGGAAGTTGGAGACGCCGATCGCGCGGCTGAGGCCCTCGGCGTAGACCTCCTCGAGTTCGTGCCACGCCCGCAGGTAGAGGTTTTGCGATGGCACCGGCCAGTGGATCAGGTACAGGTCCACGAAGTCCAGGCCCAGCTCCCGCAGGCTGGCATCGAACGCCTTGCGGGCCGTCGCCTGCTCGCCGTTGCGGAGTTTCGTGGTGATGAACAGTTCCTCGCGCGGAATTCCGCTGGATCTGATCGCCGCCCCCACGCCGGACTCGTTGCGGTAGGCGGCGGCGGTGTCGATGTGGCGGTAACCGGCCTCCAGTGCAGCTTCAACGGCCCGTTGCGTTTCAGCCGGCGGCACCTTGAAGACGCCGAAGCCCAGCTGCGGGATGCTGACGCCGTTGTTGAGATCGATCGCGGGCACTGCGGACATCGGGAATGCTCCTTTGGTGCAGGGGGAAACTACTTCTTCGGGACCAGCACGCCGTAGACGCGCATCTCGGCCAAGTGCTGGCCGTCATGGTCGTGAATGGAGATATCCACGATGTTGTTGCGGCCATAGCGGGTACGTTCGACGCCGGTGGCCACCAGACGGGCTTCCGCCGCGCCGGGCGCAATGTACGTTATTTCCGCCTGACGGGAGACCGACGGCCGGCCCAGTGACTCACAAACGAACGCGAAGCACGTATCGCCGAGCGTAAACAGGTAGCCGCCGTGCAGGATGTGGTGGCCGTTCAGCATGTAGTCCTGGACGCCCATGGACATCACCACGCGGCCTTCTTCGGCCTCGAGCACCTCGATGCCAAGGTGCTGCGACGCTTTGTCGGAGGCATAGCGGTGGCGGACAAGCTCCTCGACGGTGGAAAACTGCTCGTCGGTGGCGGGGGTAGTCAACGGAGCCTCCGGATGTGGCGCGGATCATGGGCGTGACCAACGCTACCAATATCCACGCCGGTCGATGCGCACCGGCGGCCTGCAGGACCGGTTTGCAGCCGGCGCGGGGCCGGGCTCAGTCGTCGCTCGAGTGTATTTTCCGCCGCGTGCTGAGCAGGTCCACGCCGGGGCGGTAGGCAATGTAGTTCTCGGCCGTGTCCAGCACCTGGACCACATGGGCCCGGTCGCCGCCTACCAGCCCGATGCCTAGCTCGGCCCGCCGGTAGAGGTTCTGTTGGCCGACTTCCGCCACTGAGACATCGAACCGCTTCCGCACCTCGGCGATGATCGGCCGCAGCACGGAACGCTTTTCCTTGAGCGAATGCACGTCGCCCAGGAGCAGGTCGAACTCAATCCAGCCGATCCACATGCTGACGAGTTTAGGGCAGGTGGTCCATCGCCTCGCACGGGCTGGAGTTCGGCTGCGCGCGGTGGATTCCCATGGCCAACATCTCGACCAAGGCGGAAAGCGTGCGCACGTCCTCCGGCGACAGGCCGGAGAGCAACTCCTGCTCGGCACGTGCGACGCGGACCTCAAGCTCCGAGAGTGCGGCCCGTCCCTGTGCGGTGGGAACGATTTTCCGTGCGCGCCGGTCGTTGGCGGCGGGGACGCGCTCCACCAGCCGGGCGGCCACGAGTTTATCGAGGATGTAGGTCAGTACGGTGCGGTCGATCGCCAAGTGGGCCCCGAGGGCCTGCTGGTTCGGCGGGTCCCGATGAACGACGGCGGAGAGGATCTGGTAGCCGCGGATGCCTTCCGGCATCCCGGTGACGGCCTCCTCGAATTTTGACTGGTACCCGCGCAGGACCATCCCGAGGTTCCATCCGAAGTCGCCGGGAACCGGGCTGTGCGTCCTGTCCGCTGTGGCGGCTCGTTCTCCTGTCATGCCTCTCATGATAACGAATCATGCGAAGTTGCACAGATAATCTGCGATGAATATAGTCTGTCGGACAGCATATTCGCAGACTGGAGTTGAAATGAAGCTTGGCACCGTTGGCATCCTGGGGGCCGGCCGCGTGGGCACCGCCGTCGCCCGGCAGGCGCTCAAGGCCGGCTACCGGGTGAAGATCGCAACGTCCAAGCCGGCTGCAGAGATCGCCTTGCTGACGGAAATCATCACGCCGGGGGCGGAGCCGGTCGGCGCCGCCGAAGTGGGGACGGCGGACCTGGTTCTCGCCGCGATTCCACTGCACAGATACCGCACGCTGGATCCGGGCCGGTTGGCCGGCAAGACCGTGATCGATGCGATGAACTACTGGGCTTCGACCGACGGCGTGATCGGCGACTTCGAGAGCGACCCGCGCGGCAGCAGCGAGGTCGTCCAGGATTTCCTGGCGGGCGCGCACGTGGTCAAAACCCTGAACCACATCGGGTACCGGGAACTCGAAGAGGACAGCCGCAGCGCCGGCTCCGCCGCCCGCCGCGCCTTGGCTCTTGCCGGCGATCACGACGACGCCAAAATCCTGGTCGCGGCCTTCATCGATCGCCTCGGCTACGACCCGATCGATGCCGGCCCACTGTCGGCCGGCCGCGCCTTCCAACCGGGCACCCGCATCTTCAACGCCGCCCATGCCGCCGACGAGCTCCGAGGCCTCTTGGCGGAGGCCAACGAACCGGCGCGTCCATGACGGCATCGACCGGCAGAACAGGACAAGACATGGAAATCGGTGCCTACAGCTTCGGCGACACGCAACTCAATCCGGACGGCAGCCAGCGGGAGACGTCGGAGGCCATCCGCAATCTCTTTGAGGCGATCCTCCACGCCGACAAGGTTGGCCTGGATTACTTCGGGATCGGCGAGCACCACACCACCAGCATGCCCGCATCCTCACCGGGCGCGATCGTCGCCGCGGCCGCGGCCGCCACGAAGCAGATCCGGCTAGGGAGCGCCGCCAGCATCATCTCCACGGACGACCCCGTTCGCGTGTTCCAGCAGTTCTCCACGGCGGACGCGATTTCCGGCGGCGGCCGCGTCGAGATCACCGCGGGCCGCGGTTCATCGGTGGAAACGTTTCCGCTGTTCGGCTACGACCTGGGCGACTACGACGAGTTGTATGCGCAGAAGCTGGATCTGCTGATGGCCATCAACAACAGCCGCGCCCCCGAAGTGACGTGGAGCGGATCCCGGCGGCCGCCCATCGCGGACCTCGCCGTCGTGCCGCGCCCTGCCGCCGGGCCGCTGCCCATCTGGCTGGCCACCGGGGGCAACGCCGGTTCTTCCGCCCGGGCCGGGCAGCTCGGGCTGCCCGTCTCCTACGGGATTATCGGCGGAGCCCCGCACCGGTTCGCTCCGCTGGCCGAGCTCTACCGGCGAACCGCGGCCCAGGCCGGCCACAGCGGTCCGCAGATCAAGGTTTCCGTTGCCGCCCTCGGGCTGGTGGCGCCGAGCAAGCAGGAGGCCCTCGACCGGTTCTACCCCGGCTGGCACAACCTCAACGTGGAAATGGGCAGGCTGCGTGGTTGGCCCGCACCGGACAAGCGCGCTTTTCTGGCCCAGGCCGAGGCCCCGGGCGCCTATTACGTCGGCGATCCGGATGACGTGGCCGAGCGGATTGCCCACCTGCACGGATACCTCGGACATGTGCGCCACTTCCTGCAGACCGACATCGGCGGGCTGCCGCACGAGCACCTGATCGATTCCATCACGCTGCTGGCCACCGAGGTCAAGCCGCGCGTTGAGCGGCTGCTGGCCCGGAAGTAGGCACGACACGCCGCCGGTGCACCCGCGGGCCATCTCCTCGGCTCGAATCAACGCCTTCCGCCGCCGTCCTAAGCTAAGGGTGTGGATAAAGCGGTGGACAAACAAATGGACCAGGCCGAGCTGGCGGCAACAGTCATCCTGCTGCGCGACGGCCCGGAGGGACTGGAAGTCCTGATGCTGGAACGCCCCGGCGGTGGATCCTTCGCGGGGGCCTGGGTGTTCCCCGGCGGCAAGGTGGACCCGGGGGACTACCGTGCCGCCGAAGCCGAAGCCGAAGCCGAAGCCGAAGCCGAAGCCGAAGCCGAAGCCCGCACAGGGGCCGGCGGCGCCGTCGAAGGTGACCAGGGCCGGCAGCTGGCGGCGGCAAAGATCGCAGGGGCGCGCGAGACCTTCGAGGAGACCGGCCTGCGGATCGGCGGCCAGGAACTGGTGCACCTGTCCAATTGGGTGCCCCGCCACAGCCTGGTCCGCCGCTTCCAAACATGGTTTTTCACCGCAGCGGCACCGGCCGGGGAGGTCGAGCTCAACGACGGCGAGCTGGCCGGCTTCGCCTGGATGCGGCCCGGCGAAGCGCTCCGGCGGCATGAGTCCGGGCTGATGCGGCTGGTCCCGCCGACCTGGGTAACCCTGCATGAACTGGGCCGCTTCGATACCGTGGCGGACGCGCTGGAAGCCGCCCGGAACACGGAGCCTTTCAACTATGAGAGCCACGTGATTGACGACCCGGCCGGCGGTCAGGTCATCGTCTGGGCCGGCGACGACGCCTACCCCGGTCCCGGGCCGGCGGCGGCCGCCGGGGCCAGGCACCGGCTCTCCACCGGGTCGCTGCCGTGGCGGTACGAAAGGAACCGCTAGCCCTGCGCCGCCGGCTGGTGCACGCCTACACTTGAGGCACCTGCTGCCACAACCGACCGGGAGGCCGCCATGAAGAAAGCCATGAAGAAGAAGTCCTTCAGCGATTTGAGCGGGGGGCAGCGGCTGCGTGTGGCCATCATGGCCGGGCTGCAGCTTGTCTTGCAGACGGCCGCTCTCAAGGACCTGAAGAAGCGCCCGGCCGCCCTGGTCAACGGGCCGAAGCCGGTGTGGTTTGCCGCTTCCTTCCTCAATTTCATCGGCCCGGTGGCCTATTTCCTGCTCGGGCGAAAGCGCTGAACTCCTAAGCACAAACCGTTGATCTTTTCAATTCAACGGGGTTAAAGACCGTCGCACAGTGTTGCCTGCGTAACGATGGCCTAGAGTGTTTGACGTCACCAAGTGGCGTCGACCACACTTGAGCTAGTGAACGCATGTTCGGCTAGCGAACAGCGTGGTCTGTATCCCCGTTCTCCTCGGGGCAGAAGGAGTGGAAATGAATTGTGCGCTGTATAGGGCGCCGCACCTCGGGATGCTCCCATGAGCGCCCCCGCGGTGACAACGGACAGCAAGGGTCCGGCGGCCAGCCGGTCCCGCCGGCGCCCTTCCAAGAAGCGTCCCACCAAGCAGCTGCTGGGGCTTGCCGGGATCCTTGCGTTCCTGCTGGTGTGGGAACTGGTGCCGCGGGTTGGGATTGTTGAGGCCCGCTTCCTGCCTCCTGCCTCCGAGGTGCTCGCCGTGCTGTTCAACGATTTCGGCTTGGCGGCGTTCTGGCTTGCGGTGGGCGAAACCATGCTCGCATGGTTCCTTGGCCTGCTGATGGCGGTGCTGCTGGCCGTGGTGCTTGGCTTCATCATCGGTTCGTCAAACTTCCTGCGGAAGTTCACCAACTCCACGGTGGAGTTCCTGCGGCCCATCCCGTCGGTGGCGCTGATTCCGCTGGCCGTGCTGCTGTTCGGCGTGAAGATCGAGTCCTCGCTGATGCTGATCGTCTACGCATCGTTCTGGCAGGTCTTCATCCAGGTGCTGTACGGGGTGGCCGACGTGGACAACGTGGCAATGCAAACGGCCAAGTCCTACGGCCTGGGCCGGTTCGCTCGGGTCCGCCACGTGGTCTTCCCCACCGCCCTGCCGTACCTGATGACCGGGGTGCGCCTGGCCGCAGCGGTGGCGCTCATCCTGGCCATCACGGCCGAACTGGTGATCGGTTCGCCGGGCCTGGGCAGGGAAATCGCGCTGGCGCAGTCCGGCGGCGCGATCGCGGGCATGTATGCGCTGGTGCTGGCCACGGGACTGATCGGCGTGCTGGTCAACCTGGTGATGCGCTTCATTGAGCGCAAGACCCTGTCGTGGCATGAATCGATCCGTTCCGAGGTGATCGCGTGAAAGTCCTGAAAAGCATTGCCTACGCTCTGGCGCTGCCGGTCATCCTGGTGCTGATCTGGTGGGCCTCGACGCTGGGCGCGACAAACTTCTTCGTGCCCACCCCGGCACTGCTCGTCGACGCGTTCGCCGAGACCTGGTTCGGCGAACGGCTCCTGTCCGACGTGCTGCCCTCGATCGGGCGGCTGATCATCGGGGTGGCCGCGGCGATCATCCTGGGTATCGTCGCCGGCCTGCTGATCGGCTCGATCAAGTGGCTGCGCGACTTCACCGAGCCGGTGCTGGAGTTCTTCCGCGCCATCCCGCCGCCGGTGCTGATTCCGGTATTGATGCTGCTGATGGGCATCACCGACACGATGAAGATTGTGGTCATCATCTCCGGCTGCATCTGGCCGGTGTTGCTGAACACCATCGAAGGCGTCCGCGCCATCGACTCGGTGCTTTCGGACTCGGCGCACACCTACGGCATCGGCGGCATGGCCCGCGTGCGTCACCTCGTGCTGCCCTCTGCGGGCCCGCAGATCATGGCCGGCGTCCGCCAGTGCCTGTCCATCGGCCTGATCCTGATGGTCATCTCCGAAATGTTCGCCTCGTCCTCGGGGCTTGGCTTTACCATCGTGCAGTTCCAGCGTTCCTTCGCGATCCCCGAAATGTGGTCCGGCATCGTGGTGCTGGGCCTGATCGGTGTTGCCATGTCATTCATCTTCCAATGGACCGAGCGCAAGATCCTGCGCTGGTACCACGGCCTGCGAGAGGTAGAAAATGCAGCCTGAAACCACCCCGGTTCCGACCGGCAAAACCCTGCCCGAAGGCCAGGCCATGCTCTCGGTGCGCGGCGTCAAGAAGGTCTACCACACCGACGGCGGCGACATCGAGGCGGTGCGCAACCTTACCTTCGACCTGCGGGCAGGGGAGCTGGCCTGCCTGGTCGGCCCGTCCGGGTCCGGCAAGACCACCTTGCTCAAGTGCATCTCCGGCCTGCTGGCCCCCACCGAGGGCGAGGTGCTGCTGGACGGCGCCCGGGTGACCGGCCCGCCCAAGAAGATGGCCGTGGTGTTCCAGGAATACGGCCGCTCGCTGTTCCCCTGGATGCGGGTGCGCGAGAACGTGGAACTGCCGCTGAAGAACGCCGGCATGGGCAAGGCCGAGCGCGACAAGCTTGTGGACGACGCCCTGGAGGCCGTGGGCCTGGACCACGTGCCGCAGTCCTACCCGTGGCAGCTCTCCGGCGGCATGCAGCAGCGCGTGGCCATCGCCCGGGCGGTGGCCTACCAGCCCGAGGTGCTGCTCATGGATGAGCCGTTCGCCGCGGTCGACGCCCAGACCCGGGCAGACCTGGAGGACCTGATCCGCACGGTCTGGAAGAAACTGGGCGTCACCGTCCTGTTCGTCACCCACGACATCGACGAATCGGTCTACCTGGGCCAGCGCGTGATCATCCTGTCCTCCTCGCCGACCGTGATCCAGGAAGACCTCGAGATCGACCTGCCCGACGAGCGTGACCAGCTGAACACCCGCGCGCTGCCGCGGTTCACCGAACTGCGCCACCACGTCTACGAACAGATCCAGCTCGCCAAGCAGGGCCACCGCCCCGCCGCCGCCACCCAGGCCGGCAGCGCCGGCTAGCAGGAGGCAGCGTGCGCCGGCCGCATCCTAGCAAGGGTGCGGCCGGCTCCGTTCCTTAACCAGCGCCCCGGTTCCGCCCGCCCTCTGAGATCGGCTGCTCAGATGACGCCCTTCTCAGCACTGAAAAGGGCGTTATTTGAGTAGTCGAAGGGGGAGGGGTTGAGGGAGGGGCTTGGGGGAGGGGGTAGCCGGTGCGCGGCGCCCGGCGCCCGGCGCCCGTCGCGACCGGGAAGGCGATGCGTCTCGCGGCCGGTCGGAAGGCGATGCGTCTCGCGGCCGGTCAGAAGGCGATGCGGCGCAGCAGGTCGCGCAGCGTTTCCCGTTCGTGTTCGTTCAGCTGTGCCAGGGACTCGTCCGACGCCTTGCGGATGATCGCTTCGGCCTGCTTGTACAGCTTCCGGCCCGATGCCGTCGCAACGATGACCTTGGAACGGCGGTCGCGCGGGTCGGCTTCGCGGGTGACGGCGCCGCGCCGCTCCAACTGGTCCACCAGCGCCACGATCTGGCTGGGGTCCAGACTCAGGAAATCGGCCAGTTCGCGCTGCGACGGGTTCTCCCCGCTGCACGCCAGTGACAGCACCGAGTAGGACCGCACCTTCAGGTCAAGCTCGGCCAGCATGTTGTTGGCTAAGCCGGACCCCAGCGAACGCGCCCGCGCCGTGAGGAACTCGATTTCGTTGGCCAGATCGGTACCGTACAGCCGTTCAAGGCCGGCGGTCGCCGACGGGCGGACGGCCGTGGTTGCTGCGGACATGTTCCCTCGCTAGAAGTTGGTGCCTGCCAAAATGATTGACTTTTTCAATCATATGGGTTGTCATAGGTTTCAGACCAGCATAAACCGCAACGCACCTCCACCGTGCGGGACTAGGAGCAGCAGATGTCTTTGGCCGGAAAAACAGCGATCGTCACCGGAAGTGGCCGGGGCCTCGGCCTGGCCTACGCCCAGGAGCTTGCCCGGCAGGGCGCCTCCGTTGTGGTCAATGACGTGGACGCGCAGGTCGCGGAGGAAGCCGTTGCCAGCATCACTGCCGCCGGCGGCCAAGCCACGGCCGTCGTCGCCCCGGTGGGGTCCACCGAAACCGCCCGGCAGCTGGTGGGCGCCGCCGTCGAGACCTTCGGCCGCCTGGACATCCTGGTGACCAATGCCGGGGTGCTGCGGGACAAATCGCTGCTGAAGATGACCGACGAGGACTTCGACCTGGTGATCAACGTGCACCTGCGCGGCACCTTTACCTGCGTGCGCGAGGCTTACGCGTACTTTAAAGAGAGCGGTGTCGCGGGCCGGATCATCACGATCGGTTCACCCACCGGCCAGCGCGGCAACTTCGGCCAGACCAATTACGCCGCGGCGAAGGCCGGCATCGTCGGGATGGTCCGGACCTGGGCGCTGGAGATGAAGAAGGCCGGCGTCACCGCCAACGCCGTGATCCCGGTGGCAGCTACCGCGATGACGAAGACGGTGCCGTTCTTCCAGAAGGCCGTGGAAGCGGACGAACGCGGCGAGGCCATGCCCGACTTCTTCCGCAAGGACCTGGGCTTTGGAACGGCCGACGACGTTGCCGGGCTGGTTGCCTACCTCGCCTCCGATGCGGCAGCCAACGTGACCGGCCAGGCGATCGGCGTGGGCGGCGACCGGCTGCAGCTGTGGTCCCACCCGGAGCCCGTCGCCACCGAGTACCTGGACGGTGGCTGGAGCTACGAAGCGCTGAGCGAGCGTTTCCAGGACCTGTTCGGCGGCCGGCTGCAGAGCGTGGGCGAGACGTTCCCCGAACTGCCGGCGGAACTGCAGCCCGAGACGGCGGCGAAGTAGCCGTGCCTCCCAGACGCTACGAACCGGCGCTCGACGTCGCGTCGCTGGCCGCGATCGACATGCATGTGCACGTCGAGATCGACGGCCACGGACACCTCTCGCTGCCGCAGGAGCTGATGGACGCGTCGAGCGCGTACTTCAAGGCGGAGGAGCGGACGCCGTCGCTGGATGCGATTGCCGAAACGTACCGGGAACTGAAGATGGCGGCGGTGGTGTTCACCGTGGATGCCCGGACCCGCCTGAAGCACGAGCCGAACAGCATCGAGGACATCGCCGAGGGCGCCGCCCGCAACAACGACGTGCTGATCCCGTTCGGCTCCGTCGACCCGCTGACGGGTCCGGAGGCCATTGACCGGGCCAAGTCCCTGGCCGAGGACTACGGGGTGCGGGGCTTCAAGTTCCACCCCAGCCTGCAGGGCTTCAACCCGTCCCACGAGCGGTTCTACCCGCTGTGGGAAGCCCTGCAATCGCTGGGCCTGCCGGCGGTGTTCCATACCGGCCAGAACGGCATGGGGGCCGGCACGCCCGGCGGCTCCGGGATTAAACTCGGCTACTCGAACCCGCTGCTGCTGGACGAGATCGCCGCCGACTTCCCGGACTTCCAGATCATCATGGCGCACCCCTCGGTGCCCTGGCAGGACGAGGCCAACTCGATTGCCACGCACAAGTCGAACGTGTTCATCGACCTGTCCGGCTGGTCGCCAAAGTACTTCCCGGAATCCCTGGTGAAACTTTCCAACTCCGTCCTGCAGGACAAGGTGCTGTTCGGCACCGATTACCCGCTGATCACCCCGCAGAAGTGGCTGGGCGCCTTCGCGGACCTGCCGATGAAGGACGAGGTCCGGCCGAAAATCCTCAAGGACAACGCGGTGCGCCTGCTCGGGCTGGGCGGTGGGCAGGCATGAGCACGGTGGCCCAAGAGAAGGCCGGCACCGCGGCCGGACCCTTCTATCCTTCCGACCAGTACGGCTACGCCGCGCTGCTGACCGACGCCGAACGGACCGTGCTCGGCCGGCTGCGCAGCGTGCTCGAGGAGCAGGTTCAGCCGCTGCTGGCGGACTACTGGGAACAGGGCGAGTTTCCCTATCAGATTGCCCAGCCGCTGTATGACCTGAACCTGATGGCGCCGGCCGAACTGACCGACGGCGGCGCGAAGACCTCCGGACTCTACGAGGGCTTCCGCAACTTCGAGCTCGCCCGGACCGACGCCTCCGTCGCCACCTTCTACAACGCCCAGTCAGGACTGTTCCGCACGGCCGTGACTCTGGGCGGCAGCGCCGGGCAGGCTGCAGAGCTGGACCCGAAGATCCGCAGCTTCGAGTTGAAGGGCGTCTTTGCGCTGACCGAACCGGAACACGGCTCGGACATCGCCGGCGGGCTCGAGACCAGCGCCCGCCGCGAGGGAGGCGAATGGGTGATCGACGGCGCCAAGCGCTGGATCGGCGGGGCCGCCGCTGCCGACGTGCTCGCCGTCTTCGCCCGCGACCAGGCGGACGGACAGGTCAAGTGCTTCCTCGTCCCGACCGATGCCCCCGGGGTCGGCATCGCCAAGATCCTGCGCAAGACCTCGCTGCGCATGATGCAGAACGCCGACATCACCCTGGCCGGAGTCCGCGTACCGGACTCCGCGCGGCTGCAGAACGTCAATTCGTTCGCTGACGTGGCCTCGCTGCTGCGCAACATGCGCTCCGACGTCGCCTGGATCGCCGCCGGCGTCCAAGCCGGCGCCTACGAGGCCGCGCTGCGCTACGTCAAGGAGCGCCGGCAGTTCGGCAAGCCGCTGGCCGGATTCCAGCTGGTCCAGGAGAAACTGGCCACCATGCTCGGCAACCTCACGGCCTCGCTCGGCATGGCGGTACGGCTGACCCAGCAGCAGGAGGACGGCATCTACAAGGACGAGAACTCGGCTTTGGCCAAGATGTTCTGCAGCGCCCGCATGCGCGAGACCGTTGCCCTGGCCCGGGAAGTGGTGGGCGGCAACGGCATCACCCTGGACACCGACGTCGCGCGGTTCCATGCCGACGCCGAGGCCGTCTATTCCTATGAAGGCACCCACGAGATCAACGCCCTGATAGTCGGCCGGGCAATCACCGGCACCGGCGCATTCCGCTAGAACCGTCCGTATTCCCAAGGAGCACTCCATGAGCAACACCGTCGTCAGCCTCGAAGAACTGCCCAACCTGGTCGGCAAGGACCTGGGCTACACCGACTACCGTGAAATCACGCAGGACCAGGTCAACACATTTGCAGATGCCACCGATGACCACCAATGGATCCACACCGACCCGGAAAAGGCCAAGGAAGGGCCGTTCGGCGCGCCGATCGCCCACGGCTTCCTGACCCTGTCGCTGGTCATTCCGCTGTGGAGTGAACTGTTCGACGTGGAAGGCGTCACGACCAAGGTCAACTACGGCCTGGACCGCGTGCGGTTCACCAGTCCGGTGAAGGTCGGCTCCAAGGTCCGCCTGCATTCGGTGATTTCCGAGGTCACCGAGGTGAAGGGCGGCGTCCAGATCAAGACCAACAACACCATCGAGATCGAAGGCGAGGAGCGCCCCGCGGTCATCGCGGAGTTCTTGGCCCGCTTTTACGCCTGACGCCGGGCCGCTCCCGGTTCGGAAGCAAGGTCGGTGCAGAAATCTGCCCTAACTGTTGATTTATTCAACTATTGTATCTACATTGTATTTAGGTGTGGTGCCGATCACAGTCAGTCTCCCGACGGCGGGGGCGGCGGCGCCAAGGACCGCGAGGAGCATTTCATGAAGAAGCACTTGGCGAAGTTACTGGCCGGTGGCGCGGTTGCCGCGATGGCATTGACCGGCTGCGGCTCCGGTTCCCCGTCCGGGTCGAACGAAGCGCCGGCGGAACAGCCCGGCCCCGCCGGCTCCGGGCTCACCAAGCTCACTGTGGGCGTGCTGCCGATCGCCCCGTCGGGAGCCATGCAGTACGGCATCGATGAGGGCATCTTCGAGAAGCACGGCCTGGAGTTGGAGTTGCAGACCGGGCAGGGCGGCGCTGCCATGCTGCCCGCCGTTTCCACCGGCACCCTGAACTTCGCCGTCGGCAATCCGCTGTCGGTGATGACGGCGGTGGACAAGGGCCTGGATATGAATATCGTCACGGGCTACAGCAACTCCAAGGCGGAGGGTGAGGACATCAACGCCGTGATCGTCAAGGCTGATTCCGGGATCGAGGACTTCGCGGACCTGGAGGGCAAGACCACCGCCGTCAACACGCTCAAGACCCAGGGCGACCTCACCATCATGGAATCGGCGGCGATCGACGGGGGTGACCCCTCCAAGCTGAAGTTCAGCGAAATGCCGTTCCCGGACATGGAAGCCCAGCTGGAGCGCGGCAACGTTGATGCCATCTGGGTGCCTGAACCCTTCCAGTCGAAGGCGTTGGCCAACAAGGAGTACAAGCTGCTGGGCCACCCGAACCAGAAGGCCTTGCCGGGCCTGCCCACCATGGTGACCTTCACCAGCGGCAGCTACGCCGACCAGAACGCGGAGATCGTGGCCGACTTCAAGGCAGCCGTTTCGGAAACCCTGACGGCCGCGGAAGCGGATCCGGCCGGCGTCCGCGCGGTCCTGCCGGACTTCATGGGCATGCCCGAAGAAGTGGCGAAGGGCCTGAAAATGGAAACGTTCGACGCCGAGCTTCCGGTGGATGTTCTCAGCGACATGGGCGAGTTGATGGTCAAGTACGAGTATGTGGACAAGGCCCCCGACGTGCCGGCCATGGCCGTCCAGTAGCCTTCGCTCTTGGCCTCTGGCGGCGGGGCGGTTCCCGGGATGCGGGAGCCGCCCCGCATCGTTGACGGCCTCCACTATGTCCGTAGATACTGTGACCTAAGGCACACTCTTGCTGCATGGGGCGGTGAGTGGGAGAGGGACCCGTGAAAAGAATTGGAACGGCGGTTGCGCTGGCGGCCGTGCTGGCGGTGACAGGCTGCGGTGGGGGCAGCCCGTCCGGTGGCGGTGATGCGGCGCAAACCGGCGGCACCGAAGCCGCCGGCGGAATGACTCCGATCAAGGTTGGGGTCATCCCGATCGTTGACGTGGCTCCCATCTACCTGGGCGACCAGGAGGGATTCTTCGAAGAAGAGGGGCTGGATCTCGAGCTCGTCCCGGCACAGGGCGGCGCGGCCATCATTCCGGCCATCACCAGCGGTCAGATGGATTTCGGCTTCAGCAATGTCACCTCGCTGGTGATTGCCCGCTCCAAGGGGCTGAACATGCAGATGGTGGCGAACGGCGCTTCAACCACCGGCAACCAGGATGAGGATTTCGCGGCCGTCATGGTCAAGCCGGACAGCGGGATCAAGGAGATTGGGGACCTGACCGGCAAGCGCATCGGCGTGAATACCCTGAACAACATCAGCGACTCGACGATCCGTGAGGCGGTGGAGCAGGCCGGCGCGGACTCGTCCGACCTGAATTTCGTCGAGATGCCCTTCCCGGACATGCCCGCGGCGCTGGCCAACGGCAACGTCGACGCGATCGCCGCCGTTGAACCGTTCGTGACCATCGTCGAAGGCGACGGCGCGGTGCCGGTGTTCTCCAACTATGCCTATCCGGTGGAGAACCTCACCGTGGCGACCTACTTCACATCGGACGACATTGCCGGGGAGAAGCCGGATGTTACCGAGGCCTTTGTTCGGGCCATGAAGAAGTCCTTGGCGTTCGCCGACGAGAATCCGGACCGGGTGCGCGAGATCCTGCCCGAGTACACGCAGCTTGACCCCGCGGTCATCGAGGAGCTGACCCTGCCGAAATTCCCGCAGGAGGTCAACGCCGAGTCCATCCAGGAGATCGCCGACATCTCCCTGAAGAACGGCCTGATCGAGGAGATCCCGGACATGGAGGCGCTCCTGCCGCAGCAATAAGGCTGGCAGGATGCGTTGGCCGGCCACGTGTTCCCGACGCTCCGGCTGTGCCTGGTGGCGCTGCCCGGGCGGGTGATGGGCAGAAACACCCCTCCGCGTTTGCGGAGGGGTGTTTTCCTGTTCCTGATGACGCATGCGGCCAAGCGGTGGACGGTAGAGGCCCGCGGTACGACTGCAACGTCAACTATTGACTTTCTCAACTAAAACGCCCTACGTTGGAGATGTCCGCTGTGATCTGGTTCACCGCGGAGCCGTGAGTCCGGCCCCGCCCGCCCGGGCTGGGGGTCGGGCCCGCTCGCGGGGCTGTCGAGACCCGCTCGCCGGGTACGTCGGAAGGTATGTCACGATGCAGAATCAAGGTCTCGGGGCCTGGATCCACAAGCGACGCATGAAGTCCGCCGCGAAAACCGCCATTATCAGCAGCGCGGGTGAACTGAGCTACGGGGAGTTCGCCGGGCGGGTGGACCGGCTGGCCAACGCCCTGGCGGACCGCGGCATCGGCCGCGGCGACCGGGTGGCCTACCTGGGGGAGAACCACCCGGCGTTCCTGGAAACCTTTTTTGCGTGCGGGACCCTGGGCGCCATCTTCGTCCCGCTGAACACCCGGCTGGCCCCGCCCGAAGTCCAGTTCGCCCTGCAGGACTCCGGCAGCCGCATCCTGGTCCACGCCCGCAGCCTGGAGACGCTGGCCGCCCGGGGCAGTGCCCTGCTGGGGCTACACCAGCGGATCGTGGTGGAAGATACCCCGGCGGGAACCGGTGCCGAGGCGGTCGAGCCGGGCACCGCCGTCGAACTTTTGGAGGAAGTCATTGCTTCCGGCAGCGCGGTACGCCGCGATGAAGCAGTGTCGCTGGATGACCCGGCCATGATTCTCTACACATCCGGCACCACGGGCCGGCCCAAGGGCGCGCTGCTCACGCACGGCAACATGACCTGGAACAGCATTAATGTGCTGGTGGACTTCGACATGGCCAGCACCGACGTCGCCCTGATGATCGCCCCGATGTTCCACGTGGCATCCCTGGGCATGGGCGTGCTGCCGGCCCTGCTCAAGGGGGCCACCGTGGTGCTGGAGCCCAAGTTCGATCCGGGGCGGACCCTCATGCTGATCGAGAAGTACAGGGCGACCAGCATGAGCGGCGTGCCGACTACCTACCAGCTGCTGTGCGAGCATCCGGACTGGGGCAAGACGGACATCAGTTCCCTGAACAAGCTGACCTGCGGCGGATCGGCCGTTCCCATGCGGGTGCTGGAGGCCTACGAGGCCCGCGGGCTGTCCTTCACCAACGGCTACGGGATGACCGAAACGGCGCCCGGAGCCACCACGCTGGCGGCGGAGAAGTCCCGTCCGAAGGCCGGATCCGCCGGGCTCCCGCACTTCTTCACGGACATCCGGATCGCCGATCCGATGGGTGAGGCCCTGCCCCCGCGGGAGGTCGGCGAAATCCAGATTTCGGGTCCGAACGTCATCCGCGAGTACTGGAACCGGCCCGATGCCACGGCCGAGAGCTATGCCGACGGCGTATGGTTCAAGTCCGGCGACATGGGCTACGTGGACGACGAAGGCTTCCTCTTTATCTCCGACCGGCTCAAGGACATGATCATTTCCGGCGGCGAGAACATCTACCCGGCCGAGGTGGAGCAGGTCATCCTGGAGCTGGAGGCGGTCAGCAGTGCCGCCGTCATCGGCGTCCCGGACGAGAAGTGGGGGGAGGTGCCGCGCGCGGTGGTCACGGTCCGCGAGGGCTTCTCGGTGTCCGCCGAGGAGATCCAGCAGCACCTGGACGGGCGGTTGGCCCGCTACAAGATCCCCAAGTCCGTGGTGTTCGTGGCGGACCTGCCGCGGACGGCCAGCGGAAAGATCCGCAAGGCCGACCTGCGGAAGGAATACTCGAACTAGACGGGGCTGCCTCCGGGCCGGGGCTACTTGCGGGCGCGGGGCTATTTGCGGGCGCCGGTGGGTTGCGGCGCCTGCGGCTGCTGGCTGCCCGGCTGGTCGGAAAGCCGGTCGATGAGCGCGAGGCCGCAGCGGGCCCAGGTAATTTCCTGTTCCGCGCGGGCCACCAGCCCTTCATAGGTAAAGCGCTTGAAGGCCTTCACCCGCGTCCGTTCGCTCGCCGGGGTGCCGGCCAGCCGGCGATTGAGCGTCTCGCTGCTGTCCTCGTCGATCTCGCGGATCCGCTGCTCCCACTGCTGCCGGAGCGCGGTGTGGTGCTCAATGTGCGCGCGCATCTGTTCCCGCGCAGCGTCCGGTTCGGCCCACTCCAGGTAGGCCGCCTTAAGGTGGGCGGGATCCCGCACGCGGGTGTAGTCGAGCGTGGTGTTCATCCACTCCCGGAAGGCCTGCAGCCCGGCGGCGGTGATGTGGTAGCGGCGCTTCCTCCCGCGCTGGCCCCAGATGACCTCCTCCCCGTCGAGCAGCCCTTCCTGCTCCATCCGCCGCAGCTCCGGATAGATCTGGGAGTCGGGCGCGTGCCACACATTCCCGACGGACGACTCGAATTCCTTATAGAGGTCGTAACCGGTCATGGGTTCGACGCTGAGCAGCGCCAGTAAGGCGTAGCGGAGACTCACTGATTCAACTTCCTTTTCAGTGTTGTGTTGCCAATCACTATATCCATCGATAGTCGTATGGCCACGCAAAAATTGAGTTGATCGTCGGATAGTGGTGCCGAAGCCTTTCGTTTTCGGGATGTGCCCGCCCCGGCCCCGTGTGCCGCCCGGCTCCGCACCCGCCCGACCCTCCGGTCGGCCGCGCTAGGTGCGCGCCGGTCCGGCCGGTTCGAGGGTCCGGTCCAGCGGATGCTCGAGCTCGTCCTTCAGCATTCCGCCGAAAACGAGCGCCAGCACAGCCAGGAGCGGCAGGGCGAGGCCGATCAGCAGGAAGATCAGCCAAATGGGCACGACTTCGCCCAACGGCCCGGCGAGCGCCATGGACACCGGCATCAACGCCAGCGAGACGAAGAAGTCCAAGCTGGAGATCCGGCCCAGCAGGTGCGGCGGCACCCGGCGCTGCAGCAGCGTGCCCCAGATGACCTGGCCCGCGCTGCCGGTCGCGCCGACCACGAACAGGGCCGCGGCCATCATCCAGAAGCTGCCGGTGAAGCCGATGACGACGATGGGCAGGGCGCCGGCACCCCAGAACAGCAGCATCACCGTCAGGTAGCGCCGAGGCAGCCGCAGCGAGGCGGTGACCATAGCCCCGGTGGCACCGCCGATGCCGAAGATGCCCAGCAGGAAACCGAACGTGCGCGAGTCCCCGCCCAGCTGGTCTGCAACCGCAAACGGCAGCAGTACCTCGATGGGGCCAATGAAGATGAGCACGCTCACGACGGCCCACAGCAGCGTCCAAAGCAGCCAGGGAGTCATCAACGTGTAGGCCACCCCCTCGCGGAGATCCGCCAGCACGGAGCCGCGCTTGCCCGAAGGCTCGTCTGCAGCGGCGACCGACGCCGTGGTCCCCGCATCCGGAACCAGTTCCTGGCCGAGGAAGTTCAGGATGATTAGCGCGGACAGATGGCACAGCGTGATCCATCCGATGGCCGCCCCGGGGGAGAAGGAGGCGACGATCATGCCCGCTGCCGCCGGTCCGGCGGCCTGCTGCAGCAGCGGCCGCATGGTGCCCTCCATGCCGTTGGCCGCCAGCAGGTCCTCGGCCGGCAGGATCCTCGGCAGGATGGCCGAGTAGGCGGGAAAGAAGAACGCGGCACCGACTCCCAGCAGGAAGGCGGCTGCGGCCAGGTGCCATAGCTGCAGCAGCCCGGTCATGGCCAACAGGGCCACCGCGCCGATGGCCACCAGATTGGCCGCTTCCACGCTGACGATCAGGCGGCGGCGCGGAAGCCGGTCCGCCGCGATGCCGCCGAGCAGCACGAACGCCAACAAACCGACGCTGGCGCAGGTGGCGACGAGCGAGAGCTGAATGGGCCCGCCGCCCAGGGCGATGACCTGATACACCATGGCCACGGCCCACATGCCGGTGCCGAAGACCGAGATGGCCAGGGCCGAAATGAGGATGCGGTAGTTGCGATGGGCGAAGGGCCGCAGCGCACGGGGCGTGGACATGGTTGTTCCCTGGGATTAGAAGGAAGGGCTCACATAGTATCCACCCAGTGATTGAGAAATGCAAATCACTTATCACCCCCTATATCGGTAGTGGCTTTCCGGCTAGACTCGCTGCAGGTCGGTCAAGGGTGACCGGCACCACACGTGGAAGGAATTCCGACTATGGCCGACCCCAAACACGCGCCGTCGCAGGCGGCCCGGACATTGCTCGACGACTTCTCGCTCGAGATGACCGGCAAGGATGTTCCCGCGCTGGAAGATGCCGCCGGCACGATTCCGGCGGGAACGCGGATCAACGTCACCTTCCTGGGGAACGAGGACCTGCCCACACGGGTTGCGGCGGCCGCCGCCGTCAAGCGGCACGGCTTCTTGCCGGTACCCCATGTCTCTGCCCGCCGGTTGGCGTCGCGGGCCGAGCTGGAAGACTTCCTGCAGGCGCTGTCCGCCGATGCTGCACCGGAGGACGTCTTCGTGGTCGGCGGGGACCCGACCGAGCCGATGGGGCCTTATCCGGACTCGCTCGAGGTCATCCGCAGCGGGCTCCTGACCCGATACGGAATCCGCCGCGTGGGCATCAGCGGCTACCCGGAGGGGCACCCGGACATTTCCGGCGAGGTGTTGTGGAAGGCGCTGGAAGACAAGCATGCCGAACTGCAGCGGCAAGACCTCGAACCGGTCATCATCACACAGTTCGGCTTCGACACCGATCCCGTCTTCGACTGGCTGGCCGAGGCCCGCCGCCGCGGGATCCACGCACCGGTGCGCATCGGCATCCCCGGGCCGGCCGGGGTCAAGAGGCTGCTGAACTATGCCAAGCGGTTCGGAGTGGCCTCGTCCGCCGGGATCGTGCACAAGTACGGCTTCTCCCTGACCAACCTGCTGGGGACCGCCGGGCCGGACAAGTTCCTGGAGGAATTCGCCGACCGTTACGACCCCTCGGTGCACGGCACGGTGAAGCTTCACTTCTACACGTTCGGCGGGATGAAGGCCACGGCCGACTGGGTCAGGGACTTCCGCGCCGGACGGTAGCGGCGCGCGAACGGAAGTTCATCGCGGGCGCTCGCCGGACCGCGGCGATGGTAGCGGGCTTCCGGGGGGGGGCGGTGCTGTCCACGTTCAGACGGAATTGTCCATCTTTTGGTGCGCCATGGCGCACTGACAAGGGACGATGCTTAAGCAGGTTTTAATACTTGGACAGCGCCGCTCCTGAGCGGCGCTCGCCGGAGTTAGGCCGGATGGGCCACCCCGTGGCCCGCCCAGGCCGGCTGATCGAGCTCCTGAGGGCGTGGTGCGCAATTCCCGGCCCTGTTGCGCGCCGCCGCTCTGTGATTAGGTGAAGGCAGGGCGCACCAGCGCTTGAGGGAAGGAGATTCATGAGCGAGGAAATCAACAACCCGGACCGCTACGACCGTACGGAGCGCGAAGAGAACCAGGGCGGCGCAACCTCCCGGGACGAGGAATTGCTCCCGCCGGGTGAGTTGCCTGCGGATGCCAAGAAGGGCCTGGCCAACGTCTACGGCGATGCCGACCGGACAGCTATTGACGACCCAGTCAGCGCGCCCGGCCCCGAAGACACCGCGGCGATCAAGCACATGGAGCAGAATTTCCGCGTCGGCGAGACCGAATCGGGCGAGCGGTACGTGGAAGAGACCGGCAGCCAGGAAAACAGCAGCTGACGGCGGCCCCGCCTAAGCGGCGCACGGAAAACGGCAAAACGGCGGGGAAGGTGCCCTTGGCACTTTCCCCGCCGTTCGCCGTCGCGCCCTAACGCAGCCTGGCTCAGGCCTTCCGGCCGGAGCGCCAGCCGCCCGGGTAGTCCTGGCGGACTGCCTGTGAGTACGGCACCGGGCTGACGATGGCCCGCACGTTCAGCTGCCGGTGCGGCTCCACGGTGGTCTTGCGGGTACCGCCGTCGGGCTCGCCCCAGAGCACCGTGACCTCGGTGCCCTCCGGCACGTCGGCGTCCACCGTGGCCAGGGACAGCCCCCGGTTCTCGTTGGCGGAGTAGCCGGTGAACATGGACAGGCCGATCGTCTCGCCGGCGGCATCGAGCACCGCGTCGTAATTGGACGAACCGTAGTTGGCCAGCGGCAGGTCAAAGTACTTGTACGGCGTGCCCTCGGTGTCGAAGAGCGAGGCGAAGATCTTCGCCATGTCCTCGGCATTCCATTCGAGCGTGACCTTCTTGCGCTGGTCTGCCGGGTCGATCTTCTCCAACGCCTCGCGGCCGATGAAGTCGTGGTCGAACTTCACCATGTGGCCGTACCCGAGCTCCCACGGGTTGAGGTAGTAGTCCTCGATCTTGTCCGAAACGAAGCTGCCGGCGACCGCGTTGACCGCCTCGTAACTGTCGGCGCCGAGCCATTCGCGGTAGGGGCGCAGCTCCTCGCCGGTGTAGATGGCGGGCAGCGGGGAGGGGATCCAGCCCGATTCCAGGGTGTTGGACGGGTAGGCGCGCGAACCGACGGCCAGTAGGCCGAACTCCTGGCCGGCCTCCAGGATGGTGTCGCGGACCTGGTCGTACGTCTCGTACGGTCCCCAAATCTCCAGCCCCGGTGCGCCGGCCATGCCGTGGCGCAGGGTCTGGACCTGCCGGCCGGCGACCTGCATCTGGTCCATGTTGAAGAACTTCAGCTGTTCAACCTGGCCGCCGTTGACCTTTTCGATGATCTTCCAGGCGTTCGGGCCCTGGATCTGGAAGCGCCAGTACTTGCGCTTCACCGGCTGTCCCATGGGCCGCGACGGGGAGCGCCGGTCCACCTCGATGTCCACGTCGTAGCCGCCGGTCTCACCGTGATAGATCAGCCAGTTGGCGGCGGGGGAGCGGCCCACGTAGACGTACTGGTCCTCCGTTTCGTGGAACAGGATGCCGTCGCCGATGACGTGCCCGGCCGGCGTGGTGGGCACGTACTGCTTGGCCTTGTTCACGGGGAAGTTGGCCACCGAGTTGATGGCGGTGTCCGAAATCAGCTTCAGGGCGTCCTTGCCCCTGATGAACAGGTTGTCCATGTGGTGCGACTGGTCGAACAGGACCGCGGACTCGCGCCAGGCGCGCTGCTCGCTGCGCCAGTTGGTGAATTCCGGGGCGACGACGGGGTAAATGTAGGCGCCGATCTGCGAGTTGCGCAGCATCTCGACGGTGTTGCCGGACTGGTCCAAAACTTCCTGAAGATTCTTGGCGCTCATGGGTTCTTGTCCTCCTCGATGGCGGGCCGGAGTGTGACGCATTGCACATTTCCAAGATACTCTGACTCTATACCTATGGAGATAGTTATGTCGACGGTTTTCGGCGGGGATTTTTGGTGGAGGCTGGACGGCCGGTGAGCGCCCGGGGCAAACCCATCGGCAGCCGGCTGACTTGTCCGAGGCACCGGTACTGAGTGCGCGACGGTGTCACCCGGGACGAAGAACAGCGGGGGTACCGGCGGGCCGATGAAGGCCGGGGGAGAAGTTCATCTGCGGCGGGTTACAGTGGTTCGGGCCAAGGTGTAGCCTCTATCTGGCCTCAATCCACCCTTTCGCCGAAAGTTGCGTCACATCCCGATGCTGCTCCGCCTCATCCGCCATTACGGCCGCCCCTACCTTCCCTACATGTTCGCCGTGGTGGTGCTGCAGCTGATTGCGACCATCGCCGCGCTGTACCTGCCCAGCTTGAACGCCCAGATTATTGATGAGGGCGTGGCCCGGGGCGATACCGACTACATCTGGAACACCGGCGGCCTCATGCTGGTGGTCAGCTTCATCCAGGTGGCCGCCGCGATCGCCGGGGTCTATTTCGGCTCGAAGGCAGCGATGGCCATGGGCCGCGATCTCCGCCGCGGCATTTTCCACAAGGTCACCGGGTTCTCCGCCCGGGAGGTAGGCCGATTCGGCGCGCCCAGCCTCATCACCCGCGGCACCAACGACGTGCAGCAGGTGCAGATGCTCGTGCTGATGGGCCTGAACTTCATGGTGATGGCACCCATCATGTGCGTCGGCGGCATCATCATGGCGCTGCGCGAGGACCTGCAACTGTCGTGGTTGGTGTGGGCATCGGTGCCGCTGCTGTTCGTCGTCGTCGGTCTGCTGGTCTGGAAGCTGATGCCGCTCTTCCGTATGATGCAAACGAAGATCGACAACATCAACGGGGTGCTGCGCGAGCAGATCACCGGCATCCGCGTGGTCCGGGCGTTCGTCCGCGAGCCCTACGAGGCCAAGCGCTTCGAGAAGGCCAACCGCGAACTGACCGATGTCTCGGTCTCGGTCGGCAACCTGTTCGTGCTGATGTTCCCCTCGATCGGCATGATCCTGCACCTGGCCACGGCGGCGGTGCTGTGGTTCGGCGGCCTCCGCGTGGACGCGGGCGAGATGCAGGTCGGTGCCCTGACGGCCTTCCTGCAGTATCTGCTGCAGATCCTCATGGCGGTGATGATGGGCACGTTCATGGCGATGATGATCCCGCGGGCATCAGTCTGTGCCGAACGCATCGGCGAGGTGCTCGACGTCGAGCCCTCCGTGCACGAACCGGCCGAGCCGCAGAAGGCCCGGGAACCGGCCGGCGTCGTCGAGTTCCGCGACGTCACCTACTCCTATCCCGGCGCCGAGGAACCGGTGCTGCGCAACGTCAGTTTCACGGCCCGGCCGGGGCAGACGACCGCGATCATCGGCAGCACCGGCGCGGGCAAGACCACGCTGATCAGCATGCTCCCGCGGCTGTTCGACGCCGACAGCGGCGAGGTGCTCATCGACGGCGTTCCGGTCACCCGGATGGAGCGCACCGACATCACGGACCGCGTGGCGCTGGTGCCGCAGCGGCCGTACCTGTTCTCCGGCACGGTGGCACACAACCTGCGGTTCGGCGATCCGCACGCCACGGATGGAGAACTTTGGGAGGCGCTGCGCGTGGCCCAGGGCGAGGACTTCGTCCGCGCCAAGGACAAGGGGCTGCAGTCGGCGCTCTCGCAGGGCGGCACCAACGTTTCGGGCGGCCAGCGCCAGCGGCTGTGCATCGCCCGCGCCCTGGTGGCCAAGCCCAAGGTCTACCTGTTCGACGACTCGTTCTCCGCGCTGGACGTGGCAACCGACGCCAGGCTGCGGGCTGCCCTGAAGGGGACCACCGGCGACGCGACGGTCATCATCGTCGCCCAGCGTGTCGCCACCATCATCGACGCGGACCAGATCCTGGTGATGGAGCACGGACAGATCGTGGCCCGCGGCACCCACGGGCAGCTGCTGGAGAGCTCGGAAACCTACCAGGAAATTGTTCAATCCCAGACTGCGGTGGAGGAAGCGGCATGACGCCGGACAAGGAAGCCCCGACCAAGGTCGCCACCGGGCCGGACCCCGTGACTGCGCCGACGCCGGGAGCCGCCGCCGAAGCCGAGGCCGAGGTGCTGGAAGAACAGTTCCAGCCCGGCGAGGCCGACCAGGATTTCATGACGGGGACGCCGGTCCGCAAGGCCGAGCACTTCTGGCCGTCCGCGAAGCGCCTGTTCGGGCTGCTGAAGCCGGAGAAGGCCGGGATCATCCTGGTGCTGGCCATGGTGCTGGTGGCAGTCGTGCTTAACGTGATTGCGCCCAAGGTGCTGGGCAACGCGATGGACGTCATCTTCAGCGGCGCCATCGGCGCGAACCTGCCCGCCGGCGCCAGCCAGGAAGAAGTCATCGCCGGGCTCCGCGCCCAGGGACAGGACCAGTTTGCCGACATGCTCAGCGGCATGGAACTGGTTCCCGGCGTCGGCATCGACTTCCAGCTGCTGGGCAACCTGATCCTGCTGGTGCTGGGGATGTACGTGGTCGCGTCGCTGTTCATGTGGCTGCAGGGTTGGCTGCTGAACCAAATCGTCATGCGGGTGGTCTTCGGGCTGCGCCGCGACGTGGAAGCCAAGCTGAACCGGCTGCCGCTGAACTACTTCGACACCCGCCAGCGCGGCGACATGCTCTCCCGGGTGACCAACGACGTCGACAACATCCAGCAGGCGCTGCAGCAGGCGTTCGCGCAGCTGATCATGTCCGCGCTGAGCCTGCTCGGCATCACCATCATGATGTTCATCGTCTCCTGGCAGCTGGCCCTGATCGCCCTGATTGCCCTGCCGCTTTCCGCCGTCGCTGCCGGCCTCATCGGCACGCGCAGCCAGAAGCTGTTCACCGCGCAATGGAAGAACACCGGAGCGCTCAACGGGCACATCGAGGAATCGTTCAGCGGCCACGATCTGGTCCGCGCCTTCGGCCGCGAGCAGCAGTCGGTGGAACAGTTCGACGAAAAGAACGAGGAACTCTACAAGGCCTCGTTCGGCGCGCAGTTCGTCTCCGGCATGATCATGCCGGTCATGCAGTTCATCTCCTACCTGAGCTACGTCGGGATCGCCGTGGTGGGCGGCCTGCGCGTGGCCTCCGGCTCCATGACCCTGGGCGATGCCACCGCGTTCATCCAGTACTCGCGTGAATTCAACCAGCCGTTGGGCCAGATGGCGGGCATGGCCAACATGCTGCAGTCCGGCGTCGCCTCGGCCGAGCGCGTCTTCGAACTGCTCGACGCCGACGAGCAGGCCCCCGATACCGCCACCGAATCGCTGCCCGCCCAAACCGAAGGGCAGGTCCGGTTCCACAACGTCAGCTTCAGCTACAGCCCCGACAAGCCGCTGATCGAGGACCTCTCCTTCGCCGCGCGGCCGGGCGAAACGGTGGCGATCGTGGGGCCAACGGGCGCGGGCAAGACCACCCTGGTGAACCTGGTGATGCGCTTCTACGAACTGGATGCCGGCCGCATCACCCTCGACGGGGTGGACATCACCGCCCTCAGCCGGGCCGAGCTGCGGTCCAAGGTGGGCATGGTGCTGCAGGACGCTTGGTTGTTCGGCGGCTCCATCTACGAGAACATCCGCTACGGCAACCTGGACGCCACCGAGGAAGAAGTGATGGCGGCCGCCAAGGCCACCTACGTGGACCGCTTCGTGCGGGCGCTTCCGGACGGCTATGACACGGTGATCGACGAAGAGGGCAATAACGTCTCCGCCGGTGAAAAGCAGCTGATCACCATCGCGCGGGCGTTCCTGGCCAACCCGTCGCTGCTGATCCTGGACGAGGCGACCAGCTCGGTGGACACCCGCACGGAACTGCTAGTCCAGCACGCCATGGCCGCGCTGCGCACGGACCGCACCAGCTTTGTCATTGCTCACCGGCTCTCCACCATCCGGGACGCCGACGTGATCCTGGTGATGGAGGACGGCAGGATCGTGGAGCAGGGCAACCATACGGCGCTGCTGGCGGCCGAAGGCCCCTACTACCGGCTGTACATGTCGCAGTTCGCGGCGGCCGCGGATCCGGTGTCTTGATCTCCTGAACCGCAGGACGACGACGGCGGTGCGCGCTTCGGGCGGATCTCACCGCGCGGGCGCGCCGACAGGCCCCGCGCGCAGGCACCGCCGTCGGGCTCTTAGCGCGTGGCGCTTTCGGTGATCTGCTCCGCGGCGCGGCGCAGCAGGGGGAGGTGGCCGGCGATGGCCGCCTCCAGGGTGTCCGGGGTGGCCAGCATGTTGACGCCGACGGCGGCGAGCACCGTGCCGCCGCCGTCCCTCACGGGCACGGACAGAGTGCGGTGGCCCTGCTGCAGTTCGCTGTCGTTGACCGCGTAGCCCTGCCGCCGGACCTGCTCGATCTCCTGGCGGAAACGCCAAGTGCTGTCGATGGTCTGCTCGGTCAGCCTGCTAAGGCCTCCGTCGACGTCGGACCGCAGGCCGTCCTCGGACAGCCCGGCCACCAGCACCTTGCCCATCGACGAGGCGTGCGCCGGAATCCTGGCGCCGACGGTCAGTCCGGCGCGGATCATCCCGGGCACGCGGGTGGCCGCGATGCAGATGACGTCGCCGCCGGCCAGCACGCCCGCAGTGCACGGTTCGTTGAATTCCTCGGTCAGCCACTCGACGGCCCCGCGGGAGGCGCGGACGAGCGGAGAGCCCGCGACGTAGCCGTGGCCCAACTCCAGGGCCTGATGGGCCAGCGAGAACAGGTCATCCCGGCAGCGCACATAGCCAAGGCTGACCAGCGTCCGGAGCACCCGTGCCGTAGCGGCACGGTTCAGGCCGGCCCGGGCGGCAATCTCGGCCGCCCGCATCTGCGGTTGCCCGTCATCGAAGACGCTCAACACCGACAGGCCGCGCGCCAGGGTGCGCGCGGACGGCTCGGTCGTGGCCCTGGTCGCGGGCGCGCCGGAGGTGATGCTCATCACCGTCGAGGATACCCGGCGAATCGGAAATCGTGACGGCGGTTACATCGTGCGTAGCGCTACTCGATGGTGCCGGACTGGTCCTCGAGGACGCCGCGGACGGAGGACTCGGGAACCCACATCACGTCCCCGTGCTCGGCGTTGGCCACCCGGGCCATCACGAAGAGCAGCCCGGAGAGCCGGTTGAGGTAGCGGCCGGTCTCGGAATTCACCACGTCGCCGTACTCATCCAGTGCCGCCCAGACCACGCGTTCGGCGCGGCGCACCGCCGTGCGGGCTTGATACAGCAGCGCAGCGGAGAGGGTTCCGCCCGGCAGCAGCATGCCGCTGAGGTCCTTGGCTTCCTGCCTGAAGTGGTCAATGGCGCGTTCCAGCCGCTCCACATGCTCGGGGATGATGCGGGCGTCCGCCGCCTGATTGCCGCGATACGGCACCAGCAGGTCGGC
Organism: Arthrobacter sp. Y3223151; assembly: GCF_059091125.1. Taxonomy (NCBI): domain Bacteria; kingdom Bacillati; phylum Actinomycetota; class Actinomycetes; order Micrococcales; family Micrococcaceae; genus Arthrobacter; species Arthrobacter sp. Y3223151. The sequence continues at coordinate 247,520 of NZ_JBNHGI010000001.1, read as the reverse complement.
CATCAGGTCGAACAAGTCGTTCTGGACGCTGACCAGCATGGCGCTGACCTCCGGGGACACACCCCCGCTCGCCATGGCCACGGCCACCGCGGCGTTGGCGGCATCCACTTCGGCATGCGCGACCACCCTCGGGTCGTTCTTGGACACCTCGCCGTGGCTGCCGAAGGCGGTGTACCCGGTGTCGCCATAGTGGTCCATCCGGGTCTGATCATCGCTTTGAAAGTCGCCATCTCCACTCATGCCTGCCATCATACTGACGGGACGTTTGACATCGAAGAGCCGCAGGAAGCCCGGAGCGCCGCACGCGCACAGCCGGTGACAACAGTGAGGATCAGTGATGAGCAGCGAATTTACCGGCCCCTTGCCGACGGTCTCCCGGGATGCGGGTGATGACGGGCAGCGGGGCTGGAATACCGTCGACAAGACGGTTTTCTTCGTTTCAGGCAGCATTATTGTTGCCATCTGCCTGCTGGGCGTTTTCTTTACCCAGCAGGTGACCGAAGTAACCGGATCAATTCTCGGCTGGGTGACCAACTCCTTCGGCTGGTTGTTCATCCTCGGTGCTACCGGCTTCGTGGTCTTTTCGCTGGTGCTGGCCTTTGGCCGGTATGGCAACATTCCGCTCGCGCAGGAGGGTGAGACCACCGAGTTCTCCACGTTGTCGTGGATTGCCATGATGTTCAGCGCCGGCATGGGCATCGGCCTGATGTTCTTCGGCGTCTACGAACCGGTCACCCATCTGGCCTCGCCGCCGCCCTTCGTGGATGCCGCTCCGGGATCCCCCGAGGCCGCGAACAGCGCGATGGCCTACACGCTCTTCCACTGGGGTCTGCACCCGTGGGCCATCTACTCGGTGGTTGGCCTGGCCCTGGCCTATTCGACGTACCGGATGGGCCGCGGCAACCTGATGAGTTCGCCCTTCCAGGCGATCTTCGGCAAGGAGCGGATTGAGGAAAAGGGCTGGGGCAAACCGATCGACATCCTGGCGATCATCTGTACGAAATTCGGCTCAGCGACCTCGCTGGGCCTGGGGGCGCTGCAGATTGCCGCCGGATTGGCGCTGCTGCGGACCGGCCGGTTCGAGGAGAACCCCGGCGTCGTGGCTCCGATCCTGATCATCTGCGTGCTGACCGTGGGTGTGGTGATTTCGGCGGCCAGCGGCGTTGCCCGCGGCATCAAGTGGCTGAGCAACACGAACATGGTGCTGGCCGCGGTGCTGCTGGTGTTCGTCTTCGTGGTGGGTCCCACCGTCTTCATCCTGGATCTGGTCCCCGCCGCGATCGGCGACTACCTGGCCAACATCGTCCCCATGAGCTTCCACTCGGCCGTCTTCGGCGGCACCGAGTGGCTGGCCAACTGGACCATCTTCTACTGGGCGTGGTGGATCTCCTGGACCCCCTTCGTGGGCACGTTCATAGCCAAGATCTCCCGCGGGCGGACCATCAAGGAGTTCGTCCTGGGCGTGCTGCTGGTCCCCACCGCCGTGAGCGTGGTCTGGTTCTCGGTCTTCGGCGGTGCGGGCATCCACCTGCAACTGGGCGGTGAAGATATTGCCGGGACCGGAGACGAGGCGGCCGGTTTCTTCGCAACCCTGCAGAACTATCCGTTCTTTTTCGGCGCGGCCATCGTGGTGATGGTGCTGACGGCGGTGTTTTTCGTCAGCGGCGCCGACGCCGGCGCCGTCGTGCTGGGAACGCTTTCCTCCCGCGGCCGAAAGGAGCCGTGGAAGCCGCTGGTCATCCTCTGGGGCGTTCTCACCGGTACCGTCGCGGCCGTGCTGCTGTTCGTCGGCGGGCTCGACGCGCTGCAGACGTTCACCATCCTGGCGTCAACGCCCTTCGTGCTGATCATGGTGGGACTCTGCCTCTCGCTGTACGTGGACTTGCGCCGGGATCCGCTGCGGCAGCGGCGCATGGGCCCGGTGCGCGGAGCCGTCAGCGTCCCCAGCAACGTGCCGTTCGCGGTGCCGGTGACGTCCGAGACCCCGGTCGTGCAGCCGGGCCAGGCCGGGCGCATTAACGGCTCCGGCGGCCCCGCGCATCCCGCGGGGGGGCTGCCGGAGGACCTCGGGGACGGCAAAAAACACGGACACCACGCGTAGCCGGGACTGGCTGGAGGGTGGCGGGACCAGCGTAGCGACGCCGGTCCCGCCCGCCCGGCAAGTTACCTCCGGGTAACATGGCGGCATGCACCTGATCTTCCGCACCCTCCTGCTGCTGCTGACGGCCCGCCGCCGTCCTGCCCTGGACATCTGGGATTCGTCCACGCTGTCCCTGCGCGTGCTGCCCACCGACATCGACATCGCCATGCACGTCAACAACGGGATGTATTTCTCGCTGATGGACCTCGGCCGCTTCGAGCTGATGGTGCGCGCCGGCGTGTGGGACACCTTCCGCCGCAAGGGCTGGTCGCCGGTGGTCGGCGCGGAGACCATTGCCTTCCGTAAATCGCTCACACTCGGCCAGCAATACAGCATCGAAACCCGCATCATCGGGTTTGACGACCGCGCCATCTTCTTCGAGCAGCGCATGGTGGCCGACGGCGAAATCCATGCCCGGGCCTACATCGCCACCCGGCTGGTTTCCAAGCAGGGACCGGTCTCCAATGAGGAGATCTTCGCGGCCGTCGGCAAGCGGCCCCCGGCGGACCTGGTTTTGCCCGAATGGCTGCACGAGTGGCGGGAGAGCAACGCCCTGCCCAGCACCCGCCGGCCCGCCCCGCACCGCTGGGTGCGCTGACTCTGGTCGGCCGCAGCCCGTTCCCCTAGGCTATGGGAAAGGAGGTGAGCGGTCATGATCGCAGCACCCGGAGACCGCATCGTCATCAGGGGCAGGACGGTGGAATCGGCTGACCGGCACGGCGAAGTCATCGAGGTCAGGGGCGACGGCGGTGCCCCGCCCTACTTCGTGAGGTTCGACGACGGCCATGAGAGTGTCGTCTTCCCGGGCACGGACTGCAGCATCGAGCACGCTGCCGGCTAAGAAGCCCACTGCGGACGAAGCCCGATGCCGGGTCAGACGTCCGCTGCAGGCGAGGCCCGATGCCGGCTCAGAAGCCTGCTGCAGGCCAGGCCCGCTGCCGGCTAAACGGCCAGCCGGCGGGCGCGCAGGACGCTGTCCGTGATCGTGGCGGCCTGCCCGTCCGGGCCCGTGACCTCGCGGGGGACGGAGTCGAGCGTGTCGAGGGCCCAGTTCGGGGAACCCAGTCCCAGTGCATCGGCCAGCTCCCCGGCGGTGGGCAGCGGTTCCTCGGGCTCCGGATGTCCCGACCAGGGCGGCAACGATTCGTGGCCGACAACCAGCAACGTGCCGCCGGGTGCTACCGCGCGGGCCGCCGTGGTGAGAATGGCGTTCCGCGGCAGCTCGACCGGCGAGTGCAGGAATTGGGCGCAGACCAGATCGTAGCTCTCCTGGGGTTCCCAGCGGGCCAGGTCCTGTCGGAGCCACCGAATGCGGCCCGCAACGCCGGCTTCGTCGGCGTGTTTGGCCGCCCGTTGCAGCGCGAGCCCGGACATGTCGAGGCCCGTGACCGTCCACCCCTTGCCGGCGAGCCAGATGGCGTCAGCGCCCTCGCCGCAACCCAGTTCCAGGGCGGTGCCGGGCCGCAGGCCGGAGACCTCGCGGACCAGCATGGCGTTCGGCCGGCCGCTCCACACCTGGTCCCGTTGGCTGTAGAAGGACTCCCAGAACTGGTCGGGCTCTTCCCGGCGGTCGTGATGATGCTCCATGCCTGCAGACTCTACGCCCGCGTGGTGACGACGGCGACGGCCCGGCAGCCAGCCCCCACGGGCCGGGAGGGAAGCCCCCACGGCCCGGCAGCCAGCCCCCACGGGACGGGAGGGAAGAAATAAAGACGGGCACCGCCGTCGTTGTGCAGGATGTGTGCCCGCGGCAACTACCGCGGGCGTCCCGCGACGAAAGGCCCCGCCGACGTGAACGTACCTCTGTCCATCCTTGACCTGGCAACCATCGGCAAGAACGAAACCGTGGGTGAAAGCCTGGCCGGCAGCGTGTCCTTGGCGCAGCGGGCGGAGGAACTCGGCTACCGGCGGGTGTGGTACGCCGAACACCACAACATGGCGTCGATCGCGTCCTCGGCCACCAGCGTGCTGATTGCCCACGTGGCTGCGCACACCAAGAGCATCCGACTGGGCGCCGGCGGCATCATGCTTCCAAACCATGCCCCGCTGACCATCGCCGAGCAGTTCGGTACGCTGGAGGCGCTCCATCCGGGACGGATCGACCTTGGCCTGGGCCGCGCACCGGGCAGCGACCAGAACACCTTGCGGGCGCTGCGCCGTGATCCGATGAGCGCCGAATCCTTCCCGCAGGACGTGCTGGAGCTGCAGGGTTACCTGACCGGACAGTCGCGCATCAAGGGCGTGGATGCGACACCGGGCAAGGGCACCAACGTGCCGCTGTACATCCTGGGTTCCTCGCTGTTCGGCGCGAAGCTGGCCGCGGCGCTGGGGCTGCCGTACTCGTTCGCCTCGCACTTCGCGCCCAATGCGCTGCAGGACGCCGTGTCCGTCTACCGCCGAGAGTTCCAGCCGTCGGAGCAGCTCGCCGAACCGTACGTGATCGCCGGTGTGAACGCCATCGCCGCGGACAGCAACGAGGAAGCGCAGGAGCAGTTCCAGGTTGTCCGGCGCAGCCGGGTCTCGCTGCTGTTCGGCCGCGACCGGACCTTTACCGACGAGGAAGCGGATCTCATCCTGGACTCGCCGCAGGGCCAGCACGTGGAGCAGATGGTCAAGTACTCGGCCGTCGGGACGCCCGAGGCGGTGGCGGAGTACCTGGAAGGCTTCGCGAAGCACGCCGGCGCCGACGAGCTGATCGTGGCGTTCCAGGCGCCGACCGTCGCACAGCGGCTACGCGCGCTGGAGCTGACGGCCCAGTCCGCAGGGCTGGCGGCCTGAGCCGCACCGGCCTGACCGGCTGAGCCGGCGGCGCCCAGCCAGCCTAAGTGCGGCCTGGCGCGGACGGGTGCCCACTCGCGTTGACCGGTGAGCCGCCGTCGTCGGGGTTAGTGTTTGGCCGCGATGTAGTAGACGTTGAACGGGTCCTGCTCGACGTCCTTGACGACCGTCCCGGAAAAGCCCGCCTCCGCCAGCATGGACAGGGCGAGCTGCTGGCCCCAGACGGTGCCGAGTCCCGCGCCACCCTGGCCCAGCGAAACGCTCATGCAGTGCATCACCGAAATGGTGTAGAGGAAGCCCGCCCAGGGCAGCGACACGTTGTCCTCCACATTGCTGGAGGCCTTCATGTCCACCATCAGGAAGGTCCCGCCGGGCCGCAGGGCCGCGTGGACCTCGGCGAGCACGCGCGCCGGCTGGGCCTGGTCGTGGATGGCGTCGAAGGCGGTGACCAGGTCGAACCGTCCCGGTTCATTCAGCTCGGCGACGTCCCGGACCTCGAACGAGGCATTCTGCAGGCCCATGCGCGCCGCTTCCTGCCGTGCCCGGGCGATTCCCTCCGGCGAGAAGTCGTAGCCGGTGAACCGGCTGGCGGGAAACGCCTGCGCCATCAGGTTAATGGCGTGCCCGCTGCCGCAGCCGACGTCGGCCACGTCGATCCCCCGGCGCAGGCGTTCATCCAACCCGTCGGCCAGCGGCAGGATTTCCTCGATCAGCCCGGCGTCGAAAACCGCCGAGCTTTCCTCCGACATCAGTTGGTGGAAGCGCGGATAGTCGGCGTAGGACAGCCCGCCGCCCTGGCGGAATGCGGCGATGACTCCTTCCTCCACGCCGCCGAGCAGCGGGATGTACTGAAGCAGCCGCGCCAGGTTGTCCGGGCCTGCGGCCCTGGTCAATGAGGCGGCGTGTTCGGCCGGCAGCCGGTAAGTGCGGGCAACCGGGTCGTAGGCCACCACTTGCGACGCGGCCAGGCCGTTGAGCCATTCGCGCACGTAGCGCTCGTCCAGCTCCGCGGCGTCCGCGATCTGCTGGCTGGTGGCCGGCGGCAACGCCGCCAAGGTATCGAACAACCCGGTCTGGTGACCGATGCTGGCCAGCATGGCCAGCGCGCCGTCGTTCAGGATGGTCAGGCAGCGCTGTACGAAGGCTTCGGCGGCCTGGGTGTCGAACTGCCCGGCAGTTTCTTGGATGGTGGTCATGGCTTCTCCCATGGTCTGGAAGCAGGCACCTGTTGCCTGCTGAATCCCACGGTAGGGAGCCGGCGGCATCCGGAACATCGGGCAAGTTCTGTGGTTCGGGCGGCGCGGATGGGGCAAAAGATGCAGGCGTCAGCGCCGGGTTAGGGGAGCGGTGATGCCGTGCTCGTGGGCCCACGCGGCGGCCGCGGTGCGGGACGAGACGCCGATCTTGAGGAAAATATTTGCCAGATGTCTGCCGACCGTTTTCTGGCTGATGAACAGTGCGGCTGCCGTTTCCTTGTTCGTGGCACCGCGGGCGATGCAGGCAAGTACCTCCGCTTCCCGATCCGTCAGGCCGCCCGGGGACTTTTGGCCGTCCAGGCGGCGCACGTCCGGCTCCGCCCCGAGCTCCCGGTAGATGGCCAGAGCCGTCGCCGCTTCTGACGCCGCGGTCTCCGGCTGGCCCAGCTCGCGGTGCACGGCCGCGAGCAGTTCGTACACCCGCGCGGTGTCGTGCCGGTGGTGCAGGGAACGATACCCCTGCAGCGCGGACCTCAGCACGGAGAGGGCCTGCGCGGCTTGGCCGCCGGAAAACAGCAGGACGCCGCGGGCATGCCGCGCCCAGGCCAGGAAACCGGGGCTGCCGAAGTCACCGGCCGATTGCTCCAGTTCCCGGCAGTATTCCTCGGCTTCCACCGTCAACTTCAGCTGCACGGCGAGTTCTACCGCGGGGAGCAGCATTTGCGCCCGGGTCAGCCGATCATTGGACTCCAGTGCTGCTGCCAGGCCGGCCCACGCAGCGTCGACATGTCCGCGCGCGGCCAGCAACTTGGCCTCGCCGGGCTGTGGCTCAACACCCAAGTCGCGCGCCTTGGCGTAGGAGTCGCTGGCACCCTGCACATCGCCGCGCAGCCGGCGCAGCTCGCCGAGTTGGTAGTACCCTTCACCGGCGGCCCACACGTTTCGGTCCGCCAACTCCAGGCTGCTTTGGGCGATCTCGCGTTCCACGCCGTCCCAATTGCCTTCTATGCTGCGGATCTGGAGCCGGTGGATGTGGCACACGCCGGAAAAGACCATGCCGCCCGCCAGTTGCTCGCACCAGCGCTCGGTGGCTTCGGTCCATGCCCGCATCCGCGGCAGGTCGGCCAGTTGGTAACAGGCGTGGAGTACCGTGCAATAGATGTCTCCCGCCCAGGTCGGGGGCACCTGCCCGGCGAGGACCGGGAGCATCGCCTCGTCCAAGGCCGCGAATCCCGAAGCGGTCCGCCCCGCCCGCAGATCGGCCAAACCTGCCAGGGTGAGGCTGAAGGAATGCAGCACGGGTGCGTTGAACCTGCGCCCCATCTGTTGCAGCTCATCGGCAGCGGCCAAGGCCGGCTCCGGGTCTTCGGCAAACAGCAGCGCGTTGACGGTGTCCAGATACAGCAGGTAACCGTGGATTGGGCTCTGCGGGGCATCCAGCAGCATGCGCCTGGCGCGGTTGATCCAGCCGGAGGCGATCATCAGGTCCCCGCGCAGCGTCCACAGCAGCCCCAGATCCAGGGCCTTCATGGCAGCGGCGAGTTTCTCGCCGTCGTTCTCGTAGCGGTGGAAGACTTCCTCGGAGTCCACTACCGATTCGCGGACATCCCCCACCCACCAGGCGGCGTCGCCCAGCCGGGCCAGATCCTCCACGTCCAGCGGCGAGAGGCTGCGGGCCTGCTCAAATCCGTCGTAGGCTGGGCGCCATTCCCCGCGCGCGTAGGCATCGCGTGCAGTAGCCAGCAGTGTTTCGATTGGCTCCATAGCGCTCCTGCATCTCAGGGTAGTCCTTCCGCAGCCGGCAGGGAACTGCGTAATCATCGCCATAATCGGCTCCGCAGGGGAGGGCTGCCGGTACAGTGGTGCCGAAACCGGACCACAGTTTCCGCAAGGAAATGTCCCCGAGAAGGAGCAAATATGAGTTCAGCCGCCGTTGCGCGTCAGGGTGTCCTGGCCGACGCCCTGGTCCCCAGCACCGCCCTGGCCAACACCGCGCTGGTCGTGGGCGGTGCCGGCCTGACCGCCGTGATGGCGCAGCTGGCCGTACCGCTGTGGCCGGTGCCGATCACCGGCCAGACCCTGGCCGTCCTGCTGGTGGGCAGCACGCTGGGTCCGGTCCGCGGCATGCTGTCGATGGCACTGTACTGGGTGGCCGGCGTGGCCGGGATGCCGGTGTTCTCCGACGCATCCTCCGGCCTGGCCGCCGCCGTTGGCCCGACCGGCGGTTACCTGGTGGGCTTCATCGCCGCCGCGGGGCTGACCGGCTGGCTGGCCAAGCGCAACTGGGACAAGAAGTTCCTGGGCGCCACCGTCTCCTTCTTGGCGGGCACCGTGATCACCTTCGTCTTCGGCATGATCTGGCTGGCCATTTCCCTGGGCGCCGACCTGCAGCAGACGCTCGAGTGGGGCCTGTACCCGTTCATCATCGGCGGCATCGTGAAGTCGCTGATCGCGGCAGCGGCCATGCCGGCTGCGTGGAAGCTGGCGGCCCGCCTGCCCAAGGACTCTGCCCGCGCCTAGCGGCTGGGCGGCTGGGCGGCGGGCTTCCGCGCCCGCTGCAGCCTGACAACTATTTACAGCGCGACGCCGGTGCCCGGTTGGGGATTCTTCCTCGCCCCGGGCACCGGCGTCGTTGTCTGTGGGGCCGGTGGGGCGGGCGACCTGGGTTGTCTCCCCGACGCTTGGTCCCACCAGCAGTTCACCGACCTGTAATCCCCTGGGCCCTCGACATGTTTTCCTCTGGACTGGACATGCATTCCCCTGCGCACTCGAGTGGTGAGAAGCTGCAGCGAACAGGGCCGTTTCGCTGCAGCTTCCCGCCACTCGATGGTTGGCAATCCGGGGCAGGGGGGCAGGGGGTCGATGGTTGGCGGTCCCCGGGGCCGGGAATCGCATCGTTAGCAACTCGGGGACGCGGCTTCGGATGGTTGGCAGTCCCGGGCCGGGGCTTCGGATCTTGTAGCAACTCGGTAGCAGGGGCCACCGGTCAGGTTCCACCGTCGCAACGCTGATCGCATAGGTTGGGATGGTGACGGCGCAGCAGGAAATCAGGGACTTTGTGGTGCGGCTGGGGGAGTTCGAGACGGGCCCAGCGAGCCGCAACTTCTTCTCGGCATCGGTGCCGGCGAACGCAGCGCGCCGGCACAACATCACCAGGTACTTGGATCAGATGTTGGAACGCCGGCCCAAGGTCCTGCTGGTCGGGGAGGCCCCCGGGTACCGCGGCATGACCGTGACAGGAGTCCCCTTCACCAACAAGGCACTGATTTCAGGGAGTGACCCGTTCGGCATGTTCGGCCCGGGCAACGGTTACGTCGTCCCGCCGGAGGTCCTGACCGTTCCGGCGGAGCCGACGGCAACGGTGATGTGGAACGTGCTGGCCGATCTGGACTTCCTGCCGTTGCTCTGGAGCGCGTACCCGTTCCACCCGCACCAGCCCGGACGGCCGCACTCCAACCGGACGCCCTCAAGCGCCGAAATCCAGGCGGGCTTGCCGCTCTGGCAGGAGTTGGCCGGCATTTTCGGCATCGACACGGTCGTAGCCGTGGGGAACATAGGCCACCGCAGCGTCGCCGCGGCCGGGCTCAACGTGCCGAAGGTTCGCCACCCGGCCCATGGTGGCAAGGAGCTGTTCCGCCGGGGGCTGCTGGAGTTGCTGGAGGCCGGCATCAACCACGGGGCGGCGACCTAGGTCAAGCCTGCCGGTTTGACGCCGCCTCCGGCGCCAGGAGACACGGAGTCCGGGAAGCGAACCGGCCGGAGACCGGGCTGGTGAAGGATGCGGTCGGGCCAGGGACGCGGGAAGGCGGTCGGGCGAGGGAGGCCGCCCCGCCGTGACGCGAACGGGCGCCCGGCCGGTTTGCCGGGCGCCCGTTGCCGCCAACTTAGAAGGAACTACACGGCTTCGAGCACGCTGACGTAGTTGGCGATCGCCAATCCGCCCATGTTGTGCACGGCCGCGCGTCGGGCGCCGGACAGCTGCATGTCGCCGGCCGTGCCGGACAGCTGCATGGCGGCGACCACGTGCTGCGAGACGCCGGTGGCGCCGACCGGGTGGCCCTTGGCCTTCAGCCCGCCGGACAGGTTCACCGGCAGCTTGCCGTCCCGGTACACCCAGCCTTCCTCGATGGCGCGGCGGCCCTCGCCGGCCGGCGTCAGCCCCATGACCTCGTACATGATCAGCTCGGCGATGGTGAAGCAGTCGTGCACCTCCGCCAGGTCCAGGTCCTCCAGCCCCACCCCGGCCATGTCCAGGGCGCGCTGCCAGGCGGCGCGGCTGCCGGCGAAGGCGGTGGGATCGCGCTTTTCGGCCGGCATGAAGTCGTTCGCGTGGCCGAACCCGGCCAGCCGGACTGCGGCCGCCGCGGCACCGGAACGCGGCGACTCGGTGCTGAGCACCACGGCGGCGGCACCGTCCGAGACCGGAGAGCAATCCGTGCGGCGCAGCGGCTCGGCGACCACGGGGTTCTTGTCCGAGACCGTCCGGCAGAACTCCTCACCGAGATCCTTGCGCAGCTGCGCGTAGGGGTTGGCCACACCGTTGCGGTGGTTCTTTGCGGCGATCGAGCCGAGGACGTCGCCCACCTCGCCGTAGCGCTTCTGGTAGTGCTTGGCGGTCTCGGCAAAGAGGCCGGCAAACCCGGTGGAGCTCGGCTTGCCGGCGGCCTCGTAGTCGGCGCCCAGCAGGGCGGCGCCCACCACGTCGGCGCCGGCATGGGTCATTTTCTCGGCGCCGATCACCAGCACGTTGTGCGCCGTGCCGGCCAGCAGCGACTTGGCACCCTGCTGCACGGCCGCCGATCCGGATGCGCAGGCGTTCTCCACCCGGGTGGCCGGCACGTTCGCCAGGTCGTCGGAGACCTGCAGCGCCAGCGAGGACGCGAAGCCCAGCGGCACCATGCCGGAGTTGAACTGGCCCAGGTAGATCTCGTCGATCTGTCCCGGTTCCAGCCCGGCGTTGGCGATGGCTTCCCGGGCCACCCCGACAATCAGCGATTCCAGCGTTTCGTCGGCCAGCTTCCCGAAGGGGGAGTGCCCCCAGCCGGTCAGCAGGATGTCCCGGCCGAAATGTTGCTTCAGGCTCATCAGTGGGTTCCTTCCAGTGCTGTTTTCCGCGCACCGGCCGGTTCGGCGGCGGCTTCGTCCAGTTCGGGGGCGACGGCGAAGTCCGGCTCGGTCTTCTCCCGCACCTCGGCCACGGTGACCCCCGGCGCCAGGCGGACCAGCCGCAGCGGGAGGGCACCGTCGTCGTCGTTAATGTCGAAGACGGCGAGATCCGTGATGATCCGGTTGACCACCTTCACCCCGGTCAGCGGCAGCGAGCATTCGTTGACGATCTTGGGCGTGCCGTCCTTGGCCACATGCTCGGTCAGGACCACCACGCGCGGGGTGCCGGCGACCAGGTCCATCGCGCCGCCCATGCCCTTGACCATCTTCCCGGGGATGGTCCAGTTGGCCAGGTCGCCCGCGGCCGAGACCTGCATGGCGCCCAGGACGGCGGTCTTCACGTGGCCGCCGCGGATCATGCCGAAACTCGTGGCCGAGTCGAAGATGGAGCCGCCGGGCAGCACCGTCACGGTCTGCTTGCCGGCGTTGATCAGGTCGGCGTCCTCGTCGCCCTCGTACGGGAACGGACCCATCCCCAGCAGGCCGTTTTCGCTCTGCAGCACCACCCGCACGCCGTGCGGCAGGTTGTTGGCCACCAGCGTGGGGATGCCGATGCCCAGGTTGACGTAGTCTCCGTCGTTCAGTTCGGCGGCCGCGATGGCCGCCATCTCGTCTCGTGTCCAAGCCATGATGTGCTCCTTCGGGGGTGGTCTTTAGGCGCCGACGACGGCGGGGCGGGGGCGGACGGTGCGCTGCTCGATGTCCTTGGCGCGGCCGGAGGCCTGCACGAGGCGCTGGACGTACACGCCCGGAGTGACGATGTGGTTCGGATCCAGCGCACCCGGCTCCACTATCACCTCGGCCTCGGCGATGGTGACGCGGCCGGCGGTGGCCACCACCGGGTTGAAGTTGCGGGCGGTGTAGCGGTAGACCAGGTTGCCGTCGGTGTCGGCGGTGTGGGCGTGGACGAGGGCCAGGTCGGCCACGATCCCGCGCTCCTGCACGTAAAGCTCGCCGTCGAACTCCTCGTGCGGCTTGCCTTCGGCGATCACGGTGCCCACCCCGGTCTTGGTGTAGAAGGCCGCGATGCCCGCGCCGCCGGCGCGGAGGCGCTCGGCGAGCGTGCCCTGCGGGTTGAATTCGACCTCCAGCGTGCCGGCCAGGAACTGCTGCGCGAACAGCTTGTTCTCGCCCACGTAGGAGGCCAGTACCTTGCGAACCTGCCCGGCCTCGATCAGCACGCCCAGGCCCTTGCCGTCGATGCCCATGTTGTTGGAGACCACCGTCAGGTCCTTGACGCCGGAATCGCGCACCGCGTCAATCAGGTCCGCGGGGATGCCGGAGAGCCCGAATCCTCCCACCGCGATCGTCATCCCGTCATGCAGCACGCCGGCCAGTGCGGCGGCGGGTCCTGCCGTCAGTTTGGACATTGCTTCCTCCTCGTTGAGTGCCGTCCGCACCCACTCATCCTGACGCGGCGCGGAACTTGTCCATCTTGTGGACAGCTGTTATCCGGCAGACTAGTGGCGCGGCGGCGGAACCGTCAACGGGTGCCCGAGTCGCGCATTCACAGTGTGGACAGCGGCCGGTAGACTGTCCACATTGTGGATCGACGGGGTGGCGACCGCCGCGGCCCGCCGCCAGACCGTCAGGAGGACAAGTGCCGGACAAGCAGGTGCAGGGTGCCCAAGTGGTCGGCCGGGTGGCCCGACTGCTGCGGATCGTCGGCCGCGCCCCGGAGACCGGCGTGGCCCTGGCCGACATCGTCCGGGCCTCGGGCCTCACCCGCCCCACGGTCTACCGGCTGCTGAACTCCCTCGCCGCAGAAGGCCTGCTGGACCACCACGCCGCGACCGGCGCCTGGCATCTGGGCCCGGAGCTTTATGTGCTCGGGTCGGTGGCCGCCGGCCGCTTTGCCATCGAGGACCTGGCCCGGCCGCGCCTGCAGCGGTTGGCGGACGAGACCGGCGAGAGCGCCTTCCTGTCCATCCGGCGGGGCGACGAAACCGTCTGCCTGGTCCGGGTGGAAGGCAGCTTCCCGGTGCGCTCCTTTGTGCTGCACGAAGGCGTCCGTTTCCCGCTGGGCATCGCTTCCGCGGGGCTGGCCATCATGGCCTTTCTCGAGGATGCGGAGATCGACCGGCTGCTCGACGACGGCGGTGCCCGGGTCGAGCGCTTCGGCCCGGCGCATGCGCCGGACAAGATCCGCGCGAATCTGGCCGAGACCCGGGAGCGGGGCTATACCGTCAACCCGGGGCTGATCCTGGAGGGCAGTTGGGGGATGGGTGCGGCCGTGTTCGACCGGCACGGCCAGCCGGCCTGGGCGCTGTCGCTGACCGGCATCGAACAACGGTTCCGGCCCGACCGGCAGGAGTTCCTCGGCAAGCTGCTCCTGGAGGAGGCGCACATCCTCACGCAGCAGTTGCGTGAACAGCCGCAGGTCCACCGCTAGGCTCGAGGCAGCCGGGCACTTACGGCCGGCAGCAGAACATTCTAGGAGCAACCATGGCCGGGCACTACCCGCTGCGCACCGCCGTAATCGGCTACGGACTCTCCGGGCGGGTCTTCCACGCGCCGTTGCTGGAGGCCGCCAGCGGGTATTCGCTGGACGCGATCGTCACGGCCAATCCCGAGCGGGCCGCACAGGCAGCGGCCCGGCACCCGCGCGCCCGGATCGTGGCAACGGCGGAAGAACTCTTCGCGGCGCCGGAGCCGCTTGACCTCGTGGTGGTGGCCACCCCGCCGGCCAGCCACTACGCGCTCGCCGACGCCGCGATTGACCGCGGCCTGCACGTGGTGGTGGACAAGCCCTTCGTCCCCGCATCCGCCCAAGGCGACGCCCTGCTGGCCAGGGCCGGGCGGGCCGGCGTGGTGCTCTCCGTCTTCCACAACCGCCGCTGGGATTCGGATTTCCTGACCCTGAAGCAGCTGATCGGCGACGGCGAACTCGGCCGGGTGCACACCTTCGAGTCCCGCTTTGAACGCTGGAAGCCGGAGGGCCTGCGGGCTTGGAAAGCGACGGCCGGTGCCACCGGGGGCGGCGGCATCCTCTTCGACCTTGGCGTCCACCTGATCGACCAGGCGCTCACGCTCTTCGGGCCGGCCGCCACGGTCTACGGCGAGACCGCCCGCCACACCGACCCCGCAGCCTCCGACGAGGACGCCTTCGTCTCCCTGCTGCACGAATCGGGGGTGCGCTCGCGGTTGTCGATGAACCTCATCTCCGCGCTGCCCGCGCCGAGGTTCCATGTGCTCGGCTCGGCCGCCGCCTTCACCTCCTGGGGGCTGGACAGCCAGGAGGCCGCGCTGGCGGCCGGCGCTGTCCCCGGGGCAGCCGGATACGGCGAGGAGCCCGAAGAGCGGTGGGGAACCTTCGGCACGCCCGGCCGTACCCGCAGGGTTCGCCCCGTCGCCGGCGCTTACCCGGAGTACTACCGGCAGCTGGCCGCGGCCATCCACGAGGGCGCCCCGGTTCCCGTCGAGCCCGCGGACGCCGTGGCGGCCATCCGCATCATCGAGGAGATCCACCGGCAGAACCGGGCATAGGGCGGCCAGCGGCGCTCACACAAGATGCCCCAGAAACGGGGCGGGGCCGCCGGCGGCGCTCACAGAAGAAGCCCGGGAGCGGAGCGGGGCCCCAGCCGCGGCTTCCGTCCGGCCGCCGCGTGGGGCCAGAGCCGCGGCTTCCGTCCCGCCGCCGCTTCCGCCCAGCCGCGGGTGTTCCCTGATCAGCCGTCGTCCTGCGGCAGGCGCGATACCGGGGCGGCGTGCGGAATGTGCCAGCCGAAGTGCAGGGAGACCACGCGGAGCCCGAACACCACGGCGGCCACACCCACCGCGGCCAGCGTTCCGTAGACCCCGGCAAACCACAGCACCACCACCAAGGCCGAACCCAACATGGCCGGCACAGCATACAGGTCGTCCGGGCTGAACAGTTGGGGCACCCGGTTGGCCACGACGTCGCGCAGTATTCCGCCGCCCACGGCAGTGGTCAGGCCCAGCAGCGCCGAGGCGACGGGGTTCATGCCCAGGCTCAGGGCCTTGACCGTCCCGGTGATGCAGAACAGTGCCAGCCCGCCGGCGTCGAAGATCAGCAGCGGACGCTGGAACCGTTCCACGCTGCGAAACAGGAAGAAGACCACCAGGGCGGCCAGGACCGGCGGGACGAAATACAGCGGATTATTGAAGGCGCTGGGGACGGTGCCCAGGATCAAATCGCGGATGACTCCGCCGCCCAGGCCTGCCAGCGAACCCAGGAACAGCGAGCCGATAATGTCGAACTTCCGCCGGGCCGCCAGGATGCAGCCGGACATGGCGAAAAAGAACGTGCCGAAGAGGTCCAGTATCAACGCGAACGTCATGTCTGCCATCCAATCACCGCCAGGCCCTGTTCCCGGCGCGGCCCCGCCGCACAGGCAACACAGGGACCCACGTCAACAGCGTCGATTCTGCCACAGGTCCCGACGGCGAACTCCGGGATCAGCCCCTGCCGGTACGGCTGCTGCGACCCGGCTGCGGTCCGGGTCCTAGCCCAGCAGCAGGGCGACCAGCAGGACGGCGGGCAGCGAGAGCAGGGAGCTCAGAAAGATGATGTCCCGCACCAGCGTGGACTGCATGCGGAACTGGCTGGTGAACAGGAAGACGTTCTGCGCCGTCGGCAAGGCCGCCATGACCACCACGCCCAGCAACGGGATGCCGCCGACATCGAACACGAAGTGGGCCACCGCCCAGGCGATGGCCGGCATCAGGGCCAGCTTGACCACGGAACCCAACGCGACGTCGGCCCGCAGGGCGCGTTGAGTCAGCGGCTTTTGCCCGCGCAGGCTCATGCCGAACAGCATCAGCAGCAACGGAATGGACGCGTTGCCGAGCATTTCCACCGGCGTCCAGAGCACTTCCGGCAGGCGCAGCCCGGTCACAGAGATGAGCGCGCCGACGGCGGTGGCGACGGTGACCGGATTAAGGATGGACTTCACCACGGTGCGCCACAGCGGGACGGCCGCGGGAGCACCGCCGTCGTCCGGTGAGGGTTTTCCCGCCGCAGCCTTCCGCTGGCACCAGGCGAAGACGGTCAGGTACACGGGCGCGATGACCAGCAGCTGGGCCAGCAGCACCGAAACGACCGGGTCGGCGCTGCCCACGGCGTAGAGGGCGATCGGCACCCCGATGTTCCCCGCATTGACATAGGTGGAGGCCATGGCGCCGCCGGCCGTCTGCGCTGCCGGGCGGCGCAGGACGAAGCGGCTGAACAGCGCATAGACCAATCCCGCGAGGGCGGCGGTAATCAGCGCGATCGGCGTGAAGACGCCGACGACCGACGCGAGATCCGCCTCGGACAGCAGCACCAGCATCAGCGCCGGGTTGGTGATGTAGTAAATCACCGGGGTCAGTCCGCGCTGCATCTCCGGCGCCCTCTGCGGGACGATGGCTGCGGCGGCAAAGCCGACGGCAACGATCACCAGCACCACGCCGAAGCCGAGCAGCACACCTTCCACGGGACCTCCAGAAGTCACGGCTCTGCCCGGCCGGCTCAAGACGGCCGGCCGGGCAGAGGCCAAACGGCGGGACAGAAAGACCGCCCGCCCCGCAGGGTGCGGAGCGGGCGGCGGGTACTAGCGGACCAGGCAGGGGCGCTTGGGATCGAACTCCCAGCCGGGCACCAGGTACTGCATGGAGACGGCATCGTCGCGTGCGCCGAGGCCGTGTTCCAGGTACAGGGCGTTGGCCTCGGCCAGGCGCTCGCGGTCCAGTTCGACCCCGAGTCCGGGGGCCTGCGGCACCTTGACCTCGCCGTCGCGGATCAACAGCGGTTCCTTGGTCAGGCCCTGGCCGTCCTGCCAGATCCAGTGCGTGTCCAGGGCGGTGATCTCGCCAGGCGCCGCCGCGCCGACCTGCGTGAACATGGCCAGCGAGATGTCGAAGTGGTTGTTCGAGTGCGAGCCCCAGGTCAGCCCGAACTCGTTGCACAGCTGCGCCACGCGGACGGAACCGGCCATGGTCCAGAAGTGCGGATCGGCGAGCGGAATGTCGACGGCGTTGGTACGGACCGCATGCGCCATCTCGCGCCAGTCGGTGGCGATCATGTTGGTGGCGGTCTGCAGGCCGGTGGCTCGGCGGAACTCGGCCATGACCTCGCGGCCCGAGAACTTGCCTTCGGCGCCGCAGGGGTCCTCGGCATACGCCACCACGCCCCGCATCCGCCCGCCCAGCCGGATGGCGTCCTGCAGCAGCCAGCCGCCGTTCGGATCCAGGGTGATGCGGGCGTCCGGGAAGCGGTCCTTGAGCGCGGTGACCGCGTCGACTTCCAGATCGCCGGCCTGCACCCCGCCCTTGAGCTTGAAGTCCTGGAAGCCGTAGCGGGCCTGCGCGGCTTCGGCCAGGCGGACCACGGCCTCCGGGGTCATGGCCTCTTCACGGCGCACCCGCTCCCAGTCGTCCGCCCCGTTGGGCTCGCGCAGGTACGGCAGGTCCGTGGCGTCCGGGTTGCCCACGTAGAAGAGGTAGCCGAGCATCGGCACCGCGTCACGCTGCTGGCCGTCGCCCAGGAGTTCGGCCACGGGAACGCCCAGGAACTGGCCGTGCAGGTCCAGCAGCGCCGACTCGATCGCGGTCACGGCATGCACCGTGGTGCGCAGGTCGAAGGTCTGCAGCCCGCGGCCGCCGGCGTCGCGGTCGGCGAAGGCCGCGGCAATCTCCCGCAGCAGGCTGCGGAAGCGTGCCACCGGGCGGCCGGTGACCATGGCGCCGGCGTCTTCGATGGTGGCGCGGATTTTCTCCCCGCCGGGGACCTCGCCCAGGCCGGTGCGGCCGTCGGAGTCGGTCACGATGACCACGTTGCGGGTGAAAAACGGTCCGTGCGCGCCGGAGAGGTTCAGCAGCATCGAGTCGTGTCCGGCGACCGGGACCACCTCGACGGCGGCAATGGTGGGTTGGATGCTCATGCCTGCCCTCCGGCGAGCTCCAGGGTGCCGTCGATGCGGCGGGTGAGCCGCCACGGGTTGTCCTGCTGCACCGGTGCCGGCAGCAGGGCATCCGGAATGTTCTGGTAGGCCACCGGGCGGAGGAACCGCTCGATCGCCAGGGTGCCCACCGACGTCGTGCGGGTATCGGAGGTGGCCGGGAAGGGGCCGCCGTGCACCATCGCGTGTCCCACTTCGACGCCGGTCGGCCAGCCGTTGGCCAGGATGCGGCCGGCCTTGCGCTCCAAGACGGGCAGCAGCGGGGCCACGGTGGCGTGGTCCTCGTCGGTCATGTGCAGCGTGGCGGTCAGCTGTCCCTCGAGCCGCCTGGCGGAGGTCACCAGGTCCTGGCTGGAGGTGTAGCGGACCATCAGCGAGGCCGCGCCGAAAATTTCCTCGTGCAGCACGTCATTGGCCAAGAAGGTGGGGACATCGGTGCCGAAGACCGCCGGCGCGGGAGCGTTCTGCGTGGCGCCTTCCTGGCCGCGGGCCACGAGTTCCACGCCGTCCTGCCGGCCGAGGGAGTCGACGCCGGCAACCCAGGAATCGGCGATTCCGCGGGTCAGCATGGTCTGGCCGGCGGCCGGGGCCAGGGCGCGGCTCACGGCGGCGGCGAACGCGTCCCCGGCGTCACCGGCGGGCACGAAGGCAAGCCCGGGAGCGGTGCAGAGCTGCCCGCTGGAACCGGTGACCGAGCCGACGTAGGCGGCGGCAAGGGCATCCAGGTCGCCCTTGAGCGCGCCGTCGAAGAAGAACACGGGGTTGATGGAGCTCATCTCGGCGTAGACCGGGATGGGTTCCGGCCGTGCCGCGGCAGTGGCCACCAGGGCCGTGCCGCCGGAGCGGGACCCGGTGAAGCCGACGGCCTTGATGACCGGATCGGCGACCAGGGCCTGCCCGATCTTGGCGCCGGGGCCGTAGACCAGCGAGAACACGCCGGGGTGCAGGCCGGCCTCGGCCACGGCGTCGGCGATGGCGCGGCCGACGATCTCGCTGGTGCCGGGGTGGGCGTTGTGGGCCTTGAACACCACGGGGCAGCCCGCGGCCAGGGCGGAGGCGGTGTCTCCGCCGGCGGTGGAGAAGGCCAGCGGGAAGTTGCTGGCACCGAAGACGGCGACCGGGCCCAGCGGCACCTTGCGCTGGCGGATGTCGGCCCGGGGCATCGGCTGGCGCTCCGGCTGGGCCGGATCGATGCGGACGCCGCGATGGTCGCCCTGGCGCACTACCGCGGCGAACAGGCGGAGCTGGCCGGTGGTGCGGCCGCGTTCACCGTTCAGCCGCGCGGCGGGGAGGCCGGTTTCGGCCATCGCGCGTGCCACCAGCTCTTCCCCGGCCGCTTCGATGTTGTCGGCAATCTTCTCCAGGAAAGCAGCGTGCGCTTCCGGATCCAGTGTGCTGAAGGAGTCGAAGGCTTCCTCGGCGGCGGCGGTGGCCGTTGCCAGCTGGGCTGCGTCGATGAGGCTGTAGGCCGGTTCGAGGACCTCGTTGGTGGCAGGATCGAAACCGTTCACCGTGCCGCCGGTGCCTGTTACGGCTTCGCCGGCGATGATCGAGTGGCCTGTCAGAGTTGTCTGCGTGCTGGGCATCGGATGCTCCTTCTTTACTGCTTCTGCGGATGGTCGGCTGTGGCTGAGGGCCGGAAAGCGGCCGCCCGTCTCGGGCGGCCGCTTCGGGCCAAGAGAGCCGCCCGGGGTCCCCGTGCTGAGCGAAGCGAAGCCGGGGCAGGCGGCGAACGCTAGGCGTTCTGCCGGATGGTGTCTGCCGGGCGGATGCCGGCGGCCTCGACGAGGGCCGACAGGTCGGCGATGTCCTTCTCTGTCAGGTCCTGCAGCGGCGGGCGGACGAAGCCTGCGTCGCGGCCGACGGCCTTCAGGCCGCCCTTGACGATGGAAACACCGTATCCCTTAACCCGGTCGCGGATGTCCAGGTAGGGGAGCACGAAACGGTTGAGTTTCTCGGTCACGGCATCGCGGTCCTGGTTGCGGACGTCGCGGTAGAAGTCCAGGGCGAACTCCGGCACGAAGTTGTACATGGCGGAGGAATACGTGCTCATGCCCAGCTGCAGCAGCGGCAGCGCAAAGGTCTCCGCCGTCGGCAGGCCGCCCAGGTAGAACAGGCGGTCGCCGTTCTTCGCGTAGACCTTGGTGAGGTGCTCGATGTCGCCCAGGGCGTCCTTGAAACCGATGAAGTTCGCGTGCCGGTCGGCCAGTGCCGCAACGGTGTCCGCGGCGTAGATGGCGTTCGCCCGGTTATAGACGATGACGCCGATGTTGGTGGCGGAGCACACAGCCGAAACGTGTGCCAGCAAACCGGCCTGGTCGCATTCGGTCAGGTACGGCGGCAGCAGCAGCAGGCCCTCGGCACCCGCTGCCTCGGCATCCTTGGCGTTCTGGATGGCCTGGGCCGTGGAACCGCCGGCGGAAGCCAGGACGGGAACCCGGCTGCCGGCTTCCTCGACGGCCATCCGGACCACGCGGGCGGACTCGGCCGGAGTCAGGCTGAAACCTTCGCCGGTGCCGCCGGCGGCAAACAGGCCGGCGACGTCGAAGCTGGACTGCCAGTCCAGGTGGTTGCGGTAGGCGGCTTCGTCGATGTTCAACTCCGCATCAAACGCCGTCACCGGGAAGGACAGCAGCCCGTCCTTGAGCTTGTCTGCGAGTTCATGGGGCGTGTACTGGGCCACGTGCATCTTCCTTTGCGATGGTGCCGCGGGCGGCGGGTTGAATGCGTTGGCTCCACCCTAGGAAGGCAATGCGATGCCTGTCCAAGCCCTATTTTGTATGGATTGATGCCTGAAGAGTATTGCTCCGGGAGATGTCCAACTACGCGGCTTTCGCCCAGACGCTATCCAGCATCCGACGCAGCGCAGGGTTATGGGAGTTCCGGTTCCAGATCGCGTGGAGTTCCACCGAGTCCGGGGCCAGCCCGGGCAGGTGCAGGTAGGCGACGCCGTCGATTCCCAGCAATTGGGCCGACTCCGGGACGAAGGCGACGCCGCGGCCGGCGGCGACCAGTCCCACCATGGTCAGTATCTGGTCGACGGTATGGACAACGTTGCGGTGTTCGATGGGAATCTGGCGGACCACGAGATCGTAGAAATAGCGCGCCTTGATAGGCGAGTGCATGATCAACGGCACGTCCTTCAAGTCGGCGATGGCAAGCGGCGGCGACAGTCGGTCCAGCGGGTGCCCGCTCGGGACGGCGAGCATCAGGTTCTCGGAGAACAACAGATGGGACTCGAACAGGTCGGTGTCGAAGGGGGGCCGTGCCAGACCCAGGTCGAGATCGCCGTCCTCGATGGCCTGCACCTGCTCGCTGGTCACCATCTCCTGCAGATCGACGTCCACGTCGGGCAGTTCCTGCGAGATCTCGGCCAGCAGCGGACCCAGCAGGCTGAAGGCGGAGGTGGCCGTGAAGCCGATCCGGATTTCTCCCGCCCGGCCCGCGGCAATGCGGCGCGCCGTCCGGGGCGCCCGGTCCGCCGAGACCGCAAGCTTGCGTGCCTCGGCGAGGAAGGCATGCCCCGCGGCGGTCAGCGCCACCTTGCGGTTGTCACGAACCAAGAGTTCGACGCCGATGCTGCGCTCCAGTTTTTGGATCTGCCGGCTGAGCGGCGGCTGGGTCATGTTCAGCCGCTCGGCAGCGCGGCCGAAGTGAAGTTCCTCCGCCACCGCAATGAAACTGCGTGCCTGGTCCAAAGTGAACATGATGCCTTCCAAGTATCATTCAATGCAGTAATGGGCTTGGACATGCATCATAGTCTCTTCCTAAGCTCAGTGTCCGAGCCACAAGTGACCTGCTTCATATGAACCCGGTCACGGCCCACCCGTTCGAACACCGCTGTTCATCGAGCAAGGAGCCCCCGTGAAAGCATTTCCCATTCGCCGGACCATTATCGGTCTGACCGCAGCCTCCGCCGCCCTGGCGCTGACCGCCTGCGGCGGCAACGTCGGCAGCACCGCGTCCGAGGGGGAAGCCTTCCCCGCCGGCCCCATCACCCTGACCGTCGGGCAGGCGGCCGGCGGCTCCACCGACCTGATCGCACGCACCACAGCCGAAGGCATGGCGGACGAGCTCGGCGTAGCCGTTCCCGTGGTGAACAAGCCGGGAGCCAACGGCGCCCTGGCCACCCAGGAAGTCGCGGCCATGAAGCCCGATGGCCAGAACCTGGTCCTGCTGAACGCCTCGCTGATCACCATTACGCCGCTCGCCGTCTCCGAGGGCGAAGCCGTCAATCTGGAGGACCTGGACGTCATCAAGGGCCTGTCCCAAGACGACTACGTCCTGGTGGCCAGCGCCGACTCCGGCATCGAAACGCTGGACGACGTCAAGGACAGCTCCAAGAAGCTGACCTTCGGCACCACCGGCGTGGGCACCGGCTCGCAGCTGGCCCAGGCCATCCTCTTCGCCCAGGCCGACATCAAGGGCACCGAGGTCCCCTTCGACTCGGGTTCGCCGGCACTGACGGCGGTCATGGGCAACCAGGTGCAGCTGGCCACCATCCAGTTGGGTGAGGCCAAGCCGCAGATCGACGCCGGCACCGTCAAGCCGATCGTCGTCTTCTCCGACGAGCGCAACACCTACCTCCCGGACGTTCCCACCGCCATCGAAGAAGGGTACGAGGTTCCGGTCTCCCAGTACCGTGCCCTGGCCGCTCCGAAGGGCCTGCCGGAAGATGTGAAGGCCAAGCTCGTGGCATCCGTCGAGGCGGCCCAGTCTGCCGACAGCTACAAGGCTTTCAACGAGAAGAACATGCTGACCCCCAAGGAGATCTCCGGTGAGGAAGTCGTCCAGCAGTGGAACGACTTGGCCGCGAAGTACAAGGAACTCACCGAGAAGTACGACATCTCCCTGGCCGGCGAGTAGCACCACCCGCACGGCCCCGTTCGGCCGTCACAGCGAATCGAGTTATCCATGACGCCCCACCGCGACACGCCCGCCGAGGGCCCCGAGGCAGTCGGCATCGTCGAAGACGATCTGACGCCGGAGCAACTGGCTGCCCAATGGGAGGCCGAGGCTCCGCCCCCGGCCGGACCCGTAGCGAACCTCGCAGCCTCCATCGTGGTGCTTGTGCTGGGCGTGGCCGGGATCGTCCTCTCGCTCGGGCTGGGGCTGGGTACACCCGCACGGCCCCGGCCCGGAATGTGGCCGTTCCTGGTCAGCTTGATCATCGCTGTCCTCGCGCTCGCCCAGCTTGTTGTTGGGCGGCGCGGGGGCAAGGACGGCGAGAAGTTCTCCAAGCTGTCCTGGTTGGCCGCCGGCGGCTTCGCGACGCTGCTGGTCATGGTGTGGCTGATGCCGAAGATCGGCTTTGAGGTTCCCGCGCTGCTCCTGTGCCTGGTCTGGATGAAGTTCCTCGGCGGTGAATCCTGGCGCGGCGCCATCCTCTACTCGTTGCTGATTGTTGCCGCCTTCTACGGCATCTTCATCCTGGCCCTGGGAACCTCGATTCCCCACCTGTTCTAGCGGCCGCCTGCTCTGGCAGGTGGCGCTCCCGCAGTGACGGTCCCGCCGCCACGTTGGGATTCTCGTGCCCCACCCTTGCCCACTGATCCAAAGGTTCTCGCATGGATTTCCTGCAACCGGTCATCAACGGCTTCGGCGTTGTCCTTGACCCCTCCAACTTGCTGTACTGCCTGCTGGGCGTCGTCATCGGCATGCTCATCGGTGTCCTGCCCGGCCTGGGCCCGGCAGCCACCATCGCCATCCTGCTGCCGCTGACCTATGGGATCGAGCCCGTCACCGCGATCATCATGCTGGCCGGCATCTTCTACGGCGCGCAGTACGGCGGCACCATCACCTCGGTGCTGCTGCGGCTGCCGGGCGAGGCCAGTTCCGTGGTCACCGTCTTCGACGGCTACCAGCTCGCCAGGCAGGGCAAGGCCGGCACCGCCCTGGGCATCGCGGCCATCGGTTCGTTCATCGGCGGCACCGTCGCCATCGTCGGGCTGACCTTCCTGGCGCCGCTGGTGGCCGGCTTCGCCCTCGACTTCGGCCCGCCGGAGTACACGGCGCTCGCCCTGGTAGGAATCCTGCTGGTGGCCACCATCAGCAACGGCGCCAAGGTCAAGGCCCTGATCGCGGCCGCGTTCGGCCTGCTGCTCGCGACCGTGGGCCGGGACATCTTCACCGGTGCCGAACGGTTTACCTTCGGCAACCTGAGCCTGGCCGACGGCATCGACTTTGTCCCGGTGGCCATGGGCCTGTTCGGCGTCGGCGAGATTCTCTACAACCTGGAAGAACGCCACCGCGCGGCGCAAGCGCCGGCGGCCGTGGCCAACGTGTGGCCGTCCAGGAAGGACCTTAAGCAGTCCTCCGGTGCCATCGGACGCGGCTCCGTGCTCGGCTTCTTCCTCGGCATTCTGCCCGGCGGCGGCGCTACCATCTCCTCACTGGCAGCCTACGCCGTGGAGAAGAAGCGCGCGAAGAACCCGGAGCGTTTCGGCAGGGGCGCCATCGAAGGCGTCGCCGGTCCGGAAACAGCCAACAACGCGGCGGCCACCAGTTCCTTCATCCCGCTGCTGACGCTGGGCATTCCCGCCAACGCCACGATGGCCATCATCTTCGGCGCCCTGCTCATCCAGGGCGTGACCCCGGGACCGCAGTTGATGACCGAGGATCCCGAGCTGTTCTGGGGCGTGGTCAACTCCATGTACATCGGCAACATCCTGCTGCTGATCATGTCGATCCCGCTGGTCGGCCTGTTCGTCCGCATCCTGCGGGTACGCGCCGCCATCCTGGCTCCCATCACCGCGCTGATCACCTTGTTGGGCGCATACACCATCCGCAACTCGATGTTCGATGTGCTGCTGGTGGTCCTCTTCGGCGCGGTCGGTTACCTGATGAAGAAGTCCGGGTTCGAGCCGGGACCCCTGGTGCTGGCCTTCGTGCTGGGTTCACTGCTTGAATCCAGCCTGCGCCGCTCGCTGCTGGTGCTCCAAGGAGACGTCGCGGGATTCATGACCCGACCGATCTCCGCCACGTTGCTGGTGGTCTTCGTGGTGGTCGCCGTCTGGCCGATGGTCAAGTCGGCGATGGATCGCCGGAAAAACTCCCGTACCGAAGCCCGCACCGAAACCAAGGAGAACGCATGAGCATCCTCGTCGGCTATGTACCCACCCCCGTGGGAGAGGCGGCCGTGTCCGCCGCCATCGCGGAAGCCAAGCTCCGCGGTGAAGACCTGCTGATCGTCAACTCCACCCGTGAAGGGGCGCTGGTGGATAAAACCGTGGCGTCGGAGAACGACCTCCTGCGCCTGAAGTCGGCGGCCGATGAGGCAGGCGTGGCCGCGGAAGTGCTGCGCCCCACCCACCGCGACGACCTGGCCGACGAGATCCTTGAGCTCGCCAGCGAACGCGAGGTCTCGCTCATTGTCATCGGCCTACGCCAGCGCACGCAGGTGGGCAAGTTCATCATGGGTTCGCACGCCCAGCGCATCCTGTTGCAGGCGGACCGGCCCGTACTGGCCGTCAAGGCAGCGGAGTAGAGACCGCCAACCACGGCAGATCGGACCGCGCAGCAACGGAAGCGGCAGCAGACCCGATCTGCTGCCGCTTCCGTTGCACTGCGGCACCGCCGCGTGCCGAAGCTCCGGCAGGGAGCCAGCTGCGACCCCGCACCCTCGGCCGGTCACGGCGGCGCATCAGGTTCCGGAATCAGCCCCCATCCGCGGCATTCAGCCCCAGCACGGCGCGGGCCCGTCCGCCCGCGGCCGATGGCGGCCGCGGGGAACCCTGACTGCCCAGGGCGGGCAGGAACTCCCGCAACCGTGGCCGCCAGCCACCGAAACGTTCGGGGAAGCAGGAACGCAGGACATCGAGCGCAATGGAAACCGATGCCGACGCTCCGGGTGAGGCGCCCAACAACCCGGCCAGGGTGCCGCCGGCGCTGACAACCACCTCCGTGCCGAAGCCGGCAATCGAACCGCGGCCGTCCACGCGCTTAACGGTCTGCACGCGCTGCCCGGCCGTCGACAACTCCCAATCGGCGCCGTCCGCCTGCGGTACGAAGGCCCGCAGCGCGTCCAGCCGGGCGTCAGCGGACTGCAGGATTTGCCGGACCAGATACCGGACCAGCGCCGCATTGTTCCCGGCAGCCGACAGCAGGGTCCCCAGGTTTCCCCGTGTGATGGAACGCGGCAGGTCGCCGAACGACCCGGTCTTGAGGAAGCGCGGCGAGAATGCCGCGAACGGGCCGAACAGCAGGTACTCCCGGCCGTCGACGATCCTCAGGTCCAGATGCGGCACGGACACCGGCGGCGTGCCGGGTGCTGCGTGGCCGTACACCTTGGCACGGTGCCGGGACACCAAGTGCGGGTTTGAGGTGCGCAGGAACTGGCCGCTGATGGGAAAAGCTGCGTAGCGTCGAACCTCCGGGATGCGGGCGTCTTGAAGCAGCGGCAGGGTCCCGCCGCCCGCGCCGACGAACACTTGCTTCGCCCGGAAACGGCGGTGACCGGAGGGGGTTGCGGCGTCGATTATCCAGCGGTTCCCGGCCAGGCGCAGGCGGGTTACCCGGTGCCGGAAGGCCACCGTGGCACCGCGGGCGGTGAGCGCCGAGGCCAGCTGGCCGGCGATGGCACCGTAGTCCACATCGGTGCCGCCGGAATTCCGGGTGACCGCGACGGGGGCGCCTGCCGGGCGTCCGGCGAACATCAGGGGAAGCCACCGCGCCAACTGCTCCGGGTCCTCGCTGTAGACGGTGTCGCCGAACAACGGGTGCGGGGACAGGGCCCGGTGCCGGGCGCGCAGGTAGTCCACTCCCTCCGTGCCGCGGGCGAAGCCGAAGTGCGGCACGGGCCGGATGAAGCCGGCCGGTTCGTTGAGCCGTCCGGCTTCCACCAGGTGGGCCCAGTACTGCAGCGACGCCTGGAACTGCTGGTTGATGGCGATGGCGCCGCCTTCATCCACGCTGCCGTCCGGACGGCGCGGCGTGTAATTGAATTCGCACAGACCGGCATGCCCCGTGCCGGCATTGTTCCACGCGTGGGAACTCTCCAGTCCGGCCTCATCCAATCCTTCGATCAGGGCGATGCTCCACGAAGGTTCCAGTTCATTCAGCAGGGTGCCGATCGTGGTGCCCATGATGCCGGCACCGATCAACACAACGTCGAACTCTTCAACGGGACCATCGGTGGATGCTGCCATGGCGGCCTTTCAGCGGCGAACGAGGGTGATGCCAGAGGGGTAGGTGCGGGGCGGTAAGGGGATCAGTGGCCGGACTCGCGGTCCAGCCGATGCCGCGAATTGACCAGATGAGTGCGCATGGCGGCAGCCGCGGCCAGGGCATCGCCGGCTTCCACCGCGGCCAGCACCGCCGCATGTTCGGACGCCACGGCCGAGAGGCGGGAGGTTTCGGCTTCGGATCCGCTGGCCTCCAGCCGGTAGCGCGGCATGGCGATCATGGCCGGGCCGAGGGCCGCGATCACATCCAGCAGGAACGGGTTGCCGCTGGCTTCGGCCATGGTGCGGTGGAACTCGAAGTCGTGGGCCAGGGCGGCCGCAGGGTTGGCATCGGAGCGGGAGAAATCCTCAAGTGCGGTACGCAGGGCGGTCAACTGCCGGTCGGTCCGGCGCACGGCGGCCAGGCCCGCGGCTTCACTTTCGACGCCGGTGCGGAACTCCACCAGCGCCCTCCGGTCCTCCAGGGTCCGCACGGGCCGGAGGCCCCGGGGTCCCTCCGCTTCCGCCGGCGGTGTCAGCGCGAAACTCCCGCTGCCGCGCCGGGTGTGCACCAGTCCCTCCGCCTGCAGCCGGGTGATGGCCTCACGCACCACGGTGCGGCTCACGCCGTGCTCTGCGATCAGCGTGTTCTCGCTGGGCAGCTTGTCGCCGGGAGCGATATCGCCGTCGACAATGCGCCTGCGCAGGTCGGCAACCAAGGTGGCCGTCAGGTTCGGTTTCATCGCTCCGGTTTCCTTTGGGGCAGGTGGGGCAACGACGGCGGTGCGGGGCACCGCCGTCGTGATGGGGCATGCGCGCGGCGCGGTTAGGCGAGGCCGAACTTGACGCTGTCCGTCGTCCAGGCGCGGGCCTGGTCGCTGAACGTGAAACCAAGTCCTGGACGGTCAGGCACGAGCATGTGGCCGTCGCGGGTCTCGAGTCGCTCGTTGAACAGCGGGTCCAGCCAGTCGAAATGCTCTACCCACGGCTCGCGCGGGTAGGCGGCGGCCAGGTGGAGGTGGATCTCCATCGCGAAGTGGGGCGCCAGGTCCAGCCCGGCCTGGTCCGCCAGCGTGGCCAGGCGCAGGAACTGCGTGATGCCGCCGACCCGGGGAGCGTCGGGCTGGATGATGTCGCACGCACGGGCGGCGATCAGGCGTTCGTGCTCGGCCACCGAGGCCAGCATTTCGCCGGTGGCAATTGGGGTGTCCAGGGCGGCGGCCAGTGCGGCGTGGCCTTCGGCGTCGTAGGCATCCAGCGGTTCCTCGATCCAGACCAGGTCGAACTGCTCCAGTCGGCGGCCCATCCGGAGTGCGGTGGCCCGGTCCCACTGCTGGTTCGCGTCCACCATCAGCGGCACGCCGTCGCCGATGTGGTCGCGGACCGCGGCGACACGGCGCAGGTCCTCGGCCGAGTCCGGCAGGCCGACCTTGATCTTGATGCCGCCGATGCCGTCGGCAAGGGAACGGCTGGCGCGGTCCTTCACCTCGTCGATGGAGGCGTTGAGGAAGCCGCCGGAGGTGTTGTAGGTCCGGACCGAGTCCCGGTGGGCGCCGAGGAACTTGGCCAGCGGGAGCCCTGCCCGCTTGGCCTTGAGGTCGTAGAGCGCTATGTCGAGCGCGGCCAGGGCCTGGGTGGCGACGCCGGACCGGCCCACCGACGCGCCGGCCCAGAGCAGCTTGTTGTAGAGCTTGGCGATGTCGTTGGGGTCCTCGCCGAGCATTGCCTCGGCGACTTCCTTGGCATGGGCGTATTGCGCCGGGCCGCCGGCCCGTTTCGAATAGCTGAAGCCCAGGCCCTCGTGTCCCTGCGCGGTGGTGATTTCCGCAAAGAGGAAGACGACTTCCGTCATGGGCTTCTGGCGCCCGGTAAAGACCTTGGCGTCGGAGATGGGCGTGGCCAGCGGCAGCGTGGCAGTGGAGAGCTTGACGTGCCGGATGGCATCGGGGCTGTAGGGCATGACGGTCCTTACGGGGATGACTACTGCGCTGATAGTACAGGTCCAGTACTTGTTATACAAGTATCGACCAAGCGACCCTTGCCAGAGCCAACCCGGTTTCCGCCGTCGGGCCCGGCATGCCCGACGGCGGGCCGCGGCACGAAATCAGTCGATCGGGGTTACCAGCGAGCCTTCGCGCAGGTAGCTGCGCAGGTTCTCCAATGTCAAGGCGGCCATGTCGGCGCGGGTTTCACGGGTGCCGCTGCCGATGTGCGGTAACAGGACCACGTTCTCCAGCTCCATCAATGCGGCCGGAACTTGCGGTTCGGCGGCGAAGACGTCCAGCCCTGCGCCCGCCAGACGTCCTCCGGCCAAGGCGGAGACCAAGGCGTGTTCGTCCACCATGGCGCCGCGGGCGATGTTGATCAGGTAGCCTCCCGGGCCGAGCTTGGCCAGCACCCCGGCGTCGACCAGGTTGACCGTTGCCGGGCCTCCGGCAGCGGCGATGACGAGCACCTCGACGGCCTCGGCGAGTTCGGCGGGGGAGGAGTGGAACGCGTAGCCGGAGTCTTCGACGGCGCGGCGGCTGTGGTAGTGGATCTCGCAGTCGAACGCTTCCAGCCGCTTGGCGATGGCCCGGCCGATCCGGCCCAGGCCGAGGATGCCGACCTTCCTGCCGGAGGCCCGCGTGGTCAGCGGGTAGGACGCGGTCGAGGCCCACTCGCCGCGGCGGACGAACCGGTCGGCGGCGCTGGTTCGGCGCAGCACATCCAGATAGAGGGCCAGCGCAGTGTCGGCCACGCAATCGGTGAGCACATCCGGGGTGTTGCTGATGCGGATGCCGCGTTCCTTTGCCTGGTCGACGTCGGTGGCGTCGTAGCCGGCGCCGAAGTTCACGATGGCTTCGAGGTTTGGCAACCGGCGCATCAGGTCGGCGCCGACGCCCTGGCGGCCCGAACACACCGCCACACGGATGCCGGCGGCGTGCCGCAGCAGGAATTCGCCGCGTTCCGGGCCGTCCGGGAGCAACAGTGCGTCGAACTCATCCGCCAAAGCGGCGGCGACAACGGGGTTCACCGGTCCAACCTGAAGAACCTGCCGGCCGTCGGCGGGTGTGGGGGCATCGGCGGGCACGGCCGTACGGGTGGTCATGCCAGAAGCGTAAGGACCTTCGCGGAAGCGCGTCCAACACGGATACTGCATGGACCGATACCCGGCGGGACATGTTCCATCCGTTCCGCGGAACCGCTGGCCGTTTTCGGGTGCGGGCCTTTAGGGAACAGAGGTCTCCGTCGCCTGCTTCACCGGCCCGGTGTCCGGCTGGGGCGCCTGAGCGGCTGCCCGACGGGATGCCGTCCGGAACCACGCCAGAGGACCAAGGATGGGCAACGCCAGTACCAGCAGGGACCACCCTGCTTTCGCCGGCCGCTGCCGCTTGCTCCGCCAGACGCTGACCAGCGCTCCGACTGCCAGGAAGAGGGCAAATGGCCCGGCACAGACGGCAGCCGCTATCCATGTGACCGAGTCGAACAGCATAGGATCCCCCTTCCTTGGCCGTGCCCGGCCGCCGGCCGCCGCGAAGGCCGCAACAATGTCGAGTCTAGAATCGCACCGGCGCCGCGGCTATCCCCCGGGAGGATGAGTTCAAAGGGTTCCAGTCCTCCCTCGGTAGCAGGGGCCGCCTCAGCCCTCTCTGCGGAACCTGGCCAGCACCTTGTGCAACGTGTTGAGGTTCCTGGTGGTCGTCACCGGCTTGTACATGGTTTTGGCCATTTGCTGGGACAGCTTGGACTCCAGGGTGTTGCCTTTGGGCACCTCCCAGTACAGGACGTCGCCCCCCGGCGACGCGCGTTCTTCGGGCGAAAGGTCCGGGCAGTCCTCGAGCAGTTGTTCCACAACATCCTCACCCGTGGTGAGCACCGCGTAAGCGTGCCGGGGAACCCCGTCGTCGGCCGGGGTGAACGGGTAGCCCTCGACGATGGCCGCCAGCTCGCTGGGGGTCTTGACGATGACCCAGGCGTCGTAGCCGAAAGCCGTCCGCAAGCTCGCTTCGACTCTTTTCTTGACCACACCGGGGTCGTCGGTCTCCGCGCAGAGCACGACGTTGCCTGAGGCGAGGACGGTCTCCACCTGCCTGAAGCCGGCTTCGGTGAGGACCCGCTGCAAGTCCTTCATGGCAATCCGGATGCCTCCCACGTTAATGCCGCGCAAAAACACGCCATAAGTCCGTAAGGAACCGGATTCGCCGCATTTATTTTTCATGGTGCTCCGGGGTCGGATGGACGGAAAATCATTGTATGCACCCGCCGTGATCGCTTGATGATCCTGACCCTTCAGCGACTAGGCGACGCAAGGTACGCGACTTCGCATATGTATCACTGGAGGGTTGCGAGACCAAGGAAGTAGGCGGACCAAGGACTAAACCATTAACCAAAATTTCGTGTTGCTCACGCCTCCGAAACGGGGGAGCCATTCCCTTGTCTAAGCCCCTCACCCCTCCTAGGCTGAATGTACCGGAACGGCTTTCTGAAGGACGCCGGATCCAAGTATGGGGAACTGCGGTTGGCGGCGGCTGAGGGCGTCATTCGCGGCGGCTTCATGGGGACACGGGCGGATGGATACCGCCCGCCTAGGGGGAAGCAGAGCATGACTCTGGAGACAGTATAAAGAAGCGGTGGGGGACGTTCCTTGCTGGACGTACCTGAGGGGATTCATGGCTTATGTACTGAGTGTCGATGTCGGCACAAGTTTCACGGCAGCAGCGACAGCGCGATACGGGAGCGGAGACCGAAAGCCTCAGCAGCCGCAGGCTGTCCACTTGGGTTCACGTGCGGCGGCCGTGCCGTCGGTGATCTATGTAGGTGAAGACGGCGCAGTCCTGGTCGGCGAGGCGGCCGAACGGCGGGGCACGACGTCCCCTGACCGGGTGGTTCGAGAATTCAAGCGGCGGATCGGCGACCCGGTGCCGATGATGGTCGGAGACCTGTTCGTCGCACCTGAGGACATTTTCGCCGCCGTCGTCCGGTGGGTGGTAGACCGCGCCCGGGAACGTGAAGGCGAAGCTCCGGAAGCCGTATTGGTGTCGCATCCGGCCAGCTGGGGTGACTACAAGACCGGACTGATCCGCGACGCCCTGGCCGGCGTCGGGCTCACCGACGTCATGTTGTTGAGCGAGCCGGAAGCAGCCGCGCTCCATTACGCCTCCCAGAACCGCGTGGGCACGGGGAGCCTGGTCGCCGTCTATGACTTCGGCGGCGGTACCTTCGACGCGGCAGTCCTGCACAAGGGTGACGCAGCCTCATTCACGCTGCTGGGCAAACCGGAAGGCCTGGAGCGGGTGGGCGGAGCTGACGTCGACGACATCGTCTTCGCGCACGTCGTCGCCAGCCTGGACGGCGGACTGAGCGCGGTGGACCCCGCCTCGACACAAGCACGCGTGGCGCTGGACCGTATCCGGCGGGAATGCGTCGAAGCCAAAGAAGCACTTTCGGCCGATTCCGAGGCAACAATCCCTGTGTTGCTGCCGGAGCTGCAGACAGGCGTCCGCCTGGTGCGGTCCGAGTTTGAGGGCATGATCGAGGAGCTGGTGCGGGACACGCTCCGCTCCCTGCGCCGGGCCCTCGACGCAGCGCAAGTGGACGCCGAGGACCTCACCGCGGTCCTCTTAACCGGCGGCTCGTCCCGCATCCCCTTGGTGGCCCAATTGCTGTCCGCCGAACTGAACCGTCCCCTCGCCGTGGATGCGGACCCGAAGGCCGCCATCAGCCTGGGGGCCGCGTACTTCGCGGCCCGAAACAGGCTCGCGCTGCCCCCCGAACACGCTGCGGAGCCGGAGCCCCAGCCGGTGCCGGAAGCCGTCGCCGCCGAAGGCCGCGCCTTTCCGCAACCACACTTCCACGCCCACGCCGCGTCCGCGGTGGAAGCCGCCGGCACCTCGCGGAAACCCGTGCTGGCGATGCGCGCCGCTGCCGTAACAGTGGCGGTCGCGGCCCTCACGGCGTTGACGGCAACCGCCGCCCAAAGCCCTCACGAATTCGGCCTGTTCGGCTCCCAACCGGGCGTTGCCCAAGGCAGCACCGCGGAACGGAACGGCTACGTACCCGGGGGAGCTCCGGAGGGAAGCGCAGGGGCCGGGCCGGCCAATTCCGTGATGGCGGCTGAACCGGCACAGCCTGGCATGAGCCCCGTGGTTTTCTGGGAAAACCCAGCCGCAACGTCCTCCGGCGCAGCGGCTCCGAGCCCGGGAGGCTCACCGGGCTATGGCGGCACCGCCGGCTTCGCGCAGGACCAGGCGACCTACGCGCAGGACAAGGCGACGACGACGCCGAACGGCCAACCATCGACGCGCCCAGGCGGCGTGTCTACGCCGGCCGGCGATTCCGGGCAGCGGCCGGGATCGAACCCGGACAACGGCACCAACACTCCTGCTCCGGGACCCACGGGAACCCCCGGGCCGCCCGCGACACCACAGCCAGGCACGACTCCCCAACCTCCCGCCCCCGAGCCGGAACCGAGTGTTCCAACTGTGCCGACAACGGCACCGGAGCCGGATCCGGTGCCGTCTCCGGCCCCCGACCCCGCGCCGGAACCTGCCCCGGAGCCCGCGCCCGAGCCCTCATCAACACCGTCAGAGACGGTGGTCGTCGATCCTCCGCCGACCGCGCCGGCCTGGGTGGACCCGACGCAGCCGCCGGCACCGTCGGGTGACCCCACCGATGCGCCCGCTCCGGGGCCGGCATGACAGGTGCGACACCGGCGCAGCCGGCGGCACGCCGTTTGGTGAACCGGGATGCCGCGCAACTGCTGACGGAAGCCGCGGCGGAACCCACGTCGCGCTTACTGGCTACCGTGTCCGGCCCGGGAGGATCGGGCAAGAGCCTGCTGCTGGAAAACCTGGCGGCGGCCTATGAGGAAGCAGGAGTCCCCGTCAGCTCGGGCAGGCAAGCGCTGGGGCAAGACCCTGTGGACGAAGGCACCACGGTACTGATCGACGACGCCCACCAGCTGGACGACGCCGAACTTGAGCGCGTCCATCGGTTGGCCGACGAGCAGAACGTGAATCTTGTGGTCGCGTACCGGTCGTGGCCGAAGTTGCCGGCGCTGCAGCGGCTGACGGCGGTGTTGGAGGCGCACCGGCGGCCGGTCTTGTTGGGGACTTGGACGCGTCAGGACATCGCCCGCCATGCAGCGGCTGCCCGCCCGGACCGGCTTCCTGCTCCCGTCATTGACCAGGTCTTCCGGCTGACAAGCGGCCTGCCCTGGCTGGTTCAGCATGTGTTGGAAGCAATCGACGACGCCCGCCCCATACCATCAGATCCGGTGAAGTTCGGCGGGTTGGTCAACCATGTGGGCCACGAGCTCGAACGGCTGGAACCCAACCTTCGGGAGCTGCTGCTGGCCCTGGCCGTCGGTTTCGATCCAGCCGGGCCGCTGCCTTCCGGACTGCGGGAGCTGCCTGGCGGCATCGGGCCCCTGATGTCGCAGGCAACGGCCGCAGGGTTGGTGCTGCCCGAGGGAAACCTTGCTCCCCTCATGCGCAACGTCCTGCTTCACGTCACCCCGCAGCACCACGTCCGGGCCACCCAGCGGGCCCTGGCCGACTGTTTAGCCAACAACACCGCACCGGCGCCCGTTGACGTGGCCCGTGGACTGGTTCGGGGCGGACTCCAGGATCCACGCGTGGTCCGCGTCCTCGAAGACGCCGGCGACGGCGTCCTGGCTTCCGAGCCCCGGGTGGCCGCGACACTGTACGACGAAGCGGCGGCAGCCGGCGCCGACGAAGCGGCAACGGCGGCGCGCCGGGCCCAGGCGGCCCTGGCCTCCGGAGACCTCGAAACAGCCGGCCGCATCCTTGACCGGCTCCTGGCCCGGCCGGAGGCACCGGACAGGCTCCGCGGAGCGGACGTGGCGGCGTCGCTGTGGGCGCAGCGTGGCATGCTGGCGCGCAGCGCCCAGGTCTACCGGTGGCTCGGATCACCCGCAACGGAGGCATCCAGGGCTCTGGCCGCCGTCGTCATGATCGGTACGGGTGACCCCGACGAGGCTCGAAGCCTGCTTGCCGGCAACCATGCCGACAACTCGCCAACCCTGACAAACGTGGCCGTCTCGTTGATGGGACAAGGCATCGCCGCGTCCATCGGCGAGCACCCCGAGCAGGCGCTGCCGGCCCTGGTGCGGGCTTCCGACATGCTCACGGCCTCCGGCGCCGCCATTCCGCTGCCGGACAGCCCGGCCGCCCTCGCGGCCTTGGTGGCCCTGCACAGCGGTGAGCTCCCCGTAGCGGCAGCCGTCCTCGACGACGCACTGCGCGGACGCCAGGGAGGCCCGGCGGCCCGGTTGAGGCTGCTGCTCCTGCGGGCCTGGGTCTCCATGCTGCAGGACCACCCGGACAGCGCCGGGGCTGCCATCGCAGAGGCGACCGCCAGCGGAATCCGTCCCACCCCGCGCGACGAATTGTTGCTGGACGCCCTGCAAGTCGGGCTGGCGCGGCGAACCGATGACACCGCCGCCTTGGTACGCGCCTGGGACCGGGCGAGGGGCCGGCTGCTGCACGTCGCCGTCGATCTCTACAGCCTTTTGCCGCTGGGCGAACTGGCGGTAGCCGCTGCCCGCCTGCGTGATTCCGCGAGGCTGCAGCCGCATTTGACGGAGGCGTGGGCGCTGCTGGGGAGGTTGGGCGAACCGGCGCTGTGGTCTACCTCGCTGCATTGGTATGCGGTCCAGGCAGCGCTTTTGGCGGACAGCCCCAGCGAGCTCGCCCCGCATGCCTCGGCGCTGGTGCGGGCCTCGGGGACGTACCGACTGGCGGGCGTGCTCGCGGCGGCCGGCCGGGCGTGGGTGACGGTGCTGGCCGGCAGGATCGATCCGAAGCTGGTGGAGGAGTCCGCCCGCGCGCTCGCATCCGTCGGCCTCACCTGGGACGGGGCGCGCCTCGCGGGGCATGCGGCAGCGCACGCGGACGAGCGCAAGGACATGAGCCGCCTCCTGGCTTGCGCCAGGGACCTTCATCCCGGCACGCGCGGGACCATGGACGCGCCGTCCGAGGTCACTGGCGCCGAGCACGGCGGGCAGGCAGCGGTCCCCACCGGAGCAGCACAGGGACAAGAAAGCGCCGTCTTGAGCGAGCGGGAGCGCGAAGTCGCCCGGTTGGTGCTGGAGGGCAAGACGTACCGGGAGATCGGGGCCGCGATTTTTATTTCGCCGCGTACCGCCGAGCACCACATAGCGCGTATCCGCCGGAGGCTGGGGGCTTCGAACCGCGCCGAGCTGCTGACCCAGTTGCGGCTTGCGCTCGGCGAAGACGGTTCCCCGCAGTAGTTCCGCGGACTTCCGGGCTTGGGACCCCTCCCTACCTAGTCCCCGGCTACCGCGATCCCCCTGGAGGGGGCGGGCGGCGGGGGAGGAAGCCCCGATGCGGGCGACAGCAGCCCGGCCGTAGCTTTGAATCAAGCCAAGCAATTCAGCTCGGCGGGCCACCATCCATAGTTTTTGGCCAGATCCAGTAGGAATAAGAATGGGGATTCACATAATGCCTACGCTCGCAAGCTCTCTTCTCGAATTCATCATGAATCTGCTCCGTGATCCGCGGGCAGCCGCCGAATTCCAGGCAGACCCGGATGCCGCCCTCGCCGAGGCCGGTTTGGGCGACGTGTGCTCCGATGATGTGGACGCCATCATGCCGGTCATCCTCGACTACGCTCCCGTGGATGCCAGCTCGTCCTTCGACCGCGAGTACAACACCGGCGGCAACCACTCCGGCGGCGACACCGGCGACTGGTCCAGCGACAACTCCGGCAACAATGGCGGTGGCTGGGGCGGCGGCCACGGTGGCGGGGGCCACGGCGGAGGCGGCCACGGTCACGACGGCGGCCACGGGGGCGGCGGCCATGACGACGATGACCACGGTCACGGCGGCGGCAGGGGCAACGATCATGATGACCACGCCCACGCTGTGCAGCAACTGACGCACATCGTGAACAACTACTCGTACACCTCTACGATCGACGATCGGGACACCATCACGGACCAGTCCGTCAACCAGAACATCTGGGCCGACGGCGACGTCAACCAGTGGTTCGACAACGACGCCGTGATCGCCTCGGGCGACGACTCTGTTGCGGCCGGCGGCGACGCCACCCTGGATAACTCGACGGATAACTCCGAGGATCACTCGACAGATAACTCAACCACGGTGACCACCGGTGACATCGAGGGCGACGTGACCGTCGGGGATACCGACATCTCCGTCGAGGACTCCTTCAACGTTGAGGATTCCTTCAACGAGGACTCCTACAACGAGGACTCCTACAATGAGGACTCCTACAACACGGATGTTGATGTGGACGTCGAGGTGGAAGACTCGTTCAACGACAACTCCGACAACTCGACGGATAACTCGACCGACAACTCCACTAACGTGGAAATCGAGGACTCGTACAACGGCAACACCACTGAGATCGAGGTCGAGGATTCCTTCAACGAGGACAACTCCACCAACACCGACATCAACGTGGAGGACTCCTTCAACAAGGAGGTCGAGATCGAGGACTCGTACAACGAGGTCGAGGTCGAGGATTCGTTCAACGACAACTCCACGAACACGGACGTGCAGGTGGATGCGGACATCGACGCCGAGTTCACAGACAACTCCGTCAACGATTCCGTCATCGTCGCGGACAACGAAGTGGAAATCGAAGACAGCGTTGTTGCCGAAGAGGTGGACTTCTAACCGATCCGATAACTGAATCACGACAGTTCAGCTGTCCAGCAGGAGGCCGGGGGACCTCCTGCTGGACAGTGTCACGGTCCGGCCGCGCGGCCGGAAATCAAAAGGGGATACGGTGGTCGAGCTCGTCAAGCTGGTGGATCAAGGCCTGGAATTGGCCAAGAAAGGTGAGCGCGCAGACTTGCAGCGGCGCCTGGAGCAGACCCGCAAGCGATTGCAGGATCCGACCACCCGGGTGATCGTCGTCGGCGAATTCAAGCAGGGCAAAAGCCAGCTCATCAACGCGCTGGTCAATGCTCCGGTTTGTCCCATCGACGACGACGTCGCCACCTCGGTGCCGACGGTGGTAAAGCACGGGGAGCCTGCCTCGGCCGTGATCCTGGTGCCGAAGGAACGCACCGGTTCCAGCGACGGGGATGTTGAACTGGAGCGTCGACCGGTCGCCTTGGACGAGCTCGCCGAGCACGTCTCGGAACGGGGGAATCCGGGCAACGAGCGCCGGCTGGCAGCCGCGGAAGTCTCTCTGCCCCGGAAGGTCCTGCACGGCGGACTCGCCCTGGTGGACTCGCCGGGCGTCGGGGGATTGGACTCGGCCCATACCCTCACCACGCTGACAGCATTGCCGACGGCGGACGCGGTGCTGTTGGTCTCGGACGCATCCCAGGAGTTCACCGAACCGGAGATCCGGTTCCTGCGGCAGGCGCAACGGATTTGCCCCAACGTCGCCGGCGTCCTGTCCAAGACAGATATGTACCCGCAATGGCGCCGCGTGGCCGAACTGGACAGGGGCCATTTGAAGCGGATCGGCGCAGACATGCCGCTGATTCCGATCTCCTCGGAACTGCGCCTCCGGGCGGCCGAAACGCGCGACGGCGAACTGAACGCCGAATCGGGATTTCCGGAGCTGGTAGCCTACCTCCGGCAGAAGATCCTGGGCCAGACCGAGCGGCTCCAGAGGCGGTCCGTGGCGCAGGACCTGGTGTCCGCCATGGACCATCTGCGGCTGTCGCTGAAGGCGGAACTGAGCGCGCTGGAGAATCCGGACGGCACCCCGCAGATGCTGGCCGGGCTGGAAACGGCCAAGGAACGCGCCGACGAGCTCCGCCGTCGTTCTTCCCGCTGGCAGGTCACGCTCAATGACGGCATGAGCGATCTCATCGCCGATATGGAATACGACTTGCGAGACCGGCTGCGCAGCATCTTGCGGGACGCCGAGCAATCCATCGATGCCGGGGATCCCGGTCCGCAGTGGGAGCAGTTTGTGCACTGGCTGGAACAGCGGGTGGCCGCGGCCGTGTCCGACACCTTCGTGTGGACGAACGAACGGTCGCTGTGGCTGGCGGAAAAGGTCGCCGAGCACTTCAACCAGGACGACGTGACCCTGCCGTTGCTGCAGGTCGATTCCACGGAAAACGTGCTCGACCCGGTCGAGGGGATCCCGGACCTGGATGCCGGCCGCCTGGGACCGGTCCAGAAAATACTGATCGGCATGCGCGGTTCGTACGGCGGTGTGTTGATGTTCGGCCTCCTCACCGGGATCGTGGGCATGGCGCTGATCAACCCGATCTCGGTCGGTGCCGGACTGCTGCTGGGGGGCAAGGCCTACCGCGAAGACAAGGAGGCCCGGTTGAAGCGCCGCCAATCGGAGGCCAAGGCCTTGGTCCGGAAACAAGTCGATGAGGTCGTGTTCCAAGTGGGCAAGCAGCTCAAGGACCGGCTCAGGATCGTCCAGCGGGCCACCCGCGACCACTTCACCGAACTGGCCGAAGAGCACCACCGCTCGCTGGCGGATTCGGTACTGGCGGCACAGAAGGCGGCAAGCCGGTTCCACCAGGAACGCGACCTGCGGATCAGGGAGCTCAAGGCGTCCCTCGCACTCGTGGAGTCGCTGCGAAAGCAGGCATTGGCGCTGGACGCTGCCCCGCACTTGGCTGGACAGGCATGAATACCGCGGCAGCCGGAGCTGATGTCGAAGCGGCGCGCGGGCTGGTCCGGGAAGCGATTGAAGCCTACCGCGACGAACCGGCCGTGCGTCGGGTGTTGGAGGAGTATGCGCGCCGGCTCGACGAGCCGCTGCGGATCGCCATCGCGGGCATGGTCAAAGCGGGCAAGTCGACACTGCTCAACGCCATTATCGGTGAAGAGATTGCGCCGACCGACACGGGAGAGTGCACCCGGGTGGTCACCTGGTATCGCTTTGGCGACACTCCACGGATCACCCTGCACC
Organism: Arthrobacter sp. Y3223151; assembly: GCF_059091125.1. NCBI lineage: Bacteria > Bacillati > Actinomycetota > Actinomycetes > Micrococcales > Micrococcaceae > Arthrobacter > Arthrobacter sp. Y3223151. The sequence continues at coordinate 207,289 of NZ_JBNHGI010000001.1, read as the reverse complement.
CGCGTTCTGGAGCGCCTCGGGACTTACCGACCAAGCGCGCCGACGGCCGGTTGGTGTTCGAGCTAGGCGGGATCCAGGCAGAGGACGTCGACAGGCTCGTGGTGGACTGGCCGTCCCGAACCTTGCGGGACCTGACTTTGATCGACACGCCTGGCATTGCCTCGCTCTCCCGGGACGTGTCGGCCCGCTCCACCGATTTCCTGACGCCGGCCGACGCACCCTCGGAGGCCGACGCGATCATCTACCTGCTGCGGCACCTGCACGCGTCCGACCTGGGTTTTTTGGAGTCCTTCCGTGATACCGCGGCCGGCCAGAGCGGCACCGTCAACGCGCTGGCGGTACTGTCCCGTGCGGACGAGGTTGGGTCCGGCCGGATCGACGCCATGCTCTCCGCCCGGGACATCGCGGCACGGTACCGCCGTGACGGCGCGCTGCGTTCACTGGCCCTCGGGGTAGTGCCGATCGCCGGCCTGCTGGCCCAGTCGGCGCGCAGCCTGCGGCAGGCGGAATACGCCGTCCTCGCCGAGCTGGCTGCCTTGGACAGGCGGGAACGGGAGATGCTCCTGCTGTCCGCCGACCGCTTCGTCCGCCCGGGAGGTCCGCTGTCCGCCACGCCGGAAGCGCGGGCCAAGTTGCTGGACAGGTTCGGGCTCTTCGGGCTCCGGCTGGCAGCCGCGCTGCTCCGTGGAGGCATCTCGGAGCCGACCGCGCTGGCCCACGAACTGGCCCGCCGCAGCGGGCTGGACGAATTGCTGGCCGTGATGACCGGGCAGTTCCAAGCCCGGGCCGGACAGCTGAAGGCCCGGACGGCCCTGATCGGCGTCGAAAAGCTGCTGAACGACCATCCCCGCCCGGGCGCCGCCGGAGTCGCGGCCGGCTTGGAACGGCTGCTCGCCAGCGCCCACGCCTTCCGTGAACTGCGTCTGCTGGCGGCCGCCCGCACCACCGGGCTGCCGCTGGAGTCGGAGTTGGCCGCCGAAGCTGAACGGCTGATCGGCGGCGAAGGCGTTTCGGCACCCGAACGCCTGGGACTGCCTCGTGACGCACCGGGCGAGGTCCTGCGGGAGCACGCCGTGGCGTGCCTGAGACGCTGGCACGCCGTAGCCGGCGATCCGCTGCGTGGCCGGGCCGTCGCCGAGGTTTGCCAGACCGTCATTCGCAGCTGCGAGGAGCTGTTGGCAGGTATGCAGCCTGCTTCAGGCGGGAGGCCTGCCTCGTCGCCCCTGGTGCTCGGCACGGAACCATTGGTTGGCCGCGCGCAGGACGCTGGCGATTACCGCCGCGCCGGCTAGCACCAGCTGCAGAACGAGCATGATCCTGATGCCTAATTCCTGATCGCCGGGTGCGGCCAGGAATTCGTCGGCCAACAGGGTCACCGCCCCGTGGACGAACAGCATGGCGAGCAGCACGAAGCGCACCTTGCCGTGCCGGCGCAGGAGGGCCCGCAGCAGCACGGCCTCGATCAGAATGACGAGCGCCAGCAGGCCCAGGGTTCCCCAGAAAACCACCACCGCGAGGGCTTCCACGGTCTCCTCGTCCGCGCCCTGCTCCAAGCCGTTGATGAGCCCGCGCAGGTGCTTGAGGATCTCGTCCTGGGCAAAGTACGCAAAGATCCCCGCAATCAGTCCCGAAACAAAACTGAGGATCCACAAGACGCGGACCCTCTTGACAGCAGGCGGCGGCACCAAGGTCCCGATGATCGGAGGCGGCGTGAGGTCGGACATCTGCGGACGCGGCGGCGCTGGACGTTCCGGTTCGCCGGACATTCCCCCGGTTCCCTGAGCTCCAGGCACTCCCATCCCTGGTTCCTGAGACATGCAAGTAATCTAGCCGCCACCCAAAGCGACCGCAATGCTCGTGCCCGGGCGTGACCGCCCTCCGGCCGCCGTGCGCCCAACGACGGCGGCGTGCTGCGTCGCGTCGATGAGAGGTTGCTTCCGCCGCCGCTATCCGCCTACATGAATCCCGGGCCGGCGGGCAGGGTCAGGCTCATTCTGCCTGATGATTTCGCGCACTACGGGAGCCGTGTCTCCCTCTCCCAGGAGCAGATAGCGGAACAGGTGGCCGAGCGGATTGCCTTCAGACCATTCGAAATAGGCATGGGGACGCACACCCGTTGCGTCCCGCACGGCCAGGAGGATGGCGGCAATAGCATTAGGGGCCGCGGGGCTTTCCGCACGAAGCACCCGGTAGCCGCCGACGTCGATGCCACGGACGCGAAGCACCTTGGCGAAGGCTGAGGGGTCCACGATGTCGACTTCGAGGAACAGGACGTCGGCTGTCCCCGGGACCGGATTCATGTGCCGCTGCGCGTCTTCCTTGGCACTGTAATCGTCGTGATTGCCGGGGCGGCGCTTGGCGATGATGTTCAGCGAGCCGTCGTTGTCCAAGGAATCGCTGATGAACCGCCGGGCAGCGTGGTCGAATTCGATACGCTCGGCGCGGAGTTCTATGGTGCGGGCGACGCGGGAGACGAGCGAGACGCCGACCATGCCGAGGATGAACAGCCCACAGATGCCGATGCCGTCGGGTTTTTCCAGGACGTTGGCCAGCAGTGCGTAGAGCAGCACCAGGCTGAGGGCGCTGTACCCGGCAGCGGTGCGACGTTTGTGGCGGCGTGCAGTCGTGAAGGCGACAGCGACGGCCGCTGACACCATCATGGCCAGGATGCCTGTGGCGTAGGCTCCGGCCTGGGCATTGACATCCGCCCCGAAACCCACGGTGAGCAGGATGCTGACCCCGGTGTAGACCAGGACGACGGGCCGGATCGCGCTGGTCCATTCGGGGGCCATCCCGAAGCGCGGCAGGTAGCGCGGGACGATGTTGATCAGACCGGCCATCGCCGAGGCTCCCGCGAACCACAGGATCAGGACCGTTGCCGCGTCATAGATCGTGCCGAACCCCTCGCCGAACAGTGCGTGCGCGAGATAGGAGAGGGCCCGGCCATCCGCGGGGCCGCCCGCGACGTAGGCCTCGGGCGGGATGAGGACGGCCGTCACGAAGCTGCTGCCCATCAGGAAACCGCTCATGACAGCCGCAGCACACGTCAGCATCTTCCGGGTATTGCGGACCCGCGAGGCGAGGCGTTGTGCGGGAGTGTGCCCCTCGGACGCCACGAGCGGCATCATGCTCACGCCCGTCTCGAACCCAGACAGGCCCAGGATCAGCAGAGGAAATGCCAGCAGCAGGGACAAGGCCAGGTTGCCCGGGCCGGGGCTGGCAGCGGCCATGGCCTGCGCCCAGTCGCTGATGCGGCCGGGGTCCTGCGCGATGAGCGACAGGCCGGCCATGATGACGGCCGAATTCAGTATCAAAAACGCGGTCACCAGGGGCACGGCAATGGCTACAGCTTCGCCGAATCCGATCAGGAAAATGCCCCCGAGGACCAACAGCAGCACGACGGTGACGGGGACCGGGTGGCCCTGCAAGAAGCCGGGAACGTAAGGATTCTCGAGCAAATGCACTGTTGCATCGGCGGCCGAGAGTGTGATGGTGATAATCCACGATGTGGCAACGAAACCGAGCAGGACGAGGATGACAACCTTCCCCTTCCAAAACGGCAGGAGCCGGTTGAGCATGGCCACCGAGCCTTCGCCGTGTGGGCTCTCCGCCGCCACGCGCCGGTAGAGCGGGAGCATGCCCAGCAAGGTGAGCCCCACAATGAGCAGCGTTGCCAGCGGCGACAGCGGTCCCGCAGCGATCAGGGCAATTCCGGGCAGATAGGAAAGCGTGGAGAAGTAGTCAACGCCTGTCAGGCACACGACTTTCCACCAGGGATGGGGCGTCCCGCGCGCTGCGCTTTCGCGGCCCACCGGCGGAACTTTGTCCATCAACAGCCAGCGGCTAAGCGCGCGGCGGAGCGGCGGCGGGGGAGCCGGCCTCGGGACAACAGCCGGGACCGTATGTTCGAGCGACCAGCGCACCGATTTTCTCCTGTCGCCCCGGCCGGGCGGGCCCCGTTGCCCGGGGCCCTGTCGTGGGGCGCTTCCACAGTATAGATCCGTCATTGATCGGGAACGAGCGAATTTTGTCGATTCCGCATCCGGTTCCCCGCAATGACCGGCCTGCTGATGATCACCGTCATTGGGCCGGGTTGTAGCGTGGCCGGGGGATCGCCGCAGTGGACGGGTTAAAGCGCGTCGAGGCTCAGGGCCGTCACGAACCCGAGCGCTGCCGTGAGGCCGGTGAGGATGTGATGCTCTTCGAAGGCCTCAGGGATCATGGTGTCGGCGACCATGGCCAGGATGGCGCCCGCCGCCAGCGCGTTGATGAACGCCACGAGCTCCTCCGGTGCGTCTTGCAGCGCAAGGTAACCGACCAAGGCGCTGGCTCCGGAGAGCACGGCGATGGTGCCCCACACGCCGAAAACATAGCCCGCGCCCCGCCCGGCCTTCTTCATGCCGGCGCTGCTGGAGAGCCCTTCGGGGATGTTGGAAATAAACACAGCTCCCAACATTGCGGGGCTGACTGTTCCCCCGGCGACGAGGCCGAGGCCCAGCACGAGGGATTCAGGAATACCGTCCAGCAGGGCCCCGGCGGCGATCGCCAGGCCGCTGCCCGGGGTATCTCCCTCGGCGGGCTGCTGATTGCCGGACCGTTTGCGGTGCTTGGCCCCTTTTCCGGCCAGCACGGCGTTCGTCGCCACGAAGAGGCAGGCGCCGACGAGGAAACCCCCGATGGTCGCGCCGATCCCGCCGGTCGTTACCGCTTCGTCGACCAGTTCGAAGGCAAGTGCCGAAATAAGGACGCCGGCGCCGAAGGCCATGACAGTCGAGACAACCTTGACTGGAATGGCCCATTTCCAAGCGACGGCACATCCGAGCACCAGCGCGGCACCGCCCATCGCCCCTACGGAAAACGCGGTCATCCACAACGGCATGGCTGTTCCTCCCGTCCAGGCTCAGGCTAGCCGTGGTGAGGCGCAGCCGCCATGGCGGGAGAGGGGTTGTTTCGCCAGACGGGAGGGCTGGATGCCCGGACCGGCGGTGCCGGCCAGCCGGGTCGCAGTGCTACTTGGCGGGCCGGCCCAGCCCGGTGCGCGCCATGGCGTCGGCATAGGCTTCGTGCATCGCGTCCAGCCATTCCTGCTGGCGGGTCGGCGAACCCGCGAACGCCCGGCCGCTGAGCGCCCGAACCTTGTACGTCTTGAAGCCGCGCCGCCAAAGCAGCGGGTTCTCGGTCTTCAGCAGCAGGCCGGCCAGCCGCTGGGCTTCGGTTCCGTGTGCCACGAGCACGGAGGCCCGCGGCACCAGCGTCAGCATCTTCAGCAGCGGCTTGAGGCCGGCGTTGATCTGGTCGGGGGTGAGCTTGCCGTTGGCCTCGCCCGGGGTGAACCACGGATGCACGTTCCACGGCATCACATATTGGGGCCGCAGGCCGAGCTGCCACTGCAGCCCGAGCATCCGCGTCGTTGCCTCCTGGTCCCCCGGCCAGATGAAACCCGTGTCAGAGGCGTGCCCGATGTTCGAGTAGAGCGACACGATCCGGCATTCATCGGCGTCGTGGATTGGATCCACGTAAGAGACCTCGGTACCCGGCTTCAGGTCCCGCAGTTCGTCGCAGAGACGATTAATGTCGGCGACGCCTGAGTCGTACCTGCGGTCCATGAGGTCCTTGTGCTGATCGGATACTGCCGGGCTGGTCATCGGGGTGCGGGTCTCCTGGAGGGAAGGGAAGGTGAACGGTAGGAAATCGGTGCGCCGGGAACGACGGCGGTGCCGCCTTGGGAACGGGCAGCCGCCTGCGGCAACGGGAGGCGGGGTATTGAGCATAGCAACCGAAGCTGGGCGCCTCCTGCAGACCGGTGGCGGAATCCCGGGCTTCAGGCGCGAGCCCTGTGACGAAGATGACCCGGCGGTTAATCAACGGTGAATTCAACGCTGTGCCAGCCGGTGGCGCCATCCGGAGCAGGCGGCGCCGCGGCCTCCGTCTGCAGCGTTCCGTCCGCCTCCCAGGCGCGCACCCGGAGCCGGTGCGGGCCGGCCGGCACGTCGTCCTGCACAAAGTACCACTGGCGCCAGGTGTCCACGGAAGCCTCCGCCGCCAGTTGGGCGTCCACCCAGTCGCCGTCGTCCAACTGCACCTGTACTTTTGACAGACCCCGGTGCTGGGCCCAGGCCGTTCCCCCAACGGCCAGGGGGCGGCCGGCCGCCAGTCGGGCTCCGGGCCGAGGCACCTCGATTCTCGAGGCCGTCTTGATCGGACCGCGGTCCGACCAGCCGCGCGTGGTCCAGTAGGCGGCCTTGTCCGCAAACCGCGTGAGCTCCAGGTCGACCACCCACTTGGTCGCGGACACGTAGCCGTAAAGCCCCGGCACCACCATCCGCACGGGGAAACCGTGCTGCAGCGGCAGGGGCTCCCCGTTCATGCCGATCGCGAGCAGCGCGTCCCTCCCGTCGGTCAGCACTTCCAAGGGGGTCGAAGCGGTGAAGCCGTCGACGCTGGTGGACAGGACCATGTCCGCCTCCGGCAGCGGGCGTGCACGCGCCAGCAAGTCGCGCAGCGGATACCCCAGCCAGCGGGCGTTGCCGGCCAGGTCCCCGCCCACCTGATTCGAAACGCACGTCAGCGTGGTGTAGCTCTCCACGAGTTTGGCCTCCAGCAACTCCTGGAAGTTGATGCTGAACTCTTCCTCAACGAGTCCGTGGACGCGCAGCTGCCATTGCCCCGGATCTACCGACGGGACGATCAGCGCAGTGTCGATGCGATAGAACTCCTCGTTGGGGGTCACGAAGGGAACCACTCCGTCCACCGGCGACTGCACGTCCTCCGGCAATGGCCCGGCCGGCCGCGCGGGGGCCGGCAGCCCCAGTGCCTGGCGCACCTGCCGTGCGGTGTTCCGCGCCGCCGAAGCGGCGCCGGCCGCGATCCCCATGACGACGGCGACACCCGCCACCGCCGCGGCGTTCGCCAGGAAGCGGCGGCGGTCCGGAACTTCCGGCATGACGGCCGCGTCGCCCACGGACAAGGCCGTGGGCCGGGGCAGGAGACTGATCAGCCGGCGCAGGCAGAGCAGGCCCGCCGCGGTTCCCAGCGCCGTCGGAATGGCATCGGCCGGCACGGCCCCGGCGCGGGTGAGCACGCAGGCCGCCATGCCCGCCGCGAGCAACACCACCGCCAGCGCGCCGGCGGTCCAGCGCCGGGCCGCGAGCAGGCCGGCCGCGGCGGCGATCAGCACCGCAACGATCGCCATGGCGATGAACAGCACCAGTTTGTCCGCCGTCCCGAAAGTGGAAATGGCGAATTCGGTCAGCCAGAACGGGGAGAGTTCCACGACGGCGGCGCCCACAGAGCCGAAGGGGGAGGCGGCCGGGCCGAAAAAAGCTGCCGCCAGTTCCGCTGTGGCAAAGAGCGCGGCCGCCGACGCGATGCCCGCCAGCATGGCCGGCGTCCACCCGGTCAGCGTGGCCTTAGTGGCTGGCGGTGCTGCCATGCCGTGTCCTTCGCTCGATGACGGGTTGGATGTCTCCGAAGGGATGGCTTCGTGCCCTGCTCCGATCATCTACCCGAAGCAGGGCGCAGGACAACCACCATGGCTGTTGGCAGGGCGGCGTCCCGCGCGGGGCGAAGCATCGTTGCCTGCCGTTCACCGGCCATTGGTTGACTCTTCAACTATCAGGTGTTACGGTAAATGCATAAGCATGGAGTTCACCCGGGCTTCACATCCTAACTTCAACCAGGAGGCACTTAATGGCCGTTCAGCTCACCCCAGGAACTTGGAACCTCGACCAGTCCCACACCGAGGTCGGCTTCGTCGTCCGCCACGCCGGCATCAGCAAGGTGCGCGGCCAGTTCACCGACGCGGATGCAACGCTCGTGGTCGGCGACAGCCTGGCCGCTTCCTCCGTCGAGGCCGTCGTGAAGACCGCCTCGTTCGACTCCAACGATGACAACCGCGACGCCCACGTCAAGGGCGAAGACTTCTTCAACGTAGAGCAGTACCCGGAGATGACCTTCAAGGCCACCAGCGTGGAAGGCACTCCGGAAGAGTTCCAGCTGGCCGGCGAGCTGACCATCAAGGACACCACCAAGCCCGTGGTCTTCGACGTCGAATTCGGCGGCATGGCGGTTGACCCCTTCGGCGCCACCCGTGCCGGCTTCTCTGCGACCACGCAGATCTCCCGCAAGGAATTCGGCATCACCTGGAACGCCGCACTGGAAGCCGGCGGCGTGCTGGTGGGCGACAAGGTCACCATCACGGTTGACTCGGCCTTCGTGCTGCCGGCCAACTAATTCACGCGACACACACAGGCAGGGTCCGGATCCGTTCCGGGCCCTGCCTGCTGCGTCAACGCCCGTCTTGGGCAGGCGCGCAGCGGGACCTCAGCGTGGCGACTCCCTCTCCCGCCAGGTCATCGCAGTACGTTGGGCGTCCGGCCATCGCCATGGTCAGTGCCAGCGTGGTCCCGCTGACCAGGGGGCCGGAGCCGAACCGGAAGGGGCCGTCGACCGCCTGGAAGCGCAAGCCCTTGGCGGTGCTTCTGCTGGGCACGGTAAAGTCCCGACCGGAAAAGAACTCCGCGACCGGGGTCACGACGTCGACAGCCGGGGTACGCTGCAGCCCGAGCGGGCGGCGGATGTCCTGGCCGTGGACAATAATCTCTCCGAGCCATGCGACGGTGTGCTTCGACGGTGCCTTCGTGTTCCCGATCACTGCCCGGAACCGGTTGAGTGTTTCGGCCGGAGTAGCACCTCGGTGTTCGTTCAACCGGCGCTGGTTGTGGAGATCAAAATCGAGGCGTGCACCCAGTACGCTGCCAAGCCAGCGAAGCCGGGCAATACTCGCGCCCGCCGTCAGGTGCGCGAGGACCTCTTCGATGACCCAGCGACCGCACAATGACTGCTTGGCCCATTGGTCGTCCTTCAACCCGCTCAGGTCGTCAGCGAGGGCCGCGCGTTCGGCATGGATAACGGCCCACAGGTCGTTCGCGCTCTTTGGCTGCATGCCCCCATTCAAACAGACAGCGGGCCCGCGGGCGGCTACGATCGACTCGGCGGACGGGGTTGAACGCGCTTCTGCATCAAGGAGCGAAGAGGGCAGCCAGACGCCCACGGTGAGCAAGGAGTCCGATGACCCAAATCTGGCCCGTGGTCCACGCCGAGCGTGCGATGCTGATTCGGCACCTGGAAGCGCTGTCGCGGGAGCAGTGGCGCACGCCGTCACTGTGCCGCGGCTGGGACGTGCACGACGTGCTGGCCCACCTGGTCAATGATGCGAAGACGACCCGGCTGACGTTCTTTCGCGACTTCCTGGCCGCGGGTTTCGATTTCGACCGTCTGAACGCCCGCGGGGTTGCAGCGGAGCGCGCAACGGAACCTGAAAATACGCTGCAGCGGTTCCGCGAGGTGAGCGGGCGCACCAGCGGTGCCCCGGCGCCGCTGCCTACCCGGCTCGTAGAGTCCTTCGTGCACGGGGAGGACATCCGGCGCCCGCTGGGTATCCGCCACGGCTATCCGGCCGCTCCTGTCGTCACCGCGCTGCGCCACCAGCTGGCCACCAGCATAAAGTTCGGCGGCGGCAAGGAACGGGCGCGGGGGCTGCGGCTCGTGGCGTCAGACGCCGGTGTCAGCCTGGGGACCGGAGGCGAAGTGCGCGGAACCGCCATCGCCCTGCTGCTGGCGGTGTCCGGGCGGCCCGTAGGCAAGGAGGAGCTGACCGGCCCCGGTGCTGCCACCCTGTCCAGGTAGCGGCACGCCATGGTTTCCGGCGGCAGCCCCGCCCGCCACTCCGGGGGCGCCGCGGTTTCCCCGGGTCGAGGGCGGATACGCTGGCATCGTGAAGATCGCCATCCTCGATGACTACCAGGACGTGGCACTGGGCAGTGCCCCGTGGGAGCAGCTGCCGGCGGGCATCGCCGTCGAGCGCTTCACGGACCATTGTGACGACGTCGGCGCACTCGCCGAACGCTTGAGAGGGGCGCAGGTGGTGGTCACCATGCGCGAGCGGACGCCCATCACCGCCGAGCTGATGGACCTGCTGCCCGGCCTGGAGCTGGTGACCACTACCGGCATGCACAACGCCTCGATCGACCTTGACGCCGCGCGCGCCCTCGGGGTGACCGTGTGCGGAACGCAGCGTGCGACGCAGGCTCCGGCCGAGCTGGCCTGGGCGCTGGTGATGGCCGTGGCCCGGGAAATCCCGCAGAACGACCGGGACGTGCGGGCCGGGATCTGGCAGGCCCGGATGGGGATCGACCTGGCCGGGTCCACCCTCGGGCTGCTGGGCCTGGGCAGGCTGGGGCAGCTGATGGCCCGCTACGCGCAGGCGTTCGGGATGGACGTGCTGGCGTGGAGCCCGCACCTGACCCGGGAACGCGCCGCCGGCCACGGGGCGGAGTGGGTGTCCAAGCAGGACCTGTTCCGGCGCTCGGACATCGTCAGCGTCCACCTGAGGCTGGCGGAGTCCACCCGCGGGATCGTCGGCGCCGCCGAGCTGGACCTCCTCGGTTCCGGCGGCCGGCTGGTCAACACCTCGCGCGGACCGCTCGTGGATGAGGACGCCTTGGTGGCTGCGCTCGCCGGACGGCGGATCGCCGGCGCCGCCCTCGACGTCTACGACGTGGAGCCGCTGCCACAGGACAGCCCGTTGCGCGGCGTGCCCAACCTGATCCTCAGCCCGCACGTCGGCTTCGTCACCGAGGAAGCCCACAGGCTGGGGTACACGCAGATGCTCGAGGACATCCTGGCTTACCTTCGCGGGGAGCCGGTTAACGTCCTCACCTGACCGGCAGCGGAACGCGGGAGGTCGCCGTTTCCGCCGGGCGTCCGGTGCGTTTCCGACGGGATGGCGCCTACCGTGCCGGCATCCCGGCCGGGACGAGTTCCATGGCATGCTCCTCCACGTAGTCCAGCGCCAGCCGCACGGCGCCCGTGGCCACTATCGCGTCGCCGAACCCGGAGACCGCCACCCGCGGCGGGGTCGCGGTCAGCCGGGGGAGTTCCCGGGTGATGGTGGGCAGCAGAGCCGACGCCGAGGCGGCCACCGCGCCGCCGATCACCACGAGCTCCGGGTTGAGGAAGGTGCCCAGTATCGCGACCACGCGGGCCATCCGCCGGCCGATCCGCTCCAGGATTTCCTGCGCCACCCCGTCTCCCCGAGCAGCGGCCTCGAAGACGAAGCGGGCCGACACGCGGGTAGTGCCCGGTCCCACCAGCTCGCGGATCAAGGTAGGCCTGCCGGACGCCAGGGCCTCGTTGCCCCAGTAGCGGGCCAGCCGCGCGATGCCGTCCTGGCTGCCCACCCCGTCCACCAGTTCCAGGGTGCCCACTTCGCCGGCGCCACCGTTGCAGCCGTGCAGCAGCCGGCCCGATTCGATCAGGCCGGTACCCAGCCGTTCGCCGGCCAGCATGACGGCCAAGTCGTCGACGCCTTTGCCGGCGCCGCTCCAGCGCTCCGCCAGAGCCGCCAGGTTCGCATCGTTCTCCAGCAGCACCGGCCAGCCGTAGCGGGCAAAGACCTCGGTCTGCAGGCCAATGTCGAAGTGCTCGGAGAGTTCGTGTCCGGGTGCCACGTTGCCGTGGCGATCGACGACGGTGGACACCCCGATGGCCGTGGCCAGCACCGATTCCGGCGGCAGCCCGGCCTCGGCCAGGGCGGCGGCCACTGCCCGCTTGATGGTGGAGCGGCGCGACTCCGCCGGCGCCGGCGGCTTCTCGAACCGCTCGGAGATACGGGCCAGCATCAGGCCGTTCAGGTCCGCCACCAGCACGGTGGCGGTGGCCATGCCGACGTCCAGTCCCAGCACACAGCCCGCCCCGGGGTTGAACTGGAACCGCCGCGCCGGCCTGCCCTTCGCTGTGCCGACCACGCGTTCGCCAGCCACCTCGCGGGCCCAGCCCCGGGCCACCAGGTCGTCGCAGACCGCGATGACCGTGGCACGTGTCAGCCCGGTGGCCTCGATCAGGTCGCTTCCGGTCACCGCGCCGTTCTCGCGCATCACCGACAGGACGGCTTTCAGATTGGTCAGCCGCAGGACCTGCGGAGTGGTGGCGGTGGTGCTCACATCGATCCCCTTGACCTTGTCCGGCAGTATCAGGATAATAATAATAGAACATAAATTTAGAGGCTAAATAAAAAGGAGTTCCCATGGCAGTACGGATTGGCATCAACGGTTTCGGGCGCATCGGCCGCAACTACTTCCGGGCGGCCATGGCGCAGGGCAAGATCGGTGCAGACCTGGAGATCGTGGCGATCAACGACCTCGGCTCGCCGGAAACCCTGGCGCACCTGCTCAAGTACGACTCCGTGGTCGGCCGGCTGGGCGCCGACGTCACGGTCGCCAACGGCGACCTGGTAGTCGACGGCCGGACCATCAAGGTGCTCGCGGAACGCGACCCCGGAAACCTCCCCTGGCGCGAGCTCGGCGTCGACATCGTGATCGAGTCCACCGGTCGCTTCACCAGCTCCGCGGACGCGGAGAAGCATCTGGTCGCCGGCGCCCGGAAGGTCCTGATTTCCGCTCCCGCGAAGGGCGATGTGCTCAGCGTGGTGATGGGCGTCAACGACGGCGAGTACGACGACGGCGCACACCACCTCATCTCCAACGCCTCCTGCACCACCAACTGCCTGGCACCGCTGGCGAAGGTGCTGCACGAGAACTTCGGGATCGAGCAGGGCCTGATGACCACCATCCACGCCTACACCGCGGACCAGAACCTGCAGGACGGGCCGCACCGCGACCTGCGCCGGGCCCGGGCCGCCGCGATCAACATGGTTCCCACCTCGACCGGGGCCGCCAAGGCGATCGGGCAGGTGCTGCCCGAGCTCAAGGGCCGGCTGGACGGCTTCGCCATCCGCGTGCCGGTGCCCACCGGTTCGGCCACGGACCTCACCGTCACGGTCGGCCGCGAGGTGACGGTCGAGGAAGTCAACGAGGCATTCAAGACGGCCGCCGCGGATCCCCGTCTGGCCGGCATCCTGACCTACACCGAGGACCCCATCGTCTCCTCGGACATCGTCACCGACCCGGCCTCGGCCATCTTCGACTCCGGCCTCACCAAGGTTATGGGCAACCAGGTCAAGGTCGTGGGCTGGTACGACAACGAATGGGGCTACTCCAACCGCCTGGTGGATCTGACCTCCCTGGTGGCCTCCAAGCTCTCCTGAGTCCGCAGGTCCAGGACCCGCCGTCCACCGACGCCTGCAGGCGCCCTCGCACAAGGGCGCCTGCTGTGCCGTTTCCGGGGTGTGCCGCGCCTGGCCTCGCCCCGCGCGGCAGCGCCAGGGTTTCGCCGGAGACGTGCTCAGGTGTACATCAGCGAGCCGGGCGTAGTGAGTTTCTCGCCGGTCTCCAGCCACGTCTTGAGGCCGGACAGGACCATCGGCCAGCCGCCGTACACCTGCTCGTTGGCCCCCTCGCGCAGCTGATCGTGCGTCACGGTGAGGCGGCAGGAATCCTCCACCTGTTCGATCTCCCACGTCACCCGGGACGTGCCTTCGGCCACGACGTCCTCGCCCCACAGCGCGCGCATGGTCTGGACCAGCCGGCGGGGCGGATCGACTTCCAGGTTCTCGCCTTCGCTCAGCGGCGCACCGGCCCGTGGGTTGGTCACCGCGTACCCGGAACCCGGCGTCCAGTCGGTCTCGATCCGGTTGCCGAACTGGTACTTGCTTCTGATCTCGCTGTCCGTGATGGCTTCCCAGAGTTGTTCCGGGGTGGTGCGGATGTAGATCTCGAAGATTTTTTCCATGGGACTTTCCAATCGGGATTTGAGGTCGCTGAGGGCAGCGGCCCATGGTTGTGCATACTTGCTCACCCAGCGGTCGTGGATGAGCCGAATGGGCACCGGATTCAGGAAGTGCAGTTTTTCGCGGCCGCGGCGGCGGGTGACTACCAGGCCGGCCTCTTCCAGTTGCTTCAGGTGCTTCATGACGCCGAAGCGCGTGATGCCGAAGCGCGCTTCGAGTGCGGTGAGCGTCTGCCCGTCCTCGCGGAACAGTTCGTCCAGCAGGCCGCGCCGGGTGGGATCCGCCAAGGCCTTGAACACGGCATCCATGCACCCATAATAGGTGACCATTCGGTCACATGTCGAGGCTTTTGTTCACCTGGCTGGATCGAGCACGGCTTTGACCAGTGGCCGTCCAGCTGCGTCAAGGTGGCCTTCCGCCGTGAGCCGCAGTGCTTCCACGGCCCGGCCCATCGGGTAGGTCGTGATGAGGCGCTCGCCCAAATTCGGAAGGGTGGCGAGGAAGGCCAGTGCCTGCTCCAAATCCGGCCGGGTGGAGATGAAGCTGTGCAGGACGGCAAGGTTCTTGCTGGTCCGGACCACGGGCGCCGGGGCGGTCCCGGTGGCATACATCGCCACCATGACCAGGCGGCCCAAGGGCCGCAGTTCCTGAACGGCACGTGCCAGATTGGTACCAGCACCGGTCGCTTCGATCCACACATCGTAGGTGTTGGGTTGCTGCTCGGTGGTGCTGCCCAAGCCAAGGCCTTGGGCCAACTCAACCCGAGCCGCGTGGCCGGGGCCTTCGCGGCCGATCATCGTCACCTCAGCGCCGTCGCGCTGTGCCATCAGTCCGGCGAGCAGGCCGATGCTGCGGGTGGTCGAGACTGCCACGCGCTCGCCGGGCTGGATGCGGGCGACAGTGGAGACCGCGCGCCAGGCGATGGACGCGGGCTCTGCTAGAACCGCGGTGGTGTCCGGAACCGACTCCGGCACGGGCACCAGGTTGCGCCACGGAACGAGCGCCCGTGAAGTGGCTTGGCCGTGCTGGGTTAGCCCCAGGCCGGAGCGCTCGGCGCAAAGATGCGGCTGGTCCGCCCGGCACGCCTCGCAGTGGCCGCAGCCCACGGTGGAAATGGGTACTACCCGGGTGTCCGGCGCGAGCCATTCGGGAACCAGCAGCCCCGTGCGGACCACCGTGCCGACCGACTCGTGTCCGAGCACCATGCCCAGCGGAACCGGCGCTGCTGCCTTGTCGGCACGGTAGACAATAACGTCCGAGCCGCACAGCCCGCAGAGGCTGACCCGCAGTTCCACCTCGTCCGCTGTCGGCGCCCGCAGCAGGTGGTCGATCAGCCCGACACCCCCGGGCGTGTGGGAAATCCGCGCCAGCGCCCGGACGGTCGGTTGCCGGCCGGAGAGATTGCTGGAGACAGTTGCCACGTCTCGTTTCCTCGAACTTCTGTGGAGTCTCAAACGTCGGTGGAGTCCAGGCCCTAGAGCCTTCGGCGGCGTCGCCGGTTAGCCCGCTTTGCGCAGCGCCGAGCCCTTGTGGACAGCCAAATTGTCCGTCTTGTCGCTCTGGACTTCGTACTGGGGCTCATCCTCGGAGCAGCGCCTCGTGCGGCCCAGGAATTCGAAGTCCTTGGTGTGGACCTTGGTGACCCTGCCGTGGATTTCGCCGGCCTCTGAATTCCAGCGCACTCTATCGCCAACCTTGAAAGAATCAGCCATGGTCAAGTCTTAGCATTTATAGCCGAAGGACGCTTCCCCAACCAGCAGTTGCTCCACCTCGCCGCGTAGGACGGCGGCGCTTCGGGTGGGCTGCGAACCCACCCAAGCACCGCCGTCGTTCTACGGAGGATCAGTAACTGGCGGGGCTTCCGGCCTCGCCGGCCCCGTCCGAGGGGATGTACTTGGCCGCCAGGGCTTCGGAGCCGCGGGCCAGCAGCGCCACGTCTGCCCCGACGCCGACAAAGTCGGCACCCCACTCCATGTAGCGGCGGGCGGAGGCTTCGGCGAAGGCGTTCACCCCGACGAACTTGCCGGCCGCCTGGGCCGCCTTCAGTGCCTTCTCCACGCCGGCGACGACGTCCGGGTGCTCCTGCTGGCCAATCACGCCCATCGAGGCAGCGAGGTCGGACGGTCCGATGAACACGCCGTCCACGCCGTCGACCGCGGCGATCTCGGCGGCGTTTTCCACCGCCTCGGCGGACTCGATCTGCACGATCAGCGTCAGCGTTTCCTCCGCGCGGGCGAGGTAATCGGGGATCCGGTTCCAGCGGGCCGAACGGGCCAGCGCGGAACCGACGCCGCGCACGCCGGCCGGCGGGTAGCGGGTGGCAGCTACGGCCGCGCGGGCCTGTTCGGCCGTGTGCACCATCGGAATGATCAGTGACTGCGCGCCCAGGTCCAGGTACTGCTTGATCAGCACGGTGTCGTTGACCGGCGGGCGGACCACGGGAATGCCGGGGTAGCCGCGCACTGCCTGCAACTGGGCCAGCACGGACTCCAGCCCGTTGGGGGAGTGCTCGGCGTCGATGAAGATCCAGTCGAATCCGGCCCCGGCGCAGAGCTCCGCCACCAGGGGCGAGCCGGAGCAGACCCAGATGCCGGCCAGCGGCCGGTCGGCGGCGGAGAGGGCGTCCTTGAAGGACGGGTCGGGTTCTACTCGAAACGGCATGTGATGGTTCCCAACTGCCCGTAGTCGGCGAAGACGGTGTCCCCCTTGTGGACCCACATGGGGCGGGTGAACGAGCCGGCGAGGATGGTTTCACCGGCCTTCAGGTGGTCGCCGTGCGGGGCAATCTTGTTGGCCAGCCAGTAGACGCCGGCGGCCGGGTGGTTGAGCACGCCCGCGGCTACGCCGGTCTCCTCCACGGTCTGGTTCTTGTACAGGATGGCGGAGATCCAGCGCAGGTCGACGTCCTGCGGGCGGACCGGGTTGCCGCCGATCACCATGGCGCCCATGGCGGCGTTGTCGGAGATGGTGTCCACGATAGTGCGGCCCTCCATCTCGATCCGCGAGTCCAGGATCTCGAGCGCGGGAACCACGTACTCGGTGGCGTTCAAAACGTCAAAAATGGTGGCGTTGGGGCCCTTGACATCGCGGTTGAGCACGAAGGCCAGTTCGACTTCGATGCGCGGGTGGGTGTACTGGTCCCACTTCACCGTGCAGCCGTTCTCCAGGATCATGTCGTCGAAGATGATCCCGTAGTCCGGTTCGCTGATGCCGGTGGCGTACTGCATCGCCTTGGACGTCAGGCCGATCTTCCGGCCCGCCAGCGTACGGCCGGCGGCCTCGCTGCGCTCGCGCCACAGGTTCTGCACCTTGTAGGAGTCTTCAATGGTCATCTCCGGGTAGCGGGCGGTCAGCCGTTTCACCGGCGTCCGGGTCCGGCCGGCCTCCACCAGCTCGTCGGCGATGGACTCGATCGTTGACGGGTCAAGCATCCTTGGCACCACTTCCTAGTTCTTCGCAGGCCGCAGCCGCCCGGGGCGGGCGTTCGGCGGTCCGCGGCGCCGCACGGGAAGGGCGCCAGCACCATCTTACGGCGGCGCCTGTCACCGCCCGGAAGTTGGTTACAAGGGGAGCGAACGGCGGCGGCCTGGATCGGGTTTTGGAAGATCGTCGACGGCCGGTGGCGTGGCCGGCGGACTGTCCATTAACTGCCCGAAGCCGCAGAATGGCGCCATGGAGGATACAAAACTTAACGCACTGGCACTGGTCTGCACCCTGACACCGTCGCCTAAGCCGTCGAGCAGCGAACTGCTGGCCCGGCAGGTGATCACGCAATTATCGGCACACGGCGTCACGTGTGACCTCTTGCGGGTCGTGGACCACGACGTCAAACCCGGAGTGCAGACCGACATGGGCAACGGCGACGCCTGGCCATCCATCCGCGCCAAAGTCCTGGCCGCCGACATCCTGGTGCTGGCGACGCCGATTTGGCTCGGCCACGCCGCGAGCCAGGCGCAACTCGTGCTCGAACGCCTGGACGCGGAGCTGTCCGAAACCGATGAGCAGGGCCGGCCCAGCATGTTCAACAAGGTCGCGCTGGTGGCCGTCGTCGGCAATGAGGACGGCGCCCATCACGTGACCGCGGAGCTGTACCAGGGCCTGGGCGATATCGGGTTCAGCCTGCCGGCGCAGGGGTCCACGTATTGGGTGGGGGAGGCGATGCACGGTACCGACTTCCAGGATCTGCCGGAAACCCCGGACGTGACCGTGGCGACGACGGCGACGGCGGCGCGCAACGCCGTTCATCTGGCCCGGCTGCTGCGCCGCGAACCGTATCCGGCCGGGTAGGCGGGCGGGCCGCGGCTAGGGTAGGCGGGTGAACTACTTCCTCCGCAGGCCGTGGACCGGGCGGATCGGCGCGCTGCTGGGCATCCTGCTGATGGCGCTGAGCCTGCGCGCCGCGGTCTCCGCCGTCGGTCCGCTGCTGGGCCGGCTTGGCCCCGAACTTGGCTTCGACGCCACCACCATCGGCGTGTTGGCGATGCTGCCGCCGCTGGTGTTCGCCGCCGCCGGCCTGGGCACCCCGGCGCTGATCCGCTGGCTCGGGCTGGAAAAGGTGCTGGTGGCCGCCGTGCTGCTGGCGGTCGCCGGCCAGTTGGGCCGCGCCGCCGTCGACGGCGTGTGGCTGTTCCTTGCCCTGAGCGCGGTGGTGATGGCGGGGTACGGAATCGGCAACGTCGTGCTGCCGCCGCTGGTCCGGAAATACTTCCCGGACCGGGTGGGCGTGGTGACTGCGGGCTATGTGACCCTGCTGGCGGTCAGCACCGCGATGAGCCCGCAGCTGGCCGTCCCGGTGGCGGACGCCGCGGGCTGGCGGACATCGATCGCGCTCTGGGCATCGGTCAGTGCGGTGGTGCTCATCCCGTGGGCGGTGCAGGCGGGACGGGACCGCCGCAAGCGCCGCGCGGACGACGCCGCAGGGCGGGCTGCGTCGGCCGCCTCGCCCGAACCCCGTGCGGGCGAGGGTCCGCCCGGACCGGCCCGCGGCGACGGGCCTGCCGTTCGAGCCCGCGACGCCGCGGCGGGGCCGGCGAAGCTGAACCCGTGGCGTTCGCCGGTCGCCTGGGGTCTGGCCATCTTCCTGGCCGGCAACTCCGCGCAGACGTATGTGTACTTCGCGTGGCTGCCGCCGTACCTGACCGAACACGGCATCGACGCCGCGACGGCGGGGTCGGCCCTGGCGTACTTCGCCATCCTCGGGCTGCCCGCCAGCCTGCTGGTGCCACTGATCGTGCCCCGGCTGAGGCACCCCATCGCCGCCATCCTGGTGTTCACCGCCTGCTGGGTCGGCGGCCATCTGGGCCTGTTGCTCTCGCCGGAGAGCGGCACCTGGTGGTGGATGACCCTCTCCGGGCTGGGCCAGGGCACCTTCGCCACCGCGCTGCTGATGGTGAACCTGCGCTCGCGCACCACGCACGGCTCGGCGGTGCTGTCCGGCTTCAGCCAGGGCATCGGCTACGCCGGCGCGGGCCTTGCCCCGCTGCTGTTCGGCGTGGTGCACGAGGCCACCGGCTCCTGGACCGCTTCCTTTGCGATGCTGGGCGCCTGCATCGTGGTGATGCTGGTCGGCGCCGTGATGATCAACGCACCCAGGAACATCGAAGACCCGCCCGCGGCCGGGGGCCGGCGCAGGAACCCGCGCTCCCGAATGGACGGCACAGTGATGTCGAAGACCGCGTCAGCCGGCACCGCGGGAACAGCGCGGGCGGGCTAGAGGGCGGCCGCCTTCGCCAGGCCCGGCTCAAGCCGCGGCCTTTTGATCAGCGCCTTGATCGTCGTCCCGGCGGGGAGGGAAGGAGCCGAGGCATGGCTACCTGGGCTCCCACGCGTCGTCGCGCGCACTGCGCTCGGTGACTTCAGCGGGCAGCTGACCGGAGGCAAGCTGGTCCAGGCTAACCGACTCCAGAACTTCGCGCAGGCTGCTGCGCGCGGCAATCCAGACCGGCTGGAGAACCGCTGCCGGGTCCTCGTAGTGAACCGCTTCGGGCCGCACCCCGTGCACGCTCACCAGCGGCCCGTCGACCGCGCGGATGATGTCGGCGACGCTGATCTCGGCCGCCGTGCGGGCCAGGTGCCAGCCGCCGCCCTGGCCGCGGCGGCTGCGCACGATGCCGCTGCGCCGCAGGTCGGCGAGGATCGACAGCAAGTAGTTGTGCGGGATGTCCTGGGCGGCCGCTACGGCCTCGGCCGCCAGCGTCCCCGTCTGCGCCTCGGATGACCGGGCGATGACGATCAGGGCGCGCAGGGCGTAGTCGGATTTGGCGGAGATGTGCACCCGCCCATTGTCTCAGGCACCGGCGAGCTCCCGCGCGGGGTCCTCCTCGTGGCGGCGGCGCACCTCCTTGCGGACGGCCTGGGTGATCACCAGGCCGGCCGCGACCGCCAGGACGGCCAGCGTGAGCCAGACCGGTCCGGAGTTCCTTTCCGCCCCGCCCCACGTCTCCATCATGGTCTTGGCGTTGGTCAGGATGATGAGGCTTCCGGCTGCCACGCCGAGGACCGCCGCGGCCAGGTGCCGTACCAGCCACGCCGAGACGGGGGCCGCGATGACGCCGCCGGCCAGCAGGGCCAGAACCCAGGCGAAGTTGATGCCCTCCCGTCCGAGCGCGAGCAGGAAGCCAAAGGACGCACTGAGCGCAACGATGAACTCGGTGGCGGAGATCGAGCCGATGACCTTGCGGGGTTCCATCTTGCCGGTGGACAGCAGCGAAGTGGTGCCGATGGGCCCCCAGCCGCCGCCGCCGATGGCGTCCATCGTGCCGGCGACGAGGCCAAGCGGCATCAGGAAGGCGGCCTTGACCTGACCCTTGAACTGCGGGCGGCGGCCGGACAGGATCAGAAACCGGAACAGGACGTAGGCACCGAGCAGGAAGAGCAGCAGGGCAACCCACGGCTTGGCGACGTCGGCCGGCAGGCTGACCAGAAAGTTGGCTCCGATGAAGGCGCCGATGCCCCCGGGGACCGCCATGATTCCGACGATGCGCCAGTCGACGTTGCCGAACCTGTGGTGGGCGAAACCGGAGATCAGCGCCGTGCCGACCTCGGCGAGGTGGACTGCTGCGCTGGCCGCAGCGGGAGCGATGCCCACGGCGATCATCAGGCTGGAGGAGGTCACGCCGTAGCCCATGCCGAGCGAGCCGTCGACGGTCTGGGCGAGGAGGCCGACGATGGCCAGGAGGAGTAGATTGCGCATCGTGCGTGCCCTTCCTCGAAACTCTAGTAAGTCAATAGAGTTTGGAGTGTATGGGCACCGCGGCGCCCTGTCGATAGCAATCCCTCGCGGGCGCGCATCCTTGAGCAAACCTTGAGGAAGGTGCGTGGTCAGCCGTTCCGCTCACGCGGAAACGTAGGATGGGGAATTGACCGGGAGGTTCATCATGGTTCGCGTACGTTTGGCGGCGCGGCTGGTGCTGCCGGCCCTCTGGTTGGGCCTGATCGTCGGCATTTCGCTGATCGAAGCGCCGCTGAAGTTCCAGGCGCCCGGCATTACCATCCCGCTGGGACTGGGGATCGGCCGACTGGTCTTTACCGCGATGAACATCGTGGAGCTGGTCCTGGCCGCGCTGCTGGTGCTGTCTCTGGTGGGCCAGCGCGTGGACCGCAGGTTCTGGGCGCTGGTCGGCGGCGCCGTCGTCGTACTGCTGGCCAAAGTGATGGCGATCCGGCCGCTGCTCAACCGCCGGACCGACATGGTGCTGGCCGGCACCGATGACGGCGGGTCGGCCTTGCACTACCTCTACATCGCCGCCGACGGCATCCTGATCATCCTGCTGGTCCTGTTGCTCGTTGCCGCGGCACGCCGCTGGCTGCCGGCGACTGAGGCCGGACTTAGGGAACGTCGGCGCTGATCCTTCGACCGGGCGCCGTCACCACTCGCCCGGCAGGGCATAGGGCCGGGACCAGAGCGCGATCTGCAGGACCACTGCCTTCAGCCATGCCTGCTGCATGGCGTCCACGTTTTCGACGGGATCACCGCCGCCGGCCAGGAACGGCCGCATCGTGGTGACCACCGGCCCGATCAGCGCGATGAGGTGGCGCAGCGGGACGACCTGGGTGGACCCCACGTGGTCGGTTTCGTTCTTGTGTTCGGGGGTGTGCCGCAGGGCGATCTCGTTTTGGTAGTCCAGCCACTCCTGGTCGTAGGGCTTGGTACAGGTATCCCTGATCCACTGGCCAAACCGAAGACGGACCGCGTTCAGGTAGTCCTCGATGGGCGGGCCGTCGGGCCGGGAGAAGTGCGCGACCAGGTGGGGTTGGCCGCCGACGAATCCGTACCAGACGTCGAGCACGTCCTCAACCTGGCCGTCAAGGATCTCGCCGGCCCGGTGCAGCAGGGCGGCGTCATCGTCGCCAAACATGGCGCTGGCCTTGAGCTCCTCGAGTTCGGCCAGCGTGACCGGTGAATGGGCCACCGTGCCGTACTCGTAGCCCGGGATGTTTGAACCGCTGGATGCATGGACCGACATGGCAGTGCCTCCGCTGGAAGGATTGGGACCGGCGCCTTGAACGGCCATTTATAC
Source organism: Arthrobacter sp. Y3223151 (assembly GCF_059091125.1). Classification (NCBI taxonomy): domain Bacteria; kingdom Bacillati; phylum Actinomycetota; class Actinomycetes; order Micrococcales; family Micrococcaceae; genus Arthrobacter; species Arthrobacter sp. Y3223151. Next base: position 185,083 of record NZ_JBNHGI010000001.1, on the reverse strand, counting down.
TCCGCGACGCCGGTGGGGTCAACGATGCCTAGTTGCCGAAGGCCGGCGGCGGGACCACGTCCGGCCGGGCCTCTTCCTCCTCCTTGCTCCTGGTGGCGGGGACCGTGACGATAATCGAGGCGATGGCGACCACCACCATGAATACGTTGAACAACAGCCCGACCGCCCCGCCGAAGCGCAGTGCCACGTTGTCCTGGCGGCCGATAAACAGGCCCCAGGACTGGATGAGTTCCGGGTTCACCGCCTGCGCGGCCACATACAGTGCCGCGGAGATGGCCACGCCGATGGCATTGCCCAGCGAGGACGCCATCTTGTAGATGCCGGACGCGGCACCCACCTGGGCGTCCGGGACGTTGGACAGGGCGGCGTCGGTGGACGGGGTGGCGTAAAGCCCCAGGCCGACGCCGAACAGGGTGAACCCGATGACGGTGAGCACTATGTACTCCTCGATCTGCAGGAACGTGGCGGAGCACAGCAGGATGCCGACGCCGGTGATCATGCTGCCCCACAGCATCGGCTTCTTCGGGCCGAAGCGCTGCAGCAGCTTCTCGCCCACCCGGATGGTGGCGAGGATGGCGATCAGGTAGCCGAGCGTCAGCAGGCCCGATTGCAGCGAGCTCAACCCGGCGGCCACCTGCACCAGTCCCAGCGAAACGATCAGCGTGCCCGCGGCGCCGTTGAGCAGGAAGTTGGACAGCGTCGCGCCGGTGAAGGTGCCGTTTCTGAAGAGCTTCAGGTCCACGAACGCGAAGTGGCGGTGGCTTTCGATCTGCAGGAACAGCAGGCCGAACACCACGAAAGCGGCCACCAGCGCGACGCCCGGCCAACTGAACCAGCCGATGGCCGGTCCCTGGGAGATGTACACGTTGATGGCCACCAGCATGACGATGAAGCAGGCCAGCCCGCCCCAGTCGAAGCGGTGCCCGGCGGCCTCGGGATCGGCGGCGGCCCGCGACTCGGGCGTGCCGCGAAGCAGGAAGAGCGCCAGCACGGACAGCACGATCGAGATCCAGAAGATGGACCGCCAGCCCAGGAAGGAGGTAGCCATCAGGCCGCCGAACAGGGCGCAGAAGCCCGAGCCACCCCAGGACCCGATGGACCAATACGAGAGCGCCCGCTGCCGGTCCTTGCCCTCGTAGTAGCTCTTGATCAGCGCCATGGTCGAGGGCATGATGCACGCGGCGGACAGGCCTTGGATCGCGCGGCCGCCCAGCAGCATAAAGTCGGTGAGGCCGCCGAGGTTTTCCGGTGTCAGCGCGATCAGCAGGGAGCCGAGAATGCTGAGGTAGATCCCGGCGTACATGATCTTGGCCCGGCCGATCCGGTCGGCGAGTCCGCCGGCGACGACGATGAAGATGCCGGAAAACAGCGACGTGATGGAGACGGCCAGGTTGGCCAGCGTCTGTTCGACCCCAAGCTGGTCCTGGATCCCCGGGATGACGTTGAGCAGGGTCTGGGCGAAGAGCCAGAAATTGATGACGGCCAGGACGATGCCCAGCAGCCACTTGTCGGTGGGTTTCCAGTCCGTGCGGACGGTGGCCGTGGTGGATTCGGTCATGGCAAACCCCTTACTGTGCCAGGTACTCCAGAGCTGCAACGACCTGAGCCTGGGTGGCGACCGAGAGCGTCGGGTCGATGGCGGGAGCGAAGAACGGTGAGTGGTTGGCCGGAATGTCTTCGGAGACGGTGCCGTTCTCCACGGCTTTCCGGTAGACGTCGGCCGGAACGGAGCCGACCGTCCAATAGGTGTAGGGCACCCCGAGGGCATCCGGAATCCGGCTGAAGTCCTCGGAAGCCGTGACGGGTTCGGCATGGTAGACCTGATCGCCCCCAAAGTGCCGCGTGAAGGCGGCCGTGATGCGCTCGGTCGTTTCGGCGTCGTTGCTGGTCAGCGGGAACTGGTCGTAGTACTCGAACTCCGGGTCGCGGGGCGATCCGGCGGCCGCACACTCGCCGCGGACGATCCGTTCGATCGATGCCATGATCCGTTCCCGCAGCACCAGGTCGTACGTGCGCAGGTTCAGCAGCAGCTCGGCGCGGTCCGGGATGATGTTGGACTTGGTGCCCGCGTTGGAGGCGCCGACGGTCACCACCGCGAATTCGCCCGGCTTGGTCTCGCGGGACACGATGGTCTGCAGCCGCAGCACGATCGATGCGGCCAGCACCACCGGGTCCACAGCGTTGTGCGGCATGGAGCCGTGGGCACCGCGCCCGTAGACCGTAATTTTCAGGGAGTCGCCGGCCGAGAGGATGGGGCCGGCCGTGGTGCCGATCTTTCCGGCCTCGGTGGGCATCACATGCTGGGCGAAGGCGACGTCGGGTGTGGGTATCCTGGCGGCCAGGCCGTCGTCGACCATTGCCCGGGCTCCGGCGGCCGTCTCCTCTCCCGGCTGGAAGAGCGCCACGTAGGTGCCCGCCCAGCCGTCCCTGTGCCCGGCCATCAGCTTTGCCGCGCCCAGCAGGGACACGATGTGCATGTCATGGCCGCAGGCGTGCATGACTCCGGTGGTCCCGCCCCCGGGAAGCTTCGCGGTGGTCTCCGCGGCGTAGTCCAGGCCGGTGGCCTCGGCGACCGGCAGCGCATCGATGTCCGCCCGTGCCAGCACCGTGCTGCCGGAACCGTTGGCCAGGACCCCGACGACGCCCGTCCCGCCGATCCGCTGGACCTCGTAGCCGAAGCCGGTCAGCTCCCGCGCGATCAGGTCGGCGGTGTTGTGTTCTTCCATGCTGAGCTCGGGGTTTCGGTGCAGGTCCTTGTACAGGTCCCGTTGCCAGCCCAGCTCTCGCTCCAGTGAGCCGGTGAGGCCGTCCGTGATCGCCATGTTTGCCCTCCTGGTCCGCCGGCCGAAGTGGGGGCCGGCTGGTTAGGCGCGCTTTCTCCAACGGTAGGACTCGGGCCGTTCAGACACAACGACGACGGCGGTGTCCCGGCCACTCGCGATTCCTCATCCGGGCGCGGGTGCCGGGCACGGCGGGGCAAGGGCGGCGGCACCTCACCTAACCGGCTGACATTTCCACCGGCCAGGCGGTCAGCTCCACCACGGACCCGCCGCGCAGCACGGCCAGCGGGAACTCGACGCCGATGGCATCCGCGAAGAGCAGCCGCTGCAGGCTTTGCGCGCTGGCCACCGGCTGCCCGGCGGCCCGGATCACCAGGTCGCCCGGTCGCAGTCCGGCCTGCTCGGCGGGGGAGCCGGGCAGCACCTCGACCACCCGCAGCGCGTTCCGCTCGCCGGTCCGCATGATGTCCCGCGGGGACAGCGGCAGCGGCGTACTCACCAGGCCGAGGTAGGCGCGCCTCACGCGCCCGTCGGCCAGCAGCGCCGAGATGATCCGGCGGGTCGTGGCGTTAATCGGCACGGCCAGGCCGAGTCCGATCCCGGCGACGGCCGTGTTGATCCCGACCACCCGTCCGGAGGCGTCGGCCAGGGCGCCGCCGGAACTGCCCGGGTTCAGGGCGGCGTCCGTCTGTATGACGTCCTCAATCACCCTCCGGTTCCGGCCCGCGGCGACGGGGATGGAGCGGCCCAGCGCGCTCACCACCCCGGCCGTCACCGAGCCGGAGAGGCCCAGCGGGCTGCCGACGGCGACGACGAGTTGGCCTACGCGCAGCTTGGACGCATCGCCCAGCTCGACCGGGCGCGGCACCGTGAGCCGGCCGCGCAGTACTGCGAGGTCGGAGAGCGGATCCGCGCCGACCACGTCAACGTCCGTGCGTGACCCGTCCGCGAAGGCCGCGTGACCGCCGTCGGAGTTCGCCACCACGTGCGCGTTGGTGAGCAGGTAGCCGTCCTCGGTGAACACCACGGCCGAGCCGCCGGACGGGAAGGTCCTGTCCCGGCGTCGCACGTCCATCTGAATGCCCGCCACGTGCGGCGTGACGGTCTCCGCTATGCGCACCACGGACGCCGAATACGAGTCCAGCGGGTCCTGGGCAGCGTGTGCCGCCTGCGGGTCGGCATGCGGTTCCGGGATTGTGTTCACGGCCCACCTCCGGGAGCTTTGCTTGCTCTCCATGGAACCGCAGAATGGCCCGGTTTAATCCGGCTGCCGCTACGCCTTCAGTGAACCGGGAGTTAACCACGCGACGGCGGGCGGTCGGCTGGTTGCCGGCCGCCCGCCGTCGCGGTACTCAGGATGAAATCAGAACGGGTACTGCGCGATGTCGGGGCGGACGGTGAGCCATTGGGTTTCGGTGAAGGATTCCATGTTGGCCTGGTGGCCGCCGATGCGGGAGCCGTTGCCGGAGTTCTTAGTGCCGCCGAACGGGGAGTTCGCTTCGTCGGAGACGGTTTGTTCGTTGATGTGGACCTTGCCCGAATCGACGCGGTCGGCGATCTGCATGGCCAGGCCCACGTCGCCGAGGATGGAGAGCGAGAGCCCGTACTCGTTGGCGTTGGCCAGTTCCACGGCCTCGTCGATGGTGGAGAACTTCATCACCGGGGCGACGGGGCCGAAGATTTCGTCCTTCCATGCGGTGTTGGCCGGGTCGAGGTCGGCCAGCACGGTGGGGGAGTAGAACGGGCCGTCGTTGGTGCCGCCGGCGGCCAGCCGGGCGCCGCCGGCGACCGCGTCCTGCACGATCGAGTCGATGCGCTTGAGCTGGTGCTCGTCGATGATCGGGCCGAGCGCGACGGTGCCGGTCTTGGGGTCGCCGACCGGCAGGCTCCTGGCCTTCTCGGCGAGGGCGGCGACGTAGTCCTCGTAGATGTCCTCGTGGACGATGTGCCGGCCGGTGGTCATGCAGATCTGGCCCTGGTGCATGAACGATCCGAACGCGGCGGCGGAGGCGGCCTTGGCCAGGTCCGCGCCGGGCAGCACGATCATGGCGTTGTTGCCGCCGAGTTCCAGGTGCGCGCGTTTGAGGTTCCGGGCGGCGGATTCGCCGATCTTCCGGCCGGCCGCGGTGGAGCCGGTGAAGGAGATGACCCGGACTTCGGGGGCTTCGACCACTGCCGCGCCGATGTCGGCGCCGCCGGGCAGCAGGGAGAGCAGCCCGGCGGGCAGGCCCGCTTCTTCGAAGACGCGCATCAGGCTCACGCCGCCGCAGACGGCGGTGCGGGGGTCGGGTTTGAGCAGCACCGCGTTGCCCAGGGCGAGGGCGGGGGCGACGGAGCGGATGGAGAGGATCAGCGGGAAGTTGAACGGCGCGATGACCGAGACCACGCCGACGGGGCGGCGGCGGGCGAAGGACCAGCGGTCCTCGTTGGAGGTCAGCACGTCGCCGGCCGGCAGGGAGGGCAGCGCGGCGGCTTCGTAGCATTCGTTGGCGGCGATGTGGGTTTCCAGGCCGGCCTTGGGGCCGATGCCGCCGGATTCGCGCACGATCCAGGACTGGATTTCCTCGGCGTGTTCCTCCCAGAGCGCGCCGGCGCGGCGCAGCACCGCGGCGCGTTCTTCCGGCTTGCGGGCGGCCCAGTCCTTCTGCGCCGCGGCAGCCACTGCTGCCGCTTCCTGCACGTCCTCGACCGAGGCCAGCCCGTAGCGGCCCAGGGTCTCGCCGGTGGCCGGCTCCACCGAAACGGCGGTGCCGGCACCGCCGTCGCGCCAGCCGTTGACATGGATCTTGCCCTCCCACAGGGAGGCATTAAGCAGGGACATATCCCGTCCTTTCAGGTTGATTGCATGGTTGTGCAGGCCGCACGGCGCGGCCGGGCGGGGTTTCAGCCGGCGGCCTTCAAGACGGCCTTGATGGTCCCGCCGGCGGCGGAATCGGCGATGGCCGTGTCGATCTGGTCGAACCCGTAGTACTTGACCAGCCTGTCGAAGGGGAACCGTCCGGCCTTGTACAGGGCGATGAGTCCGGGGATCAGCTGGGCGGAGGTGCTGGAACCGCCGAGGGTGCCGATGATGCGCTTGCCCCAGAGCGTGCGCAGGTGGTCCACAGAGAACCGCGCCTGCGCCGGCGCGCCGCCGATCAGGATCAGCGTGCCCAGCATGCCCACGGCGTCCGCGGCTTCTTCAACCACCTTGATGTTGCCGGTGCACTCCAGCACGTAGTCGGCCTGGCCGCCGCAGATGCGCTGGATCTCCTCGAGGGCGTTGGTGTTGCCGGAATTGATGGTGTGGGTGGCACCGAGTTCGCGCGCCAGTTCCAGCCGCGAATCGTGCAGGTCGATGGCGATGATCGTGGCCGCGGGCGTGTTCTTCGCGGCCATGATGGCGGCCAGGCCCACGGCGCCGGCTCCGTACACCACCAGCGACTGGCCGGGTTCGGGCCTGGCCGTGTTGAACACCGCGCCGGCACCCGTCGTGATGCCGCAGGCCAGCGGCCCGAGCAGTTCCAGCGGGATGTCCTTGTCCACCTTCACCAGCGACGACGCCAGGGCGAGCGAGTAGTCGGCGAAGGACGACTGGCCAAAGAAGTGGCCGGAGACCTTGCCTCCGTCGGCCCGGGTGTAGGCGGACTTGCCGGCGTCGTGACCCTTGAACCGGGCGCCGCTCACCAGCGCTTCGCCCAGGCGCAGGCAGTACCGGTGCTCGCCGCGCAGGCAGTTCTTGCATTCGCCGCAGTACGCCCAGCCCATGATGACGTGGTCGCCCACGGCAACATTCGTCACGCCGTCCCCGACGGCCTCCACGACGCCGGAGCCTTCATGGCCCAGCACGCCGGGCAGCGGCAGCGGCATGTCGCCGGCCTGGGTGATCAGGTCGGTATGGCAGAGGCCGACGGCGGCCACCTTGACCAGTACTTCGCCCGGACCGGGCTCGTCCAGCTCCAGCTGCTCGGGGACGAACGGGGCATCCTTTTCTTCGACTACCAGCGCATTGATCTTCATTGCCATGCTCCTTACGGTCTTGCCGGCTATGTTGACGTGTCACTCATTCAACGTTTCACAACGAAGGAAAAGTCCCAAGGGGCACCTGGACCGATCCCGCTCGGCCGCCGCCGTCGACTGGACACCCTCCCGGTCTATCGCAGGCTCGGCGGCAACGTCCATGAAGATGGAGCCGCAGCCGACGGGGAAGAGCCGAATGGCCCCGGGTGCCGGGTGGCCCGGAGCCGAATGGCCCCGGGCGCCGTGTGGCACGGTGCCCCGCGGCGGAGCCAGATCACTCCCAGTCGCCCGAGCGATACAGTCCGGCGCCAGCGGCTGCCGCGGTGACGGCCAGCTACGCCGTCGTTCCGATTTCCGCTTCCATGTCGGCGGTGCTCATCACCCGGCCGAAGAAGGTGCCGATGGCGTCCAGGGTAGCGGCCTGGGCAGCCTCCGACCGGCCGCCGGTGGCGTCCGAGAGGAACGCCACCTTGTAGTCATTCATGTAGGCACTGCGCGCGGTCGATTCGCAGCACACCTCGGTCAGCGTGCCGGCGATGATCACCGTGTCTACCGTGTTCAAGCCGCGGATGGTCGACAGAACGCTCTTCAGTGGCGTGTTGTGGAACGCGTCGTAGCGGTGCTTGTCCAGCACATAATCGGCGGCTTCGGGTTTGAGTTCCTCGACGATTTCAACTCCGCTGGTTCCGCGGCGCATGCCGGCCGCCCGCAGCCGCTGGTTGTAGGTGGTCTCCAACGGCGAAACGTCGAATGTATCCAGCAGCACGTGGCGGGTGTAGACGACCGGGATGCCTGCCTGCCGGCAGGCCGCGGCCGCGGTCACCATTTCCGGCAGCCGGTGGCGTGCCATGGGCACTTCCATCGGCGCGCCTTCCAGCACGAAATCGTTCTGCATGTCGATCATCAGCAGTGCGGTCCTGGCCGCATCGATGCGCCACATGTTGGGCCCCCTGTCGGCTCTGGCCGGTCCGGGCATTCTGCCCGCCGGATCTGGGACCTAGGCTACATGTTCCCTCGCGTCTCGCTGCCCCCGCTGACCTGCTGCCCTGCAAAGGATGCCGGAAGAAGCCTATTCCTGCTCTGCCAACTCCTGCCGTGCTGCTGCGGCGGCCTTGCGCGTCCGATCGGCGGTCTTGGCGGCGGATACCAGGTCTTCCTCGGCAGCCTCCATCTTGCGGTCGGTCGAGGCGACCTCGCGTTCCAGGTCCTCGATGCGCCGCTTGAGTTCGGCGAGCTCGTCCACGAGTTCGTCCCGCCGGTTCTGCAGTTGGTCAAGCTTGTCCAGCACCTTCTGTTCCGATGCTTCGGCGTCTTCCTTGCGCTGCTCCGCCTTGTCCAGCGCAGCCCTCGCCTGCCGGCGCCGCCGCTCGGCCTCTTCGGCTTCCTGCTTGGCGGCCCGTTCGGCCTTGGCGGCCCGGCGCTCGGCGAGTTCGTCCCGCGAGGACCGTTTCGGCTGGAGGCGTGGCGCCGGCTCGGCACCAGCATCCGGGGGAGCGCCCGCCCCGGGCAGGGCCACCCGGCCGTCCAGGTCCACCGGGTCGATCCCGTTTGACGACAGCGACTCGGTCAGCAGGCCGCTGGTTACGGCCGCCGCCGCATCGGCATCCGCCATCGCCGCGTGCAGCGTCTGCTCCGCCTCGGCGACCGCCGCGGCACTCACCTTCTGCCCGAGCTCATCGGCCAGCTTCCGGCCCTCCGCCGCTACGGCGGCCAGCAGTTCCCGGCGCTGGTCACCCAGTCGGCGCAGTTGTTGCGGATCGAGCTGCTCCTGGGCTTCGCTCATGGCGTGGCCCAGTTCCACGATGCCCGTGATGTCAGCGCTCCGCTGCCGGCTCAGGAGATTGACCAGCCAGGCCGCGGCGGACGGTTTGGCCAGCGCTTTGATCTGCCGGGCGAGCTCCTTGTGGCCGTCCTGGGCTGCCTCCTTGGCCCTGGCGTTGCGGGCTGCGGTGAATTCCCCGGGCAGCAGCGCGTATAGCTCTCGTGCCGCGCTCTCCAGGTCCATGTGCCCAGCCTAATAGGAGCGACTGGGCCCTGTTGTTTCCGGCCAAGCCGGTGGTGCAGCAGGCCCGGCCCGGGACGGGGCGCCCGCACCCGTGACCCAGTCCGGCGGCGGTGTAACCACCTTGGCCGGCATGCCGGCGGCAGAAGCGGGGCGCTCAGCGGCTAGCGGGACTTTCTGGTCTCGCGGTCGTTGGCCTTGCGCAGCGCATCGACCAGTTCTGACTTATCCATCTTCGACCGGCCGGGGACGTCGAGCTTCTTGGCCAGATCGTAGAGGTGCTGCTTGGAGGCGTTGGCGTCCACCCCGCCCTTGGTTTCCCGAGACGTGCCGGCGCCGCCCTCGGCCTGCGGGTCGGAGGGGCCCTTCTTTTCCTTCGGCTCCCAGTGGTCGCCCACCTTCTCGTGCGTGTGCTTGAGCGCGCTGTAGGCCACGCGGTGGGCGCGCTCCTCGTCGCCGTACGTTTCGGCGGCGGAATCATGGGCTTCCGCGAAGGTCTCCTGGGCCTTCTTACCGGACCGCTGGAGCGTGCTGGGCAATTCGCTCTGCTTCGGCTTGCCGCTCTTCGTCGTCTTCGGCACCTGGACCACGTCCCTTCAGAAAGGATTGTTCGCCATTCCACCTCCAACGTGGCACAGTTCGCCGGCGCTGCCAAGGGAGATGTGCCGGGGTGTGGAAGCGCGAACAACGACGGCGGGACAGCGGCCTGCCGCCGGGGAGCGGCCGCGATGCCGTAGGGCGCCAGAGGCACCGGCACAATGGAAGGGTGAGCCAGTCAACCCCGCAGGAACCCGCGCGCCGTCAGGTCCTGTTCGACCTGGCCGCGCTGGGCGAAGGCCTGGTCTTCGCCGAGTCTTTGGACGACCTGGCCGCCGCCCTGACGGGCGGCCCCGTCGCCGAAGAACCCGCACCCGCCGGCACCCGGACGGGCACCGCCGTCGTGCAGGCCCCGCCGGGCACGGGCAAGACGACCCTGGTTCCGCCGCTGGTCGCCAACCTGGTGGCCGCTGCCGCGGCGGGCGGCCGGCCGCGCATCGTGGTCACCCAGCCCCGCCGGGTCGCCGCCCGTTCCGCCGCCAGGCGCCTGGCGGCGCTGGATGGCAGCCGGTTGGGCGAACGGGTCGGCTATACGGTGCGCGGGGAACGCCGGGCGGGCCCGCAGACGCTTATCGAATTCGTCACGCCGGGAATCCTGCTGCGAAGGCTGCTCACCGATCCCGGCCTGGACGGGACGGACGCGGTGATCCTGGACGAAGTGCATGAGCGCGGCTTGGAGACCGACCTGCTGGTCGGCATGCTCGGCGAGGTCCGCCAGCTGCGCGGGGACCTCATGTGGGTGGCGATGTCGGCCACCCTGGACGCGCCGCGCTTCGCGGCCTTGATCGGCGCGGACGACGGCGCCGGCCCGGCCCCGGTGGTCGAGTGTCCTTCGGCGCTGCATCCCCTGGAGGTGAGGTGGGCTCCGGCCTCGCTGCCGCGGTTGGACGGGCGGGGAGTGGCCCGCGGTTTTCTGGACCACGTCGCGTTCACGGCAGCGGCCGCGCACGCCGAGGCGCTCGCGGACGACCCCTCGGTGGATGCCCTGGTGTTCGTGCCGGGCGCCTGGGAAGTGCAGCAGGTGGCCGCGGCGATCCGGGACAGGGTCCGCGGCGGCACGGGCGGCGCCGGCACCGGCACGGACGTACTGGAGCTGCACGGGCAGGCGGATCCGGCCACGCAGGACCGCGCCGTTTCCGGCCGGGAACCCGGCGGGCCGCCGCGCATCATCGTCTCCACCTCGCTGGCCGAGTCCTCGCTCACCGTGCCGGGCGTGCGGTTGGTCGTCGACTCCGGGCTGTCGCGTGAACCCCGCCGGGACGCCGCCCGCGGCATGTCCGGGTTGGTGACGGTGTCGGCCTCGCGCGCTTCCGCCGACCAGCGCGCCGGCCGCGCAGCCCGCCAGGGGCCGGGCACCGTGGTGCGCTGCTACGAACCGAAAACCTTTGGCGCCGCGCCCGCCCACCCCACCCCGGAGATCGCCGTCGCCGACCTCACCGGTGCCGCGCTGGTGCTGGCCTGCTGGGGCGCCCCGGGCGGCGAGGGGCTGCAGCTTCCGGACGCGCCGCCGGCGCCGGCCATGGCGGACGCCGTCCGCACGCTGCATGAGCTGGGCGCTATTGACGACGGCGGCCGGGCCACCGATGTGGGGCGTGTCCTCGCCCGGGTCCCGGCCGATCCCCGGCTGGGCCGGGCCCTGCTGGATGGTGCAGCGGTGGTAGGCCGGCAGGTGGCCGCCGAAGTGGTCGCCATGGTCTCCGGTGAGGAGCGGGCGCCCGGGGCCGACCTCACGGTGCTGCTGTCCCGGCTGCGTTCGGCAGGCCGCGGCGACCCGGCCGCGCGGCGCTGGCGGGAGGAGGCGCAGCGGCTGGAGGGCATCGCACGGCAGGAGGCCACCGCCGTCGTGCCTCCCATGGGCGAGGTGGGCGCGGCGGAGCATGCCGGCTTCGTGGTGGCGCTGGCCTTCCCCGAACGGGTCGCCCGCCGCGTCCCCGGTCCCGGGCAGATCTACCTGCTGGCATCCGGGACCCGTGCGGGGCTGCCGTCGGGCAGTCCGCTGGCCGGGCAGGAGTGGCTGGCTGTGGCCGAGGTGTCCCGGGCGCAGGGCCGCGACGCGGCAGGCACCGGGGCGGTGATCCGCGCCGCCGCCCCGTTGGCGGAGGTTACGGCGGCAGCGGCTGCGCGGCACCTGACGACCGACCGGGTGGAGGCTCGCTTCGAGTCGGGCAAACTCGCGGCCCGCCGCGAACGCAGGCTTGGCGCCATCGTGCTCTCCTCGGCACCGGTCCTGCCGTCGCGGGACGAGGGCCGGGAGGCAGTAGCCCGGGCCCTGGAAGAGCGCGGGCTGGGCATCCTTGGCAGGTCGGAGGCAGCGAGGGGGCTGCGCCGCCGGCTGGCCCTGCTGCACCGCGAACTGGGAACGCCCTGGCCGGACGTCGCCGACGAGGCGCTGCTGGGACGGCTGTCCGATTGGCTGGCACCTGAACTGGAGGCGCTCGCCGGCGGGAAGCCGGCCGCCGCAGTGGACCTGGCCGAGCCCCTGCGCCGGCTGTTGCCCTGGCCGGAAGCGGCCAGGTTCGATGAGCTCGTGCCGGAGCGGCTGGAGGTTCCCAGCGGTTCGCGGGTGCGGATCGACTACCCGGACCGTGACGGCCATGAGCGGCCGGTGGTGGCTGTCAAACTGCAGGAGTGCTTCGGCTGGTCGGATACGCCCCGGCTGGTGGGCGGTCGCGTCCCCGTGCTGTTTCACCTGCTCTCGCCCGCGGGCAGGCCGCTGGCCGTCACCGACGACCTGGCGTCTTTCTGGTCCGGTCCCTACGCGCAGGTCCGCGCCGAGATGCGCGGCCGCTACCCGAAGCACCCGTGGCCGGAGGACCCGTGGACCGCCCCGGCCACCGCGCGGACCAAGCACCGGAGGTAAGGGGCGGGCCTGCCGCCCGGGCCTGGGCGTCTGGGCGCGCGCCGCCCGCCCGGCGTGCGGGATTCAAACCGGCCGGCGCCCGGCCGGGCGTGCTGTCCCTCAGCGGATGAAGTGTCGGGAGATGAGCAGCCGCTGGATCTGGTTGGTCCCCTCGAAGATCTGCATGACCTTGGCCTCGCGCATGTACCGCTCGGCCGGAAGGTCCCGGGTGTAGCCGGCCCCGCCCAGCACCTGCACGGCGTTGGTCGTCACGCTCATCGCGTTGTCGGTGGCCACCAGCTTGGCGATCGAGGCCTCCCGGCCATAGGGAAGGCCGGCGTCCTTCAGCCGGGCCGCCGCCAGGTACATGGCGCGCGCGGTTTCCACCTCCACCGCCATGTCGGCGATCAGGAAGGCCAGCCCCTCGTGCTCGATCAGCCGTTTGCCGAAGGCCTCGCGCTCGTTGGCGTAGGAGGCGGCCAGGTCCAGCGCAGCCTGGCCCAGCCCGGCGGCCACCGCCGCAATGCCCAGCCGGCCCGAGTCCAGCGCCGCGAAGGCGATCGCCAGGCCCTGGCCTTCCTCGCCGATCAGGCGGTTGGCCGGGACATACACGTCGTCGAAGTTCATCGTCGCCGTGGTGGAGGCCGTCAGCCCCATCTTGTGCTCGGGCGGCGCCGCACTCAGTCCCTCGGCGTCGGCCGGAACCAGGAAGCAGGAGATCCCGTGCCGGGGATCGTCGGACGTCCTGGCCATGACCGTGTAGAAATCGGCCTCGCCGGCGTGCGTGGTCCAGGCCTTCGCGCCGCGGATCAGGTAGCCCTCGCCCTTCCGGACGGCGCGGGTGCGCATCGCCGCCGGGTTGGAGCCGGCGTGCGATTCGGAGAGGCAGTAGGCACCCAGGGTGTCGCCCGAGAGCATCTCCGGCAGCCAGGTCTTGCGCTGCGTGTCGCTGCCGAAATGCACCAGCGGGAAGCACGAGAGGGCATGGACGCTGACGCCCACCGCAACGCTGCCCCACGCGGCGCCGAGTTCCTCCAGGACCTGCAGGTAGACCTCGGCCGGCTGGCCGCCTCCGCCGAACTCCTCGGGGTAGGGCAGGCTGAGCAGCCCGGCTTCCCCCAGCATTCGGAAGATCCCGCGCGGGAACCGCTCGGCGGCCTCGGCCGCGGCCGCCTGCGGCAGCAGCTCGCGGTCCGCGATGTCGCGGACCAGTTCGATCAGGTCCTGTGCTTCCTCCGTCGGCAACAACCGTTGCACAACCATCGCCACTCACCCCTCCGGCTACCGGCCTGGGTGCGGACCGGCTCCTGGATTGCCGCAGCCAGACCGGGTTTGCCGGGCCGCTGCGCTGCGTCCATGTCATTGCGTGAGTCAACTACAACACGGCAACAGGGGCCTGACAAGCATGATCCCCGGCGTGTGTGCGAGCCGATGTCTGGCGTGTGTCCCGGCCGGTGTGGGCCGGTGTCCCGGCCGGTCGAGCCGCGCTGCCGAGCAACAGGAGCAGCCACTGGACACCGGTGACGGCCGCGATCACCCAGGGCGGCCGAGCTGTGCGAGAGCGGCCTTCAGCGACGGGGTTGTGTCGACTTTCGGCCGCTCTGGAGCCTCGCGCGGAATGCCAGCACCCTGCGTCGGCCGCTCTGAAGCCTCGCGCCGGCGCGGGGGCCGGCGCAGACCGGCATCCGGACCGGCTTCGCCGTGACTGGTGACCCGGCGAGGCGGGAAGCGTAGGCTGGGAAGCGAGTCCTGCAGCAGCAGAAAAAAGGTGATGTGCCATGGACCGGACGTGGAAGCGCTGGTTGCCAGCCGCCGTCGTGCCCGCAGTCATTGCCGGCGGGGTGCTCACCGGTTCCCTGCAGGCCAACGCCGCAACCGACTTGCCGGACAGGACCCCGCAGCAGCTGCTGGAATTCGTGGCGGACAGCGACGTCCGAGAGCTCTCCGGCACGCTGGAACAGGACTCCGCGCTGGGGCTGCCGGAACTTCCCGAGGACCTGCCCGCGGACGAGGGCGGACAGGTGGCCGAGGCGCTGGAACTGCTGACAGGTTCCCGCACCGCGCGCGTCTACCTGGACGGGCCGGACCAGGCCCGGCTGCAGCTCTTCGACCGCTTTGCGGAGCGCGACGTGATCCGCAACGGGGCCGAGGCCTGGGTCTACAGCTCCAAGGAAAACGAGGCGGTCCACCTGACGCTGCCCGCCTGCGCGGACGGGGGAAAGAATCACGACGACGGCGCATCCGGCCCGGGTGGCGCCTACACTCCCGAACAACTCGCCGATCACCTGCTGGCCAAGATCGGCCCGGAAACGAAGGTGTCCGTCGGCGCCGATACCGAGGTCGCCGGGCGCAGCGCCTATCAGCTGCTGGTGGAGCCGAACAGCACGGCCACGCTGGTGGGATCCGTGACCGTCGCCGTTGACGCCGAGACCGGCCTGCCGCTCAGCCTCCGGGTCGCTGCCCGGGGACAGCAGGACCCGGCGTTCCAGCTGGGCTTCAGCAAGCTGAGCCTCGAGGCCCCGGATCAGAGCCTGTTCGAGTTCACCCCGCCGCCCGGTGCGAGCGTCACCGAAAAGGCCGTGCCGCGGCACGGAGAGCAGCCACCGTCCGGACGCCATGGCCGGCACGACGACGGCGCCGCCGCGCCGAGGGATGACGTCACCCTCCATGGCTCCGGCTGGGAAACGGTGGCGGAAGTCCGCGCCGGGGCCCTGCCGGAGGGCTGGGAAGACTCGCCCTTGCTCGCCCAAGCGACCGAAGCGGTGGACGGCGGCCGGCTGATCTCCACCGCCCTGGTCACCGTGTACCTGACCGACGACGGCCGCGTCCTGGCCGGGTCGGTCCCATTCGAGTCGTTGCAGGCAGCCGCGGAGGCCCGGTGAACGGCAGCGGCAACCCTGCCGCGCTGGTCATCGAGACCTCCGGACTGACCAAACGCTTCGGCCGGCAAACCGCCGTCGACTCCCTTGACCTGGCCGTCCCGCACGGCTCCGTCTTCGGCTTCCTGGGGCCGAACGGCTCGGGGAAAACCACCACCATCCGCGTGATGCTCGGGCTGGCCGCCGCCACCAGCGGGAGCGTCCGGATCTTCGGGCAGGACATGCCAGGCTCTTTGCGGGACGTGCTTCCGCGGGTCGGAGCCCTCATCGAAGGCCCGGCGTTCTACCCCTTCCTGTCCGGTGCCGCGAACCTGCACAGGCTGGACACCGCGGACCGCCATGCCCCGTCCGAGACCCGTCGGGCGAGGATCGGCAGGGCGTTGGAGCGCGTCGGCCTGACCCACGCCGCGGACAAGAAGGTGCGCGCCTACTCGCTGGGCATGAAGCAGCGGCTGGGCATCGCCAACGCCCTAATGATGCCGCGCCAGCTCCTGGTGCTGGACGAACCCACCAACGGGCTCGACCCGCAGGGCACCCGCGAAGTCCGCAGCCTGGTCCGTTCGCTGGCGGGGGAGGGCACCACGGTATTCGTCTCCAGCCACCTCCTCTCCGAGGTGGAGCAGATCTGCACGCACGCGGCCGTCATGCGCGCCGGCCGGCTGGTTGCCCAGGGGGTCCTGGACGAGGTGCGCCGGGCAGGCCTCACCCACGTGAGCATCCAGACCCCCGACATCGAAGCCGCGCGCGGCGTGCTGCGCGGGCTAGGCCTGGAACCCGAGGTCCCGGACGCCGCGCTCGACGGACACGTGAACGCCCCGATGAACCAAGGCGGTCTGCTGCCCGAGCACATCGCCGCCGCCCTAGTGGCGGACGGCGTGCGGATCCGGGGGTTCGCCGTGGAGGCAAGCAGCCTCGAGGACCGGTACGTGGAGCTGACGGGGGAGGGATTCGACGTTGTCCAGTGAGCAGCAGCCGAGCCCGGGTGGCGACCGCCGGCTGGGACCCGAAATCGTGGAAGTCGAGGCCGCCGACGAGGAAACCCCCGGCGCTTCGGCGGCACCTCCGGGGGCCCAGGGGCGAGAGGGCAGGAAGTCCGCCGGATGGGCCTTCTTCGGTTCCGAGCTCAGCGTGCTGTTCCGACGCGGCCGGACGTGGGCCATGCTGCTGGCCTTGGCCGCCGTCCCGACGCTCATCGCGGTGGTGGTCCGGTTCGCTGCGGACGAGGGAGGGCCCGGCGGCGGTCCACCGTTCCTCAACCGGATCACGGACAACGGATTGTTCGTGGCGCTCACCGGGCTGGTGGTGTCCATCCCGTTGTTCCTGCCGCTGACCGTCAGCGTCGTATCCGGGGACACGATCGCCGGCGAGGCCGGCCACGGCACCCTGCGGTACCTGCTCACCGCCCCGGCCGGCCGGCTGCGGCTGCTGGCCGTGAAGTACGGTGCGGCGGTGGCCTTCTGCATGGCGGCCGCGCTCGCCATCGCGGTCACCGGCGCGTTGATCGGCGGCCTGCTCTTTGGCATCGGACCGGTGACGCTGCTGTCCGGCGACACGATCGGCGTCGGCGAGTCCTTGGCTCGCCTGCTGCTGGTGGCGGCCTATGTGGCCGTGTCGCTGGCCGGGCTGGCGGCCATCGGGCTCTTCATCTCCACGCTCACCGAGGTCCCCGTCGGCGCCATGGCGGCGACGGCGGTGCTCGCCGTCGTCACCCAGATTGTGGGCGCCCTGCCGCAGCTGGAATGGCTGCACCCGTGGCTGTTCACCCACCACTGGCTCAGCTTCGCGGATCTGCTGCGCCAGCCCATCTCCTGGGACGCCTTCGGCGCCAACGCCCTCCTGCAGGGCGCCTACATCGCCGTATCCTGCGCCCTCGCCTACGGCCGCTTCAGCACCAAGGACGTGCTGTCCTGACTAGAAGTCACATCGTTCCTAGTCCCGGCTGATGGTGACGGCTGGGAGGATCGACGCGTTTTCAAAGAACCGTACGGCACCCCTTAAGTGACCTTGGACAAAGACCGTTTTAGGGGCATTGAGAGGAGCACCAGGTTCACGACGATAGAACGAACGGACCTCGTGTGGCCGTTTGCCGCCGATTTCATGGAAGAAATCCTCCGCGAGGCCTGTCTCTACCCTTCTGCCGCTCACTGTAATTGGAACGAGCCATTCCGTTTCCGGCTTGTAGTCAAGTGATTTCTCCGCTTGAGCCGTGCGCGTGCCACTCAAGTAATTCCTTCCGGACAGTTCCGGCCGCGGTCCCCGTGCGGGAACGCCCCTGACACCAGAGCGAAGGTTCAATGCAGCCTCAGCCATGAAACTAGCAAGGGATTGATCATGAGGACTCATGTTTCCTCTGACCTCCACCAACTGCGTTAGCAAGGGGACGTAGCGCCCACTGTCCATCCCGTCCAACCAGGCATGAAGGTCGCGAAAGCGGATGACCAACAGGTCCGGTGTACCCTGGCCAACGCGCCAAAGAATAAATCGACCCCGGCTCATGTCGGTGAAGAGGCCCTTGTGCATGGGACGGAACTTCCGCAATTCCATTGTGAGTTGCGCGACGTTACGGTTTGTGCCCTTTCTTCGGGAGCGCGCACCCAATCTGTTGCTCACGTTCGTGTATGCAAAAACGCCGTAGCGGTAATTGCAGACTTCTTCAATAATGTTCGCGTGGCGCCTGTCGGTTCGCGGAAGCACGGAGCGGCCTCCGTTCCCCATGCTCTTTTGAATTTCTCGGTCTAGACGCAGCGCTGCTCGAAACTGAATAAAGAAATTACCGTAACTCGTCGGTTTGAAGTTGGCTAGTGTCTTCTTGAGTTCGGCAATTTCGCGGGAATCGGCGGCGATGGGGGTTGTGAACGCGGCTTCTGTCAACTGCTGAGACCCAGTAGCCCCCGTGAATCGACCGCCTTCCAATTCACGGTTCACTGATGAGCTCACAACCTGGTGAGTATGAAGCGCAACCTCAATTGGCTTTGGAGGCACAAGAGCCTTCCCCAAAAGGGTCGCCTTGGTGATCTGCCTCTGCCCCGAGTTGGCTGCACTTGGTACTCCAAAAAGCTGAAACTCAGTCTTGCTCTTCTTCCGAGTCCTTCTCAGTAGGGCTGCATGGCGGCCGATTTCGGGCCACGAATGCTCGAACGGCTGTTCTGCTACTTGGCTGCGTGAAGGCAAGAGCATCTTTTGCCGGAGACTTCGCCGGGTCGCCACAGGAATTCGCTCGTACTTCTCGAACGAAATTTGTCCTCTATCATCGGGCCAATACTTTATGGGTCTCTGGGAGCGCTGCAAACTGCGAGCGGGAAAGAATTGCGAAAGCTGATAAACCTCACTTGACGTTAGGCGGGTCGCTGAAGATACGCTGCCTTGGATGCCTCCCCGTTTTATTTGTACCTGCTCGATGACATCGCTGGTTGGTACGACTAGCTGACTGGCAAGCCGCCCAATGGTCGTCGTAGTGAGTTTCGTTTGCGGACGCCGTGGAGTCTTAGATGTGGGCTGTTGCCTGCGCTTGGGCTGGGATTCGCGACCGGCGGTCGCCGACGAAGTTACTAGAGGACGAACGCTTTTGGGCGACCCAGACAAGTTGTCCCTTAGCTGCTCCAACAGTCGCACTTGTTCCGAGTCCAGCAATTCCTGCTCCCCAACGAGACTTCCAATACAAGGCCTAGCACGAATTCGAGTTTCCTTCAGAGCTCGGCTCCGGCATCTCCCATTCTAAAAGTTTTCGAAGACAAAGCGAATTCTGGTTAGGGCCTCAGATCCAGCGGCTTAATAGTCGCACCGTCTTTGATTAGTCCGAGCAAGTCATCCTGTCGCGCTTGTCCCAACGTCAGCCTGTATTTGGCGAGCCCGGAGAGCATGTGGTTGGTCCGAGGAACGTCCCGACTCAATGGATGGTCCAAGAGCCGTCGCTCGATCTTGTGCGGGCCACGGTGAATCCAATGAGGCGAGAATTCCTTGGTGCGGCTGTCTGGCAGGGCATCGACGTAGTCAGCAGCAGCCTCGAAGAGCGACTCTCATGGATTCGTCACTCCAGGTTTAAAAACAGCGTTTCCATGCTGGGCAGCAACGTTCTTCCTGACCGCGTGGCCGAGGTACCGATGGACTCGACCTTCACGCTGTTCGAAGTCCACCGGGCTGTTGGGTACGTTCCAGTGGATGACGGAGTGTGCCCACCAATGAAAGTCGATGCCTTCCTGACCCACAGAAGTGGAGGCAAGGACGAAGGGCCAGAAAGGGCTGTTGAACGCCTTCCGTACATCGGGCATGCGGCTGGTGTCGCCGTCGTCAGTTTTTGCATTGCTGTAACGGACAGCAAAACGGACACCCATCCGAAGGTCATCCTGTGACCTGTCCGGATACTTAGCGAGCATCTGCGCAGGTTTCAGCGACAGGGCCCTGCGGATATCGTCCGCGACGGACCAGAGTTGCGCGTTATCAATTTCGCCCGGGGGCAGCTGGCTCCGGAGCTGGAAGACGTACTCGTCCAAAACTGCCTGCAGGTTGCCGTCCTGGCAATAGCGCAGGACCTTCTCCCAGTAGTCAAGATCCTCGTCCGAATAGAGCTTGTCTAGGAGCTCCGTAGCGTCGAGACGGTTGAAAAGGGTTCTCAATCCGGTGGCGGCAAACAGAGCAGCTTTCCAAAGCTCGGCTTGGTCGTAGCCATCCCGGCCAAGCTGGAATGAGGGAACAGTGGGAACGGTGTATGAACCAATCGTCCAGGACCGGAAGGCCGTGGCCCCCTACTCAGCCGCCGGCACGCCGACTCAACTGCCTAGTGGGATAAAGCCCTACAGTAAGTGAGGATGAGCGGGCCAGATGGTTAAGTCCCTGGTCGTGGGATCAGCTTGCAGTTTCAGGCTTCCATTTCTCGATTTCAGCGTCCGCAGCGATGAACCAAGTAACTTCATAGGCGTCGGCGGATTCGCTTGGTTCTCCGGTATTGCGGTCAAAACCACCCGTATACGATGCCACCCAACCTGTTTTTTCCTTTTCGGGAATAACCTTTTGGGCGTAGTCGATCCCATGCTCATCGACGAAACTTTCGTACGTAGAAGGGGACTCCGCTTGGGCTATCTCCTTGTCCGTGACTACTTCAACTAGGAGCTTGTCAGTACCCTCGGTGTGCGCAATATCCGCGATGATCATTTTGAGCTGATCTTTGTACGCTTCCGTCGAGTAGTCGGACTTGCTCGTCAGTACCCAATATTGGTTCAGTTCGGCCGGGGTTTGATTTTCGTCAACCGTGATGATCTCGTATTGCGGTCCCTGGTAGTCATATGCTTCTGCATCGGACTCAGACTCTTCCTGCGCGTGGGTCGAGTCCTCGGACGCAGCGTTGCCGCTATCGCACGTGCGGTCTACGGTGAGCCGAGGGGCAGTTGAAACCTCGGCCCCGTTCTTAGGCTCCTGGCTGCACACCGTCCAGTTGGACTCGTCAATCACGCCGAACATGCCGCCGCCCAAGATCTCAACTTCGTTGTCGATTCCGGCCCGCTCCACGTCGCTGAGAGCAACATCGAGAGGCTGACCGACGACGTCGGGCATGGTGACAGTACTGGCGCCAGAGCACCCTGTGAGTAGCAAAGTGACGACGAAGGCGGCCAGCATGACAGTAAGACGGCGCATCAGTATTCCCCCGGGATGACGTGAGCTAGACATGAAAGTTGGCGCGATGAACGCCCAGTAGCGACGCGCAATTGTGCCCTGCGGCTACCCCACTCGACTTAAATTAGCAGCACTTCGTAGCGGTAAGACTTGCCGACGCGCCGACGCGTAGGAACCCTCGCGCTAGCGGGCGCACGGCATTCTTCGCCTCTCAAGTCTGATCGTCGTAGCCCCGGGGGCCATGTGTCAGGCTGGGGCCAGTTGTGCCAGTTGTGAATTGCGGCCTGCGACACATGAGTGGGTACGCGGGTGGCGACGACGGCCTGACGCATTCGCCTGCTCGATGGAGGGCTAGAGCCCGGCCTGTTCATCGGGCTGATGGATGCCGATGGTGTTGTTTTCCGTGTCCAGGTAGTAGCCCTGCCACGCCATTCCCGGCAGCGCGTACTTCGGCAGGGCCGTTTGGCCGCCCGCCTCCAAAATTTTCCGTTCGGTTGCGTCGTAGTCATCCACCTCCATGGTGACCACCCAGGCGTTGGTGCCCTGGCCGGTGTCCGGGGCGGGGGCGGGTCGCTGCATCAGGCCCCCGTTGATGCCGGGCTGGTCCTCGGGGCCGGTCACGACTCCGTAGTAGGGAGTGCCGGTGACCTGTGAATAGTCCTCGAACGTCCAGCCGAACACGGTGGCGTAGAAGTTTTTGGCTCGTTCCAGGTCTTCTGCCTGGATCTCAAAGTGCACGGGACGGGCCATGGCGGGCTCCTTCGCTGGACGCGGGTGCTGATGGTCTCCAATCATGCTGTCCTGCCGGGGAGTGTCAAGAGGGCCGACTGCGTCAGCGGTGCGACCGATCTGGAGCGACGCCGGACAAGCGACGACGGCGGGGAGCGGCCCGAAAGCCGCGCCCCGCCGTCGTGATGGGGAAGTAGCTCTGCCGGCTAGCCGAGCTGCTCTGTGAGGATGTCGAAGGCTTCGCTCCAGCCATCGTGTACGTTGTTGTCGCCGGCGAAGCCGTCGATACCGCGCAGGTGGAAGGTCATCTCGGTGCGGCCGTCCTCCAGCTCGGCCAGCTCCACCGTGATCACCGGGGAGTCTTCGCGCCGGTCGCCGGGGGAGGCCCAGGTGAAGACCAGCCGCTCCGGTTCGACAACCTCCAGGTACTCGCCGGCGGTGGGGTACTCGCTGGCGTCCGGCGCGATCATCTTGTACTCGTAGGTGCCGCCGACGCGGGCGTCGATCCTGACGAACTCGCGCGGGCTGTCCACCTCGCGCGGATGCCACCAGCGGGCGGCTTCGTCCGGCTCTGTCCACGCCCGCCAGATGGTTTCGCGCGGGGCGTCGAAGACGCGGGTGATGGTGAACTGCTTGTCCCGGGTGGTGGTTTGCTCAGTCATTTCCGGCTTCTTCCTTGAGTTGGCGGAGCCGCTCGTCCAATAGGTCAAAGCGCTCGTTCCAGAGACCTCTGTGGTGGTCGATCCAGGCCGAAACGTCGTCCAGGGGCTCGGTGCGCAGAGTGCAGGTGCGCCACTGTGCGGTGGCTGTGCGCTCGATCAGCCCGGCATTCTGCAGCACCCGCAGATGCTGCGAGATCGCGGGCCGGCTGATCCGGAACGGCTCTGCCAGTTCCCCGACCGTGGCCGAACCCTGCCGCAGCCGGGACAGGATGGCCCGGCGGGTGGGGTCGGCCAGCGCGGCGAAGACGAGGCTGAGTTCGTCCGAAGCACCTGCCATGTAAGCAACTCCTTATGTAAGCGATGCCTTAACTCTACGCCGGTACGCGGACGCGTCAAGAGCAAAAGCATGCGCTCGCGGAGGCCGCGAGCCCGGCTCCGCCCTCCGGAAGCGGGGGAACGGCAACCGCCCCCAGGTTGTTTGCCCGGTCCTAGAATCGCGACGAACTGCCCGAGCCGCTGAAGCTCCCGCCGCTGCTGCCATAGCCGGTGGTGCTGCCGCTGCTGCGGGAAGAATCGACGCTGCTCTGTGCATAGCCGTAGCCGGCGTTGAAGGAGTATGCCGAATAGAACATGTGCGGCGGGTACACGGTGTCCAGGATCGTGGGGGAGGACTCCCGCTCGCCGCTGCTGAGTTCTTCGTCCATCTCCTCGCGCATCTTGTCCTTCTCCGAGGACGTCTTGGCATACGCGTCAATCACCGTGTCCGCGTGTGCTTTGAGCAGTTCGGTGAATTCGCTCCGGCTCTGATGTACCAAACGCAGCGCGGCGTCCGGCGTGGTCCGCCCGTCGGCGAGCCCCGAGCCCCAGTCCTCCAGGTCAGCCTGCGTCCGGTCCCGGAAGGAGCGCAGCGCGGCAGCCGTCGCGGAAGACCGTGCGGTCTCGGGCCCCTCCTGCAGCAGCGAATCGATGCCGTCCACGTCCTCGCGCAAGGGCGCCACTTGCCGGTCCCAGGCGCGCTCCCATCCCGAGGCAAGGTTCAGGAACGTGTTTGTATCGGCGATGACATCATCCAGCGCGTCCAACTCCGATGCGATACGCGCGTACTCGGCGGCAATCTTGACGTTCTTGCCCGATTTCAACTCCTTCTCGCTCAGGGCGTGCACCCTGTCGTTGAGCTTGCTGGCTTCCGTGTAGCCGGTCATGAAGCCGCGGTATTTTTCCAGCACCCGCGAGCCGTATTCCGACCCCGTGGGAATGGTGTTGGCGTTGACCTCCGTGGCGTCGAGGTCCATGGACACGCTGGAGTAGCTGCGGTCCCCGCGTTCGATCTCGCGGCGCCCTCTGAGTAGATTCTGCCGACGCACACCGTAACGGACCCCAAAAAACCCGACGAGGGCGATGCCCGCCGCCCAGAGGCCGCCGATGAAGGCCCCGGAGCGGTACCACGGGCGGTTGATTAACTCCGCGGCGCGCTCGATGCCGGCGATTGTCCCGTCCGTCCACTGGGCATCCCGGAACAGCTGCTTGGTGGCTTCCTGGATGTCCTCGCGCTGTTCGAGCGGGATCTTGCGGTCCTCGCCCATGTAGGTTCCGACCCACCGGCCCACCGGATCCAGCGCGAAGATGAAGAGTCCGTCCGCCCACTTCTGGCCGTCGGGGCTGAGCCAATCCGGGCGCTCCGCGCGGGCAAAACGCAGCACCTCTTCATTCAGGTTGGCGGAGGCAGAGCCGTTGTAGGTGTAGATGGCAACACTGGTGGGCTCATAGAAGTCGATGGCCGCCACGGCGGGCAGCAGCGTGTTTTGGTCAAGGACACCGGCGTTGTCCTCCACGACCACCGCAGTGGGGGTCTCAGCGTGGGCGGCCGGGGCCGCCCCCAGCAGCCCGGCCAGCACCAGCACGAGTGCGCCGATCATCCTCTTCATGTGTCCCGTTCCTCGGTTCCGCGGCATATGGCTTCACGGGCACCCTACACGGGACGGGGAGACAGGCGGGGCAGGTGGGCGCTGAGCACGGCGGTGGGCCGGCTCCGGGAGCCGGCCCACCGCCGTCGTTGTTCTGGGATTGGGGAGTTAGAGCTGCGCGCCGGTGGCGCCGCTGTCGTTCACTTCTCCGCGCCAGGCACCGGTCTCGGTGCCGCGGGTTTCGATGAACTCCTTGAACTTGCGCATGTCCGACTTCACTTGCTTGTCGTCCAGGTTCAACGTGGCGCCGACCTTCTCGGTGAAGGTTTCCGGATCCCACTCGAAACGCACCGACACCTTGGTGCTGTCGGCACCCAGCCGGCTGAAGGTGACGACGCCGGCATGGGACTTGCCGTCGACGCTGCGCCAGGCGATGCGCTCGTCCGGCTGCTGCTCCACGATCTCGGTGTCGAACTCGCGCTCCACGCCGCCGACCTTGGTCTTCCAATGGTTGGTGGTGTCTGTCAGCTGGGTCACGGACTCAACGCCGGACATGAAGTTCGGAAAGGATTCGAACTGCGTCCACTGGTCGTACGCTGTGCGGACCGGAACGGCTACATCAATGGTTTCTTCCACGGTTTGCATCAGTTGCCTCCTTTGGAATTGGGCCAGGGCCGCTGGTGCGCCCCTTGAGGTGGCCTCGTTGCCTACGCTACACACGCTGGTGAAAGGTGACAACTGGATAAACAGCTTGCTGAGCATTTTCTGCAGTGCGTAGGGTGGCGTGTGTAGCAACCGCAGAGTCAACCGGCAGGAGTGAATCATGCGCGCTGTAGTGTTCGAGGACTTCAAGACTTTTCCCACCATCAAGGACGTGGAGCGGCCGAAGCCGCGGGCCGGGGAGGTGCTGCTGAAGGTCGCCGGCGCCGGAGCCTGCCACTCCGATGTCGCCATTTACAACGACTTCGAGGCCGGGGGCCCGGGAGCCGTGCCGCCGCCTTTTACGCTCGGCCACGAAAACTCCGGGTGGGTCGAAGAGCTTGGGGAGGGCGTGGAAGGCTTCAACGTCGGTGATGCCTATCTGGTCTACGGGCCGATCGGCTGCGGGCACTGCAAGGCCTGTTCCCGCGGCCAGGACACGTACTGTGAAAACGCGGCCAAGATGCCCTACCTCGGCGTGGGGTTGGGGCGCGACGGCGGGATGGCCGAGTACGTCTCCGTCCCGGCGCGGAACCTGGTGCCGCTCGGCGACGCCGATCCGGTGGCCGCGGCGCCGCTGGCCGACGCGGCGCTGACCCCGTACCACGCCATCAAGCAGTCGTTGCCGCATCTGGCCGGCGGCGGCAAGTTCGCGTTGGTCATCGGGCTGGGCGGCCTGGGCCAGATCGCCGTGCAGATCCTCAAGGCGTTGACCGGCGCCACCGTCATCGCCACCGACATGAAGGAAGAGGCGATGCGCAAGGCCGAAGGGGCCGGCGCCGTGACCGTTCCCGGCGGCGAGGGGCAGGCCGAGCGGATCCGTGAAATCACCGGCGGCCGCGGCGTCGATGCCGCGTTCGACTTCGTGGGCGTGGGCCCGACCGTCAAGACCGCCGCCGCGTCCATGGCCCGGCTGTCCAGGCTGACGGTGGTGGGGATCGCCGGCGGCACGCTGGAGTGGAGCTTCTTCACCAACCCGTACGAGTCCGTCACCACGAACACTTACTGGGGCACCATCGAGGACCTGCACGAAGTGGTGGACATGTACAAGGCCGGGCAGATTGTTCCGGAGATTGAGCGTTACAGCATGGACGATGCGCTGGAGGCCTACCGCAAGCTGCAGGCCGGCGAGCTCAGCGGCCGGGCCGTGGTGGTTCCGCACGGGAGCTAGGGAATTGAAGTACCGGCGGCGGGGTTGTGGCGGATATGAAGCGCATCGGTTTCCTGTCCTTCGGCCACTGGAGCCCCGCCGTCGGCTCGCCGGTTCCCACCGCCAGTGAAGGGCTGCTGCAGAGCATCGATCTTGCCGTTGCGGCCGAGGACGTTGGCGTGGACGGCGCGTATTTCCGCGTGCACCACTTCGCGCGGCAGCAGTCCTCGCCGTTTCCGCTGCTGGCGGCCATCGCCGCGAGGACCAGCCGGATCGAGATCGGCACCGGCGTCATCGACATGCGCTATGAAAACCCGCTCTACATGGCCGAGGAGGCGGCGGCCACGGACCTGATCAGCGGCGGCCGGCTGCAGCTGGGGATCAGCCGCGGGTCACCCGAGCCGGCGCTGAACGGCGCGGCGGCCTTCGGGTACCGGCCGGCCGAGGGCGAGACCGATGCGGACATGGCCCGGCGCCACACCGCGGTGTTCCGCAGGGCCATCACCGGTGCGGGCATGGTTCCCGCCGACCCGTACCACCTCCAGGGCAGGCATGCCGGCATGCTTCCCGTGGAGCCCACGTCCCCGGGGCTGCCGGAGCGGATCTGGTGGGGTGCGGGCTCCCGCGCCACCGCCGTGTGGACCGCGGAGCAGGGCATGAACCTGATGAGCTCCACCCTGCTGATCGAGGACACCGGCGTGCCCTTCGACCAACTGCAGGCCGAGCAGATCCACCTGTTCCGCGAGGCGTGGCAGAAGGCCGGCCACGCGCATGCTCCGCGGGTGTCGGTCAGCCGCAGCGTGATGCCGATTGTCGACGACGAAGACCAGCGCTACTTCGGGCTGCGCGGCCAGGCCGACCAGCACGACCAGGTCGGCATGCTCGACGGTACGCGCTCGCGGTTCGGCAGGAGCTACATCGGCGAGCCGGACAAGATCGGCGTCGAGCTGGCCCGGGACCAGGCGGTGCAGGCGGCGGATACGGTGCTGCTGACGGTGCCGAACTACTTGGGCGTGGAGTACAACGTCAAGATGCTGGGCAACATCGTGCAGCACGTGGCGCCGGCCGCCGGCTGGCGCTGAGATACCAGGCCGCCGTCGGCTCGTCGCTGGGGCACCTGGCCGCCGTCGGCTCGTCGCTGCCGCTGAGTCAGGCCCGGCGCGCTACAGCAGCACGTCGTTCAGGTCATAGGAGACCGGCTCGTCCAGTTGCTCGTAGGTGCACGACTCCGGATCGCGGTCCGGCCGCCAGCGGACAAACTGCGCGGTGTGCCGGAAGCGCTCGCCCTCCATGTGGTCGTACTTGACCTCCAGCACCCTCTCCGGCCGGAGGGGCACGAAGGACAGGTCCTTGCCGCCGCTCCAGCGGCTGCCTTCGGTCGTCAGGGGTGTGCGCTTGCCGGCTTCGTGCTGCTCCCGGTTCCAAGGGTGGTCGTCCGAATCGGCAATCAGCGGCTGCAGCTCCTCGAACAGCTCCTCGCGGCGTTTCATGCTGAACGCCCCGGCCACGCCCACGTGCACCAGGGTTCCGCCGTCGTTGTACAGGCCCAGCAGCAGTGAGCCCACCAGGCCCGGCCCGCTCTTGTGGACGCGGTAGCCCGCGACCACGCAGTCGGCGGTGCGCTCGTGCTTGATCTTGAACATGCTCCGCTTGTCCGGCTGGTACTTTCCGTCCAGGGGCTTGGCCACCACGCCGTCCAGCCCGGCCCCCTCGAACTCTCCGAACCACCGCTCGGCCACCGCCGGGTCGGTGGTGGCCCGGGTCAGGTGGATGGGATTGACGACGGCGGAGAGGGCCTTCTCCAGCGCGGCCCGCCTTTCCTCGAAGGGACGGGAGGTCAGATCGTCGTCGCCGAGGGCCAGCAGGTCGAAAGCCACGAACCGGGCCGGTGTCTCCGCCGCGAGGAGCTTGACCCGGCTGGCCGCCGGATGGATGCGCTGCTGCAGCATCTCGAAGTCCAGCCGGTCCCCGCCTTCGCCCACCAGGATGATTTCGCCGTCCACCACGCAACGCTCCGGCAACTGCTCGCGGAACGCGTCCACCAGTTCGGGGAAGTAACGCGTCATGGGCTTCTCGTTTCGGCTGCCGATCTCAACTTCGTCGCCATCACGGAAGATGATCGAACGGAAGCCGTCCCACTTCGGCTCGTACGTCATTCCGCCGTCGGGGATCTTGGCCACGCTTTTGGCCAGCATTGGGGGAACGGGCGGCATTACGGGCAGGTCCATGCGCCCATTCTCGGTGCTGTCCCAGCCAGTGTCCATGACCTCGCGGACAAGGAGAACGCGGAAACGGGAACGGATCCCCGCCGGCATGCGCAACTTGGGCTGCTTCACCCGCCTGCAGGCCGCTGGCCGACGATGGATGTCCTGACGGCTGCAAACCCGGCGGGAGACGTACCTGTGGAGGCGCTTAAGCCCGGCGGTAGATGTCCGCCACAGGACACTGGAAGGGATCGGAAGCGGCTATGCCTACCGCGCCCAGATAGCGGACGATGGCCGCATAGGAAGCGAGCAGGCTGGTCTCCGTGTATGGGATGGAGTGCTCGCGGCAGTATTGGCGAACCATCGGCGCCGCCTTGCTCAAGCAGGGACGGGGCATGTCGGGGAATAGGTGGTGTTCGACCTGACGGTTCAGGCCGCCCATCAGCAGATCCATGATCCAGCCGCCGCGGATGTTGCGGGAGGCCGTCACTTGGCGGGTGACGAAGTCCGGCCGGCTGGATTTGGAATAGATCGGCATGCCCTTGTGGTTCGGCGCAAACGACGCGCCCATGTAGAAGCCGAACACCGCCATCTGCACGCCGATGAACGCGAAGGCCTGCCCCAAGGGGAGCAGCCAGAAGACAACCGTGAGCAGCACCGCGGCACGGGCCACGAGGATGCCCAGTTCCAGCCAGCGGTGCTCCACCTTGCCCTGCCGGATCAGGTACTTGAAGGAATCCGCATAGAGGCTGAAGCCCAGGAACGGCAGCAGCGGGAACAACAGGTAGCCCTGGAGCCGCGTGACACGCACCATGGCGCCGCGGCGGCCGGCCGCGGCATCCGGATGGAAGGCGATAGACCCCGTCCTGATGTCCGGGTCCTTGTCCACGGTGTTGGGAAATCCATGGTGCTTGGTGTGTTTGCGCATCCACATGGCGTAGCTAATGCCCACCAGACAGGTGCCCACCAGCCGGGCAGTCCATTCGTTGACCCGCTTGGTCTTGAAGACCTGCCAATGGGCCGCTTCATGGGCAATAAAGGCGAACTGCGTGAACAGTATTCCCATGCCGGCCGCGATCAGAAGCTGGAACCAGCTGCTCCCGAGCAACGAGAATCCCGTCCAGGCCGCGGCCAGCAGCAACGTGAGCACTGAGAAGAGGGTGATGTAGTAGCCCCTGCGGCGGGTCAGCAGGCCGGCGGACTTCATGCGGGCCATGAGTGCCAGGTATCCGGCCGCGATACTGTTCGGTACCGGGGACGGGCGAGCCGGTTCGCGAGCGGAATTAGGCTTGGGAGCCGTATAGATCTGGGGCTCGGGCTGAAAGTCCATGACATGCCTTGCGTCCGGCGGGGTGAATACAGTCGGTGCAGCCGGCCGTCAAGCTTCAGCACCAGTCTTGTGAACTTACCGCCGCTGCGCCAGGTTGTCACCGGTAGGAGGCGCCCCGGCCATCATCCGGACCGAATTCGAATGATGTGAGGGGGCAAGGGACTGTCGCGGGCGGACGGAGGCGGCACCTTGAAGGCGCTGGTGCGCCGCCGTTCCAAAACCTGGCTGTATCCAGAAAGCAAAGATCAGCAGGCCCCCTTCCCGCGGGCGGAAAGGGGGCCTGCCGATCAGTCGATGCCGGACCGGTTAGTCGGCGATGTAGAACAGGCGCTTGTTGACGAACTCGTCCATGCCCAGAGGGCCAAGCTCGCGTCCGAAGCCGGAGCGCTTCACGCCGCCGAACGGGATGTCGGCGCCTTCTCCGACTCCGTTGACGTTGGCCATGCCCACCTCCAGCTGCTGGGCGATCTTGCGGGCGCGCTCCTCGTCCGTGGAGAAGACGACGCCGCCCAGGCCGTAGTCGGTGTCGTTGGCCAGTTCCAGGGCCTCTTCGTCGCTGCTGACCTTGTAGACCACGGCCACCGGGCCGAAGAGCTCTTCGCGGTAGGCGCGCATTTCCGGAGTGACGCCGGTCAGAACGGCCGGGGCCAGGTACGCGCCGGGGCCCTCGTGGAGGGTGCCGCCGGCGTGCAGGGTCGCGCCCTTGTTGACGGCGTCCTTGAGCTGCTCCGCCAAACCTTCGGCCGCCGCCCGGGAGGAGAGCGGAGCGAAGGTGCCCTCGGCCTCTTCTGCCGGGTCGCCGGGCTTGAGGTCCTTCGCCAGGTTGGTCAGCTCGGCCACGAAGTCGTCGTAGATGTCCTCCATGACGATCATGCGCTTGTTGGAGTTGCAGGCCTGCCCCGTGTTCTCGATGCGGGTGGCCCACGCCTGCTCGGCGGCCGCCTTGACGTCGTCGGTGTCGAGCAGCACGTAGGGGTCGGAGCCGCCCAGTTCCAGGACAGCCTTCTTCAGGTTCTTGCCGGCGAGCTCGCCGATGATGGCGCCGGCCCGCTCGGAGCCGGTCAGCGAGACACCCTGCACGCGCGGATCGGCAATGATGTCCGCGATCTGCTCGTGGCTGGCGAAGAGGTTGATGTAGACGCCCTCGGGCACGCCGGCGTCGTCCATGATTTTCTGGATGGCCAGGGCGGAGCGGGGGCAGGTCTCGGCGTGCTTGAGGATGATGGTGTTGCCCAGCATCAGGTTCGGCGCGGCGAAGCGGGCCACCTGGTAGTAGGGGTAGTTCCACGGCATGATGCCCAGCAGCGGGCCGACCGGCAGCTTCTGGATCATGGCGCGGCCGCCGCCGATGGCCTTGATTTCCTGGTCAGCCACCAGGTCGGGGCCTTCGGTGGCGAAGTAGCTGAAGATGTCAGTGCAGAACTCGGCCTCGCCCTTGGATTCGGACAGGGGCTTGCCCATTTCCTCGGTGATGATCGCGGCGAGCTCGTCGGCCCGCTCGGTGAACAGTTCCGCAATGCGGGACACCACCTTGGCGCGGTCCGTGATCGGCGTGGCCTTCCACGCTGTGTAGGCGGCCTGGGACCTGGCGAGGGCGTCCTTGACCTCGGCGTCGGTGGCGGTGGGGAATTCCTCGACCACCTCGCCGGTGGACGGGTTTTGGACCCGGTAGCCCGGCTGGGTGGATGAAGCGGCGTGGGAAGTGGTGGTCACAGCCCTGATCTCCTTCAGATAATGACATAGCAGCGGGACGGCGGCGCGGCCGTCTCCGCTTCCCATCTTGTACCGTCCGGCCGGTTATGTGAAGTGAGTTACGCTCACGGCATGGAACTAAGAAGCCCGGCCCGGTCTGGGTCGACCGGGGGCGCAGGCGGGGCGGTGCGGCACCGGCCCGACCGGACGCCCGGGGTGGCCACCGAATAGCTTCCGGGTTCCCGTTCCCAGCGGCCGCCGAAGCGCCGCCGGGTTCCCGTTCCCAGCGGCCGCCGAAGCGCCGCCGGGCTCCCGCTCCTAGCGCGGGCCGCGCAGCCTGTCCATCTCCCGCCGGTCCTTCTTCGTCGGCCTGCCGGTACCCCGGTCGCGCTGCGGAATCCCGAGCGACGGCATCGCCGGGCGCGGCGGCGTGTGGTCCGTGAAGCAGTGCGAGGCCGCCTCGGCCCCCACCCGCTTGGCGATCAGCCGGCGCACTTCCAGGATCCGTTCGAACCCGGGCTGCCGCACCCGCAGGGTGTCGCCCGGGACCACCGGTTGGGAGGCCTTGACCGGGTTGCCGTTGAGCCGGACGTGTCCGGCACGGCAGGCGGCGGTGGCCGCGGAGCGGGTCTTGTAGGCGCGGATGGCCCACAGCCACGCATCGACGCGCACCGAGCTCGGGGTATTGGCGGAAGTGTTCATGCCCCTCCGAGTCTAGCGCCGCCGCGGCGGCATCCCCTGGGGGTCCGGCCGCGCCGTCGCCAGGCCCCGCCCCTGGGCGGTGTCTCCTTTCACCGCGAGTTCACAGCCAGTTGGCCCGCAGGTTCACTGGCGCTGTGAAGCTCGATGGCGGGGAAACCCGGACAACCACTACGAAGGGCGTCATATCCCATGGCATCTCGCCTGCTCAGAACATTGACCACCTCCGCCGCGGCCGTCGCCGTCGGCGCTACCCTCGTGGCCGCCCCGGCGGCCGGCGCGCAGAACAACCCGGGCGGGCAGGATGAAGCCCCGCTGCTGATCGGCCACCGCGGGGCCGCCGGCACCGCCCCCGAAAACACGGTCGCGGCCTTCAAGGACGGGCGCGCCTCCGGCGCCGACTTCTTCGAGATCGATGTCCAGCTCAGCGCCGACGGCGTGCCGTTCCTGTTCCACGACGACACTCCGGCCCGGACCACCAACGTGGAGGAGGTCTTCCCCGGGCGTGCCGGCGACCCCATCACGTCCTTCACCTGGGACGAACTGCAGCAGCTCGACGCCGGATCCTACTTCGGCGACCAGTACCACGGGGAACGGATCCCGCACCTGGACGACGCCGCGAAGATTGCCACGGTGAACACCGGCGTGTACATCGAGATCAAGTCGCCGAAGAACTCCCCGGGAATCGAGCAGCTCGTCGCCGACGAGCTCCGCACCGATGCCGCGTGGAAGAAGCTTGTTGCCGCCGACAAGGTCCAGGTCCTCGGCTTCGACGAGGCCTCCAACCGCACCTTCGCAGAACTGGCCCCCGAGATCGCGCTGCAGCAGCTCTCAAGCACCGTCCCGGGCCCGGCCACGTTGGAATCCTGGGCGACCTTTGCCGACTCGATCGGCACCAACTACCGCACGCTGACGGCGCAGAAGGTTGCCGACGCGAAGGCCGCCGGGCTGGTCGTCGGCGTCTACACCGCCAACTCGCCCGAGGCGGTCCAGCACTCCATCGACCTCGGCGTCGACGCCGTCACCGGTGACTTCCCGATCCAGACGATGCGCTACCTGGACGGGCGGAAGCCCTTCCCCGCGGGCACCGGCCTGGAAATCGA
The DNA here is from genome assembly GCF_059091125.1 of Arthrobacter sp. Y3223151. Classification (NCBI taxonomy): domain Bacteria; kingdom Bacillati; phylum Actinomycetota; class Actinomycetes; order Micrococcales; family Micrococcaceae; genus Arthrobacter; species Arthrobacter sp. Y3223151. Next base: position 152,208 of record NZ_JBNHGI010000001.1, on the reverse strand, counting down.
AGGCGCGGTGAACGACCCGGCCGGCAGCGACGTCCAGCCGGAAACCGGCGAGCACGTGGTACTGCGCAACACGGCGAACCACAGCATCGACGCCAGCGGCTACATCATCCGCGACGCGGCAAACAATATCCTGACGGTCGGCGCGGGCTATGTGCTCGCCCCCGGCGCGGAGCTGCGGGTCTACACCGGTCCGGGCACCAACAGTGCCGACGCCTACTACAACAACGGCACCGCGTCAGTGCTGAACAACGGCGGCGACTCCATAGCGCTGTGGACCCCGCAGGGCACGCTGCAGGACGTCTTCGCCAACTAAGCGGCAGGTTCTGCACCGCCGACGCCGGCACCCCGGGCAGCCTTCCGCCGCCCGAGGTGCCGGCGCAGTTGATCGCGTCCCCCAACGCGTTCCCGAAACATACGAGGGCGAAGCTCCCTCCGCGCCCCGCGGTGGGGGCGCGGCACGCCGTCCCCCAAAGTTGCGACGGCGGTGCTCGCGCCGGCTGCCGCGTCCGCCCGAACGGCCCGCGGACCAACCCTTTTGGTGGTCAGACATCAAACGTCTAACGTTTAGAGAATGATTTTGGAGCGACGGCCCAGCGGCGGCAGCAGCAGCGACCAAGCGCCGGGCGGTGACCAGGCGCCGGGCAGCGACCAAGCGCCGGGCGGCGGCCAAGCGCCCGCCGGCGACGAGGCTCCCGTGGAGTTCGCCGAGGCCCTGGTGCCGGAGCTGGACGTGCAGGAGATTGCCCCGGCCCCCGCCGCCGCGCATCGCCGCTGGTTCATCGCCGCGGCCGTCGCCGCCGTGATCCTCATCGGGCTGAACCTCCGGGCGGGTATTGCCAGCGCGGCCGCGCTCTTCCACGACCTGCAGCAGCTGCTGGGGTACGGGCCGCTGGTCGCCGCACTGCTGCCCACCGTTCCCGTGCTGTGCTTCGCCGTGGCCGGCGCCGCGACCGCCTGGTTGAGCAGCCGCATGGGACTGGAACGCGCCATCGCACTCGCGCTGACGCTGCTGATCGCCGGCTTAAGCCTGCGCGGGATCGAATCCGTCGGGATGCTGCTGGCCGGCACGGTGGTGTCCATGTCCGGCCTTGCCGTCTGCAACGTGGCGCTGCCGGCGTTCATCCGCAAATACTTCGCGCACCGGCCCTCGACGATGACCGGGGCCTACACCATCTCCATGTCCATCGGCGCCACCTTGGCCGCGGCCGTCAGCGTCCCGCTGGCCGCGCAGTTGGACTCGCCGTCACTCGCGCTGGCCGCCTGGGCGCTGCTGGCCGTCGTCGGGCTCGCGGTGTTCCTTCCCATGGCCGTGGCCGGCAGGCGCGGGCCGGGCCCTCGGACCCGGGGCCAATCGTCGCCGTGGCCGCTGCTGCTCACCCGCAAGGGCGCGCTGCTCACCGGCCTGTTCACCATCCAGGCGCTGCTCGTCTATTCCGTGATGGGCTGGCTGCCCTACATCCTGATCTCGCGCGGGGTGGATTCCGCGGCGGCCGGGCAGCTGCTCGCGCTGGTCCAGCTGGTGTCCATCCCCGCCGTCGTCCTGCTGTTGTCCATGGCGGCGCGCCCGGGCCTGCTGCGGCCGGCCTTCATGATCACCTGCGCGGCGTCGCTGGCAGGCTATCTCGCCTTGCTCGTGCTGCCTGCCGAGCTCGCCGTGCTCCCCGCGGTCTTGATCGGCCTAGGTTTCGGGGTCTTCCCGCTGCTGATGCTGGTGATCAGCCGCAGCGGTTCGGACGCGGCCGAGACCACCGCGCTGTCCACGCTGGCCCAATCGGTGGGCTACCTCTTCGCCGCGCTGGGCCCGTTCGGGCTCGGCCTGCTGCACGAGGCACTCGCCGACTGGACCGTGCCGCTGGTGCTGCTGGTGGCCGGCGCGGCGCTGCAACTGCTGCTGGCCCACGCGGTCAGCGGCCTGGCGCGGGAGGCGCGGGCATGAGGTCCGGCCCGCTGCAGCGGCCGCCGCTGGCGGAGGAAGTTACGTCGAGGCTGCGGGAGTCCATCGCGGCGGGGCGGTGGCAGCTGGGGACCCGGATCCCTCCGGAGCCGGAACTGATGGCACGCCTGGGCGTCTCCCGCGGCACGCTGCGAGAGGCGGTCAAGGCGCTGGCCCACGCCGGGATGCTCGAGGTGCGCCGCGGCGACGGCACGTACGTGCGGGCCACCAGCGAGATCAGCGGCACCGCCCGCCGCGCCTACCGCGAGTACGACGACGAGGACGTGCTGCAGGTGCGCTTCGCGCTGGACACCCAGGCGGCGCGGCTCGCGGCGCAGTCGGCGCAGTCGGCGGGGTCGGAACCGGCAGCTACCGGCGGCGCCGTGGAGGCGCTGCGGGAGATGCTGGCCCGGCGCCGGCAAGCGTGGGCGGAGCAGGACCTGGAAGGGTGGATCGCCGCGGACTGGGACTTCCACCTGGCCGTGGCCGAGGCCTCCGGCAACCAGTTGCTGCACGAGCTGTACGGCAGCTTCGGCGACGTGTTCCACGGGACCAAGATGGCCCAGCGGTTGCGGGACGGCTTCGATGGATGCCTGCGCGCCGGACACGAGGACCTGGCGGACGCCATCGCTGCCGGAGACGAAGAAGCCGCCGTGCGGACCGTGACCGCCAACCTGCGCTACTGCCTGAAATGGATGCCGCAGGGAGGCCAATAGCGCCCCGCTCGCCCCGTGCCGCGGCGGGCTCTGGCCGCCGCGGCCGCGCGTGTGGCATGATGCCGCCCGGCCGGGGTACCTTGAATCACGAAGCCCGGATTGTCGGGACGCAGGGAACGAGGAAAGCTGGCGATGTCCACTTCGACGAAACCGTCCGGGAGTACCCGGAAGACGTGGCTGAAGATTACCGCGGCGGTGGCCGGCGCCGTCGTCGTGCTTCTGCTGTTGGTGTTGCTGGCCAAATGGCTTCGCACGATGCCGGGCGTCCAGGACTTCCTGGCCGCGTACCCGGGCCGCTCCGAACTTCCCGAGTCCGCGCCGGTCGGGCTGCCCGCCTGGCTGGGCTGGCAGCACTTCCTCAACTTCTTCCTGATCGTGTTGATCATCCGCACCGGATTGCAGGTGCGTGCCGGCACGCGCTCGCCGGCGTACTGGACGCGCAACAACAAGGGCCTGGTGAAGACCAGGAACGCGCCCACCAAGATCACCCTGAACCTGTGGTTCCACCTGACCCTGGATGCGTTGTGGGTGCTGAACGGCATCGTGTTCATGGTGCTGATCTTCGCGACCGGGCACTGGATGCGGATTGTGCCCACCAGCTGGGACATTTTCCCGAACGCGCTGTCCGCGGTGCTGCAGTACGCCTCGCTGGACTGGCCGCTGGAGAACGGGTGGGTGAACTACAACGCGCTGCAGCTGCTGACCTACTTCGCGACCGTCTTCATCGCCGCCCCGCTGGCCATCGTCTCCGGCCTGCGCACCTCGGCTGCCTGGCCCAAGCGGGCCGCGGTCAACAAATACTTCCCGATTGAGGCGGCCCGGGCCATACACTTCCCGGTGATGGTGTACTTCGTGCTGTTCATCATCGTGCACGTGACGCTGGTGCTGGCCACCGGCGCGCTGCGCAACCTCAACCACATGTATGCGGCCACGGACGACGGCGGGTGGACCGGCTTCTGGATCTTCGCCGCCTCCGTCGCGGTGACCGTGGCGGCTTGGTTCCTGGCCCGTCCGATCTTCCTGCGCCCGATCGCCTCGCTCACGGGCAAGGTCACGAGCCGCTGACCGCTTGGCACGCGTGGCCGGCTGACCGCCAGCCGCTGAACGCCTGACCGCGGCTGAAGGCTGCACCGCTACACTGCTCGCCATGATCACCGTTGCGGCCATCGCCGCGTGCCTTGTCTTCGCGCTGTTGGCGGTCTTCCAGATACTGCTGGCCGCGGGCCTGCCGCTGGGACGGTTCGCCTGGGGAGGAAGCCACCGCATCCTGCCGACGAAGCTGCGCATCGGGAGCGCGGTCTCGGTGCTCCTGTATGCGTTTTTCGTGTTCGTCATCATGGACCGGGCGCAGCTTCTCGACGCGTTGCCGGAGACCGCGTCGCTCGTCCTCAGCTGGGTCCTGACCGCGTACCTGTTCGTCGGCGTCCTTTTGAACGCCATCTCGCGCAGCAAGCCCGAGCGGTGGACCATGACGCCGGTCGCCCTGGTCTTGGCCGCGCTGAGCCTGGTGGTTGCCCTCGGCTGACGTGGTTTCCCGGCCCTTGGCGGGCGAGCCGCAAGACTTTTCGTCGGCGGGCCGTCCAGCCGTTTGCGAGCCTCACGGCCCTTCGCGGGCGGGGCTTTCCGGCGGTTGACGGGCCGGCATCGGAGGGGCTTGCCCCGCGGGCGGGGCGGGCTCACGATTGGTTCACCACAGGCCGATCGGGAGGAAGCCATGCAGGTCCGCATCCGCCGCGCACTGACAGCCGTTGCCGTGCTCGTCACCGTCCCGGCGGCCCTTGCCGGCGGCCTGGTCCTGTGGCTGCGCTTCAGCCCCCGGCCGCTGGCGGTGCTGCTGCGGGTGCTGTCCGAACGGGACGGGCGGCGCACGGCCCGCGCGATGGCCCGGCACGTGCCGGACGGCATCAGCGAAGTATTGGATCAGGAATACCTCAGCAACCACGGCCATACCCGCCTGGACGTGTTCTTCCCGGACAAGGCGGCCCAGGATTCGCTGCGCCTTCCGACAATTGTCTGGATCCACGGCGGGGCCTGGATCTCCGGCACCAAGAACGACGTCGCCAATTACCTTCGGATCCTCGCCTCCTACGGCTTCACCTCCGTGGGCGTGGACTATTCGCTGGCGCACGTGCGCCGCTACCCGGCGCCGGTGCGCCAGACGGCCGCCGCGCTGCGCTATCTGGAACACAATGCCGATCGGCTGCACATCGATACCGAGCGGATCGTGCTGGCCGGGGACTCGGCGGGCGCGCAAATTGCTGCGCAACTGGCGCTGGTCATCGCCGACCCGGACTATGCCAAAAGGCTGGGCATCGCCTCGCCCATGAAGCCGGAACGGCTGCGCGCGGTGCTGCTGCACTGCGGGGCGTACGACCTCTCGCTCGCCGGGGCGGACCAGGCCGGGAACCAGAACTACCTGCGCACGGTGCTGTGGTCCTACACCGGGGCCAAGGACTATCTGGAGCGTCCGTACGTCGCGCTGGCCTCCGTGGCCCGGCATGTGGGCGCCGACTACCCGCCGGCTTTCGTTTCCGCGGGCAACACCGACCCGTTGCTGCCGCACTCGCTCGGGCTGGTCGAAGCGCTGCGGATCAAGGGCGCGGCCGTGGAGGAGTCCTTCCCCCAAACCGAGGCCGGCCTGGGGCACCAGTTCCAGTTCAACCTGGAGTTGGAAGCGGCGTGGCAGGTGCTGGAGCGCAGCGTGGCGTTCCTCCGCCGCCACACCGGCTGATGCGGCCGGAGTTGAACCGGCGCCCCGCTGCGCGGTGTGTTCTTCGGTGGCTGCATCACCTCAGGCCGGCGCCGATGCCTCCCCGGGCGCCGCCGTCGTACGCTGGAAACCTGCCCAGCGAAGGGGGAACTACCAATGGACGACGCCGGATCGCGCCTCATTTTCGGCTGCATGGGGTTGGGCGGTGGCTGGGGGAGCGGGCCGCTGGAAGCGGCCGATGTGTCGGCCGCGCATGCGGCCGTGGCGGCGGCGCTGGAGGCCGGGATCACGACGTTCGACCACGCCGACATCTACGCCCACGGCAAGGCCGAGGCCGCATTCGGGCGGGTGCTGGCGGAAAGTCCCGAGCTGCGCGACTCGATCCGGCTGCAGGGCAAATGCGGCATCCGGCTGCCGGTCCCCGGCCTGGTCGGGCACTACGACTCCTCGCGGGAAGCGATCCTGGCCCGCACCGACGAGAGCCTGCGCCGGCTGCACACCGATCACCTGGATACGCTGCTGATCCACCGGCCGGATCCGCTGGCGCCGGCCGAAGAGATCGCCGCGGCCTTCAACGAGCTTCGGATGGCCGGGAAGGTCCGCCGCCTTGGTGTCTCGAACATGTCCGGCGAACAGATGCGCTGGCTGCAGGCGGCGCTGGATGAACCGCTGGCGGTGAACCAGCTGGAAATGAGCCTGTACCGACGCGACTGGCTGGAGTCGGGGGTGCTGGTGAACCACCCGGAGGGAACGGGGATCAGCTTCCCGCACGGCACCCTGGAATACTGCGCCGCCCACGGAGTGGAGCTGCAGGCCTGGGGCGCACTGGCCCAGGGCCGGTACAGCGGGCGCGCGGCAGCGGAGGCCGCGACACCGGATGCTTCCGCGCCCGCGGATGCCACACCCCCGGCCGACCATGCAACGGCAGCCCTGGTCACGGAACTTGCCCGGGACAAGGGCTGCCCGCCCGAAGCCGTGGTGCTGGGCTGGCTGCTGCGGCATCCGGCAGGCATCCGGCCGGTCGTCGGCACCAGCAGCCCGGACCGGATCCGGGCCTGTGCCGAGGCGGAGGCGGTTGGAGCATCGATGACCCGCGAGGAGTGGTACTCCCTGTGGGTGGCGGCCCGCGGCAGGCCGCTGCCGTAGCTGCCCGCGGCTCGCCCAGCCCGCTGCCGGCTGGGCCGGGACCAAGCGTCCTAGACGAAGGCCGGCTGTTCCAACCGGCGGAATGCGGAATCGTGGAAGACGAGCGGCTCGTGCGTGCCGTCGTGCGTGGACAGGCCGTGCACCTGCAGCAGCACGACGTGGTGGTCCCCGGCCGGGACTTCCTGGTGCACCGAGCAGTCCAGCCAGAGCGCCGCGTCGTTGAGGAAAAGCGCGCCGTCGTCCGTGCCGTGCAGGCTCAGGCCGGCAAAGCGGTCCCCGTTCTTGGACGCGATCTGGCGGCAGACGCCGTCGTGCCCGGTGCCGAGGACCGAGACGCCGATCCGGTCGGCCCGGCGGACCAGCGGCCAGGTCCGTGAGGTGTTTTGCACGGCGAACATCACCAGCGGCGGCTCGAGGGAGACGCCCACGGTGAACGAGGAGGCGACGATGCCCTGCGGCTCGCCGTCGATGATCGCGCACAGCGCCGCGATGCCCGAGGGGAAGCGGCCGAAGGCTGAGCGCAACGTGTTGGGGGTCAGGTCATGGTGTAGCGACATGGCGTCCTTGGGGCTTGGGCGCATCCGCTGCGGCCGAGCTGCTGCGGGTGGATACGCGTACTTGCCTGCCGACATACCCGGCGGGCCGAATCATCACCTGGAGCACCCCGCTACGGTAGAGGGTTGCCGGCCAACCAGCCAGGGCTGTGAAGTTGGCGCTCTTGATTCGCCTCCACGCTAAGAGCGGGGAAGGGCCTGGGTCAAACGCCGGTAACAGTTCGTCAAATGCAGCGTTTTACCGGCGGCAGCCGCGCGACGGCTGCCGCGACGGTTGCGGCGCTACGGCTGCGGCCCACGGGCGGCCGCCGCCACGGCTACTGTGCGGCGGCGCCGGCGCGCACGGTCTGCCGCCGGAACGGATGCGCCGGGTAAACGCCCAGGAGGCGGATCTCGGTGGTGAAGAAGTCCAGTTCCTCGAAGGCGTGGACCATGGCAGGATCGTCCGGGTGGCCTTCGACGTCCACCATGAACATGGTGGCGGCAAACTCGCCGCCGACCATGTAGCTCTCCAGCCTGGTCATGTTGATGCCGTTGGTGGCGAAACCGCCCAGCGCCTTGTAGAGCGCCGACGGCACGTTCCGCACGCGGAACACGAAGCTGGTCACCGCCGGACCGGGAAGTTCCTCGCGGGACGGGACCGGCCGGCGGTCGGCCAGCACCACGAACCGTGTGGTGTTCGTCGGATCGTCTTCGACCTTTTCCGCGAAAACCTCCAGACCGTAGAGTTCGGCGGCCATCGGCGGTGCCAGGGAGACCTTGGTCGGGTCGTTCCATTCGGCCACCTCCCGGGCCGAACCCGCGGTGTCGCCGGCGATGACCGGAGTGAGCCCGAGCCTGCGGATCAGCTTGCGGCACTGGCCCAAGGCGTGGATGTGGCTGTGCACCTCCCGGGCCTGCTCCACGGTGGCCCCGCGTACGCCCAGCAGGCTGAACCGGATGGGCAGGAAGAATTCCTCCACAATCTGCAGGGTGGTCTTCGGCAGCAGCGCGTGGATGTCCGCCACCCGGCCGGCGATCGAGTTGTCGATGGGGATCATGGCCAGTTCGGCCTCGCCGCCGGTGACGGCAGCGAACGCATCCTCGAAGCTGGCACACGGCACCGCGTCCCAACCGGGGCGCACTTCCAGGCAAGCCATGTGGGAGTTCGAGCCGGGTTCACCTTGGTACGCAATTGCAGCAGCCATGGGCGAAATTATCCCACCGGGGCGGGCCCGCGCTTCATTCCGGGCAACCGGCCGGCGTCACATAACCTGACCGGCCCGCCAACCGCTTAGTACAGATGCGATTCCTGGGTGATGCCGTAGGGCACGTCGTCGCTCAGCTCCACCGTAAACTGCCCGGGGCCGGTGCGCGTGACCAGGATGCCGCAATCGCCGTCGATGGCGGCGAGCTTTTGCAGCTCTTCGACCGCAGCATTCAGGAGATCGTGCGCTTCGGAAGCCGTCTGTGCGGTCAACGACTTGGTAGCCAGGGAAGTGGCCATGGTTCTGCCTTTCGTGGCCGGAGGTTTCCGCGCAGGAGAAACGCGGGATGGAAGCTTCCGGCCGGAACGAGCCTGCCATGCGGAACGGTGCATGGAACTTTACATTCTGCCATCCCAGATGACATCAGATGAATTTTCCACCGGCGTGGCGTGCGCCACTCCTGCCATGGCGGGGGTGCGGCGAACGCCGGTGCCGGCGGGACCGCCGCGGGTGCAGGGAGCCTGCAGCGGGGAGGGCGGGGGCACCCGGGGGCGGACCCGGTCCTAGAACGGGTTCAGCAGCCGATGGACGAACTGCCGGGTGCGCTCCTCCCGCGGTTCGCGCAGCACCTGTTCGGGGTGTCCGCGTTCCACCACCACGCCGCCGTCCATGAACACCACTTCGCTGGCCACTTCACGGGCGAAGGCCAGCTCGTGGGTGACCAGGGCCATGGTCCAGCCCTCGTCAGCCAGTTCCTTGATCACGTGCAGCACGTCGCCCACCAGTTCGGGATCCAGTGCGGACGTGGGCTCGTCGAACAGCAGCAGCGAGGGTTTGAGCGCCAGGGCCCGGACAATGCCGACCCGCTGCTGCTGTCCGCCGGAGAGCTGATGCGGATACTGGTCTTCCTTGCCGGAGAGCCCGACGCGGTCCAGCAGCGACCTGGCCTCGCGCACCGCTTCGGCCTTGGGCCGCTTCTGCACCTGGACCGGGCCCTCGATGATGTTCTGCAGCACAGTCATGTGCGGAAACAGGTTGTAGTGCTGGAACACCATGGCGCTGCGGTCGCGCAGGGCGGCGATCTGTTTCCGGTTCACCGGCGAACCGAAGTCCACGGCCGGCCCGCCCGAAAAGGCGACCCGTCCGCCGTCGGGGGTTTCCAGGCCGTTCAGGCAACGCAGCACGGTGGTTTTGCCCGACCCGGAGGGTCCGATCAGGGCCAGGACGCCACCCGTCTGGACGGACAGATCGATGGACTTGAGCACCTGGTTGCTGCCGAAGGACTTTCGCAGGCCCTCCACGGTCAGCACCGGTCCGGCTGCGGAGCCGCGCTGCGAAGCGGCGGCGGAAGGGACGTCAGTGGGCGACATAGCGGTCCAGCCTCTTCTCCAGTCGGGACTGCCCGGCGGAGAGCACCAGGCAGAACACCCAGTAGACCGCCGCGGCCTCAATGTAGAGCAGCATGAACTCCTGGCTGAACGCCGCGATTTCCTGGGCGGCCCGGAACGCCTCGGTGACCAGGATCAGGGAGGCGAGGGAGGTGTCCTTGACCAGCGAGATGAAGGTATTGGACAGCGGCGGCACCGACACGCGCGCGGCCTGGGGCAGGATGATGCGGCGCAGGGTGGTGGTGCCGGCCATGCCGATGGTGTGGCCGGCTTCCCACTGGCCCTTGGGGACGGAGAGGATCGCGGCCCGGATGATCTCGGCCGCATATCCACCCACGTTCAGGGAGAACGCGATGACCGCGCTCGGCCAGGGGTCGAGCACCACGCCGATCGACGGCAGGCCGTAGAAGATCACGAACAGCTGGACCAGCAGGGGCGTGCCGCGGATCACCGAAACATAGGCGCGGGCGATGCCGGCCAGGACCCGGTTTCGGCCCAGCCGCATCAGGGCCACGACGAGCGCCAGCAGCAGGCCGATGGCGAAACTGGCCAGCGTGAGGGGGATGGTGCCGGTCAATCCGCCCTGGACTATAGGCCACAGCGAACTGCCGACGAGCTCCCAGTCGATGTCCATACGGTTACGTTAGCGTCTCCCTGAAAGCCGGCCGGATTACTTGCTGACGTCCGCGCCGAAGTACTTCTCCGAGATCTCCTCCAGCGTGCCGTCGGCGCGCAGCTCCTCCAGCGCCGTGTTGAAGGCCTCCACCAGGTCGTCGCTGCCCTTCTGGAAGGCGAAGGCGCTCTGCGTCTCCTCGTCTGTTTCGGCGGCTACCTTGATGTCTTTGTTGTCGTTGGTGGACTGGTAGTCCAGGTAGGTCAGCTTGTCGTTGACCGTGGCGTCCACCCGGCCCTGCTCCAGCAGCGAAACCGCCTGCGCCCAGCCCTCCACGGCCTCGACATTGGCTCCGGCGCCCTTGGCCAGTTTGTAGAAGTTGCTGGTCAGCGACTGGGCGGAGGTTTTGCCCTCCAGATCCGCCAGGGAAGAAATGTCGTTGTTGTCCGACTTCACGACGACGACGCCGGTGCTGACCGTGTACGGGTCCGAGAAGTCGTACTTGGCCAGGCGGTCTTCATTGATCGAAACCTGGTTGGCGATCACGTCGAAACGCCCCGCCTCCAGCCCCGCGAAGATGGCATCCCACTGGGTCTCTTCAAACCGCACGTCGACGCCGAGCTTGTCCGCCACCGCGGTGACGATCTCGACGTCGTAACCGGTCAGGTCACCGGTGCCGTTTTCGTGGAAGGAGAACGGGCGGTAGGTCCCCTCGGTCCCCACGGTGATCACGCCGGCCTCCTGGATCTCCTGCAGCGTGGTCGCGGCGGCGGAGGTCGCCGGCTCCGACCCCGACGGCGAGGACGTGCTGCAGCCGGCCAGCACCAGCGCGGCGGCTGCGGCGGCACCGAGGACGGACAAACGACGACGAATCATGGTGGAAAACCCCTTGTGATGTGGGACGACGAGCCAACCGGCGGGTGACCGGCAAACGCTGAAGCTAGCACGTACAACAACGGGTACCTCAAGATATGTTCCGAACTGTGTCGGCAATGTGAGCAGCTGCACTCCCGACGGCGCGCACCGGCGTCGTTGTTGTTCTATTCCGGTGCCACCCGCACCACGAGTGCGCCCGGGTCGACGCGCATCAGCAGGCGGGAACCCATGCCGATATGGTCGCCGTCCAGTTGCATCTCCTGGGGCCGGCCGGCGTGGATCTCCACGTGCTTGCCCTGGTAGTAGTCAACCGAGGGGTCCACGCTGCGGCCGCGTTTGGCGAGCCCGGCCAGCACGCCGAGCCAGCCCAGCCGGCCGCGGGGGGAGATGGTCATGACGTCCAGCAGGCCGTCGTCGAGCCGCGCGCCGGGAAACATTTCGAAGCCGCCCTGGATCTTGCCGCAGTTGCCGCCCATCACGCTGCGCATCCGCACGGTCATGGGCTTGCCGCCGTCTATGGTGACCGTGGCGCGGACCGGCTTGCCCGGAAGGTTTCGCAGGCCGGCTTCCACGTAGGCCAGCCACCCGATGCGGTCCTTGAGGCCGTCGTCGGTGCCGCCGATCACGGCAGCGTCGAAGCCGAGACCGGCCATGACCAGGAACACGGAGTCGCCGCCCGACCTGTCCACGGTGGCCCGGACCACGTCGATCCGGCGGTCGCGGCCGGCCAACGCGATGCCTGCCGCGGTCTCCGGGTCATCGACCGGCAGGTCCAGGTTGCGTGCCAGCAGGTTGCCGGTGCCAAGCGGGATCACGCCCAGCGGCATGTCGGTCGCCGCCAGCCGGCCGGCCACGCGTCGCACCGTTCCGTCACCGCCGGCGGCGATGACCAGGTCGACGCCCGCTTCCAGCGCCTGGTGCGCCTGGCCGGCGCCCGGATCCTCGAGCGTGGTCTCGAGCCAGAGCGGTGGCTGCCAGCCGGTCTCGGCGCACAGGCCCTCGACCAGCGCCACCAGGTCGAAGTTGAACTTCTTGGACGGGTTCCAGACCACCGCGGCACGGCGGGAAGCTGGGGGAGCGGATTCGGTCATGGTGTCCTTACTGTCCTGTTTGCCGGGCCGAGGCCGGCGTCCCGACGAACCCATTCAAGCACCATCCCGCCGGTGCCGTCCGGCTCGACATCGCTGCTGGCCGCTTATAGGTTCTAACAGGACACCATCGGATCCGGGAGAAGAATTGCTTCGGCGCGCACTTGCACTCATCACCGCCCTGCTGGTGACGGTAGCGGTGGCTGCCTGCGCTCCGGAGCGGGAATCGCCGGAACCGACCGCCAGGGCACTGGCGGAAGCGCTGGCCGCCAACGACGTGTCGGACGTGCCCTTCGCCGATGCCACCGGCGCCCAGGTGCAGGAACAGCTGGCCGCGCTGACCGAGGGGATGGACCCCTTAAAGCCCGAAGTCACAGTGGAAGGCGTCGAAGAGGTCGAATCCAACCTCTTCCGGGCCACCCTTTCCTATGACTGGCCGGTGGCCGATGCGGAGCAGGGCTGGAGCTACACCACCAGGGCCGACCTGCACTACGCCGAAAACGCCTGGCACGTCCGGTGGAAGCCCGAGATCCTGGAGCCCTCGCTTGCCGAGGGCGAACGGCTGGTGCTCTCCACCGAGGAACCGCGGCGCGGCCGGATCCTTGACGCCGAGGGAGAGGCGATCGTCAAGAACCGCCCGGTCAGGATAGTCGGCATCGACAAGACAGGCCTGGACACAGCGACCGCCGAGGACTCCGCGCGCGCGCTGGCCAAGTTGGTGGACATCGACGCCGCCGCTTACCTGGACAAGGTTGAAGCCTACGGGCCCAAGGCTTTCGTGGACGCCATCACGCTGCGCGAGGACGCCTTCGACGAGCTGGACCAGAAGAAGCTGAAGGGCATCGAGGGCTTCCTGGCGCTGGGTGACCAGATTCCGTTGGCGCCCAACCGCACGTTCGCCGCGCCGGTGTTGGGATCGGTCCGGGAGGCCACGGCCGAGGACATCGAGAAGTCCAAGGGCACGGTGGTGGCAGGCGAGACCGTTGGCTCGTCCGGCTTGCAGGCAGCCTTCAACACCGAGCTCTCCGGCACGCCGGGAGCCACCGTCTCCGCCGTCGGGCAGCCGGCCGAAGAGGGCGGCGAAGCGCCGTCCCGCCAGCTGTTCCGCCAAGACCCGGTGGACGGCGAAAACGTGAAAACCACGCTCGTGCCGAAGTTGCAGTCGGCGGCCGAGGACATCCTGGCCGACATTGACTCGCCGAGTTCGATCGTCGCGCTGCGCCCGTCGACCGGTGCCGTCCTGGCGGCCGCGAACGGTCCGGACAGCGAAGGCTACAACACCGCGTTCCTGGGCCGGTACGCCCCCGGTTCCGCCTTCAAGATCGCCACCGCGCTGGGCATGCTGCGCAACGGCGCGACCCCCGACTCCGCCGTCACCTGCGACCCGGAACTGGTCGTGGACGGCCGAAGCTTCGAGAACGCGGACAGCTATCCCGCCGAATTCACCGGCCGGATCACCTTGACCGAGGCCATCGCCCATTCCTGCAACACGGCGTTCATCGCCGAGCACCGGGAACTCTCCCAGGACCAGCTGGCTAATGCCGCCGGCGCCCTGGGCATCGGCATGACCGCGGACCCCGGCATCGAGGCCTTCATGGGCGAGGTGCCGCGCGAGGACACCAAGGGGACCGCGCACGCGGCCTCGCTGATCGGCCAGTCACGGGTGCAGGCGTCGCCGCTGGCGCTGGCCACGTTGATGGCGGCCGTGGTGGAAGGCGGTTCGGTGGTGCCGACGCTGGTGGACGGGCACGACCCCAAGGCCGAGCTCCCGGACGCGCCCGAACTGACCGCCGGGGAAGCCAAACAGTTGCGCAGCATGATGCGGTCGGCAGTGGTGGACGGCTATCTGGCCAACCTGACCGACCTGCCCGGGAAGCCCGCCATCGGCAAGACCGGCACCGCAGAGTACGGCTCGCAGGACCCGCCGCAGACCCACTCCTGGGTGATCGCCGGCCACGGGGACCTTGCCATCGCGGTGTTCGTGGAGGACGGCGAGCTGGGCTCCGAAACCGCCGGCCCGCTGGCCGAGGCGTTTCTGGAAGCCGCCGCCGGCTAGGCGTTAGACGACGACGGCGGTGCCCGCCCCGGGTGCGTGAAGGCACCGAAGGCGGGCATCGCCGTAGTCAGCGGCCGGCCGGGGCAGAGGCCGCCAGGCGCCCGGCCTGCCTGCAGAGTTGCAGGCCTACCAGCGGTGGGCCACGTCGATCACCAGGCGGGACATGGTGCCCGGGCCGTCCAGGGTGAAGACCCGGAACGGCAGGCGGGCGCGCACGCCGAGGCCGATGGTGGTGTACCCCTCGAAACTGCCGCCCCAGGAGAGCTGGCGGAAGGTGGTGTAGCCGGTGACGTTCACCAGCTCCTTCGGGTTGGCCGGCCGGTAGGTGCCGCGCCCGTTGGAGTCATACGCAGGAGCCTTCACGACCACGGCCAGGTCGGCGCCGCCGCGCAAGGGGATCGCATGGCCGGATCCCTGGGCCCGCACCGTCCCGTACCTCACCGAGTAGCCGGCCACGTCGCCGCGCAGGTCTACGACCATGCGGTCGAAGCAGGCGTGCCGGCCGGTGCGCACGTTGGTGATGGGGGCGGTCGTGGTCCCCGGCGCGGACTCCGCCGTCGAGCCCCAGGTGATGCCGCAGTAGGGCGCCGCGGTGGCGGGGCCGGGCGCCACCAATCCCAGGCCGAGAACCAGCAGGATCACGGACAGCCATGTGGGGAGCTTGCGCATGGCACACCGCCTTTCATGGGGGTGACAGATGCACTCAGGATAGGGGCGTTTTCCGCGACGGGACCCGGCACGTTTGCGATAACGCCGCAACCGTTACGGCACGCGGCCCGGGCACGCTTTTCTTGATCCTTCGGTAATCGGAAACGCACTCTGCCCGTAACCAAACCCGGCGACGGAGAAGTGTTACGTCATTTCGTAACATAAATCACAGTCCTGAAATTTGGGCGCGACGAGTGGCATAATTTCAGCGTTAGCCGGTTACGGACCCCCACGTTTTTGCCGGGCCGGCGATCCCCCAAAGAGCCGGTCCCGCGTGAACACGCCGCGGGGCCGGCTCGATTTAAACGTCACACCACCCGGCGCCTGGGCCCCTATCAGGCCTCCTTCGGCCCCCTTCTTCAGCCCACTTCGAAGGTTTTGAACCCGCCGGTGGGCGGGCCGTACGTCGCTTCGACCGCATCCACCCGCCCCGGCGCCGTGCCGGACTCGAACGCGGCCGCGAACTGCCGCACTGCATCGTGCGGCCCCTCCGCCACCACGCCCACGGTGCCGTCCTCCTGGTTCACGGCCGAGCCCACCAGCCCCAGTCGTTCGGCGCGTTCCCGTGCCCAGTACCGGAAGCCCACTCCCTGGACCCGGCCGCTCACCGTCGCGCTCAGGCGGACGTTCCCGATGGCTTCCTCTTGCATGCTTCGCTCCTGTTCGAACGTCGGTCCAGCGTACGACGGCGCCTCGCCTCAGGCAGCGCCGGAGCCGTAGGGGCGCGTGATGGCCTCCAGAAAGTGGCCGTTCGGGTCCGTGAAGTAGACGCCGCGGCCGCCGTCGTTGCGGTTGATTTGTTGGGGCCGGCTGCGGCCCGGGTCTGCCCAGTAGTCGATTCCGGCCGACCGGATGCGGGTGAGGATCCCGTCGAAGTCGTCCTCGGTGACCAGGAAGGCGTAATGCTGGGGCTGCACGTTCCCGCCGGTGTCCGCGTAGTCGAGTGCCACGCCGCCCTCGAGCAGGACCGTCATGAAGTGTCCGAACATCGGCTGCGGCGGATCGAGGCCGAAGATCTCCGCAAAGAATTCCGCCGACGCCTTTTTGTCGGCGGCGTAGACGATGGTGTGGTTGAACGAGACGGCCATGGCATGCTCCGAAGGCGGTGGCGGGGACCCGCGCCGGCCCCAACGCTGGCTCCATTCAACTCCGGCCAGGCCCGCCGGGACAAGCGCCGACCCCGGAAGGGCCGGTTTAACGAAGCAACGGACGACGCCGGCGCCGTGGTGGTCGCCGAAGCCGTCCGCTCCGTGGGAGGGGCTGTGCCGCCCCGTGCTGATGTTAGCCCTTCTGCGGCAACCGCCAGACCGTGCAGTCCTGCGTGCTGATGGCGCGGCGCGAGCCGTCCGCCTCATCACGGATCCACACCAGGCCGACGCCGGGTGCGGTACGGTCGACTCGGCCCCGGTACTGGACGGCATTGTCCATGCGGGCCTCGACCGAATCGCCGCGGCGCAAATGTCCGAGATTGCGGATCCTGGTGGGGGTGGAATTGACCAGCGGGGACTGACCGGGTGCGGATAGTGTCATACGTGACCTCCTGTGTTGTGGCGGTAAGGGCGTGCTGTGCCAGGCGGATCGGCTGTGGGGCCGACCCTGCCGCGGCATCGTTCGGGGACTGCTCGTCAGGCGTGAAGCGCCGGCTCCTGCCGGGTGCCGGTGAGCGCTGACGGTAGGGGCTGCGAGGCGGCAGGGCGCGGGAAGGAGCTTCTCCGCTGATCCCTGCTGCAAACTTGGTGGTCCCTCAGCTGTCCGTTGGCATTCTCAGTTTAGGGAACACCCCCGGAGGGCCGAATTATTCCGCCGGACCAAGAAAAGTTTTTGGGGCTTCTCCCGGCGGTGGCCCCAGACGGAGCCAAGCTTCGGCCATGGCAGATGCGGGCTATCCATGCGGCGCTGCGCCGGCCACCGGGCCAGCCCGGAAGCCTCAGGGCCAGCGCGCCAGCGGTAGGTTCAGTCCCTGGGCGGCAGCTGCTGCAGCGCCCAGGTGTTGCCGTCCGGGTCGCTGAAGTAGACGAACTTACCCCACGGCTGCGCGTCCACGTCGCTCGCCGCGACGCCGCGGCCGAGCAGTTCTTCCCGGGCCGCTTCGGCATCGGCAACGACCATCTGGAGCCCCTGCTGCGAGCCGGGCGCCATCTCCGTGATGCCCTCGCCGATCACGATGGAACACGTTGAGCCGGGCGGCGTGAGCTGCACGAACCGCAGGCCGTCGTTGACCCGGTGGTCGTGGTCTGCGTGGAAGCCGACCTGCTCAACGTAGAAATGTTTGGCCCGGTCGACGTCGGTGACCGGCACGGCCACCAGTTCGAGTTTCATCTCCATGCCGGACACGCTAGCGCCGGGAGGGCCCCCGGCGGTAGGGTCCGGCGCGGGACTGCGGTCAGGCCCCGTCCGCAACCAGATGGAGCCGGTACCCCTCGGACTTTTCGAACAGACGGCGTGGGTGGGAGCCACTGTTGGCCAGCCAGACGATGTCCGCATCAAGTGTTACCGCATCGACTCTTCCGGTGCGCAGCAGCGTTCCGTCCCTGTACACCTCCACCAAGGTGCCGGGAACGAGGTCCCAGTTTTCGAGCGGGGTCTCAGGCATGGTGGTGCTCCTCGGATCGGGTTACGGCGTCGCATCTCTCCTCTACCATCCGGGCGGGCGAGGGCGGCCACAAGGGATCCGGCCGCATGTTCACAATGAATTCACGCACCTGCCGGCCGGCGCTGCCGGCTATTCCCCGAAATAGCCGCGCTCCAACAGGGAGCCGGGATGGTACAGGCAAACGGAGGTGCGTTCACCCGAATCCCAGTCCGCTCGCGTAGGGAACAAGAGCCGGTGCGTGCCGTCCGGAATCAACCGGGCTTCGAGAAACTGGGAAATCACCTCGCCGCAGAGGGGTTCGGCATCGCGTTGCAGCGCTGACTGACCCGGATACGGCTCGCCGGTGTGCGTGATGGAGCCGAATATCTCGCCTTCATGCGGCTCCTGGCAGGGTACCTGGAACAACGCGGAGGTCGTTGGGCCGGAGGAATACTCCCAATCGAAGAACACACAGTCGCCGACGGACGCCTCATCCAGAGCCGAGGGCTCCACGCCGGAAGACCATTGCGTCGCGAGGAAGTCGTCGATGTAGGCATCCGTGCTCTCGGGATCCGCTGCTCCCACGGTCTCCGCGGGCGCCATGGTCGGGCGACCGGGCGGGGGAGAGGCCAGCCGGATGGGGCCATGGGATGTGCCGGCGGCAGGACCGGTGGCGGACCCGCCGCCGGAGGCTGCCGGAGTGGCACTCGCCGTGGCCGGGGATGCCGCTCCTGCTTCCGCCTCCGGTTCCGTGCAGCCCGCGAGCAGCAACGCGCACACCGCCATCAGGGCGGCCGTCGGCCTGGTCCGCATGTTCCCCCGATGCCCGGCACCACAGCCGCCCGACCGGCGGCTGGAATCCTCAGCAGCCTAGCAGGCTGTCCCGCCCGCCCACGGCACGCTGTCCCGCCCGGCCACGGCACGCCCTGCCCCTCGGCGAAGGTGTGCTTTAGCCGACTGATCGGTAGCACGGCTGGGGTGGCGCCGGCGTTCCCGCCTAGCCTGGCGGGCCGGCAGCCTTTAGACGGCGGCAGCAGCGGCGTCGGCCGTCTTCTTCCGGTGGATGGCAAGGAAGGAAGAAATCCTGCGGACGGCCTCTTCGATATCCTCCACCGACGGCAGGATCACGAACCGGAAGTGGTCCGGCGTGGGCCAGTGGAAGGCGCTGCCGTGCGAAACCAGGATTTTCTCCTCCTCGAGCAGGTCCAGGACAAACTTCTCGTCGTCCTCGAACGGATACACGGCAGGATCCAGCTTGGGGAACAGGTACATCGCCCCGGCCGCGGGGACGCAGCTGACGCCCGGGATCTGGTTGAGCAGCCGGCAGGCCAGGTCGCGTTGTTCGTGCAGCCGGCCCCCGGGCTTCACCAGGTCGCCGATGGACTGGTAGCCGCCCAGCGACGTCTGGATGGCGTGCTGTGCCGGCACGTTCGAGCACAGCCGGAGCGAGGCCAGCAGCTCCAGTGATTCGCGGTAGGCCGCGGTCTCCGCGCGCGGCCCGCTGATGGCTACCCAGCCGGCGCGATAGCCGGGCATCCGGTACGCCTTGGACAGCCCGCTGAACGTCAGTACCGGCAGGTCCGGCGCGACCGAGGCGGTGTGGACGTGGACGGCGCCGTCGTAGGTGATCTTCTCGTAGATCTCGTCCGAGAACAGCACGAGATCGTGCTTGCGCGCCAGGGCCGCGAACTGTTCCAGCACGTGCCGCGGGTAGACGGCGCCGGTGGGGTTGTTCGGGTTGATCAGCACGATCGCCCGTGTCCGGTCGGTGATCTTGGCTTCGACGTCCGCCATGTCCGGCCACCAGTGATTGTCCTCATCGCAGAGGTAGTGCACGGCCTTGCCGCCGGAGAGCGTGACGGACGCGGTCCACAGGGGGTAGTCGGGAGCAGGGATCAGCACCTCGTCGCCGTTTTCCAAAAACGCCAGCAGCGTCATGGAGATCAGCTCGGACACCCCGTTGCCGATGAAGATGTCCTCCACGCCGATCTGCATTAGGCCCTTGGTCTGGTAGTACTGCGAGATGGCCGTGCGGGCGGAGAAGATGCCCTTCGAATCGCTGTAGCCCTGGGCGCCGCGCAGGTGGTGGATCATGTCCACCACGATCGACTCCGGCGCCTCCAGCCCGAACGGCGCCGGGTCGCCGAGGTTCATCCGCAGGATGCGGTGGCCCTCCGCCTCCATCTTCTTGGCCGCGTGCAAAATCGGGCCGCGAAGTTCGTACCGGACGTTCTGGAGTTTGCTGGAATGTTGCATGGGACGCATGCCCTATTTTTTCACAGAGTGCATCGGACGTTCATGTGGGCTTCACCACTGCGCGGGTCTGGTGCCCGGTGCCGCATCGGCCTACCGTGGTTACGCTCCCGCAGGGGCACCGGCACGCGGTGCCGGTGCCTGTGCGCCCCTAACCGGAAAAATGGAGGAAAGCCATGGCTCTCACGCACATAAATCCAGCGGGCATGTTCCGCAGTCCGGCCTTTTCCCAGGGCGTGCTCGTGGACGGACCCGGCCGGCTGCTGATCGTCGGCGGCCAGAACGGGATCAACGCGGACGGCGAGATGGTCAGTGACGATCTTGCCGGCCAGACCAAGCAGGCGATGCGCAACGTGCTGGCCGTCCTCGAGGAGGCCGGTGCCACGCAGCAGGACGTGGCCAAGCTGAACATCTACCTCGCCGCCGGGCAGGACGCGAACGCGGGGTACGCCGCGGCCGCGGAGGTGTGGGGGCCGGTGCCGACGGCGATCACCGTCCTGCAGGTGGGCTCCGCGCGGCCAGGCGTGCTGGTGGAGATCGACGCGCTCGCCCAGGTCCCGCCGCAGCCCGAGTAGCCGCGGCCTGAGTAGCCGCTGAACGGAAACCGCAGCGCACCGCCGTCGTACCCCGGCCGGGCCCCGTGCCGGCCTGCCCGGCCCGGGTTGGTTACTGCGGCCGGACCGGATGCTTGCTGACGATGGACACGCGGTTGAAAGCGTTCATCGCGACGGTGATCCAACTGACCGCGGAGAACTCGTCGTCGGTGAGTTCCTCTCGGGCGGCGGAATAGGCGCGCTCCTGGCTGTGGTGGTCCGTCAGTTCGGTCAGCGCCTCGGCCAGGGCCAGCGCGGCGCGCTCCTTGTCCGTGAAGACCTCGGTGTCCCGCCAGGACGGAAGCACGGAGAGGCGTTGCGCCGTCTCGCCCTCGCCCAGGGCCAGCCGGGTGTGCATGTTCAGGCAGTACGCACAGCCGTTGATCTGCGAGATGCGCAGGTTCAGCAACTCCACCAGTTTCCGGTCCAGCCCGGCTTCCTCGGCGGCGTCGGCTACCTTGAGCGCCACCCCGTTCAGGGCGCGGTAAGCCGCCGGTGTCTGCTTGTCGATGTAAAACCTGGCCGTACGTTCCTCGGTGCCCACTCAAAGCCTCCTGGTTGGTGTTGTGATGCCCATTCTGACAGCACTGCCCGCGGCGGCACGATCGGAGTAGCGTGTGCCACATGGAATTCGAAAGGCCCTTCACGGAACCGACCGCCCGGCGCATCCGCGTGCGGCTGGGCGGGAGCCTGGTGGCTGACAGCACCAGGGCCAAGCTGCTGGTCCAGTACGACACCGGAAGCCTGCCCACCTACTACGTGCCGCGCGAGGACGTAGCGCACGGAGTGCTGTCCAATCCGCACACCGGGCGGGCGGGGCAGCAGGTGTGGGACGTGGCCGTTGGCAACAAGAGGGCCGAAGCCGGGGCCTGGGAGCATCCCGACCCGTCGGGCGGACTCGCCGCCCTGGCCGGGCATGTGACGTTCTCGTGGCGCCAGCTGGAATGGTACGAGGAAGACGAACGCGCGCAGGTACATGCCCGCGATCCATACAAACGGGTAGACACGCTGCGCAGCTCGCGCCGGGTCCAGGTCTACCTGGAGGGCGAGAAGATCGCCGACAGCATCCGACCGCTGATGCTCTTCGAAACACATCTTCCCGTCCGCTACTACCTGCCCGCCGACGACGTGCGCACGGATCTCTTGGAAGCCAGCGACGCGGTGACCAGCTGCCCGTACAAGGGGCAGGCCCGCTACTGGTCGGTCCGCGTCGGCCAGGCGGTCGTTCACGATGTGGTGTGGAGCTACCCGGATCCGATCCCGGAAAATCCCAAGATCCGCGATCTCTTCTGCTTCTACAACGAGAAGGTGGACCTGGTCGTCGACGGCCAGGCGCAGGAAAAGCCGGACACGCCCTGGTCGTGATTTCCGTCCCCGTTTCGCTCCGGGCCTGCGCTGCCATCGAGAGCGGCTGATACCCGACGCGGGCACGTCAGGGACGGCCGTTCCCGCACGGCTCGGCCGCTCTGGATAATTTTGGCTGCTGCCGCTCTCCTCCGCCCTCCCGGTGGCCCGGGCTGCGGTCGGAACTTCTGCTGCTTATACCTTCTTCTCCCGGGAAAAGAAAAGACTTTTGCGCATTTTTCCGGCGGCGGGCTGTTGCATAATCAGCATGCTTATGTTCTCTTGGGGGAGAAGCGGTTTGGGTCGCGCACTTCCCGAGAAGATGGTGGGCTTCTGATGCAACACAACGAGAAAGACATTCAGGTTCTGTTCCGCAAGGCGAGACGCGCCAGGGGGTCCCTCCGCGCCGCCTTGGAAGAGGAGCTGGTGCTGGGGCACCTGGGCATTGCCGAGGGGATCGCCCGCAACTATTCGGGCCCGGGCAGGGAGCTCGATGACCTGAACCAGGTGGCGCGGCTGGGGCTGCTCAAGGCGGTCCGCGGTTTTGACCCCGAGCACGGCGCGGACTTCCGCGCCTACGCCGCCCCCACGGTCCACGGCGAACTGAAGCGCTACCTTCGCGACAGTTCGTGGATGATCCGCCCGCCGCGCCACCTCCAGGACCTGCGGACGGCGGCGATCAAAATGACGTCCGAACTCGCCCAGCGGCTGGGCCGCGAACCTGGGCTTCAGGAGCTGGCCGACGCGCTCGCCGAAAGCCCGGAACTGGTCGCCGAAGCCCTCAACTGCCACGGCAGCCTGCGTCCGGAATCACTGGACGGGACCCCCGAGGGGCAGGGGTTGGCCGAGACGCTGGCTGTCTCCGACGGCGGGACCGACCGGACCGACGAACTGTTGATGCTTCGGGGCGCCATCCGCGAACTGGAGCCGCAGGAGCGGCAACTGCTCTTCTACCGGTACTTCGAGGAGGAATCCCAGCGCCGCATCGGCGAACGCATCGGCATGACCCAGATGCAGGTGTCCCGCGCGCTGGCCAGGATCCTGGTCAAACTCCAGCACCGCGTGTTGGGGGAACCGCAGGCCCCGGCCCGGCAGCGGATGCGGACGGCGTAGCGACCGGCAGTTGCGCGACCGCGGCCAGGACGTCCTCCGGGCTGACGGCCAGCAGGGCAGGGTCGGGGTCCGCGGAAAACGTGTCGCCCAGCCGCAGGCTCTCGTCGGTCAGGACTATATGGGGGCCGGGCGGCGGGCCCCAGTCGCTGACCGGTGCCGGCCCGAAAATGACCACCGACGGCCGGGCATAGGCCGACGCCAGGTGGGCGGCGCCGGTATCGGCGGAAATGACGACCGCGGCCTCGGCGATCGTCGCGGCAAACTCCGCCAGTGGCAGGGTCCCGGCGACGACGGTGTCCTGGCCGAGCCCGGCCAATTCGGCCACGGCCTGTGCCCGCGGCCGTTCCGCCGTGCTGCCGGTGAACAGGACGCAGTGTCCCTGGGCTGCCAGTTCACGGGCGACCGCGGCAAAGCGCTCGGCCGGCCACAGCCGGCTGCCGTAGGCGGCACCCACATGGAGTACCGCCGCGCCCGGGCAGGGGCTCGGGACGGCGGGTTTGCCCAGCCGGTAGTCGAGCGGGTCAGCATCGATCCCGTGCCACTGCAGCAGCCGGGCCCAGCGCTCGCGTTCGTGCACGCCGTCCGGCCATTCGGGGCCGTCCCAGCCGGGCGCCCGGTGGCCGACGCGCCTGGCGGGCCGTAGGGCTTCCAGCCGGCCTCGGCTCTCCGGCCCGTTGCCGTGCAGGTTTACGGCGATCTCCACCCGGCCGGGCGCCAGTGCCAGCGGGACATCGAGTCCATGCGTGGCCAGCAGGTCGTCCACCGCGCCGGTCAGTTCCAGGATAGGCCGCAGCCAGGCCTGCGCGGCGTAGATGATCCGGTGTTCGGGGTACGCCGCGCGCAGAGCCCGCAACGCCGGAACCGCGACCAAAAGATCGCCCAGCTTAAGCGCCCGGAGCACCAACAGTTCCGGGCGTCCGTCCCGTTCGAGTCCTTCAGGTTCTGCCACTGCACCCGTCCTTCCTTCCGGCTGTGCCCATCCTTCCAGATGCCCGCACGCGGCGCTTCCGGCGGCAGCCGCTGCCGCGGCGGGAGCGGGCGACACAAAAGTAGTAACAGGAGAAGTGTTTAGGTCGCAGCCGTGCTGGGAACAGTGCTGGTATGAGCACAATCGCCGCATACCCCCCGCGGGCCATTCTGTTCGACCGGGACGGCACGCTGGTCACGGACGTGCCCTACAACCCCGATCCCGCGAAGGTCCGGCCGGTAGCCGGCGCCCGCGCGGCGGTCGACGCGGTCCGGGCCGCCGGATTGCCGTGCGGGGTGCTCACCAACCAATCAGGCATCGGCCGCGGCCTGCTGAGCCGGGAACAGGTCGACGCCGTCAACCTGCGGGTGGAGGAACTGCTGGGACCCTTCGACGTGTGGGAGATCTGCCCGCACAACCCGGACGACGGATGCCCCTGCCGGAAGCCGCAGCCCGGCATGATCCTGGCGGCCTGCCGCCGGCTCGGACTCGATCCCGCGGAGGTCGCCTACGTCGGCGACATCGGGGCCGACGTCGAGGCCGCTGCCGCAGCCGGCGCGACCGGCGTCCTCGTACCGACCCCGGTGACCCGGCGCGAAGAGGTCGCGGCGGCGCCGCTGGTCGCCGAAGACCTCACCGCCGCCGTGTCGCTGCTGCTGGAGGGCCGCCCGTGAGCCGCGTACTGGTGGCGCGGCTGGACAGCGTCGGAGACGTACTGCTGGCCGGCCCGGCGGTGCGGGCCATCGCGGCAGGCCGCGGCGGCGATACCCGCGAGGTCATGATGCTGTGCGGGCCGCAGGGCAAAGCTGCCGCGGAACTCTTGCCCGGCGTCGCGGGCGTGTTCAGCTGGGCCAGCCCGTGGATCGTCGACCCCGCCCCGCCGGCAACCCGGGAACACGTGGGCGCGTTGGCGGACTGGGTCCGGGCCTCGGAGATCTCCGAGGCCGTCATCCTCACGTCCTTCCACCAGTCGCCGCTGCCCTTGGCGCTGCTGCTGCGGCTGGCCGGCGTCGGGCGCATCACCGGCGCTTCCGTCGATTACGCCGGGTCGCTGCTGGATCAGCGGCTCCGGCCCGGCGAGGACTTCCCGGAGGATCAGCCGGAGGCCGAACGGGCGCTGCAGATCGCCGCGGCCGCCGGGTACCGGCTTCCGCCCGACGACGACGGCCGGCTGCAGGTGCAAGGCATCCCGGACACCACTGACCTGACCGGCGGCGGGCCGTACATCGCCGTGCACCCCGGCGCCTCGGTTCCGGCGCGGGCCTGGCCGCCCCTGCACCACGCCGCCGCCGTCGAACTGCTGATCGGCGCCGGCTACCGCGTGGTGGTCACCGGCGGGCCGCAGGAGCAGGAACTGACGGCCACGGTCGCCGTCCCCGGCGCACTGGACCTGGGCGGGAAGACCGACCTGCGGAGCCTGGCCGGGGTCCTGGCCGGCGCGTCCGCCGTCGTCACCGGAAACACCGGGCCGGCCCACCTGGCCGCGGCCGTGGGCACCCCGGTGGTGTCCCTGTTCGCGCCGGTGGTTCCGGCGGTCCGTTGGGCACCGTACAAGGTTCCGCTGGAGCTGCTCGGGGACCAGCAGGCGCCCTGCCGGCTCAGCCGGGCACGCAATTGCCCGGTTCCCGGGCATCCCTGCCTGTCCCAGGTGGCGCCCGAGGAAGTGCTCGAGGCTGTACAGCGGCTGACCCGCGGCGTGACGTACTTGTCCGCCCGGAGAAAGACGAGGAACGCATGAAGATTCTGCTCTGGCATGTCCACGGCGGCTGGACCGACGCTTTTGTGCGCGGCCGCCACGAATACCTGCTGCCCGCCACCGCCGAGGGCGGTCCGTGGGGCCTGGGCCGCGCCGGCCGCGACTGGCCGTCGTCGGTCCGGGACGTGCACCCGGACCGGCTGCGTGACGAGGACCCCGACGTCGTGGTGCTGCAGCGGCCCGAGGAAATCGAGGAATGCGAGCGGCTGCTGGGCCGCCGGCCGGGACGGGACATCCCGGCGGTGTTCCTGGAGCACAACACCCCCAAGGGGGACGTGCCCAACTCGCTGCACCCGCTGGCCGACCAGCAGGACATGACCGTCGTGCATGTCACCCACTTCAACCGCCTGTTCTGGGACTGCGGAACCGCGCGGACCACGGTGATCGAGCACGGCATTGTCGATCCCGGCCGGCTCTACACCGGGGAGAAAGAACGCCAGGGCGTGGTGGTCAACGAGCCGGTCCGCCGCTGGCGCGTGACCGGAACGGATCTGCTGCCGGCCTTCGCCGAGGCAGGACCGCTGGAAGTGTTCGGCATGGGCACCGACCAGCTGGGCGCGGCCACCGGGCTGGGCGCGGACAAGCTGCACGTGCGAGGCGACCTGCCCGGCCCGCAGCTGCACGCCGAACTGGCCCGCTGCCGCCTCTACCTGCACCCGCTGCGCTGGACCTCGCTCGGCCTGGCGCTGCTGGATGCCATGCATCTGGGCATGCCGGTGGTGGTGCTGGACAGCACGGAGGCCGCCCGGGCCGTGCCGCCGGAGGCCGGCGTTATCTCAGCCGATGTGGACCAGCTGCGCCGCGAAGCGGCCCGGCTGCTGAAGGACCCGGACGAGGCCGCTGCGCGCGGAGCAGTCGCGCGCGAGGCAGCCCTGCGGAACTACGGGCTGCAGGCCTTTCTGGACAAGTGGGACAGCCTGCTGGCAGAGACCACCACGCGTGCCGGACGGATCATTGCCGCCAACGAGAGGAGAGAGCCGTGAGGATATCGATGGTTTCCGAACATGCCAGCCCGCTGGCGGCGCTGGGTGGTGTGGATGCCGGCGGCCAGAACGTGCATGTGGCGGCCCTCTCCGCCGCCCTCGCCCGGCGGGGGCACAGCGTGAGCGTCTACACCCGCCGCGACGATCCGATGCTGCCCGCCCGCGTCACGATGCGGCCGGGAGTGGAAGTGGTCCACGTCAACGCCGGACCACCCGAGCCGGTCGCCAAGGATGAGCTGCTGCCCTACATGGGCCAGCTGGCCGACGGGATCAGCGCCGACTGGGCGGACAGCCCGCCGGATCTCGTGCACGCGCACTTTTGGATGTCGGGTGTGGCGGCCCTCGACGCAGCCCGCCGCCCGGGAAGCCGCCCGGTGCCGGTGCTGCAGACCTTCCACGCGCTCGGCACCGTGAAACGGCGGCACCAGGGCGCGCAGGACACCAGCCCGGCCGAACGGGACTGGCTGGAACCATCCGTCGGCCGCAGCGTGGACCGGATCATCGCGACGTGCTCGGACGAAGTGTTCGAACTGGCCGCCATGGACATCCCGCGCGGCAACATTTCCATTGCCCCCTGCGGCGTGGACCTGGGACTTTTCAAGGCCGACGGGGAGGTCGAACCGCGCGGCCGCACCCACCGCATCGTCACGCTGGGCCGCCTGGTTCCGCGCAAGGGCATCGACCTGGCCGTCCAGGCCCTGCGGTTGCTCAAGGACCAGGGACTGGACGACGTCGAACTGATCGTGGTCGGCGGAGCCTCCGGTGCCACCGGACTGGCGGCCGACCCCGAGGCCCAGCGGCTGCGCGGCCTCGCCCGTGAGCTCGGCGTGGAAGACCAGCTGGTGCTGCGCGGCCAGTTGCCCCGGGAAGAAATCCCGGCGGTGCTGCGCAGCGCCGACGTCGTCGTCTGCGCGCCGTGGTACGAACCGTTCGGAATCGTCCCGCTGGAAGCGATGGCGTGCGGCGTTCCGGTGGTCGCGGCCTCGGTCGGCGGGCTGATCGATACCGTGGTGGACCGCAAGACCGGCCTGCACGTGCCGCCGCGCGACCCGGAGGCAGTGGCCGAAGCCGTGGCCGAGCTGCTGGCGAATCCCCAGCTGCGCCGCGACCTCGGCCGCGCCGGCCAGCAGCGCGTGCGGAACCGCTACTCCTGGGACCGGGTGGCCGCCGACACCGAAAAGGCCTATCACCTGGCGGTCAGCCGGAGCGCGGGCGCCGTCGCCGCCGGCGTCCGGCAGCTGGAAGGGGAGGCACTGTGAAGCGCCCAGCCGCCATGGCCAAGACAGCAGCACGGACCACGGCACTGGCCACCGCCGCGGCCCCGGCCGCCCCGGCCGCCCCCGCCGGCCCGGCCGACACGGAGGCTTACCTGCGGCCGCCCGCACCGGGGCCCGCCCTGGTCCCGGTGCCGGCGAACGGCCAGGATCCGGCCGGGACCGAAGCGGTGGACGCGGTCCTGGCGCACCTGCAGGCCGTGGCACCGGCGGTGGAGTCGCTGCGCGCCCAGGCCGGCCAGCTGGCCGGTTGGGGGACGGAGTTGGCCCGGCGGCTGATGGGCGGCGCGCGCCTGCTGGCGGCCGGCAACGGCGGCTCCGCCGCGGAAGCCCAGCACCTCACCGCCGAACTGGTGGGCCGCTTCGACGGCGAACGCCGGGCGTTCTCCGCCATCTCGCTGCACGCGGAAACCTCGGCGGTCACGGCCATCTCCAATGACTACGGCTTCGACCAGCTGTTCGCCCGGCAGGTGCTGGGCCACGGGCGTGCCGGCGACGTGCTGCTCCTGCTGACCACCAGCGGCAAGAGCGGGAACTTGCTGCGCGCGGCCGAAGCTGCCCGCAGCATCGGCGTGACCTGCTGGGCGCTGACCGGCCAGGCGCCGAATCCGCTGACCAGGTTGTGCGACGACTATGTGGCAGTGGAGGCGCTGCCGGCCAATGTGCAGGAGGGGCACCTCATGGCGCTGCATGCCCTCTGCCGGGCGTTCGACGCCGAGGTGGCGCGGCTCGAGGGAGGCGCGCCGGGCGCGCGCGGGCAGGGAGGCCGGTCATGAGGATCGTGGTGGTGGGTGACGTTCTGCTGGATGCGGACGTGGAGGGTGCGGCAACCCGGCTGAGCCCGGACGGACCGGTGCCGGTCGTTGATGCGGCCGAAACGACCTACCGCGCCGGGGGAGCCGGGCTGGTGGCACGGATGCTCGCCCGCGACGGCCGGGACGTCCTCCTGGTCACGGCACTGTCCGACGACGGCGCTTCCTCCCGGCTGCGCGACGCCCTGGACGGCATCCGCGTGGTCGCCGGACCATCCGGCGCCCCCACGCCGGTGAAAACCCGCATCCGTGCCGGCGGGCAGTCGGTGGTCAGGGTCGACGAAGGCTGCGCCCCGGCACCGGTGCCGGTACCGACACCGGACATGCTCGAGGCGCTCGAAACGGCCGACGCCATCATCGTGGCGGACTACGGCCGCGGCTTGGCGGCCGCACCCGGGCTGCGCGACGCCCTGGCCTCGCTGGTGCACCGGATCCCCGTGGTGTGGGATCCGCACCCGGCAGGCCCGGCCCCGGTCGAGGGCGTGGCCGCGGCGACGCCCAACCTGCCCGAAGCCCTGCGGATCGCCGGACTGCGGGACAGCGGGACCCGGGAGGCTGCGCTGGCCGCGGCGGACCTGCGGGAACGCTGGAACAGCCGCGCCGTCGTCGTCACGCTGGGCGCGGAAGGGGCCCTGATCCAGGCCGACGGCGGCCTGCCGCAGGCCATTCCCGCCCCGACGCTGGACCCGGCCGACACCTGCGGCGCGGGGGACCGGCTTGCCGCCTCCCTGGCGGTGGCGCTGGCCTCCGGGCGGCCGCTGGCCGAGGCGGTGGAAGAGGCCGTCGGGCAGGCGGCGGCCTTCCTCGCCGCAGGCGGGGTGGCATCGCTTCGGCAGGAAACGGCCCCGGTCCAGCTGCGCGGTCCGGGGGTGGACGCCATGCAGGTCGCCGCGCAGACCCGCGAAGCCGGCGGCACGGTGGTAGCCACCGGAGGCTGCTTCGACTTGCTGCACGCCGGCCACGCCAGGACTCTGGCCGCCGCCCGGAAGCTGGGTGACTGCCTGATCGTCTGCCTCAACTCGGACGATTCGGTCCGCCGCCTCAAAGGCGAAGAGCGTCCGATCATGAACCAGGAGGACCGCACCGAGCTGCTGCTGGCGCTGGAATGCGTGGATGCGGTGCTGGTCTTCGACGAAGCCACCCCCGAAGCGGCGCTGGAAAGGCTGCGGCCGGACATCTGGGTCAAGGGCGGCGACTACACCGCGGACCAGCTGCCCGAGGCGCGCCTGCTGCAATCCTGGGGCGGGCAAACCGTCACCGTGCCCTACTACCCGGCGCGTTCCACCACCGGCCTGGCCGCCGCCCTGGCGAAGGTCGGCTGACCCGGCGGACGGCTCCGCCGATCCGGCGCGCCCCGAACTGAAGAATCCCGAACCTGAGGAGGAAAACATGAGCATTGCCCCAACGAACCCCGGACGCGTCCTGGTCACCGGCGGAGGCTCCGGCCTGGGAGCCGCCGTCGTGGAGGCGGTCCTTGCCGCCGGCGGCACGCCGGTCGTGCTGGACCGTGACGTCAGCCGGGTGGGCCGGGCCAAGAGCATCGAGGTGGACGTCGCCGACCGTGCCGCCGTCGAGGCGGCCGTGCAGCAGGCCGCCGACACCCTCGGCGGGCTGGACGCCGTCGTGACGGCTGCCGGGATCGACCGCTGCGGGCGCCTGGAAGACGTGCCGGCCGAGGAATGGGAGAAGGTCATCGGGGTCAACCTGATGGGCACCGTCTCCGTGGTGCGCGCGGCACTGCCGCACTTGATGTCCACCCACGGGCGCGTGATCACGGTCGCCTCGTCGCTGGGGATCAAGGCGGTCTCCGACGCCACCGCCTACTGCGCCTCCAAGTTCGGCGTGGTCGGCTTCAGCCGGGCGCTGGCGGCCGAAACCCGCGGTCAGGTCGGAGTGACCACCATGATTCCCGCCGGCATGAAGACCAGGTTCTTTGACGACCGGACCGAGCAGTACAAGCCGCAGGACGATTCCCGGCTCAACGATCCCGAACGGGTGGCCGATGCCATCATCTTCGCGCTGTCACAGCCGAAGGGCTGCGAGGTGCGCGAGATGGTCATTTGCCACGAAGTAGAAGACTCGTGGCCCTAAGCCCGCGCAGGTCCGCGTAGACATCCTCTGCGCGGACCTGGTCCGTCAGGGAGAATTCGTGGCTGCAGCGTTCGGCGGTCCAGCCCACCTGGGTCAGGTCGGAGCCGCAGGCCGGGCACTGCGTCATCCAGGACATGTGGACCCGGTGCAGGGTCCGGCCCAGCGCCCCGGCCATGATCATGTTGCCGGCCCAGTAGATACCCACCGTGGGTGTTCCCACCGCCTGCGCCAGGTGCCGCGGCCCGCTGTCGTTGCCGACCATCACGTCACTGGCGCGCAGCACGGCGGACAGCTCATCCAGTTCCAGCCGGCCGGCCACGGAGTCGATGCTGCCCCCGCCGCCGGCACCGGCGGCCCCGCGGGCCAGCCCCACTACCTCCTCGGCCAGCGCCGCGTCGGACTGGTCGCCGACCACCAGGACCTGGCATCCGTCGTCGGCCGCCCACGCGGCCACCTGGGCAAACTCCGACGCCGGCCACCGCCGCCGCGGGTCCGTGGCGCCGGGGTGGATGGTCACCAGCGACGGCCGGCCTTCCTCCAGGAGCCCGGCCAGCAAGGCCTCTTCATCGGCCAGGGGCTGCAGTTCCGGCTGCAGCGAGGCCGGAGACGCGCCGGCCAGGCCCACCACCTCCAGCGCGCGCAACACCTCGTGCTGGTAGTACACGTAGGGGATGGTCCGCTCGAGCGCGGCCGCGTCCGGGGTCCGGGTGCCCACCGTGTGCCGTGCGCCCAGTTCCAGCAGGAACGGGTTCGAGTTCCGGCCGCCGCCGTGCAGCTGCACGGCCAGGTCGAACTGCTCGCCGCGCATCCGCTGGTGGAACCGGCCGATGGCCTGCGGGTCCTCCGGTCCCGGGCGAACCCCGTGCGCGAACGGCAGCGGTTCCACCCGGTGCACCGGGCCCGGCCTGCCGCGGAACAGGGCGGCATGGGCCTCCGTGCCCAGCAGGGTCAGGCTGGCCTCGGGATAGGCGGCTGCCAGCGACTCGAGTGCCGGAACCGAAAAAAGGACGTCGCCCAGTCCTCCACCCCGGAGCACCGCGATCTTCCGCACCCCCTCGAAGGGCTCCAACACCGGCCCGATGCCCCGGCCATGCCGGGCCTCGGTACTGAGCCTCTGGTCACCGAAAGCGGCGCCGCCTGTGGGAGAACCAGCCATCTCCACCTCCTGGATTAACGTTCCGCGCTGCGGCGCATCCACCCGGCGCTCGGGTGCCGTGCCTGCCGCAACCCCCTGCGACCCGCCCCCGCGGGCCCCCTCGTGAACTTCACCCTAAGGGGCATTCGAGCCGCTGGCCAGAGCCGGAATCGGGACCCGAGGCAGGGACCGGCCCGCAGGAACCGCCCGCACCGGGCGTGTCTGACACCGCGCGGTGTGTCTTAAACCGGCGGCGTGTCTGAAACCGGGCGATGGGGGGTAGGGAACCAGTACCACGCGTTGTTGCCGGTGTTGCGCGCCCGCGGGCACTGCACTGTGCGGCCGCGTGACCGTGGACTTTGGCCAGACACCAACGGGCAGGCCCAGGCCGCCTTGGAGGGGAGTAGCAATATGACCACCGATTCCGATACCGCCCGGGACCTTGCCATTCTGGAGGTGCACGACCCGCGGGACGGCAGCCTGGTGGGAGTGCTGGAGGAAACCAGCTCCGACGAGGTGCGGGCCGCCGTCGCCGCCGCCAAGGCGGCCCAGCCCGGCTGGGCAGCCACCGACGCCGCCGCCCGCGGCGAACTGCTGGAAGCGGCCGCCGCGGCCTTGCAGGAGCACTCGCAGGAGCTGGCCGCGATGAACGCGCGGGAGACCGGTCGGCCGGAACACGAAGCGCTGGAAGGCGTGCTGGCCGGGGCCGGGACCCTGCGCCAGTACGCCCAGCTGGGCCCGGTGCACCGCGGCCGCAGCCTGCGCGGCGGTTCGCTTGCCGCCGACTACACCGTGAACGAACCGCGGGGCGTGGCCGTTGTGCTCACGCCTTGGAACGATCCGGTGGCGGTGGCCGCCGGGCTGCTGGGCGCCGCGCTGGCGACGGGAAACACGGTCCTGCACAAGCCAAGCGAACGCTGCCCGCATCTGGGTGAGCTGCTCGGCCGGATTCTCTCGGAGGTGCTGCCGCCGCAGGTCATGACGACGCTGACCGGCGGCCCCGCGGTCGGGGCGGCGCTGGCCGGCCACCCGGACGTCGATGTGATCGCGCACGTCGGATCGAGCCTCACCGGCGCCAGGATTGCCCGGGCCGCGGCGCTCACCGGCGCCCATGTCATCCGCGAGAACGGCGGAAACGATCCGCTGATCGTCGACGCCGGCGTGGATCCGGCGTGGGCGGCGGAGCAGGCGGCCATCGGGGCGTTCGCCAACAGCGGCCAGATCTGCACGTCGGTGGAGCGCATCTACGTGCACCGCGACGTCGCCGGCCCGTTCTGCGAGGCGCTCGCCGCCGAGGCCCGCAAACGCAACGACGGCGGGGCGATGGCGCCGCTGGTGGACCGCAGGCTCCGGGACAGCGTCAACGCCCAGGTGGCCGAGGCGCTCTCGCTCGGGGCGACGGCCGCTGAGGGCGGCTCGGTGCCAGAGGGGCCGGGCGCCCACTATCCGGCCACGGTGCTGCTGGACTGCACGGACCGCATGACCGTGATGCAGGAGGAGACCTTCGGCCCGGTGGCCCCGGTCCGGGTGGTGGACAGCTTCGAGGACGGGCTTCAGCTGGCGGCGGAGGGTCGGTACGGCCTGGCGGCCACGGTGCTGACCGCGGACCTGGAACATGCGCACCGGGCCGTTGCCGGGCTCCAGGTGGGCACGGTCAAGATCAATGCCGTCTTCGGCGGCGCCCCGGGCGGCTCCGCCCAGCCCCGCCGGGACAGCGGCGACGGGTTCGGCTACGGCCCCGAACTGCTGGACGAGTTCAGCGCCGTGAAGGTGGTCCACGTGGGCCTGCCCGGCGGGGTGCGGCCATGAGCACGCCCCTGTCGGACGTCTCCGGGCTGGCCGGCTGGCTGCCGTCCCGGCTGGCGGAGGCCGCACCGCGGGTCACCGTGGTCGGTGACGTGATGCTGGACGGCTGGTTCAGCGGCCGGATCGAACGGTTCTGCCGGGAAGCCCCGGCCCCGGTTGTGGACATGACCAGGCGGGAGTACGCCCCGGGCGGCGCCGCCAACACGGCCATGAACCTCGCCGCCCTCGGCGCCCGCGTGCGCATTCTCGGCCTGATCGGCGGGGACGACGCCGGACGGCGGCTGGCTGCCCTCCTGCAGGGTGCGGGGGTGGACATCTCGGGGCTGGTCGAACACGAAGACGTCCTGACCACCACCAAGTACCGCATCATCGGCGGCGACCAGATCATGCTGCGGCTGGACGAGCGCACGGAGCGGGTGCCGGAAGCGGCGCAGGAGCAGCTGGCCGCAGCAGTGCCGGACGCGCTCGCCGGCAGCGACGCCGTGGTGGTCTGCGACTACGGTTCCGGCGCGTTGGGCGGTCCCGTGCGCAGCGTGCTGGCCCGTCACCGCGGCGGCAGGCTGCTGGTCGTCGATGCCCACGACCCGCGGCCCTGGTCCGAGGTTGCGCCCGACCTGGTCACGCCCAATGCCGCCGAAGCAGCCGCGCTCCTGGGCGTGACGCTGGATCCCGACACGGACCGGGCCGCCTCCCTGGCAGGCCACGCCGGGGAACTGCTGGACGCGACCGGGGCGGGCGCCGCCGTCGTCACCCTGGACAAGGACGGCTCCTTCCTGCTCACGCCCGACGGCGGGACCCACCGCACCTGGGCCACCCCGGTCACCGAGAAGCAGGCTTCCGGCGCCGGCGACACCTACGTGGCCTGCCTGACCCTGGCGCGGGCCGCGGGACTGCAGCTGAGCACCAGCCTGGACCTGGCCCAGGCCGCCGCGGACGTCGTGGTGCGCCGGCGCGGCACGTCGGTCTGCAGCACCACCGACCTCGCCTCGCACCTGGGCACCTTCTCCGATGCCGCCCTGGATGCGGAGGCGCTCGGGCAGGCGGTCGCCGCGGAGCGGGCTTCGGGCAAGCGCATTGTGCTCACGAACGGGTGTTTCGACGTGTTGCACCGCGGCCACACCCGCTACCTGAACCAAGCCAAGCAACTGGGCGACGTGTTGGTCGTGGCGCTGAACAGCGACGCATCTGCCCGGCGGCTGAAGGGACCGGACCGGCCGATCAACCCGGCCGCCGACCGGGCCGGCATCATCGCCGCGCTCAGCTGCGTGGACTACGTGACCGTGTTCGACACGGACACGCCCATCCCGCTGATCGAAGCGATCCGGCCCGACATCTACGCCAAGGGCGGGGACTACTCCCCGGAGATGCTCGAGGAGACGGCGGTGGTGGAAGCCTGCGGCGGCGAGGTGTGCATCCTGGACTATGTGTCCGACCACTCCACCACGGCGGTGGTCCGCAGGATCCGCGGCTCGGCGCCCCCGGCGGAGACGGGTCCGGCCCCGGCCTCGGGAGCGAATCCGACCCCGCCCGCGGGAGTCGATTCGGCGTGAGCCGCAGGAGTTCAGCCAGCTGGGCCCTGGCGGCACCGGAAACAGGGCCGGAGCTGGAGGTGTTGGTGCCCAGCTATGGCCGGGAAGCGGAGCTGGCGGTGACGCTCGCCGGGTTGGCGGCGCAGGACGGCCCGGCGTTCTCCGTCATCGTCAGCGACCAGACCGACGGCGCCCCCGCCTGGGAGCACCCGGCCGTCGGGGCGATGATCCGGGTGCTGGAAGCCCAGGGGCGCCCGGTCCGGCTGGAGCGGAATCTGCCCCGGCGCGGGCTGGCCGAGCAGCGCGACTTCCTGCTCCGGCTTGCCACCGCTGAACTGGTGCTGTTCCTGGACAACGACGTGTGGCTGGAACCGGGCATGCTGGTCCGGATGACGGCGGCCATCCGGGAGGCGGGCTGCGGATTTATCGGTGCCGCTGTGCAGGGCATGTCCTACCTGGACGACGTGCGGCCGGGGGAGCAGGAACCCTTCGAGCTGTGGGACGGCCCGGTCCGGCCCGAGCGCATCCGCCGCGAGGACCACCGGTTCGGCCGCTGGCAGCTGCATAACGCGGCAAACCTGACGCACATCGCCGCCGAGCTGGGCATCCCGGACGGCGGCTGGCGGCTGTACAAGATTGCGTGGGCCGGCGGCTGCGTGCTGTACCGGAGGCGTGCGCTGCTGGAGTGCGGCGGGTTCGGGTTCTGGCAGGAACTGCCGCCGGCCCACGCCGGGGAGGACGTGGTGGCGCAGCTGAGGGTCATGGAACGCTACGGCGGTGCCGGCATCCTGCCATCCGGCGCCGTCCACCTGGAATCGCCCACCACGGTCACCGATCGCTCCACGGAAGCCGCGGACGTGGTGCTGCGGGACTAGTCCCCGGGCGGCAACCTACCCCGCGTCCTGCCACCCGCCGCCGACCGTGTAGCTGGCGACCAGCGTGCCCGCACCGGGCTGCATCGAGTCGTCGGGATCGTCGTAGAGCTGCGCCGCGTCCCCCTTGCTGTTGGACAGGATGGACTCCGCCGCCTCCTTGGCCTCCGCCAGTGACGCCCCGAACACCTCGCTGCGGGCAGGCAACTGGTCGGTGCGGACCATCTCCGCATCGGTTTCGCTCAGCGGAACCGTATAGCCGCGGTGCTCGTCGCTGACCGGGAACTCGAAGCTTTCCCCGTCCGGCGCTGCCGGGATGGTGTACTCCAGGTAATAGGACATGGCGGTGCTCCTTTCGGGCTGGTCGGCCGCCGGTGGGTCCGTCCCGGGCGGCGGCCCAGGCCCAGCCTGTCACAGCCGAAATCCGGTGCATAGGTTGCAAGCGTCCGGGCCCATCCGGCGGGGCAATCCCGCCCCGGCCGCCCCGATTGGTTTGCGGCGAGTTAGCCGTGCACCGTCGTCGTCGTTAGACTGGCAGGTGCGTAAGGGAGTATCCAGATGCGCTGCAGCCGTCAACACGTAGGGCGCCGACGCCCGGCCGGTTGCAGTGGCCGGCCGCGCCGGAGGAGAGACTTGCGGGCTCACCGCTACCCGCTTACGAAAGGAAACACATGAGCGTTTCTCCCCTGATCTGGGGCATCACCATCGCCGTGATCCTCGCCTTGCTGGCCTTCGACTATTTCTTCCACATCCGCAAGGCGCACGTGCCCTCGCTGAAGGAAGCCTCCATCTGGTCGGCCTTGTACGTGGGCATCGCCATCGTCTTCGGGATCCTGGTGCTGATCTACGGCGGCGTGGACATGGGCTCCGAGTACTTCGCTGGCTACATCACCGAGAAGGCGCTCTCGGTGGACAACCTGTTTGTCTTCCTCATCATCATCGCCAGTTTCAAGGTGCCGCGCGAAGACCAGCAGAAAGTGCTGCTGTTCGGCATCGTGTTCTCGCTGATCGCGCGCACCGGGTTCATCTTCCTGGGCGCGGCGCTGATCAACACCTTCGCCTGGGTGTTCTACGCCTTCGGCCTGATCCTGATCATCACGGCGGGCAACCTGCTCAAGCCCGGACACGACGGCGGCGAGGCGGACAACTTCATCATCCGGCTGGCCAAGCGCTTCTTCCACACCACGGATTACTACGACGGCGACAAACTGTTCACCGTCAAGGACGGCAAGAAGGCGATGACGCCGATGCTGCTCGTCATGGTGGCCATCGGCGGCACGGACATCCTGTTCGCCCTCGACTCGATTCCCGCGATCTTCGGCCTGACGCAGAACGTCTACATCGTCTTCACGGCCACCGCCTTCTCGCTGATGGGCCTGCGCCAGCTGTACTTCCTGATCGACGGCCTGCTGGACCGGTTAATCTACCTGTCCTACGGCCTGGCAGCGATCCTGGCCTTCATCGGCGTGAAGCTGATCCTGCACGCACTGCACGAGAACAACCTGCCCTTCGTCAACGACGGCAACCCGGTCCCCGTGGTCGAGATCAGCACCGGACTCTCGCTCACCGTCATCATCGGCATCCTGATAATCACCGTCGTCGCCTCGCTGCTGAGCAAGGCCGGCAAGGCACAGAACGCCATCAACAACGCACGCCGGCACGCAATCAATTACATGGATCTCTCCTACACCGCTGACCCGGCAGAACGTGAACGCATTTACCGGCTGCTGGTGGAAGAAGAGCGCCAGATCGTGCAAATGGAACCGAAGTACCGCAACAAGGCCAAGGACGTGGACATCATCCGCGAACAGGTGGCCGAGGCCCACCGCCAGCACGCGGAATACCAGCGGAGCTAGGCCGCTTCGGGCCGGCCGGCCCCCGGGAATCCGGGACCCCCAAAGGACGTCCCGCCCGGGCCGCCGGCGGGCCCGGAGCGCCGTTCCAGCGCCCAAGCGCCTCCGGCGGACAACGTCGGAAAACCGGCCCGGCGGACGGATTCGCCGGGGCCGGTCGGGACGGGATCGGGCCCCCTTCAAGGGCAAAACGTCCGGTGCTACCGTGAGGTTCTACTGATCAAGAAAACCCGCAGTTCCAATAGCAGGGAAGGTGATCACGATGACCGAGCAGGTCAATACGACCCACGCGGCGAACAAGAGGTACGCCGAACTGTACAAGAAGCCGGGGCCTTGGATCACGGTCTACGTGGACGCCAGCACGGGCACCGTGGATTCCCTGCGGGCAGGGGATGTGCTGCCGGACAGGCTGCGGGAATCGCTCGAGAAGCAGGGCGCCGCGAAGGCGGACATAGCGGCCGTGATCGAGGCCGTTTCCCCGGCCACCGGCGTTCCGTCTCCGGTCTCCCGCTTTGTGCTGGTGCGCGGCGGTGAGGCCGAAATCAACGAGGTGCTCCCGGGCGAAATGTCCGGTACGGAGGTGGTTCACACCGGCCCGATTCCGGACCTGGTGCCCCTGTTGAAGGCCCGCGGCGACGACTTCCCGTACGTGGTGGCCGAAGTGGGCCGGGACGGCGGCGAGGTCCACCTGCAGTACGCCCGCCGCAACGGCGTGGTGGAAACGAGGACGGTCGAGGGCGAGCGGGAGAACCTCACGAAGGTTCCCGGCGGCGGCTGGTCCCAGGGCCGCTATCAGCACCGCACCGAGGAAATCTGGCGCAAGAACGCCGATGAGATCGCCGCCGAGATCGACCGCGTGGTGCAGGCCAGCAGGGCGCGGCTGCTGATTGTGGCCGGCGATATCCGGGCCCGGGAACTGGTGGTCGACCAGCTCTCCGAGGCCAGCCGGGCGATCGAAGTCACCATCGAGTCGCACACACGCACAGGCGGCGCGGACAAGGACGCGCTCCGGGCCGAAATAGCCGCCCGGGTGGCCCATGTGTGGACGGAACAGCGCAAAGCCATCCTGGACCGCCTGGCCAACCAGACCGGGCAGGCCCATCCGGAGTGGACGGCGGGCCTGGGCGAGTGCGTCCGGGCCCTGCAGCAGGCGCAGGTCGGCACGCTGCTCTTGAACGACGACGCCCTCGCCGATCACCACGTGCATGCCCTGACGGCCGAACCGTGGATCGCTACGGCCGGCGAGCAGGCCGTCAACGGCGACCTGCTGGCCAAGGTACCTGCCCCGGCGGCGCTGGTCCGCGCCGCGGCGCTGACCGACGCGCGGGTGACCATGGTCCCCGAGGGAGCCCTGCCGGGAGGCAAAAGCATAGCGGCGCTGCTGCGCTGGCCCACCGGCCCCGACGTGCCGGGCGGCTAACGCCTCATCGGCGGCCGAATGGCTAGACGGCCGAGGCGCTGAATCCGCCCAGTGCCAGCGCCACGGGCACCGAGGCGGCGGCTGCCCCGGCGTACGGCCGGCAGGCGGACGGATACGGCAGCGCCGGCCGGACCTCCACCGCGGCCTGCCCGCTGAAGAGCTCAGGCAACCGGTAGCCGAATCCCTCGGCCGCGTCGAGCAGTCCTGCCGCCAGCTGTGCGGCCTGTTCCTGGAAGCCGGTGCGCAGCAGCCCCATCACAGTCCACGCGGTCTCCTGCGTCCAGACCGCCCCTGCGCGGCGGCGGGTGGGCCAAAACCCGGGGTTCGCCGTCGACAGGGTCCGGACGCCGTAGCCGGAGAACAAGGTCCGGTCCATCAGCCGCGCGGCCACCGTCCGGGTCTCCTCGGGGTTCAGCAGTCCCGTGCCCAGCAGGTGTCCCATGCCGGACCCGACCCCGTCCACCCGCTGCTTCCGTTCGTCGAGTGCCATCGCTGGGTACGGGCCGGCGTCGTCGGCGCACCAAAACCGGCTGCGGAAGTTCTCCGCCAGCCGCGACGCGTAGTCGCGCCACTCGGCGCCGGCGTTCATTTCGCCGAAGTAGTCGAGCAGCACGGCCGCGGCACGGGCCGCCTCGTAGGCGTAGGCCTGGAGTTCGGCCGGCGCGACGGTTCCGGTGGCTGGCCTGCCGTCCAGATAGTGGTAGGCGGCCCGCGTGTCGCCGGACCCCTGGTGTCCCGGACCCTGCAGGGCGGGAACGGGCGTCTCCAGGAAGCCGTCGCCGTCGGGGTCGCCGTCGATGCGCAGCCAGTCCAGCGCGGCCTCCAAATGGGGCAGCAGGTCCCGGACGGCATCCTCCGGCATCCCCGAGTGCCAGGCGTCGTGCAGCAGCACGATCCACAGCAGCGTGGCGTCGGGCGACCCGTACAGGACCGGGGGCAGCTGCCGGACCGCGGCGTCCGCGGGCATCGACAGGCGGCGCTGCCGCACCTCCTGGACCATCAGGCCGGGCTGTTCGCCCGATTCCGCCGACTCGGCCGTGCCCTGCCAGGCTGCCACCGCCCGCAGCGTCCCTTCCGCTACCGCGGCGTCGACCGGCAGCAGCAGCCGGGCGGCAACCAGCGCCTCCCGGCCGTACAGCGTCAGGAACCACGGGGCCCCCGCGGCCAGGAAGACGTCGCCCGGGGTTTGGCGCCCGGCCATCCGCAGGCTGTTGAGGTCGGTCATGGAGCGGCTCATCAGCCGTTGCAGCCGGGGATCCCCGGCCAGTGACGGCGTGCGCAGCGGGGGCGCGGCCGCGCCGGTCAGGGGAGCCTCGGCGTCGTCAAGCTCTAGGCTCCAGGACAGGACGACGACGGCGCCCGGCTTGAGCCGTTCCGTCCACTCCAGCCGGACCAAGCTGCCGTCGAAACTGACCCGGGCGCCTTCGGCCGTCAGCGCGGCGCGTGTATTGTCCCGCCAGCTCCAGACGGCGTCGCCGGGGGCCACCGAGCCGGCCTCGCCCGCGGCGCCGGCGCGCACCTGTTCCAGGGGAATGGCATCGGCCACCAGGTCGACGCGGACCTGGAGTTCCAACTCGTCCTCGAGGGCCGACGTGAACGTCAGCGCCTCGGCCAGCCGGCTGCCTTCCGCCGCCCGCGAGCGGTTCAGGGTGACCAGCGGATCGGTCCCGTCCTCGGCGGTCCGGATGAAGGAGAAGAAGTCGACGCGTCCGGCCGAGCGCGACTGGGTGGAGATCCACTCCGGTTCCTGCCCGTTCACCGCCAGCAGGCAGCGGGCCAACACCCGGTCGTCCCCGCAGTAGACCCCTTGGGCTCCGGTACCCCTGATCTGCCCGTGGGGCTCGCTCCAAGCTTGGACGGGTGCCGCAAATACTCCCGTGAGATCGTGCAGGTACGGCTGGCGGTAGAGCATGGAATCATCTTGGCAGCATCGGCGGCGGCGGAACAATCTCCAGCCGGCCGGAAGGATTCAGGCGACGGTGTCGGAGGCGTCCCGCCCGCCGGGTGTCCAGGACAGGTGGATCAGGACCCCCTCCGCCGTCTCTTCGATCAGCAGGCGCAGCTCATCGCCATAGAGCTCCCGCGGCCCGGCGGGGCCGCTTTCGCTTTGCTGTACCAGGTCGGCCAACGCGGCGGCCATCGCCCGCCCCCAGTCCTGGTGGTTTTTGCTGTTGGCGGTTGCGGTGGCGGTATAGGTGGCGTTCATTCTGCGCACATCCTGACTGCACGTTTAGAACCTGCCGCACGACGCTGTGCCGCAGGTCCCATCAGAGTAGCCAGCACCGGTGACCCCGATCTACCTTTTCGCGTACATTACTCATATGTGACGTCGGTCATACGCGGCAGGGGGTCATGATGAGGGGCAGCGGTCCCGGGGGAGCGGTCCGCGACGAAGCGGTCCGCAGGTTGCGGGAGGACATCCTGGCGGGCGGTTTGGAGCCGGGCTCAAGGGTCACCGTTGCCGGGCTCGCCGGCCGCATCGGTGCGGAGGAAGCCTTGGTGCGCGACGCCGTCGGCGATCTCACGCAAGAAGGCCTGATCGAGGCCACCGGCCACGAACACCGAATCGCCAATCCCGGTCCCCAGCAGGCCATCCAACTCCTGGATGTGATGGGCGTGGTGCTGGTTGCGCTGTTCGAGCGGGCAGCCCCGCGGCTGTCGCCTGAGGAGATCGACACCATGGCCGCGATGGCGGACGACCTGAGGGCGGCGATCGACCGAGAGGACGTGCTGGGCGCCTACCGCGCCGTCGGCAGCCTGGTAACCGTCATCCTTGGGGCGGCGGATCATCAGGAACTGAGGGCGGTTAACATGCACGTGCTCGACCGCTCGCTGGCCCGGTTGCACCTGTTCCAACACGCCGTCGCCTATCCTCTCTGGGCCGACGGCTGGCGCGAGACCGTGCAGTACCTCCAGCGGGGGCAGCACGAGGCGGCGGTGGAGCGGCTGCGCCAGACATTCTGGATCCTCGCCGAAGGGCTGGGCCAGGAGGGTTCCTAGCCCGCCTGCCGGGCAGCCGGGCCGCGACGGGATAAAGTGATTCCTTGCCGGTTTTGATCCCGGCCGCCCGCCCGGCCTTTCGACCCATGGACCACGCTTGCCCTCGCCCGCACAACTGACCGCCGACGCCCCACCGAGCCCCGATTCGCCGCCGCCTCCGGATGCCCGCCCAGGGGGCGGCCCCGCCCGGCGGCCGCCCGCCCCATTTGCCGGCCGGCTGACCGTGCTCGTCGGCGTCCTGCTGCTGGCGCTCAACCTGCGGCTGGCCGTCTCCGGCGTGTCGCCGGTGTTGGCGGATATTGCCGCGGATCTGCCGTTCGGCACGGCCTCCACGGGTGTGCTGGGCATGCTGCCCACCGCCGCCTTCGCCGCTGCCGGGTTCGCCGTTCCGTTGCTGATGCGCCGGATCGGTATGGAAGCGCTGCTGCTCGTGGCACTGGGCATGGCCGCCGTCGGCCAACTGTGCCGCGCCATGGTCTCCGATGTGCCGGCATTCCTGATCCTGTCCGGCCTCACCATGGTTGGCTACGGGATCGGCAACATTTTGCTGCCGCCGCTGGTGAAGCGCTATTTCCCGGACCGGATGGGCCTCATCACCGCGCTTTACGTGACCTTGCTGGCGGTCGGCACGGCGCTCAGCCCGCTGCTTGCCGTGCCGCTTGAGCAGGCCGCGGGCTGGCGGTTCTCGATCGGGGTGTGGGCGGCCGTGAGCGTGGCCGCCCTCGTGCCGTGGCTGATGACCGCGTGGACGGAACATTGGCGCCGCCGCACCGCGCGCCTGGTGCTGCAGCCCTACAGGCCCGGCGGCTTGGATATCCTCCCGCCGGATGAGGGCAGCGCCCGGCAGCCGGCCGGTCCCGGGCCTGCCGTTGGTCCCGGTACGGGAGTTGGCCCCGGTGCTGCCGGCCCCGGGCTTGGGTCCGGCCCCGGGCCTGGGTCCGG
This sequence comes from Arthrobacter sp. Y3223151, assembly GCF_059091125.1. Lineage (NCBI taxonomy): Bacteria > Bacillati > Actinomycetota > Actinomycetes > Micrococcales > Micrococcaceae > Arthrobacter > Arthrobacter sp. Y3223151. Next base: position 108,918 of record NZ_JBNHGI010000001.1, on the reverse strand, counting down.
CCCCGCGGGGCCCGGCGGGCCGCCCGCTGCGGAAGCCTCGTGGCCCGCAGCGGAAGCCCGGGCCGGTTCCGTTAAGACGACGGCGGTCCGCGTCTGGCGCTCGTCGGTCGCCTGGGGCCTCGCCCTGGTGTTCGCCGGGACCTTGTCGAACACGTTTGCCATGTTCACGTGGTTGCCGCCGTTGCTGGTGGACAGCGGGGTGCTGCCCCCGACGGCGGGCACCATGCTGGCCTACTACGCCATCCTGGGCCTGCCCACCAGCCTGTTGGTGGTGCCGCTGATCGCCGCGCGGCTGCGCAATCCGCTGGGACTGGGCCTGCTGTTCATCGGCTTCTACGCGGCCGGATACGCCGGGCTGCTGCTGTCACCCTCGTTCGGCACCTGGTTGTGGATCACCCTGGCGGGGCTCGGCCAGGGCACCTTTGCGCTGGCCCTGCTGCTGGTGAACCTCCGGACCCGCACCACGGCCGGCGCGGGTCTGCTCTCCGGGTTCGCGCAAGGCATCGGCTACACGGTCGCCTGCGCCGGCCCGCTGATGTTCGGGCTGCTGCGCGAGGCCAGCGGCGGCTGGGGTGCCTCCTTCGGCCTGCTGGGCGGTGCCTTGCTCATCCTGGCAGTGGGCCTGGTCATCGTGGGGCGGCCCCGCTATCTGGAGGATTCGGCCCGGGATGAATAGCGGCCGCTGAGGCACAGCCCGTGGTTGGATGGGGAAATGCCGAGCCATGCCCGCGTATCCCCGCCCAAGCTTGAGCCCGGTGACCGGGTCGCGGTTCTCTCCCCGTCCTTTGCTGCCCCGGGGTTCGCGCCGGATGTCCACGAGCAGGCGATGCGTCGGCTCAGCGCCGAAACGGGACTGGTCCCCGTGGAATACCCGACGACCCGGAAGCTTGGCGCTTCCGCCGCGGAACGCGCCGCGGATCTACACGCCGCTCTGTCCGACCCGGCGATCCGGGCCGTCCTCGCGACCATAGGCGGCGACGACCAGGTAGCCCTCATTCCCCATCTGGACGCTGGCCTCGCCGCCGCGAACCCCAAGATCTTCATGGGCTACAGCGACAACACGAACCTCTTGAACTGGCTGTGGTCGCTCGGGATAGCGGGCTACTACGGGGGCTCGACCCAGGTGCACCTCGGAGCCGGGCCGCACATTGACGACCAGCACCTCGCCTCGCTGAAGGCAGCGCTGTTGACGGGCGGTGAGCTGGAAATTGTGGACCCGGGCGAGTCCGAGGACTTCGGGCCGGATTGGCTGACGCCGCAAGCCCTTGTCGACTTCGGCGAACGGGAACCCACGCAGCCGTGGACCTGGGCGGGGCCCGAGCGGGAAGCGACCGGCCGCACCTGGGGCGGCTGCCTGGAAGTCATCGATCAGCTGGCCATGGCCGACCGTCTTCCGCCTCGGGAAGCCCTCGAGGGGTCGGTCCTGATCCTTGAAACCAGCGAGGAGTTGCCTCCGGCAGCGTGGGTCAAGAGATGGGTCCGGGCATTGGGGGAACGGGGCGTCCTCTCGGCCGTGGAAGGAGTGCTCGTCGCCCGGCCGCCGGTGAGCAGTCACGGTACGGTCCCGCCGGCGGAGGAGCGGGCACGGCTCCGCGCCGCGCAACGCGATGCAGTCCTCGCCGAGATGAAGCGCTACAACGACCACGCCGTCGTCTGCGTCGGAGTCCCGTTCGGCCATACCCGTCCGCAATGGATCGTGCCCTACGGCGGGACAATGCGGCTCAATGGCCGAGATCGAACCATCACGGCCGATTACAGTTGACCGCCGGGTGGCAGGCGGTCCGGGCGGCGGATGCGCGGGCACCGGGACCGCCCCCCGCCTGCCGGCGGGCACGCATTCCTCGCCGCGGCCCCGGCCGGTAAGCTGGCGCCACAGTCGACCGGCGGGAGGCGCCATGAAGTTCAACGACCTGCTCGCAGATGCCTACGGCAGGATCCAGGAACGCGTCCACTTCGTGTTGGACGGGCTGGACGCCGGACAGTTGGCCACCCGGCCCGGCGGCGACAGCAACTCGATCGCCTGGCTGGTCTGGCATCTGACGCGCATCCAGGACGACCATATTGCCGATGTCGCCGGCACGGACCAGTACTGGCTTACCGGCTGGGCGGAGCGGTTCGACCTGCCGCTGCCGCGAAAAGACCATGGCTACGGCCACACGTCCGAGCAGGTGGCGGCCGTCCGGGTCGAATCGGCCGACCTGCTGCGCGGCTATTACGACGACGTCCATGCCGGCACCCTGAAGTACCTGGCCGGGCTGAGCGAGGATGACCTGGACCGGATCGTGGACACCCGGTGGGACCCGCACGTCAGCCTGGGGGTGCGGCTGGTCAGCGTCCTGGACGACTGCCTGGAGCACATCGGGCAGGCCGCCTACGTGAAGGGCATGCTCTCGCGCACCGAAGCGTAGCCGCGGCCACGCGGGTTCCGGCGCCCCCGCGGCGGCCGTACACCGCGCCGTCGGGCGTCGCCGCCTTGTTGCCCGCCAGCCGCTGGACTACCATTCAAGGAGTCAGACACAACTGCATACAGCCTTCGACATGCGGCGGGAGAGTCCTGCTGGGTACCAGTCAGCAGGCGCCGTAGGAGCAATACCTCCCCAGGAATCTCTCAGGCCCCTGTACCGCCGCGGAGAGGCAACTCTGGAAAGCAGCCGGACCGTTCAGGACCGGCTCACCGACGGTGCAAGCAGGAGGCGGCCCCTGGGCCACAGCCTGCGGAATCTCTCAGGTTCAGTCACAGAGCGGGGAGGAACCCTTCACTACCGGCATGGTCCGCCCAGCCGGGGATAACTGGAGTTCCTCACATGACGGCTAAGTCCACCAGCGCTACCCGACCCGGCAGCGCCTCCTTCACCGACCGCCACATCGGTCCGCGCCGGAACGACGCGGAAACCATGCTCAAGCAGTTGGGCTACGGCAGCATCGACGACCTGGTGGACGCGGCCGTGCCCGCCGACATCCGCCAGCAGGAACCGCTGGCGCTGCCCGCCGCCCGCAGCGAGTCCCAGGTCCTCGGGGACCTGCGCGCCCTCGCCGCGAAGAACGTCACGGCCGTGCAGATGATCGGCCAGGGCTATTACGACACCATCACGCCGCCGGTGATCCGCCGCAACGTGGTGGAGGACCCGGCCTGGTACACCGCCTACACCCCGTACCAGCCGGAAATCTCACAGGGCCGGCTGGAGGCGCTGCTGAACTTCCAGACCATGGTCCAGGACCTTACGGCGCTGCCGATCGCCAACGCCTCGCTGCTGGACGAAGCCACCGCAGTGGCCGAAGCCGTGCTGCTGATGCGCCGGTCCAACAAGTCCAAGTCCGCCGGCAAGACCGTGCTGGACGCGGACCTGCTGCCGCAGACCATTGCCGTCGTCAAGGGCCGGGCCGAAGCGCTGGACTTCGACGTGGAGGTTGCCGACCTCTCCGCTGGCCTGCCCGACGGCGATATCTCGGGCATCGTGCTGCAGCAGCCGGGCGCCTCCGGCCGGGTGTTCGACCACGCTCCGGTGATCGCACAGGCCAAGGAGCGCGGCGCGCTGGTCACCGTGGCCGCCGACCTGCTGGCACTGACCCTGATCACGCCGCCCGGCGAGCAGGGCGCGGACATCGTCGTCGGCAACACCCAGCGTTTCGGCGTTCCGCTGTTCTTCGGCGGCCCGCACGCCGCCTACATGGCCGTCCGCAAGGGCCTGGAGCGTTCCCTGCCCGGTCGCCTCGTGGGAGTCTCGAAGGACGACGCCGGCCGCCCCGCCTACCGCCTGGCCCTGCAGACCCGCGAGCAGCACATCCGCCGCGAGAAGGCCACCTCCAACATCTGCACCGCGCAGGCCCTCCTGGCCGTCGTTGCCAGCATGTATGCGGTCTACCACGGCCCCGAGGGCCTGAAGGCGATCGCCCAGCACGCCAATGAGGCCGCCCGCACCCTGGCCGGCGCGCTCACCGGCGCCGGCTACGCGCTGGCGGCCGACCGGTTCTTCGACACCCTCACGGTGAAGGCTCCGGGCAAGGCCGCGGAAATCGCCGCCGCCGCCGAGGCCAAGGGCGTGAACCTGCGCCGCATCGACGCCGACCACGTGGGCATTTCCGCCGATGAAACAACGACGCCGGAGCACCTCGCCCTGGTCGCGGAGGCCTTCGGCGTGGAGGACGCCGCCGGCAAGATCGCCGAAGCGGCGGAGAACACCGGCTTCGAACTGCAGGACGACCTGCTGCGCAGCTCCTCCTACCTGGACCATCCGGTGTTCCACAGCCACCGCTCCGAGACCCAGATGCTGCGCTACCTGCGCCGGCTGTCGGACCGCGACCTGGCCCTGGACCGGACCATGATCCCGCTGGGCTCGTGCACCATGAAGCTGAACGCGACCGCGGAAATGGAGGCGATGACCTGGCCGGAATTCGCGTCCATCCACCCGTTCGCCCCGGCCAGCCAGACCGCCGGCTGGCGAGAGCTGATCACCGATCTGGAGGAACGCCTCGCGGCGATCACCGGCTACGCCGGCGTCTCCATCCAGCCCAACGCCGGTTCGCAGGGCGAATACGCCGGCCTGCTCGCCATCCGCCGCTACCACCTGGCCAACGGCGACGACCAGCGCGACGTCTGCCTGATCCCCGCCTCCGCGCACGGCACCAACGCCGCCTCGGCCGTGCTGGCCGGCATGAAGGTCGTAGTGGTCGCGACGGCACCGGACGGCACCATCGACCACGCCGACCTGCGCGCGAAGATCGACCAGCACGCCGACGCGCTGTCGGCCATCATGATCACCTATCCGTCGACGCACGGCGTGTACGACGCCGATGTGCGCGACGTGTGCGAGGCGGTCCATGCCGCCGGCGGGCAGGTGTACATCGACGGGGCCAACCTCAACGCGCTGGTAGGACTCGCGCAGCCGGGCAAGTTCGGCGGCGACGTCTCCCACCTGAACCTGCACAAGACCTTCTGCATCCCGCACGGCGGCGGCGGCCCCGGCGTCGGGCCGGTAGCGGTGGCCGAACACCTGGTGCCGTTCCTGCCGGGCAACGCCGCGCTGGCCGAACACGAAGGCAAGGGCGTGCCCGTCTCGGCCAGCGAGTACGGCTCGGCCGGCGTGCTGCCGATCTCCTGGGCCTACGTGGCCATGATGGGGGCAGAGGGCCTGACCGAGGCAACGAAGAGCGCCCTGCTGGCCGCCAACTACGTCGCCGCCCGGCTGAACGAGCACTTCCCGGTGCTCTACACCGGCAACGACGGGCTGGTCGCGCACGAGTGCATCCTGGACCTGCGCGAACTCACCGCCAAGTCGGGGGTGACCGCCGAGGACGTGGCCAAGCGCCTGATCGACTATGGCTTCCACGCGCCCACCCTGTCCTTCCCCGTGGCCGGCACCCTGATGGTGGAGCCGACCGAGTCCGAGGACCTGGCGGAGATTGAGCGGTTTATCGACGCGATGATCGCGATCAAGGGTGAAATCGACCAGGTGATCGCCGGCGACTTCCCGCTCGACGCCAGCCCGCTGCGCCTGGCCCCGCACACCGCCGCCGCCGTGGTCAGCTCCGACTGGGACCGGCCGTACACCCGGGAGCAGGCCGCCTTCCCGGTACCGGGCCTGCAAGTGGACAAATACTTCGCCCCGGTCGGACGGATCGACGGCGCCGGCGGCGACCGCAACCTGATCTGCAGCTGCCCGCCGCCCGAAGCCTTCGAGAACTAGAGAGGTCAGCACCGCATGACTACCGAGACCACCACCATGCCCCGGCACACCGCGCTCTACGAGGAACACGAGCGGCTGGGTGCGTCCTTCACCGACTTCGGCGGCTGGATGATGCCGCTGAAGTACAGCAGCGAATTGGCCGAGCACCGCGCAGTGCGCAGCAGCGCCGGCCTGTTCGACCTCTCGCACATGGGCGAAGTTTGGGTCACCGGCCCGGAGGCCGGGAAGTTCCTGGACTACGCACTCGTCGGCAAGCTCTCCGCCGTCACCGAGGGCCGGGCCAAGTATTCGCTGATCTGCAACGCCGACGGCGGCATCATCGATGACCTGATCATCTACCGGCGTCCCGCCGACCAGCACGGGGACCGTTACCTGGTGGTGCCCAATGCCGGCAACGCCCCGACGGTCGCCGCGGAACTCGCCGCACGGGTCGAAGGTTTCGACGCCACGGTGGAGGACGCCACGGCCGAGACCTCGCTGGTGGCAGTGCAGGGACCGAAGTCCGTGGAAATCCTGCTCCAGCTGGTGCCCGCCAACCAGCATGGCACGGTGCGGGACATGAAGTACTACGCCGCCGACGAGGTGGACTTCACGGTGTCCGGGGCGCCGCTGAAGCTGCTGCTGGCCCGGACCGGGTACACCGGCGAGGACGGCTTCGAGATCTACGTTCCGAACACCAACGCGGCCGCGCTCTGGAACGCCCTGCTGGAAGCCGGGCGGGGCGCCGACCTGCTGCCGGCCGGGCTGGCCTGCCGCGACTCGCTCCGGCTGGAGGCGGGCATGCCGCTGTACGGCAACGAGCTCACCCTCGAGACCAGCCCGTTCGACGCCGGCCTGGGCGGCGTGGTGGCGCTGAAGAAGGACGGCGACTTCGTGGGCCGCGGCGCCCTCGAGGCGCAGAAGGAGAAGGGCTCGGCCCGCAAGCTCGTGGGGCTCAAGGGGGTTGGCCGGCGCGCCGGCCGCTCCCACTACCCGGTGCTGAAAGACGGCCGGACCATCGGCGAAGTCACCTCCGGCCAGCCCAGCCCCACCCTCGGCTACCCGGTGGCGCTGGCCTACGTGGACGCCGAGTATGCCGAGCCCGGAACCAGGGTGGACGTTGACCTGCGCGGCAAGCCCGAACCGTTCGAGGTTGTAGAGCTGCCGTTCTACCGGCGGGAAAAGTAGTCCTCACCCGCTACCAGGGTGCCGCCGTCCCGCGGCCGCGGGGACGGCGGCGCCGCACCTCTCCACACAGACAGGAAAGGGATGACATGGCCGTAGGCGTTTTCGACCTTTTCTCCGTAGGCATCGGTCCCTCCAGCTCGCACACGGTCGGCCCGATGCGGGCCGCCTCCGCGTTCGTGCGGGAGGTGGCCGACGCCGGCCTGCTCGACAGGGTTAACGGGCTGCGCGTGGACCTGTACGGCTCCCTCGCCGCCACCGGTCGCGGGCACGGGACATTCACCGCCGTGCTGCTGGGGCTGGAGGGCTTCGAACCGGAGCACATCCTGCCCGACCAGGTGGAGGAGCGGCTGGCAGACATCGCCGCGTCCGGCCGGCTGCGGCTGGGTGCGGAACTTCCCGGCGCCGCCGCCCGGCCGCTGGACTACGGGGTGCAGGACATGGTGCTGCACCCGCTGACCGTGCTGCCCCGGCACACCAACGGCATGACGTTCCAGGTGCTGGAATCGAACGACGACGGCGAGGCACGGGTCCTGCACGAAGCCACCTTCTTCTCCGTGGGCGGCGGCTTCATTGTCCGCGGCGGCGAGGAGGAAGCCGCCCGGGAGGAGCTGGAGTCCTCCAAGCAGCAACTGCCCTACCCGTTCCGCACGGCGGCGGGGCTGCTGGAGCACTGCCGCAGCACCGGCCTGGCCATCAGCGACATCATGATGCTCAACGAGGAGGCCTCTCGCCCGCGGGAAGAGATCGAGGCCGGACTCGTGCACATCTACAACGTGATGGAGGAGTGCAAGGACTCGGCCATCCGCCGCGAAGGCGAGCTGCCCGGCGGACTCAACGTCCGCCGTCGGGCCCCCGCCTGGCACGAGCGGCTGCGCAAGGAAGACCCGGACCGTGACCACAAGTACTGGCAGGAATGGGTCAACCTGGTGGCACTGGCGGTGAACGAGGAGAACGCCTCGGGCGGGCGGGTGGTCACCGCGCCCACCAACGGGGCCGCCGGCATCATCCCCGCCGTCCTGTTCTACGCCACGCACTACGCACCCGGCATGGAACAGGCCACCCGCGAGGACAAGGAGAAGGTGGTCGTGAAGTTCCTGTTGACCGCCGGCGCCATCGGGGTGCTCTACAAGGAGCAGGCCTCCATCTCCGGCGCCGAGGTCGGCTGCCAGGGCGAAGTCGGCTCCGCCTCGTCGATGGCTGCCGGGGGACTGGCCGAAATCCTCGGCGGAACCCCGGCCCAGGTGGAAAACGCGGCCGAAATCGCGATGGAGCACAACCTGGGGCTCACCTGCGACCCGATCGGCGGGCTGGTGCAGATCCCGTGCATCGAACGGAACGCCATCGGTGCCGCCAAGGCCGTGAACGCGGCCAAGATGGCGCTGATGGGCGACGGCACGCACCGGGTGTCGCTGGACGAGGTCATCATCACGATGCGCGAGACCGGCCGCGACATGAGCGACAAGTACAAGGAAACCGCCACCGGCGGCCTCGCCGTCAACGTCGTGGAGTGCTAGGAAGCCACGTCCTCCAGATCCTGTCCTGACGGGCCGACGGCCGGCGGGTCCGCGGGACGCCGCGGCGGCATCGGCGGCCGGCGCGGGACGACCCGCTTTCGGGCACCGGGCAGGTCGGCGACCGGGCGTTCGGCGGGCTGCGGCCGTGTAGGAGCGGGCTGCGGCGCACGTGGTGTCCCCGCCCGGTGCCCCGCGACGTCGCGCCGCGGCCCGGCGCGCCACTGACCGCCGCGCCACTGACCGGCGCGCAACCGCCCGGCACCGGACCTGGCGGCAGCGCCAATCCTGCGGGAAGCGGGAGCGACTTTGCCGCCCAGCTCCCTGGCACGGCCGGCGGCCTCGGCCCACGGCAGCGCGGAGATCGCCGGGCCGGCGGCGCGTGCCGCGGCCGAAAGCCGCTCGGCAGCCCGGCGCCGGCCACCCGCCTCGGGCCGGTTGAGCACCATCAGGATGGCCGCGAGCAAGGCGACCGGGATGGAGACCAGCACGGCAACGGCGCCGGCATACATGGCCAGGAAAACCTTGGCGGGGGAATCAAACAGGCCGGCGACGAAGGCCGCGGCTCCCAGCAGCAGCCAGAGCCAGAAAACCATGACGCCGCAGAGCGTGGTGCGGGCCCGGCGGTAGGTGCGGAGCGACCGCCCGCGCACGGTGTACTTGGCCGCCTCCACGCTTCCTACTCCCCAACGACAGCCCCACGAATCGGGGCACCTGAGCACATTGTAGGCAGCCGCCTGCGCAGGGCGCGCAGGGCACGCCGGGGGAGCGGGCCGGCGAATGCGGCCCTGCCGGAAGCGGGGCCCGACCGAGGGTTCAGCTGCGTCTGGGGCGGTGCTAGTCTGGCCGCAGGCCGGCCCCGCACCTGCCAACGAAGAATGCACCAGGACCACCGCATCACTGTCGACAAACAGGGAGGAAACCTGGACCATGACCACTTCAGCGACGCCCCACATACTCATCCTGGGCGGCGGCTACGTCGGCCTCTACACTGCCTGGGGAATCCGCAAGCGGCTGGGCCCGTCCGCGGCACGGATCACCGTGGTTGAGCCCAACTCCTACATGACGTACCAGCCGCTGCTGCCGGAGGTGGGCGGCGGGGAAATCGAACCGCGAATCGTCACGGTCAACCTCCGCAGCGCGCTGAAGAAGGTGGACATCGTCCGCGGCAAGCTGGTTTCGCTGGACGTCCAGGCGAAGAACGCCCAGCTGCGCGAGCTCGGCGGCGACCAATTTTCGGTGGCCTACGACCACGTGGTCTTCGCCGTCGGTGCGGTCACCAGGACCTTCCCCACGCCCGGGCTGGAGCAGCACGGCATCGGGTTCAAGACCGTGGAAGAGGCCATCTACTGCCGTGACAAGGTGCTCGACAACGTGGCGCTGGCCGCCGGCACGAGCGACCCGGAGGAACGGGCCAAGGCACTTACGTTCGTGGTGGTCGGCGGCGGCTATACCGGCGTCGAGGCCCTGACCGAGTTGAGCGACCTGTCCAAACTCGCCGTGGACGCGCATCCGGAGCTGGACCGTTCGCAGCTGCGCTGGGTGCTGGTCGAGGCACTGGACCGGGTGGCCCCCGAGGTCGGGCCGAATCTCTCGGAGTGGACCCTGGACCAGCTGCGCCAGCGCGGCATCGATGTGCGGCTGAACACCACCATGCCGTCCTGCGAGGACTCGGTGGCCGAGCTCAGTACCGGCGAGCGCATTCCGGCCGGTCTCATCATCTGGACGGCCGGCATGAAGCCCAATCCGGTGCTGGACGACACGAACGTGCCGCGCGGCCCGAAGGGACACGTGAACGCCAACGCCCGGCTGCAGGTCATCGACGATGCCGGCCAGGTGGTGCAAGGTGCATGGGCCGCCGGCGACTGCGCCCAGGTACCCGATCTGGAGGCGGAAAAGCAGCCGGCCTACTGCCCGCCGAACGCCCAGCACGCGGTCCGCCAGGCCAAGCACCTCGCCCACAACATAGTCAACGCGGTGGAGGGGCGGCCGCCCGCCGAGTACCGGCACAAATCGCTGGGAACGGTCGCGACCTACGGCGTCGGCCGGGGCGCCGCGAAGATCTTTGGCTACGAGTTAAAGGGCAAGCCCGCCTGGTATGCCGCCATGGGCTACCACGGCTTGGCGCTGCCCACCTGGATCCACAAATGGCGCCTGCTGGCTGGCTGGAGCCCGCTGGTGTTCGGCGGCCGGGACATCACGTCGATGGGCGCCACCCAGCATCCCCGACGCGCCTTCGTGGAGGCGCATGCCGGCACGCAGAAGGGCCGGGCGTAGACACGGGCAAGCAGGCAGGCCCCGGGCAAGCAGGCGGGCCCCGGCCAAGCAGGCAGCCCCCGGGCAAGAAGGCAGGTGTCGGGCGGGCCGCAGGCAGGGCGCCGGCCCCGGCTGGGAGCTGAGTTAGTGTCGCGCCGCCGCCGGTAGCTCCGCAGCTGCCCGCCGGCGGTGCGGAAGCCACCGGCCCGCGCCCTCCCGCGCCCGTCCGGCCGCCACCAGGGCGGCGGGAGTCCGGCCGGCGCCGCCGCACGTGAGCCACCTCTCCATTGTTACGGTCGGAGACCGTTCTGCTGCGAAGCCTGCCGCCGGAAGGCCGGCGCGGGGAGTAACCTGCTGGACGGAGCCCGACCCGGGCAGCGAGGAGAGCAGTATGTCCAGACACCCCAGTGGCGCACTGCTTTTCGTCCTGACCTGCGCCATGGGCGTCGGCCCGCTGCTGAACTACGGCCTGAGCACCGTCAGCCCGCTGGTCATTGACGACCTGGGTATCAGCGAGGCCCAATTCGGCCTGCTGGCCACGGCCATTTTCGCCAGCGCCGCCGTCTCCAGCATGTGGCTGGGCAAACTCAGCGACCGGATTTCCAGCCGCGCCCAGCTGATCCTGATCTTCGCCGGCACGGCGGTGGCACTAGTGGTCGCCTCGCTGTCCCACCACTATCTGGTTTTGGTGATCGCCGCGCTGCTGGCCGGCCCCACGCAGGCCATTTCCAACCCGACCACGAACCGGATCATCATGACCCAGGTTCCCGCGCCCAAGCGCCCGGGCTGGATCGGGGTCAAGCAGTCCGGCGTTCAGGGCAGCCAGCTGTTCTCGGGCTTGTTCTTCCCCGTCGCCGCGCTCTGGGCCGGCTGGCAGGGCGCCACCGCCCTGGCGGCCGTCGTCGCCGTCGGGCTGTTGCTCTACGGGCTCCGCCAACTCCCGGAACGGGGCACCGAAACGACGGCGGCGAAGGCGCCTCCCGCCCACGCGGCGCCTTCCGCCACCCCGCCGGCCGACGCCCCGGCCGCACCTGGCGCAAGCAGCCCGGCCGCCCCGCCGGGCCGCACGGGCAGCACGAAGCAAACCGCCGGCGCCGGCGCGCCGGCCCGGTTCCCGCTCTCGGTCTGGCTGTTCGCCGGCTACGCGCTGCTGTCCGGCCTGGGCATGCAGGCCACCAACGTCTACCTGCCGCTGTTCACCGTCCGGGAACTGGGCTTCAGCCTGGTCATGGGCGGCGTGGCAGCCGGCGTCTCCGGCGTCGTCGGCGTGACCTCCCGGGTGCTGTGGGGGCGGCGCATGGCCACCGGTGTGCGGGCCTCCACGCTGCTCATCCTGCTCGGAATCGGGGCGCTCGGCGGAGCGGGAGCATTCCTCGCCTCGGGCTCGCTCGGAGTCCCGGCGTTGCTCTGGCTGGGCGTCGTCCTGCACGGGGCCACCGTGCTGGGCACCAATGTGGTGGTGATCGCGGGGGTGATGCGCGTGGTTGCGGCCGAACGAGTGGGAGCGGCCTCCGGGATTGTCTCGATGGGGATGTATGTCGGTTTCGCCGCCGGTCCCCTGCTCATGGGCCTGCTGCTCGAGACCACCGGCAGCTTCGATACCGGCTGGCTGCTGGTGGGCGCCGGATACTTGCTGTGCTCGGTGCTGGCCGTCGCACTCCGCGCCTACGGCAACCGCGCCGGCGTCGTACGCTGACCCGCCTGGCCCGACCGGCTTCCGGGGCAGGGCCGGAGAGCCGCCTCGGGTAGCTTGGTGAATGGTTAGATTTGGGACGGCAGGAAGGCACATGGTGAAACAACGCGCACTCGGACGGTCGGGATTGCACGTCTCAGAACTGAGTTTTGGGGCCGGCGGGTACTGGGGCATGAAGGCTTTCCCCGAACGGCAGGCGGCGCATTTGGTCGGCCAGGCGCTCGACGGCGGCATCACCGCCTTTGACACCGGCCCGAATTACAGCCGCGGGAACGCCGAGGAGCGGTTGGGCCGGCTCCTCAGGGGCCGCACCGAAAATCTGGTGATCTCCACCAAGGTCGGATCCCACTGGATCAACAACCGGAACGTGAAGGATTACTCGGCCCGGGCCATCGAAAACAGCGTGCACGGCAGCCTGCGGCGGCTCCAGCTGGACCACCTGCCCTTGCTGCACTTCCATGGTTTCCCGCATCCGGCCGGGCCCGCGATCGACACCGTCCTGAAGCTGAAGGAACAGGGGAAGGTCGGGGCGCTCGGCGTCTCCACCGGCCGCGGCGGGGCAGCGAAGGCGCTGAAGCTGGGCATTTTCGACGCCCTCATGCTGGAATACAACATCGTTGACCGGTCGCTGGCGCCGGTGATCTCGCAGGCGCAGGAGGCCGGGGTGGGCGTCAAGCTAAAGTCGCCGCTGGCCCAGACCCTCTACTCGCGCGACATCTTCAAGATCACCGGCCCGAGCGACGTCTGGTACCTGTTGCGGGCGCTGAAGAACCACCGGCACAAGTTTGTGCAGGGCCGGAAGTACCGGTTCATCAACGACATCGACGGCCTCTCCGCGAGCGAGATCGCGCTGGCCTTCGTGCTCAGCCATCCGGGGGTCTCCAGTGCGGTGATCGGCACCGTGAAACCGGAACACCTGCGCTCCAACCTCAAGGCGCCGCAGGTCCGGTTGCCGGCGGAGCTGTTGGAACGTATCGAGCAGGCAGGCTCTGCGGCCCGGAGATGAGGGTGCGCGCCCCGGAGCCCAAGCGGCCGGAAGGAGACGCCGCTTTCGCCCCTGCACGGGTCGCCGGTGCAGGGCTTACCTAAGGCAGGTACGCCGAGGCGGTCCAGAGATGGAAAACGGCGTAGGCCCGCATCGGCGACCAGGACCGGCCGAGCGCGCGGGCCTCGGCGGCGGTTTTCACTCCGAGGGCCCGCCGCAGCACCAGGTCGCCGTCGGGATAGGCATCGCGGTCGTGCAGCGCCCGCATGGCGAGGTACTCGACCGTCCACGGGCCGATGCCGGGCAGCGCCAGCAGGCGGCGGCGGGTGTCCGGGAGGTCCGCATCCGGAGAGAGGTCCAGCCCGTCCGCGCAGGCTTCGGCCAGGACCTGGACGGTCCGGGCGCGGGCGCCGGTCAGCCCGACGGCTTCGCGGACGGTGTCGGGGCCGGCGTCGGCCAGGGCAGCCGGAGTTGGGAACAGTGCCAGGCCGGTGCCGGTCCGGGAGCCGAAGGCAGAGACCAGCCGGGCCGTGAAGGTGCGGGCCGCGGCGAGCGAGACCTGCTGGCCGATCACGGTGGATACGGCACCTTCGAAGCCGTCCTGGTACCCAAGGATCCGCAGCCCGGGGCGGTCGGCGAGCAGGGGCCCGAGTACCGGGTCGGCACCCAACGCAGCCGCCACCCGCTCCGGTTCCAGGTCCAGGTCGAGCCAGCCGCGCACCGCCGTCGTAATCTCCCTCAGGACTGCTGGAGAGTCGCTGCCGATGTCCAGGTCGACGGCGTCGGGTGACAGGGTGGCCGTGACCGGCACCGGGCCGGCGCCGGTGTTGAACAGGCGCGTGCAGGTGCCCGCCGCCACATCGACGGTTTCGAGGCCGGGTACCGCATGGGCGGCCAGGGCGGCCAGCGCGGCCGGGAAGTCGAACGGCGGAAGCAGCGGCAGGCCGACCTGCATTGGGTCAGCGGGCCTTGACCGCCAGGACCGGACAATCGACGGTCAGCAGGATCTCCTGGGCGGTGCTGCCCATGATCAGCTTGCCCACCGGGGAGCGCCGGCGCAGGCCGATGACCAGCAGCGAGACCGAAAGTTCTTCAACCAGTTCCACGATCTCGTCCACGGCGTCCTTGCCGCGGACATACTGCTTGAACTCTGCCTGCAGGCCGGAATTGTACAGTTCCTGCTGCACCCAGGCCGCGTCGTGGGCGTCCGAGAACGACTCGTCCTTCTGCGCCCCGCCCGGGCTGGCGTTGACGACCACCAGCTTCTCATTGTTCTGCGTGGCCATTTGAATGCCCTTGCTCAGGGCCGCACGGCCCTCGGGACGCGGGGCGTAGGCAACAAGAATCGTCAACGTGCTCTCCTTACCGGATAACTCCTGCGGTGCCGGCTCCCGGTCGAACATGCACGTCCGGTTCCCCCCGAAGCCAGCGGGTGCACATCATTGTGGCACGCATCCCACGGTGCGGCGGATGCGTGAAGTGATTGTGAAAGCCGGTGCTAGTCCCAGACGCCGGAGGAGCCGCGGCGGTGGCTGTCCACCAGGTGGGTGTCGATCATGCCGATGGCTTCCATCAGGGCGAACATGGTGGTGGGGCCGACGAAGGCAAAGCCGCGCTTGCGCAGGGCCTTGGACAGCGCGACGGACTCCGGGGATGTGGTGGGCACGTCCTGGATGTGCCGCGGCTCGGGCGTCTCCTCCGGCTGGAACGACCAGACGAAGTCGCTCAGGCCGCCTTCCGCGCGCAGGTCGATGGTGGCCTTCGCGTTGGTGATGGCTGCGCGGATCTTGGCCCGGTTCCGCACGATTCCGGCGTCCTGCATCAGCGCCTCGACGTCGTCTTCGGTGAACGCGGCGACGGTATCCACCTGGAAATCATGGAACGCTTGCCGGAAGGCGGGACGTTTGCGCAGGATCGTGGCCCAGGAGAGCCCGGCCTGGAAGCCCTCCAGCGTGATGCGCTCATAGACGCCTTGCTCGCCCCGGACGGGCATGCCCCATTCCGTGTCGTAGTACTCGCGCAGCAGCGGATCCGTGGCGGCCCACGTGGGCCGGGCCAGGCCGTCCTCGCAGAGGACTACGCCGGAAGCGGTTGTCTCCATGATTCGATTCTCTCCTACCGAGGACGGCCCGCAGGCCCGCCCTGCATGCTGTGGAAAACCGCGGACCCTCATCCCAGGCCGGTCACCCGCATGGTCAGGTTCAGCCGGCCGCCGGTCAGCCCGCAGGCGGGATCGGCCGTGCCCGGGTAGATCCTGGGCACGCCGTGGTAGGCAAACCGGGCCGGTCCGCCGAAGACGAACAGGTCGCCGGAGCGCAGCCGGACGTCCGTATACGGCTTGGTCCGCGTTTCGGTGTTGCCGAAGCGGAACAAGCAGTCGTCGCCCACGCTGAGCGAAACCACCGGGAAGTTCGCCTGTTCGTCCTTGTCCTGGTGCATGCCCATTTTGGCGGTGTCGTCGTAGAAGTTGATCAGGGCCGTATCCGGCTCGTAGCCTTGCGCCGCGGCCGGATCCCCCGAGGCGTCGGCCAGCGCCCGCCGGCCCCAGTCGGCGAGCCAGCCGGGGAACTCCAGCACGCGCGCGCCGTTCACGTCGTCGGCGGTGCGGGTGTACTTGTACGGCGCCCAATGCCAGCCCAGGCACAGCGTCCGCACGCTCATTTCGTGGCCGCCAGGCAGCTTGGCGGCACGGTAGGGGACCGGTCCGCGGCCGAATTCCCGGCAGGCCCGGACCAGTTCCCGCTGCCGTTCCACGGTCAGCCAGCCGGGCACATGCACCGCGCCCGGCGCGATCTCGCGCGGGCCGGCCGGAGCGTCCTCGAACAGGGTGCTCACGCCGCTGCCTCCAGTTGCAGCAGGTAGGCCTTGGCCTCCGGCCCGCCGAGGTAGCCGCCGAAGGCGCCGTCCGAGCGCAGCACCCGGTGGCAGGGCACGACGACGGGCAGCGGGTTGGTGGCGCAGGCGCTGCCCACCGCGCGCACCGCCTTTGGATTCCCGACGGCGGCGGCCACCTGCGCGTAGCTTTCGGTCCGGCCGTAGGGGATCTCGGGCAAGTGCCTGAGCACTTCCGCCCGGAATCCCTTGGACAGCCGGCGGTCCAGCCGGAGGTCGAAGGAGCGCCGCCGGCCGGCGAAGTACTCGTCCAGTTGCCGGGCGGCGGCCTCAAGCCGGGCCGGAGCATGCAGGATCCGGGGGCTGACGCCGGCTGCCAGCTCAGCCAGCACGGCATCGTGGTTTTCGCCCTCGAAGGCCACGCGGATTAGTCCTTCCTCCGTGGCTGCCAGCAGCAGCCGCCCCAGCGGCGTGTCGGCGGTGGCGTAGGCCAGGTCGAGGGATCCTTCGGCGGCGGCCTGATGCTCCAGCCTGGTGTGCAGCCGCTGCAGCAGCGCCGGATCCAGGCGGGTCAGCACGTCGAGCACGGGTCCGGGAGCGGCGTCCCGGGCCGCCGATTGTGCGTTGGTCATCGCAAAACTCCTTCACTCGCGTGGTGTGCGGCCGCTCCCGCGTCCCGCTCCCGGCCGCCGCGGTACGACGCCCGCAGCTTGGCGATGCCGTCGGCGGCCGCGCGGCGGACGGCTCCGGTGGTGGAGCCGGTCAGTGCGGCGGCTTCGGCGTAAGGCAACCCGGCCAGGTAGTGCAGCGCGACGGCTTCGCGCTGCCTCAGGGGCAGGGCCGCGACGGCCTGGTGCAGTTCGTCGTCGTCATTCCCGGGGATTCCCAACGTCGACGGCGACTCGGGCAGATACCCTGCCGGCACCGGAGCGCGCTCCCGCCGCCGGACCACGTCAAGGGCCTTGCGGTGGGCGATGGTGACCAGCCAGGCCTCATGGTTTGCGGCGGCGGGCAGCCCCGGATAGGCCCTGAGCGCGGACAGGAAGGTCTCCGACCAGGCATCCTCGGCGTCCGGCCCGGGGCCCAGCACCACCCGGCAGACGCGCAGCACGGTGGGGCCGTGGTCGCTGACCAGTTGCTCGAAGGGTTTCATCTGCACACCTTGTAGACGCCCGTCGGGCGCATTCCGTGAGGTGGTCATCAGAAAAGCTTGCCCGCTTTCACGTCCGCCGGCTCTTCCAGCTCCAGCAGGAAGCGTTTCCGTTCCAGCCCTCCGGCATAACCCACCAGCGATCCGTCCGCTCCGACCACCCGGTGGCACGGCACCACGATGGACAGCGGGTTGTGGCCGTTGGCATGGCCGACGGCCTGGGCCAGATGCGGGTCGCCCAGCTCGGCTGCGAGCTGGCCGTACGAGCGGGTCTGGCCGTAGGGGATGTGCCGCAGCAGCGTCCACACCTTCAGCTTGAAGGGGTCGCCCTTCGGCGCCAGCGGCAGGTCGAACCCGGTGCGCCGGCCGGCGAAGTACTCGTCCAGTTGCGCGGTGACGGCTTCGAAGCCGACGGCGGTGCGGTCGCCGAACGTGGCGGCAGCCGGCATCCGCTTGTGGCTAGGAAAGTAGAGCGCGGTCAGCGACCCGTCCTCGGCGACGGCCGTCAGTTCCCCGAGCGGGGTGTCGATGAGGGTGTGCACGCGGGTCATGGCGCTCCTTCGTCCGCTTTCATTCTCTCCCGTGCAGACGTTGCGGCGCGCGTTAACGTAAGTTCCGCGCTACTGCTCCGACGTCCTCCCGGCGGCGGCTGCCCGGAGTTCGGCGTTCTTCAGGCGCAGGTACGTGATCAGCAGGATCAGCACCCATACCGCCAGGACCGCCACGACGAGCGTGATCAAGAAGGGCAAGAGCCCAAGCATCGAAACCATTGTCACCGAGTGTCTCCTCGATCCGTCCCACCGAATGCGGAACAATCCGGGCCAGCCTACCGGCGTCCGGAGTGCCGGCCCGGGTGGACACACCGGCGCGGGCACTCCGGGACACGCGCCGCCGGGGCGGGTGGTGCCCGCGCGGATGGTGCCGGTCAGCCGCGGTAACGGAACACCGTGTCCTGCCATTCCTTGTGCGCGGCCGGGTCGCTGCCCATGCTCACGTGTTTGATGTTCGTGTAGTCCTCCAGCGAATAGGCGGACATGTCCTTGCCGAAGCCGGACGCCTTGTACCCGCCGTGCGGCATTTCGGAGACGATCGGGATGTGGTCGTTGATCCAGACGCAGCCGGCCTGGATCTCGGCCGAAGCGCGCAGCGAACGGGCCAGGCTGCTGGTCCACGCGGAGGCGGCCAGCCCGTACTGCGTGTCATTGGCCAGCGCGAGGCCCTCGCCGTCGGTATCGAACGGAATTGCGGTCAGCACCGGGCCGAAGACTTCCTCGCGGACTATTTCCGCGTCCTGCCCGATGCCGGTGACCAGCGTGGGCCGGTAATAGGCGCCGTCCGCCAGGTCGGCGCCGGGAGCGGCGCCGCCGGCCAGGATTTTCGCCCCCGCGTCCCGCGCCCGGTTCACGAAGCCCGCCACCTTGTCCCGGTGCGCGTGGCTGATCAGGGAGCCCATGTCGGTGGCGTCGTCGGTGGGGTCGCCGACGACCACCAGTTCCATCAGCTCGGCGACCCGTGCGGTGAAGGCGTCGAACAGCGGCCGCTGGATGTACGCCCGCGTGGCGGCGGTGCAGTCCTGACCGCCGTTGATGGTGCAGCCGGCCACCGCTCCGTGCGCGGCGGCTTCCAGGTCCGCGTCGTCGAACACCACGAACGGTGCCTTGCCGCCCAGTTCCAGGTGCACGCGGTTTCCGCGCCCCGCGGCCAGCGCCATGATGCGGCGTCCCACGGCGGTGGAGCCGGTGAAGGACGTCATGGCCACATCCGGGTGGGTCACCAGGGCCTCGCCCGCTTCCCGGCCGCTGCCGGTGACGATGTTGACCACGCCGTCCGGTATTCCGGCCGCGGCCGCGGCTTCGGCGAAGAGCAGGCTGGTGCCCGGCGTGAGCTCGGAGGGCTTGAGCACAATGGTGTTGCCCGCGGCGATCGCCGGCAGGATCTTCCACGCGGCCATTTGCAGCGGATAGTTCCACGGCGCCACGGAACCCACCACGCCGATCGGCTCGCGCCGGATCATCGAGGTGCCGCCGGTGCCGTATTCGCCGGCCGCCACTCCCTGCAACTGGCGGGCCGCGCCCGCGAAGAACGCCGCGTTGTCGACCGTCCCGGGGACGTCGAATCCGGTGGCCAGGCGGATGCTCTTGCCGGTCTGCGCGGTCTCCACCGCCGCCAGTTCCGCGGCCCTGCGGTCCAGTTCGGCCGCCAGCTTCAGCAGGGCCTCGGACCGTTCGGCGGGCGTCGCGCCGGCCCAGGCCGGGAAGGCGCTCTTGGCCGCCGCCACGGCGTCGTCCACATCCGCCCCGGAGGCATAGCCGATGGTCTCCGCGGCCTCGCCGGTGGCCGGGTTCACGCGCGTGGCGCGCTCTCCGCGGCCCTCGCGGAGCCCGCCGTTGATGTACTGGTGCATCCTTTGTCTCCTTTACGAGTCGAAGCCCATGCCGGCCGCGTCCATGGCTTTCAACCAGGGGCCGCGTCGTCCCCGGTTGCGGTCGGCGCGGATCAGGGCAGCGGTGGTGAGCTTGATGCCGAGCCAGGCGATTGGCTCGGGCGGGAACGGCAGCGGCTTCCGCCGCACCAGCTCCAGTTCCGTCCGTTCGGTCGGCCGGCCGGACAGCAGGTCCAGCATCACGTTGGCGCCGAAGCGCGACGCTCCCACGCCGAGGCCGGTGAAGCCGGCGCAATAGGCCACCCGGCCGGCGTAGGCGGTGTCGAAGAAGGAGAAGAAGCGGCTGCAGGTATCGATGGCACCGCCCCAGGCGTGGCTGAAGCGCACGTCTGCCAGTTGCGGGAAGGTGGCGGCGAAGTGGGCGGCGAGCCGACGGTACGTTTCCGGGCGGTGGTCGTAGGAGTGCCGGAGCGACCTGCCGTAGTGGTAGACGGCGTCGTAGCCGCCGAACAGCATCCGGTCCTGCCCGTCGGCGTCGGTGGTCAGCCGGTAGTAATGGAACCGGTTGTCGTTGTCGGCGATGCCGAACCGCTCGGACCAGCCCAGCGATTCCCGTTGCCCGCCGGTCAGCGGTTCCGTCATCAACGCGTAGTCGTACACCGGGACGGTATGCAGCCGGGTGCGCGCCAGCAGCGACGGGAAGGCATTGGTCGCCAGCGCCACGCGTCCGGCGGCCACGGAGCCGGCGTCGGTAGCCAGCAGGATGGACCCCGCCCGCTGGGACAGGGAACGTGCCGGCGTGTGTTCATAAATCTCGACGCCGGCCCGCAGGCAGGCGTCGCGCAGCCCCCAGGCGAGTTTCGCCGGATGCACCATCGCCGTTCCCCGCCGGTCCCGCAACCCTGCCCGGTAGGCGGGGGAGGCCACCTGCTGTTGGACGGCGGCCTGGTCCAGGAACTCGAGCGCGGGGTCCTCGGCGGCCTCCTCGGCAAGCCAGCCGACGTGGTGCTCTTCGGTGGCCACGGACAGCGTGCCGGTGCGTTCAAAGCCGGCGTCGATCCCGTACCGGGCCAGGCTCTCTTCGATCTCGTCCAGGTTCTGTAAACCCAGCTTGTCCAGCAGTTCGTTTTCGTCGGGGAGGTGTCGTTGCCCGTTCGCGCTCCCGTGGGTCAGGCTGGCCTCGCAGAAGCCGCCGTTGCGGCCGGACGCGGCCCAGCCGATGCGGTTGCCCTCCAGGAGCACCACTGAGCGGTCCGGGTCGCGTTCCTTGGCCAGCAGCGCGGTCCACAAGCCCGTGTAGCCGCCGCCGACCACCGCCAGGTCCGCCGTTACCGTGCCGCGCAAGGACGGCAGCGGTTCGGGGCGCGAGGGATCATCCAGCCAGAACGGCGTCGGGGACGCCCCGGCCAAGGCGGCGTCGAGGCGTGCGTCCGGGATCTGCTCTTCGGCACGGTCGTAGAACGTTTTCATGCCGGCGCCCCCTGCCGTTCGAAGACCGGTTGGCCGGCCACCAGGGTCATATCGGTGCCGACGGTGTGCAGTTCCTCCGGGGGGAGGCTGAACGGGTCGACGGTCAGCACGGCCAGGTCGGCCGGCGCTCCGGGAACAATGCGGCCGCCGTCGTCCTGGCGGTTCAGCCAGGCCGAGCCGGAGGTATAGGCGGCCAGCGCGGTCTGCAGGGACAGCGCCTCGTCCGGCAGCAGCGGCCCGTCGGAGCCGTCGTCCGGGTGCCGGCGGTTCACCGCCACGTGGATGGCCTGCCAAGGATCCGGGCTGGACACCGGCCAGTCCGAGCCCATTGCGAGCCGGGCGCCGGAGGCGGCCAGGGAGGCGAACGGGTACTGCCAGCCGGCCCGTTCCTCGCCGATCAGCGGCACGGTCAGCTCGCGCATCTGGGCGTCGTTGCAGGCCCAGAGTGCCTGCAGGTTCGCGGTGACGTCCAGTTCGCCGAAGCGGGCGACGTCGGCGGGGTGGATGATCTGCAGGTGCGCCATGTGGTGCCGGCCGCTGCCGGGGCCGTTCGCGCGCCGGGCACGCTCGACGGCGTCCAGTCCCTCCCGCACGGCACGGTCGCCGATCACATGCAGATGCAGGTCGAATCCGGCGGCATCCAGAGCCGTCACTACTGCTACCAGAACGTCCTCAGAAAGATACGTCAAACCGCGGCCCGCCGACGGACCGTCCGCCGCGTCGCCGGCGGCGGCAGGGCCTTCGTGTCCCGCCGCGCCGGCACAGGCGCACGGCTGCAGGTACGGCTCCAACATGGCGGCAGTCCTGTTCTCCGGCACCCCGTCCACCATGATCTTGGCGCTGGTGGTGCGGAAACCGGCCGCGGCGTTCTGCTCCCGGCGGGCGATAAAGTCCGCGACCAGGTCGGGGACCGTGGCCAGGCTGGTGCTCCGCGGCACCCAAAGGGCTCCGGCGGCGCGGCCGGTCAGCAGGCCCTCGTCCAACAACGCCCGGTACGCGGCGCTGGCCTCCGGATAACCGGCGTAGTCGCCCAGGATCGCTTCCTGCCATCCGGTGACGCCTACCGAGTGGAGGTAGCGCTGGGCCTCCAGCAAGCCGGCCCGCATGTCCTCGACCGTCGCCCGCGGGATGACCCGGTTGACCAGGTCCATGGCACCTTCGTGCAGGGTCCCGTCCGGGTTTCCGGAGGCATCGCGCTCCAGCAGGCCGTCCTTCGGGTCGGGGGTGGCGGCATCGATGCCGGCCAGCTCCAGCGCGCGGCTGTTGACCCAGGCACTGTGGTGGTCCGCGTTGACCAGATAGACCGGGCGGTCCGGGACCACCGCATCCAGCGCCTGCCGGGTCGGATAGCCGCCCGGGAAATCCGCCTTGTGCCAGCCGCCGCCGGTGATCCACCCGCCGTCGGCGGAGGAGGCGAACGAAGCTATCCGGGCCAGCACCTCGTCGGCCCCGGCGCACAGGGACAGGTCGCAGCCCAACCGTTCCATCCCGGCCATCACGGCATGCACGTGGGCATCCGTGAAGCCGGGCGCCAGCAGCCGGCCGCGCAGGTCCACGACGGTGGCTTCAGGCCCCGCCGCCGCCCGGGCTTCGGCGTCGGTCCCGACGGCGGTGACCACCCCGTCCGCGACGGCGACGGCCGGGGCTCCGGACAGCAGGCGCCGTCCATCGAAGATCCTGCCGGAGTGAAAGATCCAGTCCGCCGCCATGGCCGCTCCTCTGACCCGGCGGATGCCGGAAATGAATGGGTTTCACTTATGACACAGTGACCGAGGTCTCTTTGTCAACGGATTTCGCTGGTTCCCCGGAACGTGACGGCGCCGGCCGGCCCTGCCGGCAGCCTCGGGGGCAGCGGCGTCGAAATACGCAACGAAGTAGTTGCTTAATCCGGGTGAGCGTAGGCTACCCTTACTTCTGTTTCCATCCCTTGATCCGAGGAGGCCCGCGTTGGCCCTTTCACGCATGCGCGGACTGGCAGCTGCCGCCGCCGTCGTCCTGATGTCCCTGACCGCCTGTTCCACCGGTCCCGCGGGCGGAGGTTCCGAGGGAGGCCCGTCGGCCGCGGCGTCGGACCAGTTCCCGGTGACGGTGGAACACGCCTTCGGCGAGACGGTGATCGAAGAGCAGCCCGAACGCGTGGCCACCGTGTCCTGGGTTAATTCCGATGTGTCGCTGGCGCTGGGTGTGGTTCCGGTCGGCATGCCCAAGGAAGACTGGGGCGGAAACGAGAACGGGTCCACCCCGTGGCGGGACGCCAAGCTGGAAGAACTGGGCGCCGCGATCGGCAGCGAGAATGCGCCCACCCTGTATTCGGAGGTGGACGGCATCGCCTTCGACGAGATTGCCGAGCTGGCCCCGGACGTCATCCTTGCCGCCTACTCCGGGTTGACCCAGGAGGACTACGACACGCTCAGCAAGATCGCCCCGGTCGTCGCTTACCCGGAGACTCCCTACGGCACGGACTGGCAGGACTCCACGCGGCTGATCGGTCAGGCGCTCGGACGCAGTGCGGAAGCCGAGGACCTGGTGGCCGAAACCGAGCAGACTATCGTGGCCAAGGCCGCGGAGTACCCGCAGCTGGCTGGCAAGAGCTTTATCTACGGCAACCTCGAACCTGCCAAGGGCGACGGCGTGAACGTCTACACCGCCAACGACAACCGGCCGAAGTTCCTCACCAGCATTGGCATGGTGCAGGCGGATGTTGTCACCGAGGCCACCGCCGGCTCCGACGAGTTCTTCATTCCCTGGTCGGCCGAGAAGGCCAACGAACTGGAATCCGATGTGTTTGTGACCTGGGTGCCGGACGACAAGACCGCCCGGCAAATCACCAAGGACCCGCTGCTGGGCCAGATCCCGGCGATCAAAGACGGCGCGCTGGTGGCGGACTCGGACAATACGCTCACCCTGTCTATTTCCGCCGCGTCGCCGCTGAGCCTGCCGTGGGCGCTGGATACCTTCCTGCCCATGCTCGCCGAGGCCGCTGACGCGGCTGACGCCGCCGCCGCCAAATAGCCCGCGGCCGCCGATCCCCAGGACGACGGCGAGGGGCCACCCTCCGCGCAGCGTGAGCAGTGCCGGCGCGGGCAGGGTGCCCCTTTGCCTGTCCCGTCGCATAAGGTTGCCGGAGATTGCCTATCGCGGAAGGGGTGGGGGCGGTGAAGACCCGCGGGACCAGCCAGTCGTTGTCCGCCGGGTTGCTGATTGCCGGCATCCTGCTGGTGGCAGCCAACCTGCGCCCGGTGCTGACCAGCGTGGGCCCGCTGCTGGACCAGATCGGCGCGGACACCGGGCTGGGCACCACCGCCCTGGGCGTGCTCGCCGCGGTCCCGCTGCTGGCCTTCGGCGCGGTGTCCCCGCTGGCGCACGGGTTGAGCGAAAAATTCGGCGTCGAGCGCACGGTTTTCGGTGCCCTGATGCTGTTGGTGGCCGGGACGTTCCTGCGGCCGGTTCCCGGCGCCATCGCGAATCTGTGGATCGGCACCTTCCTGGTCGGCGCGGCCATCGCCGTCTGCAATGTGATGCTGCCCGCGCTGCTCAAGCGGGACTTCCCGGACCGGATGGCCTCACTGACCGGCGCCTATTCGGCTGTGCTGGGCGGCTGTGCATCCCTCGGCGCCGGCCTGGCGGTGCCGCTGGCGCTCCTTCCGGTGGGCGGCGGACCGGCCGGCTGGCGCTTCGCTCTGGCGGCGTTCGTGGTGCTGGCGGTGCCGGCCGTGCTGCTGTGGCTTCCCCGCCTGCGGGGCGGCACCGCGGCCGAAGAGCGGGCACGTGCCGCCGCCGCCGCGCCGGCTCTGGTCCGCGGTTCGGTGTGGAAGTCCGGCCTCGCCTGGCACGTAACGGTGTACATGGGCCTGCAGTCGATGACCTTCTACATTCTCATCACGTGGCTGCCCACCTTGGAACGCTTCCACGGCCGCGGTGACCTGGCCTCCGGCTGGGACCTCATGCTGTTCCAGCTGATCGGGGTGGTATCCAGCCTGCTGACCCCCGTTGCCCTGCGCGGGCCGACCCAGCTCCTGGCCGCTTCGCTGCCGCCCCTGCTGGTGGTGGCCGGCGGCCTGGGCATGATGCTGATGCCGCAGGTCATGCTGTTCTGGGTGCTGGTGGCGGGCTTCGGCTGCGGCAGCTCCCTGGTCACCGCGCTCTCGCTCTTCGGCCTGCGCACCCGCACCCACCGCGAAGCCGGCGCCCTCTCCGGCATGGCCCAGTCGATTGGATACCTGCTGGCCGCCGCCGGCCCGCCGATCTTCGGCGGGCTCTTCGCCGCCACCGGGGCCTGGGAAACCTCCCTGGCGCTGCTGTGCCTCATCGCCGTGGCGCAGGCGGCGATCGGGCTGCTGGTTGGACGGGACCGCTTCGCCTTCACACCGGTGAGCCCGACCGCGCCGGCCGGGTGAACGGCCAAGCGAGCGCGCGCCTGACAGGCCGGGCGGCCGCCTACATGCCCTGGCGGTAGGTCTCCAGCTGCCGGAACCGGCGCTGCAGCGACTCGCGCCGGTGCTCATCCTCGCCGGCGGTGAGCTCGATGTGGCGGCGGCCGAAGCGCCACAGCAGCAGATCGTCCAGCAGGCGGTCCGGTCCGGGGGAGTAGCGGTGTTCCAGGGCGGCGCGGACATCCGTGATGGTTTCCGGATTCAGCAAGGCCGCCAGTTCTGTCGTGGTCTTCAGGCCGTGCGCCGCCAGCAACTCCGCCGCCCAGCCCCAGTCGTCGTCGGACTTGCGGTCCACGTGCGGCAGCAGGGTCTGCCAGACCTCGCGGACCCGGCGGGGGGTCAGCGGCGCGGCGCCTTCGCCCTCTTCGTCCCAGTAGCCGGTGACGGTTTCGTAGCGATCGTGGAGTTCGGCGAAGGCCGACTCGACCGCTTCGAGCATGGCCGCCGTGGCCGTGAACTGCCGGTCGAAATAGGGGCTCCAGGCGCGCGGGTCAGCGGACTTGAAGCGGATATCGTGCTCCAGTTCCGACCAGGCGTGCGAAAGGATCGTACGGATCTGGACCTCGAAGAGGTAGCTGCCGGTGGCGCGGGCAGGCTCGCCCAGGGCCTGCTGGTACGCCTTCACCGCGTTGTTCTGCAGCGTGCGCAGGATCAGGTGGCGGCTGGCGTAGCCGTAGGTGCCGGACTCGATCGAGCCGATATCCTTCTCCCGGTCGGCGCGGCAGTCGAAGTCGCTGCGCTGGCGCTTGATCAGCGCGGCGGCCTGCCGGATCTGGTGCGGCAGGCTGACGATCACCCGTACGCCCACCAGATCCTGGATTTCGCGCAGCGGATCGGGGAATTCCAGCGCCGGGGCGCCGCCGGGTTCGGCCGGCTGGAGCATCCGCGACGCCTTGTCGCGGAAAGACTCCACGCTTTTGGTCCGGGCCGTGACGAACAGAGGCGTGAGTTCGGCGGTGCGGAAGATGTTGCGGATGTCCGACTGCAGCTGCGAGGTGACCGTTTCCAACGCCGGGCGAACCCGCTCGTAGTGCGCCGTGCTGGCTTCCACCTGCGGGCGCAGTTGCTCATCCAACCGATCCCAATGCATGCCCATGCTCCTGGCTCTCCTGCGGTAGCTTCATGCGGTAAGTGAATAACCTACCAAGACAGCGGCCGCGGAACGTATCCGCAGGATGCCGGGAGCGGACTGCGGGCCCGCGGCGAACGCACCCAGTTCGGGCGCGCCCGCCGCGCCCGCTCAGCCCGCCGCGCCCGCTCAGCCCGCCGCGTGCGTGTCCGCCAGCTCCAGCACCTCGTCCAGGATGGCCAGGCCGGTGCGTGCATCCTCCGCACTGATGTTCAGCGGCGGCACCACATGGATCCGGTTGAAGTTGGCGAACGGCAGCAGCCCGCGGGACTTGCAGGCCGCGATCAGCTCGTTCATCTCCGGGCTGGAGGAACCGTACGGCGCCAGCGGTTCGCGCGTGGCCCGGTCGCGGACCAGTTCCACCGCCCAGAAGGCCCCGACGCCGCGGACCTCGCCGACCGACGGGTGCTTGGCCGCCAGCTCCGCAAGCCCCGGGCCGAACACCGTGGTGCCCAGCTCCGCCGCATGCTCGACCATCTTCTCGTCCCGCATCGCGTTGATCGTGGCCACCGCCGCGGCGCAGGCCAGCGGGTGCCCGGAGTAGGTCAGCCCGCCGGGGTAGGCACGTTGGGCGAAGGTCGCGTAGATCTCCTCGGAGATCGCCACGCCGCCCAGCGGCACGTAACCGGAGTTCACGCCCTTGGCGAAGGTGAGCAGGTCCGGCACCACGCCGGCGTGGTCGATGGCGAACCACGTGCCGGCACGGCCGAACCCGGCCATCACCTCGTCGGCGATGAACACGATCCCGTATTTGGTCGCCAGGTCGCGGACACCCTGGAGGTAGCCGGGCGGGGGCACCATGATGCCCGCGGTGCCCGGGATCGATTCCAGCACGACGGCGGCAATGTTGGCCGCTCCTTCCAGCTGGATCGTGGTTTCCAGGTGTTCCAGCGCGCGCTGGCATTCCTGCGCCTCGTCGGCGGAGTGGAACTGGCTGCGGTACAGGAAGGGGGCGTGGAAGTGGACCGTGCCGGCGTTGCCGTAGTCGTTCGCCACCCGCCGGGGGTCGCCGGTGATGTTGACCGCCAGCGCCGTCCCGCCGTGGTAGGAGCGATAGGCGGAGAGCACCTTGTAGCGGCCGGTGTGGAGACGGGCCATCCGGACCGCGTGCTCGACGGCGTCCGCGCCGCCGTTCGTGAAGAAGACCCGGTTCAGGTCCCCGGGGGTCAGCTCGGCGATCAGCCGCGCGGCCTCGGACCGGGCGGCGTTCGCATGCTGCGGCGCCACGGTGCACAGCAGCCCGGCCTGCTCCTGGATGGCCGCGACCACCTTGGGATGCTGGTGGCCAATATTGGTGTTCACCAGCTGCGAGGAGAAGTCCAGCAGCCTGTTGCCCTCGCCGTCCCAGACCCAGGACCCCTCCGCCCGGGTGACGACCATAGGGGTTATCTGTTCCTGGGCGGACCAGGAATGGAACACATGCTGCCGGTCCAGCTGGTAGGCGCGGCGTCCGGCTTCCAGCTCGGCCGAACTCAACGGTGTGCCTGTGGTGGTGGTCATGGCTCTCTCCTCCTAGATGTTCTGCGGGAAGCCCAGGTTGATGCCGCCGTGGCTCGGGTCCAGCCAGCGCGAGGTCACAACCTTGCCGCGGGTGAAGAAGTGCACGCCCTCGGAACCATGCGCATGGCTGTCACCGAACAGCGAGTTCTTCCAGCCGCCGAACGAGTAGTACGCCATGGGCACCGGGATCGGCACGTTGATCCCCACCATACCCACCTGCACCTCGTTCTCGAAGCGGCGGGCGGCACCGCCGTCGTTGGTGAAAATCGCCGTGCCGTTGCCGTACTGATTCTCGTTGATCAGCGCCAGCCCTTCGTCGTAGCCCGGCACTCGCACCACCGACAGGACCGGTCCGAAGATCTCATCCGTGTAGATGGACATCTCCGGCGTCACCCGGTCGAACAGCGTCGGGGCCAGGAAGAAGCCGTCGCCCTCCGCATCCGGTTCCACGGTGCGCCCGTCCAGCACCAGTTCGGCGCCTGCTTCAACGCCTGCCGTGATGTAGCCGGCCACCTTGTCGCGGTGCGCCGCCGTGATCAGGGGCCCCATATCCGTGCCGCGCAGGCCGTCGCCCACGCGCAGCTTTGCGGTCCGCTCGGCGATCTTGGCCACCAGTTCGTCCGCGACGGACTCCACTGCCACCACCGCGGAGATCGCCATGCAGCGCTCGCCGGCCGCGCCGTAACCGGCGTTGACGGCGGCATCCGCGGCTAGGTCCAGGTCGGCATCGGGGAGTACCAGCATGTGGTTCTTGGCCCCGCCCAGCGCCTGCACCCGCTTGCCGGAGGCCGTGCCGCGCTCATACACGTAGCGGGCGATCGGAGTCGACCCGACGAAGGAAACGGACTTGATCTCGGGGTGCTCCAGCAGGGCGTCCACGGCTTCCTTGTCGCCGTGCACCACGTTGAAGACGCCGTCGGGCAGCCCGGCTTCCTTCCACAGCTCGGCCATCCAATTAGCGGCCGTCGGGTCCTTTTCGCTGGGCTTCAGGACCACGGTGTTGCCGCTGGCGATCGCCACCGGGAAGAACCACATGGGTACCATCGCGGGGAAGTTGAAGGGCGAGATGATCGCGGCCGGCCCCACCGGCTGCCGGATCGAGTGCACGTCCACTTTGGTGGAGGCGTTCTCGGTGTAGCCGCCCTTCAGCAGGTGCGGGATGCCGCAGGCGAATTCCACAACCTCCTGCCCGCGCGACACCTCGCCGAGCGCGTCGTCCAGCACCTTGCCGTGTTCGGCGGTGATGATGGCGGCCAGTTCGCCCTTGCGCGCGTTCAGCAGCTCGCGGAAGTTGAACAGGATCTGCATGCGGCGGGCCAGCGACGTGTCGCGCCAGGCCGGGAACGCTGCCGCTGCCGCCTGCACCGCTTGATCGACGACGGCGGTGCTGGCCAGGGCGACGCGGGCGGAGACCTTGCCGGTGGCCGGGTTGCTCACGTCGCCGAGTCGGCTGTCGGGCTCCGGGGCAGTGTAGGTCCCCTCGATCCAGTGCTGGATGGTCTGCATGGTGCTCCTTGCTTTGAGTTGTTGCACGCACTTGGCCCGCGGCCATGAAGTGAACCGGGACACGTGCGAAGGGTCTTCCCCTATCCTCGGGTGCCCGGACTGCCGGTGCCACTGACACTCTGTCGGAAGATGCGCGCTGGGGCTTACACTGTGTCAATGCAGCTGAGCGTGCGGGACGTACTCGACCTCGAGGTGGTGCGGGCCGGCGAACCCGAGGTCCTCTCGGGCGCCGACGCCTTGGCCTCGCCCGTCCGCTGGGTCCACGTGGCCGAGCTGCGGAGCCTTGCCGGCCTGCTGGAGGGCGGCGAGCTGGTCCTGACCACCGGCCTGGCGTTCGAGGACTCCGCCGCCGACGCGACCCGCTACCTCGCCGAGCTGGCAGCGGCAGGAGCCGCCGCCGTCATCGTCGAAATCACCGCCCAGAGACCGCAGGCCGCCGCCGCGCTGCGCGAGGCCGGCCGCACCGCCGGCCTGCCGGTCATCCTGGTGACCCGCCGCATCAGGTTCGTGGAGGTCACCGAGGTGGTCCACCGCATGCTGGTGGCCGGACAGCTGGCGCAGCTGGAGCGATCGCGCCAGGTGCACGAGGTTTTCACCATGCTCAGCCTGGAGAACGCCCCGCCGGAAGAGATCGTGGCCCGGGCCGCCGAACTGATCAATGCCCCTGTGGTGCTGGAAGACGTGGCCCATCTGGTGCTCGCGTTCGCCCCGGCCGGCATGCCTGCTTCCGAACTGCTCGACGGCTGGGCCGAACGCTCGCGCCTGGTGCACTATCGCGAGGAGACGGCCCGTGCCGGATCGGCAGGATGGCTGCAGGCGCCGGTGGGACTGCGCGGCCAGCGCTGGGGCCGCCTCGTGGTGCCGGTGGCGGGCGAACCGTTGGCCGGCGGGCGGGCGGGCGGGACTGCCGAAACCGCCGACGCCGACGCCGCCATGGTGCTGGAGCGGGCCGGCCAGGCCCTGACCATCAACCGCATGGCGGAACGGGACCAGCGCGAACTTGCCCACCAGGCCCGCTCCGGCCTGCTGCACGAACTCCGCCGGCCCGGCGCGCTGGAAGAGGCCGAGGCCCTGGCCAGGGCTGCGGCCCTGGGGCTGGCGTCCGCTCCGGTCTACCTGCCGGTGGTGTTTCAGTTGGCGCGGCCTGCCGCCGAGGAACCGATCGAACTGCAGCGCCGGGAGCGGGCGCTGCTGGACCTGCTGAACAGTGTGGCCGCGGCCGCCCGGGTGTCGGTGCTGGCAGCGAGCCTGCAGGCCGGCTCCATCGGGCTGCTGGTCTCGGTGCCGGCCAGGCAGCTGGAAGACCCCGTGCTGGAGCGGCTGTGCGGCCAGTTGGCCGAGCAGACCAGCCCCGACTGGACCGTGGGGGTTGGCCGCGGCCGGCCGGAGCTGCTGGCCGCTGCTGCGGGGATGGACGAAGCGGCACATGTGGCCGAAGCCGCTGCCGGGCTCGGCACCGGCAAACGGTTCTACCGTTCGTCGGATGTACGGTTGCGCGGCGTGCTCTCCCTGCTGCGTGACGATCCGCGCGTGGCCGCCTTCGCCGACGCCGAACTCGCCGCGGTCGCCCACGACCGCGACGCCCTGGACCTGCTGCAGCGGTATCTGGAGGCCGGTGGCAACAAGGCCCGGCTCGCGCGCGACGGTTACCTCAGCCGCCCCACGCTTTATGCGAGGCTGGCGCGCCTGCAGGAGCAGCTCGGCGTCCCGCTCGAGGACGCCGAGTCGCGGACGTCGCTGCACGTGGCCCTGCTGCTGCACAGGATGCGCGGCTGACCCGACCGGCCCGGCGCAGGCTAGGCCGGCAGCGAACCCTTGCCAGCGGTGGGCGACCGGCCGATATGGTGGAAGCATGAGCCAGAGCAGCGACACGGCGGAGTTCAGCACCAAGGGCGCCTACGTCCACAGCGGCGAAGAGTTCGACCGGGACACGAACTACATCGAGGACCGGATCGTGGCCGATCCCGATGCCGTGCGTGCCTCGGACGGGCCGACCGGCGGCACCATCGGCAACCCGAACGGCGGCCTCGGCGACGGCGCCAAAGCCTGGCCGGTGGAGGCCGGCCGCTACCGCCTGGTCGCCGCCCGCGCCTGCCCCTGGGCCAATCGCGCCATCATCGTCCGGCGCCTGCTCGGGCTCGAGGACGCCATTTCGCTCGGCCTGCCCGGCCCCACCCACGATGCCCGTTCCTGGACCTTTGACCTGGACCCCGGCGGCCGGGATCCGGTTTTGGGCACCGAGCGCCTGCAGGAGAACTACTTCAAGCGCTTCCCGGACTACCCCCGCGGCATCACCGTGCCGGCCATCGTGGACGAGGCGAGCGGCGCCGTCGTCACCAATGACTACCCGCAGATGACCCTGGACTTCTCCACCGAGTGGAAGGAATTCCACCGCGACGGCGCCCCGGACCTGTTGCCCGCGGACAAGCTCGACGAAATGCAGCCGGTCATCAAGCGCATCTACACCGAGGTCAACAACGGCGTCTACCGCTGCGGTTTCGCAGGTTCGCAGGAAGCCTACAACGCCGCCTACGACCGGCTCTGGGCCGCCATGGATTGGCTCGAGGAGCGCCTCACCAGCCGGTGCTACCTGATGGGCGACACCATCACCGAGGCGGACGTCCGCCTCTTCACCACGCTGGCCCGCTTCGACGCCGTTTACCACGGCCACTTCAAGTGCAACCGGAACAAGCTGACCGAGATGCCCGCGCTGTGGGGCTACGCCCGTGACCTCTTCCAGACCCCGGGCTTCGGCGACACCACCGACTTCGTGCAGATCAAGCAGCACTATTACATCGTGCACGAGGACATCAATCCCACCCGGATCGTCCCGCAGGGCCCCGAGCTCTCCGGCTGGCTGACCGATCACGGCCGCGAGGCCCTCGGCGGCAGCCCCTTCGGGGACGGCACCGCACCGGGTCCGGTGCGCGAGTCCGAACGTGTCACCGCCGGCCACAACCCGCTCTACCCCGCATAACAGCATGTCCCGCGGGGTGGATGACGACGGCCGTCCCCACATTGCCGTCAGCTACGCCCGGGACGCGGCGTCGCATCCCGCCTGGTTCTCTGACGTCCTGGCCTCTCTGGCCCGGCACGCGGCCGCAGGCCTGGAAGCCGCCGGCGCGGATCCCGTCGTCGTGAATTCCGCGTCGGGCCACGTCTTCAGCGCGCTCGACTATGACGGCGTGGTCATCCTGGGCGGCGGGGATGTGGACCCGGCCCGCTACGGTGGCGACACCGACGAAAAAACCGTCCACGGCGTGGACACGGCCGCCGACGAGACCGAGATCGACCTGGTCAAGGGGGCTATTGCCAACGGCCGGCCGGTCCTCGGCATCTGCCGCGGTCTCCAGCTGATCAACGTCGCCTTCGCCGGCACCCTCTTTGAGGATCTGGGCCCGGAGTCGTTCCACAAGATCCATCGGCCGCAGCCGCCCATGGCCAGCCATCCGGTGCGGATTGCCCCCGACAGCCTGCTGGCGGCGGCGCTCGGCACCGGCGAAGTCGCGGTCCAGTCCGGCCATCACCAGGCCGTGCGCCGGTTGGGTGACCGGCTCCGCGTCGTGGCCACCGCGGCCGACGGCGTGGTGGAAGCCGTGGAACTCGCCCGCCCCGACGAAGGCTGGCTGCTGGCGGTCCAGTGGCACCCCGAAGAACCCGGGTCGTCCGAAGGGCAGTTCCAGGCGCTGCTCAGACCCTTCGTCGAGGCGTGCCGGAAGACGACCGCAGGCCTGGGCTGACAGAGGCCGGCACTAAGCCAAATGCCTCTCGGCGTAGGCCTTCATGGCATCCCGCACGAACGATGAACCGGCCTCGCCGCCGTAGTTGGCGCCGAACCGCGGGTCGGCCACGTACATCTCGCCCAGGCCGGTGAAGTAACCGTAGGACACCTGCTGGCCGCCGTTGGCGCTGGA
Organism: Arthrobacter sp. Y3223151; assembly: GCF_059091125.1. Lineage (NCBI taxonomy): Bacteria > Bacillati > Actinomycetota > Actinomycetes > Micrococcales > Micrococcaceae > Arthrobacter > Arthrobacter sp. Y3223151. The sequence continues at coordinate 75,305 of NZ_JBNHGI010000001.1, read as the reverse complement.
AAGCCAGTCGAACTGGCGCTGCGCCAAGGCCTGAGCTTCCGCGCTGTCGGCGGCGACCCCGGCCTGGCCGGCGGCGACCCAGTCGGCCATCAGCTGGCGGGACCGTTCCGCCCAAGCCTTCCGCTCCGCGCCGGACATCCCGCGCCACCACTTGTCGCCCTTGGCATACGCGTCCTTGCCCCAGCGCTCTTCGACCTCCTGCTTGTACTGCGTGTGGTCGAATCCGTCGAACATCTCACTGGCCACGAGATCCTCGCCCCTTTCCGTCTTGTCGATGGTGGTCTTGACCGAGGCGATCTGCCGCTCCAGCCGGTCGCGCTCCTGCAGGAGAAGTTCCAGGTGGCCCCGCAGGGCCGCCGACGCGTCCCGGGTGCCCTCGAACACCTTGCCGATCTCCGGCAGCCCCAACCCGAGTTCCCGCAGCAGCAAAATGCGCTGCAACCGCAGGAGGGCTCCGTCGTCGTAATAGCGGTAGCCGTTGTGGCCGATGCGGCTCGGCGCAAGCAGGCCAATGTCCTGGTAATGCCGGAGGGTCCTGCTGGTTGTTCCCGCCGCCTTGGCGACCTCCTGGATCGAGTATTCGCCCCGATCAACCTGCGGTGCTGTTCCCATGACAACCACTATGGAGGTTGACGCAGCGGCAAGGTCAAGTGGGCCGGTGCGGCGGATCCCCGGCCGTCCGGGATAGCATCGGCACGTGCACACCGACCGGCCCGCAGATTCTCCCCGAGGCCCCGGCGGCGGTGTCTCCCCGCCCGGCGGGCAGAACGTGGCGCACCGCCAAGGCATCCGGATGTCCGCGCCGCTCGCGTTGTTCCTGGCGATGTTGGCAGGGGTCGGACTGGCCATGCAGAGCCGCCTCAACAGCCAGTTGGGCATCGAGTTGGGGGACCAGGTGGGAGCGGCCCTGGTCAGTTTCGGTACCGGGCTGGCGGCCGTTCTGCTCTTCGCGCTGGTGCACCCGTCGGTGCGGGGCAAGTTGCGTGCCGTTCCCCGGCTCCTGCGGCAGCGGGCCTATCCGCGCTGGTACCTGGGGGCCGGGTTGGTCGGCGCCTTCTACGTGTTCGCTCAGGCGGCCACCGTCGGGCCGATCGGGTTGTCGCTGTTCACCATTGCCATTGTGTCCGGCCAAATGGCTTCCGGTCTCCTGATGGACCGGTGGGGAATCGGGGCCGGACGGAAAATCGAGGTCAGCGGTGCAAGGTTCGCCGGCGCGGCGCTGGCTTTCCTGGCCTCGCTCATTGCCGCCAGCGCCCACCTCGGATCGTCAAGGACAGCGGGGCTGCTCTTACTGTTCATGCTGATCCCGCTGGTGGCCGGGTTGCTGCAGAGCGTGCAGCAAGGCGTCCTCGGCCAGGTCGGCGCGGCACACGGCAGCCCGGTGATTTCCACGCTGCTGAACTTCGGGGTAGGGACGGCCGCGTTGCTGGCGGTCTGGGCGGCCCAGGCGATGATGACCGGGCGGGCCGACCTGATCACCGGTGACTGGTGGTTGTACCTGGGCGGGCCGCTCGGAACCCTGATCCTGGCCGCCGCCACCGTCGCGGTGGCCAGCAGCGGCGTGCTGCTGACCACCCTGACGGTGATCGGCGGACAGCTGGTGGGTGCGCTGGTGTTGGATCTGTTCTGGGCGTCCGCGGGGAGCGCGGTCGGCCCGCAGACGCTGGTGGGCATCGCGCTGACGGGCGCCGGGCTGCTGATTGCCGCCCGTTCCGGCCGCGCACGGCGTTCCGGCCGCGCACGCTAGGAAGGCCGGCCGCGCACGCCGTTCCGGCCGCGTTCGCTAGGAAGGTCGGGCGCCGCGGGCAGCCTGGCGGTGGCCGGCGCTACCATGGCCCAATGGACGACGGCGGTGCCTCCTGCGGCCCGGTGCGCTCGGTCTCCGGAGCGGATCCGGAGAGCCGCGCGGCCCTGGCCGTCCTGCAGATGCTGCGGGACCTTGAGCCATGGCTGTTGCGGGACGGGGCCGCCGTCGAGCCGGGGTCCGCGCTGGCGCTGCTGGACGATCGATTCGCCGCGGTCCACAGCGTGAGCAGCCTGCTGCGCCAGTCCTTGGCTGCGGCGACGGACAATGTGCTGGCGCTGCGCCGGCTGCTGTTCGACGAACAGGGGGAGCAAGGAACGACGTCGTATCGGGTGCACACGCACTCGCCGTACTCGCTGGTGCGGTCGGTCATCGAATGCACCTCCACGGTGCTGTGGGCCCTCCAGCCCGAGGGAGGAACGGAGCGGGCGCGGCGCGGCCTGGTTCTCATTGCCCGCGACGTCTTCAATGCGGCGTCGTTCTGGGATGCGTATCTGGGTGACCTGCGGCCGGACCGGCATGCCCGGACCATGGACTACTTCGATGGCCTCCGGCGCGCGGTCAACGAGGCCGCCGAGTCGCTGCAGCTGCCGCCGATTTTCGCCCGCAAGGCCGACGGTTCCTGGGGCTACGCCACCAAGAACCGTACGCAAACCTCCATCCTGAAGGACCTGCGGGAGGGGGATCTGCCGCCGTCGTTAATGTATGTCTGGCAGTTCTGCAGCGGGCATTCGCACGGGCTTCAGTGGGCATCCGCCCAGGGGGTCCGGTACCCGGATCCGTTCAGCGACTCCGGGGCCGAGGAGTTCCGGCCGGGGAGCATGCGGCAGCTGCGGCGGATGTGCGAGGTGTCGCTGGGTCTGGTGCCGCGGGCCTGGGACGTTTTCGACAGGGAGCGCCGGGTGTGGCCCTTGCTCTGAGCCCGGCGGGGAATCAGCGGTAGGAGCGGTGCAGGTTTTCCTTGGCGGAGGCGCCGTCCGGACGCTGGGAAATCCACGGGCCGGTGCCCTCGGACGGGTCCAGCACGCCGGCTTCCAGCCAGGTGTAGTCGCCCGCCAGCACGTGCGCGGCCAGCCTGCCGTCGCTTGCGTCGGAATTACGCCAGAGGTCGTCGAAGAGGTGGCCGATCCGTTGCCGGGCCTGCAGGCAGAAGGCATCGGCCAGCTGATAGGCCGACCTGCCCTGGGCGGCGTCCAGGCTGCGCAGCATGTCGGCGTGGCTGCAGCAGGCCGCCATGGCAAAGAGTTCGGCACCGATATCCACGATCCTGCCCAAAAAGGCCTGCCGCTTCTCCAACCCGGCCTGCCACCGGCCCATCCCGAGGAAGGTCTGCCGGGCCAGCCGGCGGGAGGACCGTTCGATGAACCGCAGGTGCCGGGCCAGCAGGCCGAAATCGCTGTAGGACCGCGGGTTCATGCCGCGGCCGGCGAGCAGCTGGGGAAGCCATCTGGCGTAGAAGCCGCTGGCGCCCACGGCGGCCTTCGCCTTGGCCCGGGCGTCGGCGTCGGGCGAGGCCAGGTCTCCGGCCGCGGCCAGGTGGGCGTCGACGGCCTCGCGGGCAACCAACAGGTGCATGATTTCGGTAGAGCCTTCGAAGATCCGGTTGATCCGCATGTCGCGGAACGCTTGTTCCGCCGGAACGGCGCGCTCGCCGCGGGCAGCCAGTGACTCGGCGGTCTCGTAGCCCCGGCCACCGCGGATCTGCACCAGTTCGTCGGCAATCCTGAAGGCGGTTTCGCTGGACCACAGCTTGGCCAGCGCCGCTTCAATCCGGATGTCCTTCATGCCGGCATCCGCGAGTCCGGCAGACAGCTCAAAAACCGCGTCGAGGGCGAAGGAGCCCGCGGCGATGAAGGCGATCTTCTTGCCGACCGCCTCGTGCTTGCCCACGGGTCTGCCCCACTGCACCCGCGCATTGGACCATTCGCGGGCGATCTTCAGCGACCACTTGCCGTTCGCGGCGCAGAGCGCGGGAATGGACAGGCGCCCGGTATTCAGCGTGGTCAGGGCGATCTTCAGGCCCTGGCCTTCACGGCCCAGGCGGTTGGCTGCGGGGACGCGGACGTTGTCGAACCGGGTCACGCCGTTTTCGATGCCCCTCAGGCCCATGAAGGCGTTGCGGTTTTCCACCGTGATGCCGGGTGAATCCGCTTCCACCACAAAGGCGGAGATGCCGCCGCGCTGGCCGTCATGCTCCGGCACCTTGGCCATCACCACTACCAGTTCCGCGATCACGCCGTTCGTGGTCCACAGCTTGCTGCCGTTGAGCAGGTACGCGCCGCCGTCCTCGGTGAGGGTCGCGGTGGTGCCCAGCCGGGCGGGGTCGGAGCCGACGTCGGGCTCGGTCAGCAGGAACGCCGTCACGGCGCCGGCCGCGCAGCGGGGAAGGTATTCGCGCTTTTGCTCCTCGGTGCCGAAGACTTTCACCGGCTCGGGCACGCCGATGGACTGGTGGGCCGAGAGCAGCGCGCCGAGCGAGGGGTGCACGGAGCCCAGCAGCATCAGGGCGCGGCCGTAGTACAGCAACGACAGTCCGAGGCCGCCGTATTCGACCGGGATCTTGATGCCGAACGCGCCGATTCCGGCCAGGCCGGCCAGGTACTCGTCGGGGATTTTCGCCTCGCGCTCGATCCGCGCCCCGTCCATGCTCCGGGCGAACTCCGCCAGCGTCGCCAGGAACGCTTCGCCGGCCTCGCGCTCGGACGGAGTCGGCAGCGGATGTGGATGGATCAGGTCCAGGTCGAAGCGGCCCATGTACAGGCCCTTGGCGAAACTCGGCCGGTTCCATTCGGTTTCGCGGGCTGCCTCGGCGAGTTCCCTCGCCTCCCGCTCCCCGCTCTCGGCCGGGCCGGCTGTCCCTGCTTCGGCCGGCAGCGGTCCCGCGTCGGGCGCCGTGGCGGCGTTCCCGGCCTTCGCTCCGGCAGCGGCGGTGCGGGCGGCAGTTGTCTGGTCGGTCTCGGCGCTCATGGCAGTCCCCTTCGACGCGGGCCTGCGGGCTCCAGGCCCTGTGCTGTCCCCTCATGTTACTGCCCGGTAGCCCTTTTGCCGAGGGTGGAATCCTTTGAACGGGAATAACGGCGAATAGCTGAAGCTTCAACTAATTAGTTATTGCACGCGCTACCCCGGGAGCACCATGGACTTCGGCATTTTTACCTTCGGCGAATTGACGCGTGGCCCGGGCGGGGAGGCGCTGTCGCCGCGCCGGCGACTGGAGGAACTCGTCCAGCTGGCCAAGATTGCCGACCAGGCGGGCATCTCGTTCCTGGGGCTGGGCGAGCACCACCGCAAGGACTTCGCCATTTCGGCGCCGGAAATCGTCCTGGCCGCCATCGCCCGCGAGACCACCAACCTGCGCCTGGCCACCGCCGTGACCGTGCTGTCCACCCAAGACCCGGTGCGCCTGTTCGAGCAGTTCGCCACGCTGGATCTGCTCTCCGGCGGACGCGCCGAGGTCATTGCCGGCCGCGGCGCCTTCACCGAGTCCTACCCGCTGTTCGGGTACGACACGGCCGACTATGACGGACTGTTCGAAGAGAAGCTTCAGTTGCTGCTGGCCGCCCGCGGACAGGAAAACCTGACCTGGGACGGCACCTACCATCACAGCATCGGGGGCATGGACGTGTCGCCGCGGCCGCTGCAGGAGAGGCTTCCGGTCTGGGTGGGCGTGGGCGGCACGCCTTCTTCCTTCGAGCGGGCCGGACGCCTGGGGCTGCCGCTGTACCTGGCGCTGCTCTCCGGTCCGCAGCACTTCGTCCGGCACATTGAGTACTACCGCGAATCCGCCGCGGCGCACGGGCACGATCCGGCCGCGCTGCCGGTGGGAACGGGCGGCCACTTTTTCGTGGCTCCGACCTCGCAGCAGGCGCGCGACACGTTCTACCCGTACTATCGCGCATACTTCGAGCAGAACATGCCGCGGCCGGCCGGGCACTTCCCCCGCGAGACCTTCGAAGCGTGGGCCGGACCGGGCGGCGGCCTGCTCGCCGGGAGCCCGCAGGAAGTGATCGACAAGATCATGGAGCAGTACCAGCTGTTCGGCCACGACCGCTACATGGCCCAGGTGGGCCTCGGCGGGCTGCCGTTCGCGGACACCGCCCGGTCCATCGAACTCCTGGCCACCGAGATCATGCCGGTCATCCAGCGGGAGACGCATCCGGCCAAGCAGCCCTAGGGCGGCCTGCTGACGGGCCCGGCCGCTTGCGCGGCCGGGGTCAGGCGCCGTGCTCGGCGGACTCCGCGTGCCGCAGGACCGCGTCGGCGCAGGCGGCGGGCTGCTCCCAGTGCACCATGTGCCCGGCATCCTGCACGGCCACGTGGTGCCAGTGCGGGTGACGGGCCAGGAAGTCGGCGACCGCGGCAGGCGGCCGGGTGGGATCGCGGGTACCGGTCACCACGAGGGTGGGAGCGGCCACCAGCGCCGCGACCTCGGGTGCGGCCCCGGCCAGCCCCGCGGGCAGGCTCCGGCGCACGACGTCGGGGTGCCGCCTGAAGGGGGCCCGGAATGTTTCGCGGTCCCCGCCCTGCGGCTCGCTGCCGCCGCTAAACCACGCGCGAATCAGCTCCTCGCCGGCGGCCAGGTCCGCCGCCGGATCGGAAGATTCCCCGCCGAACAGGCGGCTGAGCTTGTCGACGGTTGCCGCCGACGGCGGCACCGGCACCATCCCCATGACGGTGAGCGACGCCGTCGTCCGCGGGAAGCGCGCCGCGATGGTGGCGGCGATGTTGCCGCCCAGGGAGTGCCCGACCCAGTGCACCGGCCCGCTGCCGAAGCGGTCGACCAGGGCTGCGGCGACGTTCTCCACGGTCCAGTCGAAGCCGGCGGGCGGGCCGCTGCCGTAGCCGGGAAGGTCCGGGGCCGCGACGTCGCGGCCGCCGGCGGAGAGCCGGGCGGCCAGCGGTTTCCAGTAGCCGGCGGAGCAGGCCCAGCCGTGCAGCAGGACGATCGGATGCGTCATGGCTCGATTATGCCCGGCAGTCCGCCGGAAACAGGGCGCCCCGGGCGGCCGGTGAGGCGGGCGGGCGCCGCGCTGTCCGGGCCCGCGGCCTGCGTGCGGCACGGGCAGCAATTAGGGCAGGGAAGCGTTTCTTAAGCGCGGAGAACATAGGTTAGCCTTACTTGAGTCGCTTTTTCCGGCCCGAGGGGGTATGCGCATGCCAGCTGATCCGGCGGCAACGGCGCCTTCCCGGCCGGCGCCCGGGCCTCGGCTGGGCCGCGCTGCGGGCGGCGCGAACGGGACCGGCAGGCCGTCCTCGACCGCTCCCTGCGCGGCACGGCTCCCGCGCAGGGTGCTGGCGGGCATCCCGGCCGCCCTGGTGGTCCTGGCGCTGGTCTGCTGCGCCTCGCTGGCCCTCGGGGCGCGCCCCATCAGCGTGGAGACGTTCATCCAGGCCTTTGTCGCCTTCGACCCCGCCAACGGAGACCACGCCGTGGTCCACTCGCGCATCCCGCGGACGGTCACCGGACTGCTGGTGGGAGCGGCCCTGGGCGTCGCCGGCGCCGCCATGCAGGGCGTGGCGCGCAACCCGCTGGGCGATCCCGGCATCCTGGGCGTAAACGCCGGGGCCGCGCTCGCGGTCGTGGCGGGCATCTTCCTGTTCGGCGTGACCCAACTTTCCGGCTACGTCTGGTTCGCGTTCGCCGGCGCCGCGCTCGCTGCCGTGCTGGTCTACGGGGTGGCGAGCATGGGACGGGAAGGGGCCACCCCGATCAAGCTGGCGCTGGCCGGCGCCGCCCTGTCCGCGGGGCTGAGCTCACTGATGTACTCGGTGCTGGTGACCAACCAGGACACGCTGGAGGGCTTCCGCTACTGGCAGGTGGGATCCGTGGCCGGCCGCGGCTGGGACCTGATCGGCCAGGTGGCCCCGTTCATCGCCGTCGGACTGGTGATCACGCTGTTCACCGGGAGGATCCTGAACAACTTGTCGCTGGGCGACGACGTGGCCCGCGGGCTGGGCCAGAAGGTGGGCCTGTCCCGTGCCGTCACGGCGCTCGGCGTGGTGATCCTGTGCGGCGCGGCGACCGCCATCGCCGGCCCGATCGCCTTCGTGGGCCTGATCATCCCGCACATGGTCCGCGCCCTGACCGGACCCGACTACCGCTGGATCCTGCCCTGCTCCATGGTGCTGGCCCCCGTGCTGCTGGTCGGCGCCGACGTGGCCGGCCGCTTCCTGGCACCGCCCGGCGAGATCGAAGCCGGCATCACCACCGCGGTGATCGGCGCGCCCGTGTTCATCTGGCTGGTCCGGCGGCGGAAGGCGGCCGGGCTGTGAGCAAGGTGGACACCCCGCGCGGAAAGCGCCCCGAATCGGCGCAGCAGGCGGCCGGCTCCGCTTTGCCCCAGGCCCCGGACCGGCCAGGACAGGGTTTGTCGTCGAGTGCAGGGTATATGGAGGGTGCACTCGAAGATTTACCCCGCACCCGCGGAGGCGGCGGCCGGCGAGCCGCGGCTCCCGTCAGGGCCGGACGACGCAGCCGGCGGCGCGCGGCGGTCATCGCCGCCCTGGCGGGCATCGTCGTCGTCCTGTTTTTGGTCAACGTCCTGCTGGGCAGCTACACCGTGACCGTTCCGGACTTCTTCCGGCTGCTGGCCGGCGAACAGATCCCCGGGGCCAGCTTCATCGTGATGGAGCACAAACTGCCGCGGGCCGTGATTGGCGTGCTGGTCGGGCTCGCGTTCGGCCTGGCCGGCAGCATCTTCCAGACCATGCTGCGGAACCCGCTGGCCAGCCCGGACATCATCGGCATCAGCTACGGGGCCAGCGCCTCCGCCGTGACCGCGATCGTCGTGTTCGGCGCGGCCGGCGCCGCGGTCTCCGCCGCCGCCATGGCCGGTGCGCTGGTGGTGGCGGGGGGAATCTACGCGATCTCGTACCGCTCCAGCACGGTGTCCGGGGCTGCCAACTCGCGGCTGATCCTGGTGGGCATCGGCTTCGCCGCGGTGATGCAGGCGCTGGTCAGCTACCTGCTGACCCGCACGGATATCCGCACCGCCCAGGGCGCGCTGGTCTGGCTGAACGGGTCGCTGAACTCCAGCAATTGGGACCGGGCAGCGGTCCTGGTGGCGGGGCTGTGCGTCCTGTTCGTGGCCGTGGCACTGTTGGCCCGCAGCCTGCACGGCCTGGAAATGGGCGACGACGCCGCTGCCGCGCTGGGCGTCCGGGTGGCGCCGGCCCGGCTGGGCCTGATGGCGGTGGGGGTGCTGCTGGCCGCCGCGGCCACTGCCGCGGCAGGTCCGGTCGCGTTCATCGCGTTCCTGTCCGGGCCGATCGCCCGCCGGTTGCTGGGGGGTGCGGCATCGCTGCCGGCGGCCGCGCTGGTGGGTGCCCTGATCGTGTTGGCCGCCGACTTCGCCGCGGCCAACCTCATTCCGATGTATCTGACCGACGGCGCCTCGCTGCCGGTCGGGGTGGTGACGGGTGCGCTGGGTGCGCCGTTCCTGCTCTGGCTGCTGGTCACCACCAACCGCCGAGGCCAAGGAGGCTAAGTGCGCACGCTCGAATCCCGGAACCTGACGCTGGCCTACGACCAGCGCACCGTCGTGCAGGACCTCACCGTCCGGCTGCCGGAGGGCAAGGTGACGATCATCGTCGGGGCGAACGCCTGCGGCAAGTCGACGCTGCTGCGCGGGCTGGCGCGGCTGCTCAAGCCGGGTGCCGGGTCCGTGCTGCTGGACGGCAAGGACATCCACCGGCAGCCCACCCGCGACGTGGCGAAGGTGCTGGGCCTGCTGCCGCAAAGCCCGGCGGCCCCCGACGGCATCAGCGTCGCGGAGCTGGTGGGCCGCGGCCGGTATCCGCACCAGGGCTGGTTCCGGCAGTGGACCCGGGAGGACGACGACGCCGTCAACGCGGCCTTGGCGGCCACCGACACCCTGGAGCTGGGCGACCGGAACGTGGACGAACTCTCCGGTGGCCAGCGCCAGCGGGTGTGGATCGCGATGGCGCTGGCCCAGGAGACCGACGTGCTGCTGCTGGATGAGCCGACCACCTTCCTTGACGTGGCCCACCAGGTGGAGGTGCTTGACCTGATCACCGACCTGAACCGGCGCCGCGGCACCTCCGTGGCCATCGTGCTGCACGACCTGAACCTGGCCGCCCGCTACGCCGACCAGCTCGTGGCGATGAAGGGCGGCCGGGTGGTGGCCGAGGGCGCCCCCGCCCAGGTGGTCACCGAGGAGCTGGTGCAGACGGTGTTCGGACTGGAATCGCGGGTGATCCAGGACCCGGTCTCCGGAACGCCGATGGTGGTTCCGGTCGGCCGCCACCACTGCGAGGCGCCCGCCCCGGCCGGGGAACCCGGCGCCGCCCCAACCCTGTCCACGACGGACCTCAAGCACGAAGAGCCCGCGGCGTGAGCGCGGCCGGCAGGCGCCGACAACCGCCCGGACAGGGTCCCGGCGGCGCCGGAAGGAAACTCCGGCGGGCAGCCGAAGGAAAACCCGGCGCGCAGCCGAAGGAACGGACAGGGAGAACGGAGCACGATGACCGCCGTAGCAACTGAAACATCCGCCGTGGTGCCGGTGCTGGCCTTCGGCGTAGCCGTCGCCCGGGTAGAGGACCTCTCGCCGAGCTACCGGCGGGTCACCTTTTGCGGTGAGTCGCTCCGCCGTTTCGGCGTGGACGGGCCGACGCTGGATCTGCGGATCAAGGTGATGATCCCGTCCGCCGGCGCCGACGGACGTCCGCTGCCGCTGCCGGCATTTGGCGGCCCCGCGTGCCCGTCCGGTGCCGGAACGCCGGCCGGCCAAGGAGCCTCGGCGGCCGGCACGGACACCGCGGTGGAACTGGGCGGCGGCTGGTACCAGCAGTGGCTGGCCATGGACCCGGCCCGCCGCGGCTCCATGCGCACCTACACCGTCCGCGCCTTCCGGCCGGCGGAAGGCAGGCGGGGGCCCGAACTGGACGTGGACTTCGTGCTGCATTTCGACGCCGACGGAAACGGCGGCCCGGCGTCGTGCTGGGCGGCCGCCGCCGTGCCCGGCGACGAGGTCACCATCATCGGCCCGAACGCCGCGGCGGCGAACTGCGCGACGGCGAAGAGCTACGGCGGCATTGAGTGGCGGCGCGGGCTGGCTTCGCACGTGCTGCTCGCCGGCGACGAAACCGCCGTTCCCGCCATCGCGTCCATCCTGGAGAGCCTCCCGGGGCACATGACGGGCCACGCCGTGCTCGAGGTCCCCGACCCGGCGGACTTCCAGGACATCCGGTCTGCGGCGGACGTGCAGATCTCCTGGCTGGCGCGGGGCGGCCGCCCGCACGGCGAGCTGCTGGACGAAGCGGTGCGCGCCGCCGTCGTCGTGCCCGGAGCCGGCCTGGCCCCGGCGACGGGGGAGGACCCCGAAGAAGTGGACATTGACCAGGTGATCTTGTGGGAAACCACTGCCGGTTCCACCCGGCCGTTCTACGCCTGGATGGCGGGGGAGGCGGCGGTCATCCGCGGGCTGCGCCGCTACCTGGTCCGGGACGTGGGAGTGGATCGCAAACAGGTGGCGTTCATGGGCTATTGGCGGGCCGGAAAAGCCGAACTGTAGGGCGCCGGCACCCGAATGCCCCTCGTGACGGCGGCACCGCCGGCCGCCGTGCGTTGCGCACCGCCGGCCGGGACACGGGCGTGGTGTACGTGCCCGCCGGGTCCGCGGGGCCCGCGGCCAAAATTTCCGGGCGAAACCGGGCAGGCCGCTGCCATACTTGCTCCATGGGCGTTGAGGGGCAGCGGGACCAGGACGGATTTTGGGCCATCGTGGCCGAAGGGGAGCAGCGCATTCGCGAGACTTTTCCGGAGTTGCCGTGTTTCGGCCTCCGCGATTGGGACGGCGGCGTCATGGTCGGCGAATGGATTTTCGACGGCGGCCCCCACGGGTTGCTGCATGGCGATCCGGGGCTTGGTTCGCCTTATGCGCAGGTCCTGACCACGGCCCACGAGGTAAACCAGAGCATTCGAACCATGCGGCTGGGCGCCCGCGCCATGGTGGAGGACAAGGACGCCTACCTGCGGCAGCTGGACGAGTTGGACCGCCAGGAGCCGCGGATGGTGGGCATCGCCGTCGACGGTGAGCAGGTGGAATTCGCGCTCTGGCAGGACGGCGGCAAGTGGTGGGCAGGTGCCGAGCGCGGACGGTACGGCATCATCATCGAAGCGGCCGGGCTCGAGGCGCAGGCGGTGGCGCTGGAAAGCGTGGCCGACATCGAGCCTTGCCTGGCCGCGCGGCGCACGTGGCTGCGGCAGGTCCGCGGCGAAGCCGGCTGAGGGCGGTGGGTGGCCAACCACCCACCGCCCTCACCGATTCGGGAAAAGCCCCCTCCCCGGGAGTCCCGTTGGCGGTCAGAGGTGGTTCATGCCCTCCGTGAGGACGGAGCGCAGGATCTGCTCGATCTGGTCGAATTCGCGCTGGCCGATAGTCAGCGGCGGAGCCAGCTGCACCACGGGGTCGCCACGGTCGTCCGCGCGGCAGTACAAGCCGGCGTCGAACAGCGCGTTGGACAGGTAGCCGCGCAGCAGGTGCTCCGACTCTTCGTCGTTGAACGTCTCCTTGGTGGCCTTGTCCTTGACCAGTTCGATCCCGTAGAAATAGCCCTCGCCGCGGACATCGCCGACGATCGGCAGGTCCAGCAGCTTCTCCAGCGTCTTGCGGAAGGCCGGGGCGTTCTCCTTGACGTGGTTGTTCAGGCCCTCGCGTTCGAAGATGTCCAGGTTGGCCATGGCAACGGCGGCCGAGACCGGGTGCCCGCCGAAGGTGTAGCCGTGGTAGAACGTCGTGTCGCCATGCTTGAACGGTTCGAACAGGCGGTCCGAGGCGATCATCGCGCCGATCGGGGAGTAGCCGCTGGTCATGCCCTTGGCGCAGGTGATCATGTCCGGCACGTAGTCAAAGTCGGTGGAGGCGAACATGGAACCGATCCGGCCGAACGCGCAGATCACCTCGTCGGAGACCAGCAGAACGTCGTACTCGTCGCAGATTTCCCGCACCCGCTCGAAGTACCCGGGCGGCGGCGGAAAACAGCCGCCGGAATTCTGCACCGGTTCCAGGAACACCGCGGCAACGGTGTCCGGGCCTTCGAACTCGATGGCTTCGCCGATCCGGTCCGCGGCCCAGCGGCCGAAGGCCTTCGGATCTTCCAGGCCCGCCGGGGCGCGGTACTGGTTCGTGTTGGGGACGCGGAAAGCGCCTGGCACCAGCGGTTCGAAGGGTGCCTTCATGTCCGGGATACCGGTGATCGAGAGCGCTCCCTGCGGGGTGCCGTGATAGGCAACGGCGCGGGAGATCACCTTGGTCTTGTTGGGTTTGCCCTGCAGCTTGAAGTACTGCTTGGCCAGCTTCCACGCGGATTCCACGGCTTCGCCGCCGCCGGTGGTGAAGAAGACCCGGTTCAGGTCGCCGGGGGCGTGGTGGGCCAGGCGTTCGGCCAGCTCGATGGCCGCCGGGTGGGCATAGGACCACAGCGGCATGAAGGCCAGTTCCTTGGCCTGCCGGGCGGCTGCCTGCGCGAGTTCCTCGCGGCCGTGGCCCACCTGGACCACGAAGAGCCCGGCCAGGCCGTCGATGTATTCGCGGCCCTGATCGTCGTAGATGAGGTGGCCCTCGCCGCGGGTAATCACCGGTACGTTGCCGCCGGCAACCAGTGGTGAGTGACGGGCCATGTGCATCCACAGGTGGTCGCGGGCCGCCTGCTGGCGGTCCGTTCCCAGCGGAGTGGTGTAGGCCCGGCGCATCGGGGCGTCGGTCGTGGTGCCGGCGGGCGTGCCTTGGCCCGGGATGCTGGTGCTTGGCGATGCTGATGTCTGTGTCATCGGGTTCCCCAGTTGTATTCCTGCTTGCGCAGAGAGAGATACATGAATGTTTCGGTGCTCAGGACACCGGGAATGCCGCGGATCTGGTTGACCAGCCGCAACAAATCCTGGTCGTTTTCGCAAATGATTTCGGCCAGAATGTCGAACGAGCCCGCGGTGACCAGGCAGTAGTGCACCTGGTCCAGTTCGGCGATCTTGTCCGACACTTCCAGCAGGTCGGCGGCGGTCTTGATGCCCAGCATGGCCTGCCGCGCAAAGCCCAGCTGCAGCGGATCGGTGACCGCGACGATCTGCACGACGCCGGAGTCGATCAGCTTCTGCACCCGCTGCCTGACGGCTGCTTCGGAGAGCCCGACCGCCTTGCCGATGGCGGCGTAGGAGCGGCGGCCGTCTTCCTGCAGTTGCTCGATGATGGCCTTGGAGACCTCGTCAACCGCAGGGCTGTGGCCGTTGCCGATGAGGCCATGGCCGGCACTGGGCAGCAAGGTCAAGCGTATCCACCTCCTAAGCGAATACCCGCCACCGGCAGGGATTGCTGACTATTGAATCCGTTGTCTGATGAGAGCGCAAGTGCTGAATCCGAAAAGATTCGCGGCCGAGGCTATCGATATACGCAGATCTAGAGGCTACTATCTGTTGTGAAGCAGCTCACTTGGGCTTGAGCGTGCGGCCGTTCCGTCCGCCGGGTGCATACTTCGCGGGTGCGCCCTTCGGGGAGGGGACACTCCACGTTCAGGCAGCGGGTGCTTCGGATTTCGTTGTGGTACCAAAAATTTACAACTGAAACTATTGTCGGGGTCTCGGCCGTCTGCAAGTATCGACGCACCAGCGAGGCCCGATCCGTCAACAGGAGCACCAGATGCCGAAACGACTACCTGAAGACCCACGCCTGCGACGCCTGATCGCTGCGCAGATGTCCCGCCGGAACGTCCTGATGGGCGCCGGCGGACTGACTTTGGCCGGCCTGCTCGCTGCGTGTGGCACGGGCGGCACGGGCGGCTCGTCGAACACCGGCTCGGCAGGTGCGCTGTCCCCGGCCGAAGACCTGTCGGACCAGGAAAAGGAAGTCAACTGGGCCAACTGGACCCTGTACCTGGACTATGACGACTCCACCCAGACCTACCCGTCGCTGGAGGCCTTCACCAAGAAAACCGGGATCCAGGCCAACTATTCCGAGGACATCGACGGAAACGACACGTACTTCGGGAAGGTCCAGGGCCAGCTCGCCGCAGGGCAGGACATCGGACAGGACATCATCACGCTCACCGACTGGATGGCGGACCGCCTGATCCGGCTCGGCTACACGCAGGAACTGGACCACGCGAACATTCCGAACGCGGCCAACCTGTTGGAGACCCTGAAGAACGTGGACTTCGACCCGGGACGGAAGAACTCCCTGACCTGGCAGTCCGGATACGCGGGCATTGCCTGGAACAAGGAAGCGGTCCCCGGCGGGCTGCGGACGGTGTCCGACCTGTGGAAGCCCGAACTCAAGGGACGCGTGGAAGTGCTCGACGAGATGCGCGACACCATGGGCCTGCTCATGCTGGACAACGGCGTGGACATTTCCGGCGACTGGGGCACGAGCGAATACGACGCCGCCCTGGAGGTCCTGCAGAAGCAGATTGCCGACGGCCAGATCCGCCAGGTCAAGGGCAACTCCTACAAGGAAGACCTGATCTCCGGCGACGCGCTGGCGGTGATCTGCTGGTCCGGCGACATCACGCAGCTGAATTTCGAAGAGGGCGACAAGTGGCAGTTCGCGCTCCCGGAAGCCGGCGGAACCCTGTGGTCGGACAACCTGCTGGTGCCGATCGGCTCGCCGCACAAGAAGAACGCGGAAACGCTGATGGACTTCTACTACGATCCGGAAAACGCGGCGACCGTCGCGGCCTATGTGAACTACATCTGCCCGGTGCAGGGGGCCAAGGAAGCGATGGAGAAGATCGATCCGGAGCTGGTCGACAACCCGCTGATCTTCCCGACGGACGAAGACCTGGCCAAGGTCAAGGTCTTCCGCAGCCTTGAGGCCGACGAGGAAACCGACTTCGGCAACCGTTTCCAGCAGGCGATCGGCAACTGATGACCCAGGCACCACTGAGGACAGAGCACGCCAACGCCGTCGGCGAAGACAGCGGCGCGGATCTGGTGCTGGCGTCCGTGACCAAGCGGTTCGGCGATTTCGTGGCCGTGGATGACCTGGACCTGACCATTCCGGCCGGCCAGTTCTTTGCCCTGCTCGGCCCCTCCGGCTGCGGCAAGACCACCACCCTGCGGATGGTAGCCGGGCTGGAACAGCCCACGTCCGGCAGCATCAGCATCGGCGGCAAGGACATCAGCAAGGCCAGCCCGCACCAGCGGCCGGTCAACACCGTGTTCCAGAACTACGCCCTGTTCCCGCACATGAGCGTGTTGGACAATGTGGCGTTCGGGTTGCGCCGGCGCAAGGTCCGCGACGCCCAGGAGCAGGCGAAGAAGGCACTGGCGCTGGTGGAGCTGTCGCACCTGGGCGCACGCCGGCCGGCCCAGCTCTCCGGCGGGCAGCAGCAGCGCGTGGCGCTGGCGCGGGCCATCGTCAACCAACCGGCGGTGCTGTTGCTGGACGAACCGCTGGGCGCGCTGGACATGAAGCTCCGCCGGCAAATGCAGGTGGAACTGAAGAAGATCCAGACCGAGGTCGGGCTGACCTTCGTCCACGTCACCCACGACCAGGAAGAAGCCATGACCATGGCGGACACCGTGGCCGTCATGAACGCCGGCAAGGTGGAGCAGATGGGTGCTCCCCGCGAGCTGTATGAACTGCCGCGCACCGTGTTCGTGGCCAACTTCCTGGGCAAGTCCAACCTGGTCGCCGGTGAGATCATCGAGGACCGGGGCGACGCCGTCGTCGTCAATGCCAACGGCAACCGGCTGACCGTGCTGAAGGAGCGCGCGACCGTGCACCGGGGCAAGGCGCTGATCGGGATCCGCCCGGAGAAGCTGAAGATGATGTGGCCGGACGATGCGCCGGCCGAGGCCGCCAACGTCCTGCGCGGCACCGTGCTCGACACCTCGTTCACCGGGGTCAGTACCGAGTACCTGGTAGAGGTTGCCGGGATCGGCACGGTGGGCGTCTTCAGCCAGAACCACGGCCAGCAGCTGGCCCAGCCGGGCGACGCCGTCGTGCTCAGCTGGGACACGGAACACGCCTTCGGCCTCGACGGCGACGAGGAACCGCAGTACGGGGCGCCCGAGGACGGTGTCTGATGAGTGCGCTGGCCACCGCAGACACGTCATCGGCGCCGGATCAGGGAGGCGGCAGCGGCGAGCTTAAGGAGGAACGCCGCCGGGGACGGATGGGCTATTGGCTGATCCTGCCCGGCTTCTTCTTCCTGCTGCTCTTCTTCGTGCTCCCGGTGTTCTCGCTGCTCGCGACCTCGCTCTACACGAAGCCGCCGGGGGCCGACATCGGCCAGTTCGTGCCGGCGCTGGAGTTCAACAACTACGTCCGGGTGCTGGGCAGCTACTGGCCGGAGCTGCTGCGTTCCTTCGGGTTCGCGCTGGCCGCCACCGCCGCGGCGCTGCTGATCGGCTATCCGATGGCCTACCTGATTGCGGTCAGGCTGCGCGGGCGCGGCCTGCTGCGTGGCATCCTGCTGGTTCTGATCATCGCGCCGTTCTTCACCAGCTTCATCCTGCGCACCCAGGCCTGGAAACAGATCCTCGCCGACGAGGGCCCGGTGGTCTCCGTGCTCAGGGCATTGGCCTTGCTTCCGCCGGACGGGCGGCTCACGGCCACCGCCTTCGCCGTGGTCTGCGGCCTGACCTACAACTTCCTGCCCTTCATGACCCTGCCCATCTACGCGAACCTGGAGCGGCTGGACACCCGGCTGATCGAGGCCGGCAACGACCTCTACGCGAACGGCTTCACCACCTTCAGGACGGTCACGCTGCCGCTGTCGATGCCCGGGGTGATGGCCGGAACGCTGCTCACCTTCATTCCGGCTGCCGGCGACTACATCAACGCCTCGCTGCTGGGCAACAACCAGAACACGACCATGATCGGCCAGGTCGTCGACTCCCGGTTCTTCCGCATCGTCGACTATCCGGGCGCTTCGGCACTGTCCTTTGTGCTGATGCTGGCCATCCTCGCCCTGGTCTTCATCTACGTGCGCCGTTTCGGCACCAAAGAACTGCTGTAAGGGGCTCTGACGTGAAAAACTCCTTCGGCCGCTGGCTGGTCCCTGTGTTCGGCGGCCTGGCATTCGTCTTCCTGCTGGTCCCCATCGCCTACGTCTTCGTGTTCTCCTTCAACGACGCCGGGCGCACCAACCTCACCTGGCGCGCCTTCACCTGGGACAACTGGGTCAACCCGTGCGGCGCCCCGGCAGTCTGCCAGGCGCTGGGCAACAGCCTCCAGATCGGCGCGGTTGCCACGGTGATCGCCGTCCTCCTGGGCACGGCCATCGCCATCGGGCTGGTCCGCTACCGGTTCCGGTTCAATTCCACCGCCAACATGCTGATCTTCCTCCCGCTGGCCACCCCGGAAGTCGTCCTCGGCGCCTCGCTGCTGGCGCAGTTTTTGAACGTGGGCGCGGAACTGGGCAAGGGCACCATCATCATCGCCCACACCGTTTTCTGCATCTCGTTCGTCGTGGTCACGGTCAAGGCACGGGTCGCCAGCCTCGACCCGAAGCTGGAGGAGGCGGCGGCGGACCTCTATGCCTCCCCGATGCAGGCGTTCTGGCGGGTCACCTTCCCGCTGCTGCTGCCGGGGATCGTGGCGGCGGCCCTGCTGAGTTTCGCAATCAGCTTCGACGACTTCATCATCACCAACTTCAACTCCGGCAACGTGGATACCTTCCCGAAGTTCATCTACGTGGCCGCCACCCGCGGCATCCCCGCCCAGGCCAACGTGATCGGCTCGGCCATGTTCATCATCGCGCTGCTGATCGTGATCGGCGGGCAGATCCTCGCCCACCGCCGCGCCAAGATGCTGGCGGCGCGCTGACCCGCCCAACCTGCTGACCAGGAGCCCTTCATGATCGACCGGAACCGGCTGGCGATGCTGTTCGCCCGCGAACTGCAGGACTTCGAGGCCAAGCATCCCCAGTCCAAGGCACTGTACGACGGCGCGTCCCACCTCTTCGGGAAAGTCCCGATGACCTGGATGAACAAGAAGGCGGGCAGCTTCCCCCTCTACCTGGCACGGGCCCGCGGCTGCCGGGTGTGGGACGTGGACGGACTCGAATACGTGGACTTCGCGCTCGGCGATACCGGCGCGATGGCCGGCCACTCCCCGCAGCCCACCGTCGAGGCGATGATCCGGCGTGCCGCCGACGACGGGGGACTGGCCACCATGCTGCCCACCGCGGACGCCGAGTGGGTGGGGGCGGAGCTGGCCCGCCGGTTCGGCGTGGAGCGCTGGAGCTTCTCGCTCACCGCCACCGATGCCAACCGGTGGGCCATCCGGCTGGTCCGGGCCCTGGCCGGCCGGAGCAAAATCCTGTTCAACCCGTACTGCTACCACGGGTCGGTGGACGAATCGCTGATCGTGGCCGGCCCCGACGGCGAGGGGCTGAACCGCCCGGGCAACGTCGGGGCGCCGGTGGACGTCACGGAAACCAGCAGGGTCGCCGAGTTCAACGATCTTGCCGCCCTGGAGCGCCAGCTTGCCTATGGAGACGTGGCGGCTGTGCTGATGGAACCGGCACTGACCAATATCGGCATCGTGCTGCCGGAACCGGGCTACCTGGACGGCGTGCGGGAACTGACCCGCCGGCACGGCACGCTGCTGATCATCGACGAGACGCACACCTTCTCCGCCGGCCCGGGCGGGGCAACCGCGGCGTGGGGGCTCGAGCCGGACGTGGTGGTGATCGGCAAGTCCATCGGCGGCGGCATCCCCTGCGGCGCCTACGGGCTCAGCGCCGAACTGGCCGA
Source organism: Arthrobacter sp. Y3223151 (assembly GCF_059091125.1). Lineage (NCBI taxonomy): Bacteria > Bacillati > Actinomycetota > Actinomycetes > Micrococcales > Micrococcaceae > Arthrobacter > Arthrobacter sp. Y3223151. The sequence continues at coordinate 55,791 of NZ_JBNHGI010000001.1, read as the reverse complement.
GCGGGCACTGGGCCGGGCCGACCTGGACCTGGTGGACATGGGCGGCGTGGGCGGCACCCTGGCCGGAAACCCGCTGTCCGTCGCGGCCATGCGGGCCACCCTCGAACACGTGCTGACGGACCAGGCCTTCGCCGCGATGACCGCGCGTGCCACGGAGTTCGCCACCGGCGTGCAGCGGGTGATCGATAGGTATTCGCTGCCGTGGTCGGTGTCCCAGTTGGGTGCGCGGGCCGAATACCGCTTCGCCAACCCGGCGCCCCGCAACGGCACGGAGTCGGCGGCCAGCCACGACGGCGGGTTGGAAGACTTCCTGCACCTGTACCTGGCCAACCGCGGCATCCTGCTCACCCCGTTCCACAACATGGCGCTGATGTGCCCGCAAACCACCAGCGCCGACGTCGAACGGCACCACGAGGTCTTCGAAGAAGCCGTCCGGGAACTGACGGGCGGCTGAGGCGGCGGGCGCGGGCCGTTGGCTTGGGATACTGGATGGATGACGATCGCCAAATCCGCCATCCTGTTTGTCCTCGCCGCCATTGCGGAGATCGGCGGCGCCTGGCTGGTCTGGCAGGCGGTGCGCGAAGGCCGGGACTGGTGGTTCGCCGGCCTGGGCGTGATGGCCCTGGGCCTCTACGGTTTCATCGCCGCCCAGCAGCCGGATGCGAACTTCGGCCGGGTGCTGGCCGCGTACGGCGGAGTGTTCATCGCCGGATCGCTGGCCTGGGGAATGCTGCTGGACGGTTTCCAGCCGGACCGCTGGGATTACCTTGGCGCCGGCCTCGCGCTCGCCGGGGTCGCCGTCATCATGTACGCACCGCGCAGCGTCGCCTAGGCCGCGCCGCGCAGCTGCCGGAACGGTTTCTTTGTTAATCTGGTCCGGTGACTTTCGCGCAGCGTTTTGTGGCCTTAGGGGATTCGTTCACCGAGGGAGTGGGAGACAAGGACCCCAGCCTGCCCAATGGTGTACGCGGCTGGGCCGACCGGGTGGCCGAGCAGCTGATGCTCGCCGATACCGGCTGGGGCTATGCCAACCTCGCCGTCCGCGGCAAAAAGATCGCCCAGGTGCTGAACGACCAGATCGACGCCGCCGTAGCGCTCCGGCCAACCTTGGTCACTCTCTACGCCGGCGGCAACGATCTCCTGCGCCCGCGCGTGGACATCGACGCGCTGATGGCAGGGTACGAAGCCGGCGTGGACAAGCTGGCCGCCACCGGGGCCGACGTCGTGCTGTTCACCGGCTTTGACACGGTGGCCTCGGCGGTCTTCAGCAAGACCCGCGGCCGCACCGCCATCTACAACGAGTGGGTGCGTGAGATCGCCGACCTGCACGGGGCGAAGATCGTTGACTACTGGCGGATGCGCGAGTTCCGCGACTGGCGTTACTGGGACGACGACCGCCTGCACATGTCCACGGCCGGGCACACGCTGATGGCCAAGAAGGTGCTGGAAGTGCTGCAGGCTGAGGACATCATCGACCTGCCGGCGCTGCCGGACCTGGCGGCGCTGACCCGCCGGCGCGCGATGGCCGCCAATGTCCGGTGGGCCCGCGAGCACCTGGGCCCGTGGATGGGACGCCGGCTGCGCGGCACGTCCTCCGGGGACTCGCTCACCGCGAAGTACCCGCAGCTCACGGGGCTCCACACCACCGGACGGGTCTAGTGCCGTGCGGGGCAGAAGCGGTTGGTGCCGACCCGCCCGACCTAACAGTTGAAGCCTCAAGTTTTATGGCAGAATAGAGGCATGACTTCTGCACGCTGGCTCGACCCCGAAGAACGCCAGGCCTGGCTGGCCTTGCTGGCGGTGTCCACCCTGTTGCCGGGCAACCTCGACGCCCCGCTGTACCGGGAGGGCAAGCTGACGCTCTTCGATTACAACGTGCTGGCCATGTTGTCCGAGGCTCCGGACCGGTCGCTGCCCATGAGCGAGCTGGCCTCCCGCACCTATTCCTCGCTGTCCCGGCTCTCGCACGTGGTCAAAAAGCTCCAGGGCCGCGGCTGGGTTACCCGGACGCAGTGCGCCGACGACGCCCGGGTGACCATGGCGTTGCTCACGGATGCGGGGATGGACGCGATCGTGGCCTTGGCGCCGGGACACGTCGAGACCGTGCGCCAGGCGGTTTTCGACGGACTGGACCGCAGGGATGTGCAGGACCTGGAGCGGATCGGCAAGAAGATCGTGCAGCAGTTGGAGCCCAACAGCTGGGTGCTGCGCGAACCGCGGCTGAACAGCTGAGCCGCGCGCCCGGCGCCGCGGTTCACGGCCGCCGTCGAGGGCCGGCCGCTGGTTTGATCCAAACCGCCGCTGCCCCTAAGATGGAAAGGCGTTAAGTCACGCAACTTGGCACCCCCTTGCCCAGGCGGGGGGATGGCGACGTTGCGTGGCGTCCGTGTTTACCTAGAATTGAGGGTCGCGGATAGGCCGTGCCTCCCCCGGGAGGCAAGCGGCTTATTGCACCTGACTTCACCGTCTTCCCCGCGGCGAGGCACTTCGGCTGGATCTCACCCCGCCAGGTTCACCTCCGGAAAGTCGCAGTAATAACGGTGTCACAACTGGTGGCGGGCGCTCTTACACGCAGATTCGCAGGCGCTTTACTTACGTTTCTGCGTCAGGTCCGTCAATATTTACTACAACTGGAGGAGAGATCATGGCAGCACACTGCCAGGTGACCGGAGCCGAGCCCGGCTTTGGCCACAGCATTTCGCACTCGCACCGCCGCAACAAGCGCCGGTTCGATCCGAACATTCAGAAGAAGCGCTACTGGGTTCCGTCCCTGCGCCGCAACGTCACGCTGCAGGTTTCGGCCCGCGGCATCAAGACCATTGACGTTCGCGGCATCGACGCTGTCGTCGCCGAGCTCCTCGCGAAGGGTGTGAAGCTTTAGTGGCTAAGGACAAGGACGTACGTCCCATCATCAAGCTGAAGTCCACCGCCGGCACCGGCTTCACCTACGTGACCCGGAAGAACCGTCGTAACGACCCGGACCGCATTGTCCTGAAGAAGTACGACCCGGTCATCCGCAAGCACGTCGAATTCCGAGAGGAGCGCTAAACATGGCCAAGAAGTCCAAGATTGCTCGCAACGAGCAGCGCAAGGTCGTAGTCGAGCGTTACGCCGCGAAGCGTGCCGAGCTGAAGAAGACCCTGGTCGACGCCAACGCGACCGATGAGGCCCGCGAAGAGGCCCGCCTGGGCCTGCAGAAGCTGCCCCGCAACGCGTCCCCGGTCCGCGTCCGCAACCGCGACCAGATCGACGGCCGCCCCCGCGGCACGCTCCAGAAGTTCGGAATCTCGCGCGTGCGTTTCCGTACCATGGCGCACAACGGCGAACTGCCGGGCATCAAGAAGTCCAGCTGGTAGGAATCCGGCCGGCTTCCCGGTGAAGCTGCATTAAGGCGGCGGTCCAACAGGGCCGCCGCCTTTGCCATGCCCGGGAGGCTCCGGCAGGCAGCGGGGAGAACGACGGCCGTGCCACACGAAACCGGGGGCAGCCGGGGCGCGCGGAAACGGCCCATCATATGCTCTCGGCGCAAAAAGCGGACCCCACGGGGCGAAATCGGCCCAGAATCGGGGTATTTCGCTAAAAATTCCGCCAGATTCCGCGGATTTTGCCGGATCCGGGCGGCCAAGCTGGTAAGTTTTCGCTCAGTAGCTTTTCCGCAGCCTGCGGAGGCTCTGACCAAACCGAAGCAGTCCAGGAGGACAAAAATTGGCTATCAATCGCAGTGAACTTGTTGCAGCTGTTGCAGAGAAGGCCGGCACCAGCCAGACCGCAGTGAACGGTGTCCTGGACGCCGTGTTCGACATCTTCGCGACCTCCGTCGCCAAGGGCGAGAAGATCACCATCCCGGGCTGGCTCGCCGTCGAGCGCACCGACCGCGCGGCCCGCACCGGCCGCAACCCGCAGACCGGCGAATCCATCCAGATTCCGGCCGGCCACAGCGTGAAGCTGACCGCTGGTTCCAAGCTGAAGGCTGCTGTCGCCAAGAAGTAGTTTTCCCATCAGGCTTCCGCAGGACCGTCACCGGCAACCGGTGACGGTCCTGCTCTTTAACGCCTTAACTTCTACCGGCGGTAAAATAGCCGGGCGGGGCGTGCGCCATAGGCACACCCGGAAGCATCGGGACGGAGGACTCGGCATGGTCCAGCGGGAAGCGCGGCTGCTGCGCGGCTGGCTCGGCGCTGCCGTGGCCACCTCCGCGGCTGCGCTGTCGCATCTGGCCGGCGGAGGGCACGCGCCCGCGCTGGCCGTCTGGTCCCTGTCCCTTGCCCTCTCCGGGCTCGTCTGCGTGGGCCTGGCCGGCAAGTCATTGTCCTGGCCGCGCCTGCTGGCCGCGGTGGGAGGCAGCCAGGCCATCTACCACCTGCTCTTCCGGGCGGGCCACGGCGCCCCGGCGGGAATGACCCCCGGCGCGGGAGCCCATGCCGGGCACGGCCCGGCGCTGCCTCCCGGCGACTGGGTGGCGGCCGCACCAGCCCCGCCGGCCGCGGCCGAGGATCCGGCGATGCTCGCAGCCCACCTTGCCGCTGCCGTTGCAACGGTCCTGCTGCTGCGCCGCGGCGAGCAAGCTGCCGCGGCCCTTGCCGGAACCATGCTGTTGGCAATCCCGCGCCGGCTGTACGGCTGGCATCCGGTACCGCGGGCCAGGCTGGCCAGCCCCGGGGCACGGACTGTCCGAACCCTCGCCGCGCTTGGGGCGCCGCTGCTTTCCCTGCGGCACCGGGGGCCGCCCCTGCATCACGCTTTCTGACCGGCGCACCCGCGCATCCCCCGACGAAAGAACGTGATGAACCCCCTGATGAACACCCCTGCACCCGTCCGCGTTGCCGCCTCCGGGCCTTCGGCAGCCAGGCAGCGCCGCGAGGACGCCCGACGCCTTGCCCGGCAGGCGGGCCTGCGCCGGCTGCTCGCGGCCGCCTTGGTCGCCATGCTGCTGTGGCTGTCGGCGGCGCTGACGCTGGCACGCCCGGCCGCGGCCCACGACGAGCTGATCGGATCCACCCCGGAAAACGGCGCCGTCCTCGACGTCCAGCCCGAGAACATCGTGCTGGAATTCAGCGCGAATGTGATGGATATCGGCACCACCACCCAGGTCCTGGACACCGCCGGCACCGACTGGGCCGCCGGAGCGCCGGTGCTCGGCGGCCGTGAGGTCACCATTCCCCTGCAGGACGGGATGCCCGACGGCGACTACCAGCTGGGCTGGCGGGTTGTCTCCAGCGACGGCCACCCGATCGAAGGAACCACAAAATTCTCCCTCGCGGCCGGCGGCACCGCCTCGGCCTCGGCTCCGGCATCCGCAGCCGCAGCCGGCGACACCGCCGAGGCGGCCGGGGAAGAGGACGGCGCCGGCGGCGCCGGACTGTTCCTCGCGTTGGGCGCCGGCACGCTGGCTATCCTGGCCGGACTGGCAGCCTTCGTGATGAGCAAGCGGGGCGGAGGCGCTGGCGGCCGTGGCTGAACGGCTGACCCCTGCGGCTGACCGGCGTCCTGCTGCGATCACCGCCGACGGGATCGGCAGGGGATGGCTCCTGGCCGGTGCTGTCGTCCTCGTCCTGGCGCTGGCGGCAGCCCTACTGTACTCCGGGGCGGCCGCTACCCGCCAGCTCTCCGACCCCGGCGCCTTGACCCGATGGGCGCTGCCGGTGGCCAAGGCCGCCAACAACACCGCTTTGGCTGCCGTCATCGCGGCGCTGCTCTTCGCCGTCGGCATCCTTCCCCGGCAGCTGCGTCCCGGCCGCAGGCCGGGCAACGGCGACCAGGGCCCCGAGCATCCCGCCTTCACGGCCGCGCTGCGGCTGGCCGCGGTCGCCGCCGTCGTCTGGACGCTGGCTGCCATGGCCGTGCTGGTCTTCAGTTTCTCCGACGTCGCCGGGCTGCCCGTCAGCGGGGACGCCAACTACACCGCCGGCTTCATCGGCTTCATGACGGACATCGGGACCGGCCAGGCCTGGCTCGCCATCACCATGGTGGCCGCCGTCGTGGCCACGCTGATCTTCGGGCTCCGCTCCCTCCCGGGGCTGGGGGCCACCCTGGCGCTGGCCACCATCGGCGGGCTGCTGCCGATGGCCCTGATTGGGCACTCGGCCGGCGGCGACGACCACTACGGGGCCGTCAACTCGATCGGACTGCACCTGCTGGGTGCCTGCCTCTGGGTGGGCGGAATCATCGTGCTCGCGGTCATCTCCGGGACGCTGGGCACCAAGGACATCACCGGGCAGGTGCTGCGCCGCTACTCATCGCTGGCGCTGATCAGCTTCGGCCTGGTGTTCTTCTCCGGCATCATCAACGCGTCCATTCGGATCACCTCACTGGACCAGCTCTCCAGCCCCTACGGGGTACTCGTGGTGATCAAAGCCCTCGCCACGCTGCTGCTGGGGGCCATCGGCCTCATGCACCGGCAGTGGATCATCCCCGAACTCGGAACAAAGTCCGGCAAGCGCGTCCTGTGGCAGCTGATCACAGTGGAACTCCTCATCATGGCCGCGGTGTTCGGCGTGGCCACGGCGTTGGCCCGCACCGCGCCGCCCACGCCCGAGGAACTGCCGCCGGACGCGTCCCCGGCACGCATCCTGACCGGTTACGAGTTGCCGCCGGAATTGGTCGGGAGCAGCTGGCTGACCGTCTGGCGGTGGGACTGGCTGTGGGTGACGTTCGCCCTGGTCACCGGCATCGCCTACCTGGTCGCGGCCGTCAGGCTGCGCCGGCGCGGAGACGGCTGGCCGGTGGCCCGGACCATCAGCTGGATCGTCGGCTTGCTGGCGCTTACCTATGTCACGTCCGGGGCGCCGGCAGTCTACGGGATGGTGCTGTTCAGCGCGCACATGCTGGACCACATGGCCCTGACCATGGTGGTGCCGCTGTTCCTCGTGCTGGGCTCGCCGGTCACGCTGGCGCTGAAGGCGCTGCCGCCGCGCCGCGACGGCAGCAAGGGCCTGCGCGAATGGATCCTCTGGCTGGTGCATTCGAAGTATTCCGCGGTCATCACCCATCCGCTCTTCACGGCAGCAAACTTCGCCGGCTCGATCATCATCTTCTACTACTCGCCGCTGTTCGGCTTCGCCTTGCGCGAGCACGTGGGGCACGAGCTGATGAACCTGCACTTCCTGCTCACCGGCTACCTGTTCATCCTCTCGATGATCGGCCAGGATCCGCTGCCGCGGCGGGCGCCCTATCCGTTGCGGCTGTTGCTGCTGTTCGCGACGATGGCCTTCCACGCATTCTTCGGCGTCGCCCTGACCAGCTCCACGGCCCTGATCCAGGCCTCCTGGTTCGGCAGCATGGGACGCGAGTGGGGACTGCCGGCCATGGACGACCAGCAGCTCGGCGGGGCCATCATGTGGGGCATCGGGGAAATACCCACCCTCTGCATCGCCGTCGGAGTGGCCATTGCCTGGTCGCGGTCGGACGCGCGGGAAACAAAGCGTAAAGATCGTTCGGCCGATAGGAATAACGACGCCGAACTGGCGGCTTATAACGATATGTTTGCCAAGATGGCCCGGCAGGATGCACGCTTGGTCCCGCCGGGGGCAGCACGGCCTGCCGCCGGGTCCGGCACGGACTCCGGCGACCATGAACTTCCGACAACCACCACCGGGCAGCCGCCCGTTCCGGAACCGGATGACGCCGGCCGGACACAAGGAGAAACCAGATGACTGAGGCAGCCGACACCATCCGCAGCAACTACCGGGTCCGTGCCTCGGACCTGGTGGGGCGCAACTGGCTGAACACCGGCGGCAAGCAGCTGGGGCTGGAAGACCTGCGGGGCAAGATTGTGCTGCTGGACTTCTGGACCTTCTGCTGCATCAACTGCCTGCACGTGCTGGACGAGCTGAGGCCGTTGGAGGAAAAGTACAAGGACGTGCTGGTCACCGTCGGCGTGCACTCCCCGAAGTTCGAGCACGAGGCCGACCCCGTGGCGCTGGCGGCGGCCGTGGAGCGGTACGAAATCCACCACCCGGTACTCGACGATCCGGAGCTGGAGACCTGGCAGGCCTACGCCGCCCGGGCGTGGCCGACGCTGGTGGTCGTGGACCCCGAGGGCTACATCGTGGCGCACCTGTCCGGAGAGGGCCACTCTGGCGGCCTGGCGTCGCTGGTGGAAGAGCTGGTGGCCGAACACGAAGCCAACGGCACGCTGCACCGCGGCGACGGGCCGTATGTGCCCGCGGAAACCACCGCCGGCGACCTGCGCTTCCCGGGCAAGGCCATCCCGCTGCCGGACGGCGTCGGTTCCGCCGGCGGGTCCTTCCTGGTCAGCGACACCGGCCACCACCGGCTGGTGGAACTGGCCGCGGACCTGTCGACCGTGCTCAAGACCTACGGTTCGGGCGTGAAGGGCTGGCAGGACGGGCCGGCCGAGGCCGCTCAGTTCAACGAGCCCCAGGGCGTGGCCCTGCTTCCGGAAGGAATCCGCGGGAAGGCGGGCTACGACGTCGTCGTTGCCGACTCCGTGAACCACCGCCTCCGCGGCCTGTCCCTGGCCACCGGCGAGGTGACCACGATCGCCGGCAGCGGGGTGCAGCGGCTGCTCGATGCCGGCTCCCAGCGCACCGCGCCGGGGCTCGCCGAAGCCGGTCCCGGATCCGTGGCGGACGAAGCAGCTTCCGGGGAAGCGCTGGGGGAGGAACTGGCGGAAGCCATCGCATCGGGCCGGGAGCAGCTTCCCGCCGACCCGCTCGCCGTCTCGCTCAGCTCGCCGTGGGACGTCCTGTGGTCGACCCGGTTGGAGGCAGTGGTGATCGCCATGGCCGGCGTGCACCAGATCTTCACCTTCGACCCCGCCTCCGGCGCCGTCGCCATCCTTGCCGGTACCGGGCTGGAAGGCCTGCAGGACGGCGAGGCCACCGCGGCCTGGTTCGCCCAGTCGTCGGGCCTGGCCGAGGACGCGGCGGGAGGCATTTGGGTCGCGGACTCGGAGACGTCGGCCCTTCGCAAGATCTCCTTCGTGGAGGTCAAGGGCGAGCAGCGGGCACACGTCTCCACCGCCGTCGGCACCGGTCTCTTCGACTTCGGATTCCGCGACGGGGAGGCAGCCGAGGCGCGGCTGCAGCATCCGTTGGGCGTGGCCGTCCTGCCGGACGGCTCGGTGGCCGTGGCGGATACCTACAACGGGGCGGTACGCCGGTATGACCCGGTGAGCGGGACCGTCTCCACCCTGGCGCGCGGTCTGGCCGAGCCGTCCGACGTCATGCTGGACACCTCTGCAGTGGCCGGGGGAGGCGAGCCGCTGCTGCTGGTGGTGGAAGCGAACAAGCACCAGCTCGTCCGGCTTCCCGTCCCCCAGGAGGCCCTGAAGGTGGACGAGGGGGCCTCGCAGACGCAGCGGCCCAAGACCGAGGTCTCGGCCGGGCCGCTGGCGCTGACCGTCCGCTTCGCGGCCCCCACCGGCCAGAAGCTTGATGACCGCTGGGGCGACCCGACCCAGCTGAAGATCTCTTCTTCGCCGGAGAACCTGCTGGTTTCCGGCGCCGGCACCTCGGTGGGGCTTGTGCGCGAACTGGTGCTGTCCGACGAGGTCGCCGAGGGCGTCCTGCACATCACCGCACGGGCGGCGGCCTGCGACGGCGAACCCGGCGGCGAGATCCCGGACCATGCCGCCTGCCACCTGTACCAGCAGGACTGGGGCATCCCCGTGGTCATTGGCTCCGGAACGGGCGAGATGACCCTGGACCTGCGCGGGCTGAACTAGGCGGGCGCGCGGCAGGGTCTGACAACGCCGGAGGCGGACAGGACAGCCTGTCCGCCTCCGGCGTCTGGTCAGGAGCGGACTCAGTACTCCACGACGGGGGTCAGGGTCACGTTGCCGTCGATGACGGACAGCCGGCCGGTGAAGCCGAACTCCTGCTCGATCTCCCGCTCGACGGAGGCGCCGGTGAACAAATCGATCTCCACGACGTTCAGCTTCGCGACGCCGGTCAGCGGGCTCAGCACCCAGCTGCCCTTGAAGGGTTCTATCTTGACGTCCGGGTACTTCACGATCGACCAGTTGATGGTGTTGTCCTGGACGCGGTCCATCGCGGCGCTGAACGGGCAGCCGGAGGGCTGCAGCACGCGCTGCTCCGCGCACGAGTCGAGGAAGGCGTTGACCTGGGCGCCCAGGTCCTGAACCAGCTTGGGGGTCGCAGCCGTCGCCAGCGAGAGCCGGGCGTCCTGCGCGTTTTCCGGGCCGGTCAGCACGGATTCCACGACCGGGGCGGCGAAGTAGTCGCTCGCGTAGTGCGCCTCGAAGGTGCCGGGATAGAACACCGCAAAGGAATTCTTGCCGTCCGGCAGCGCCACCCGGGTTCCGTTCAGCGAGGCCTCGTTCTCGTTGATCACGTCCACGCTGATGGTGGGAAGAGTGCTGGGCACGAAGGACCACTGGTTGAAAAAGATCCACGTGGTGCCGGTCTTTTCCAACGTGAACGTCGAGGTGTGCGGCGCCCCGCCAACCGTGTACTGGACGGGCAGGTCCACCTTGTCCTCGCCCGCCGGCACCGGATCGCCGACTTCCAGGTCTTCGATGTCCTCCACCGAGGCCTTGAGCGCGGCGCCGTCGAGCATGGCGGCGTTGGCATCCGGCACGGTGGCGTGCAGCAGACCGAGCGCCGCCCCGCCGTCGCCGTCTTCCAACGCTTTGAAGTACGCCTTCACCTGGTGCTGCGGGCTGAACACGAACGCATTGACCAGCATGATCGTCACGGCGGCAGCGGCCACGGCAAGCATCAGGCACAGCAGCCACGTGGCCACGGTCCTGAGCACTGTCGAATTTCCCACCCGCCCTACGTTACCTGCTGGGGGCGCCCGTTACCTGTTGGCGCGGTTCCACGGATCGGTGTCAGCTGCGTTACATGCCGGCGGCCGGCCGCTCTGCCATAATCGGCCCATGGAACTGGCAACGAAGGACCTCATGCATCTGCGGCGCTGCGTTGAACTGGCGCGTGAAGCGTTGGACGACGGCGACGAGCCGTTCGGTTCGGTGCTGGTCGATGCCGGCGGCACCGTCGTGTTCGAGGACCGCAACCGCGTCAAGGACGGGGACCATACCCGGCACCCGGAGTTCGAGATCGCCCGGTGGGCCGCCAGGAACCTGCCGCCCGGGGAACGCAGGGCCGCGACCGTCTACACCTCGGGCGAGCACTGTCCGATGTGTTCGGCGGCGCACGCCTGGGTGGGCCTGGGACGGATTGTCTACGCAGTGTCATCCGAACAGCTGGGCCGGTGGTTGGCGGAGTGGGGCGTCGGGCCGGCGCCGGTGGCCGCGCTGCCGATTCAGCAGGTGGCGCCTGCCACCGTGGTCGACGGGCCGTCCGGCGAACTGGCGGACGAGGTCCGCGGGCTGCACCGGCAGTACCACCGGGGCTGAGCGCCGTCGGGGATGGTTACTTGACCGCGAACGGCGGGCGCATCAGCCCGTCGTCCACGGACTCCGCCGGATCGGAGCCCAGGTCGACGATCCTGTTGCCGGCGTCCACGTGCACCACCGACGGAACGAAGGACCTGGCCTCGTCGTCGGTCATGTCGGCATAGGTAATCAGGATGACGAGATCGCCTTCGTGCACCAGGTGGGCGGCGGCACCGTTGATGCCCAGCACGCCCGAGCCGCGTTCGCCGGCGATGGTGTACGTCTCCAGCCGGGCGCCGTTCGTGATGTCCACGATGGAAACCAGCTCGCCGGGAAGGATGTCGGCGGCGTCCAGCAGGTCGAGGTCCACGGTCACGGACCCGACGTAGTGAAGATCCGCGTGCGTGACCGTGGCACGGTGGATCTTGGACTTGAACATTTTGCGCATCATCGCCTCCCAGTTTAGTCCCCGCCCCGGCCGCCCCCGAAAGGGTTCCCGATCTGGCCCGCCGCAGGCGGCGGGTCTAGGGTGTACCCACAGGGGGCAACAACCTGCTTCAGCGAGGGCGATCGACGCAGGAGGCATGTGATGAGTTCGGAAATCGGCAGCAGCCGGCAGGACGGCGGGGTGCGGCCGGGCGACGATGTTCCGGCAGCCGCCCGCGCACCGCGGGACGGCGGGACCGAGCCCGCGCAGGCCGACCCTCCGCCGACCGAGGCGATGCCGATGGCGGGCCGGGACCTCACACGCAACGACCCTCCGGAAACGGCCGAGTTCGGCCGCCGGCCCACGGCGGACGGCATGGACCCCGACGCCGCCGGCGGGAGCCCGGATGACGGGATGTACGCCGAGCGGAGCTACCGGGACACCAGCGCCTACCGCCCCGAACCGGCCCTCGACGAGGACTTGCTGTACCAGCGGCAGCACAATGCCTACGGCGGGCTGAGGCTGGGGTCGGCGTTTTTCGGTTGGCTGGCCGCCACGGCGATGCTCGTGTTGCTCAGCGCGGCCGCCGCGGGTGCCGCCGCGGTTTTCGGCCTCGCCAACGAGGCGGACGTGCGCGGGCGGCTGGACAACATCTCCGCCGGCAACGGGCCGGACGCCATGATCGCGGGGGCGGCACTGGCGGCCGGCATCCTGATCGCCTATTTTGCGGGCGGCTACGTGGCCGGACGGATGGCGCGGTTCGACGGCGTCCGGCAGGGCTTCGCGGTCTGGCTTTGGGGCCTGGTCATGGCGGTCATCGCGGGCGTGGTCGGGCTGTCCGCCGGCGGGCTCGGCCTGCTGACGGGACCGGCGCCGGTTATCGACCGCCCCATCGGGCAGTTGGCGGTGCCGGCCCTGGTGGCGCTGGCCGTGGTGCTGCTGGCGAGTCTCGCCGGGGCGCTTCTGGGCGGTGCCGCGGGCATGCACTACCACCGGGCCATCGACCGTGCCGGCTTCGTGCCGGACGACGACGAGTAGGGCGGCCGCTTCCCGCAGGGACGGGACAAACAAAGGCACCCCGGTCCGAGGGGCCGGGGTGCGCAGTGCGGGTGGAGCGGGCGACGGGAATCGAACCCGCGTATCGAGCTTGGGAAGCTAGCGCTCTACCATTGAGCTACGCCCGCACAGGATCCGCCGTGCAGGCGGATCCGGTCAACAACGAAACCGAGTTTACCCCAGTTCTGCGGCTGGCCGGAATTCAGGCCGGCTGGCCGGCCTTGGAGGCTTCCCGTTCGCGGGCTTCGGCGATTTCCTCTGCCCGGGCACGGTTGGCTTCCTCCGTCAGCGCCGCGCCGGCCGAGGCATCACGGGTCAGGTTTTCACCGGTCTCGGGGTCGAACAGGTGCATCTTCCGGGTGTCCAGCCACAGTTCGGCGGAGCGCCCGCCGCGAATCCGGCTGGCGGCATCCAGCGTGACCACGATCTGCGGCCGCAGTTCCTCGGCGTCCATCTCGCTGGCCAGCGAATTCAGCAGTTCCCGCACGGCGGGGTCCGGGTCGAAGTTGATGTAGCCGTACTGCTCGTTGCCCAGCCACTCGGTGTGGGTCAGTTCGGCCATGAACGTGGATCCCCGGTCCTTCTTGTGTTCTTCCACCAGGGAGGCGTCCTCAAAGAACTCGGGCCGCAAACCCGCGAGCACCACCTTCCTGCCTTCGGCCGCCCTGGCCCTGTCACCGGACACGGGGATGTCGCCGATCGGCGTCTTCAGGACGTTGCCCTCCAAGGTGGCCGGGAGGAAATTCATGGACGGCGATCCGATGAAGCCCGCCACGAACAGGTTGACGGGCTGCTCGTAGAGTTCCCGCGGGGAAGCGATCTGCTGCAGCAAGCCCTTTTTCAGCACCGCCACCCGGTCGCCCAGGGTCATTGCCTCGGTCTGGTCGTGCGTGACGTAGACGCTGGTGACTCCCAGCCTCCGTTGCATCTGCGAGATCTCGGAGCGCATCTGGCCGCGCAGCTTCGCGTCCAGGTTGGACAGCGGCTCGTCGAACAGGAAGGCATCGGCCTGGCGCACGATCGCCCGGCCCATGGCCACGCGCTGCCGCTGGCCGCCGGACAGGTTTCCCGGCTTGCGCTCCAGGTGGTCGGTCAGTTCCAGGGTCTTCGCGGCGTCGGTGACGCGCCTCCGGATATCGTCCTCGGTGAACTTACCCTTGGCCAGGCGCAGCGGGAACGCGATGTTCTCGAACACGGTCAGGTGCGGGTAGAGGGCATAATTCTGGAACACCATGGCCAGGTTCCGGTCCCTGGGGGCCTTCTCGTTGACGCGCTCGCCGTCGATCAACAGGTCGCCGGAGGTGATGTCCTCCAGCCCCACGATCATGCGCAGGAGGGTCGACTTGCCGCAGCCGGACGGTCCCACCAGGATAATGAACTCGCCGTCGGCGATGTCGATGCTGACGTCGTTGACGGCGGCGAAACCGTCGCCGTACTCCTTGACGAGGTTCTGCAGCGTGATCGATGCCATGGGATTTCCTTTCCTGCCGCGGGCTCAGCCCTTGACGGCGCCTTGGGTCAGGCCGGAGACGATTTGGCGCTGGAACAGCAGGACCAGCAGCACGATGGGAATGGTGACGATGATGGCCGCCGCGGAGATAGCACCGACGGGGGATTCGAACTGGGAGGCGCCGGTGAAAAACGCCAGCGCCGCGGGAACCGGCCGCGCCGCTTCGGTGGACGTCAGCGAAATGCCGTAGACGAAGTCGTTCCACGCGATGAAGAAGGCGATGATCGCCGTCGTAAAGACACCGGGTGCAGCCAGCGGCACGATGGCCTTGCGGAACGCCTGCCAGGTGGTGGCCCCGTCAACCTGCGCGGCCTGTTCCAGTTCCCACGGGATCTGGCGGAAGAACGCGGCCAGGGTCCAGATGGAGATCGGCAGGGTCAGCGAGAGGTAGGGGATGATCAGCCCGGGCCAGGTGTCATAGAGGCCGACGTTCCGCCAGATGTTGAACAGCGGCGTGACGATCGAGATCACCGGGAAGATGGACACCGCCAGCGCGGTGGTCAGGATGACCTTCTTGCCGGGAAAATCCAGCCGCGCGATGGCGTACGCGCACAGGGTGGCCAGCACGACGGCGATGAAGGTCGCGATCAGCGCGATGCCGATCGAGTTCCGCAGCGAGCTCAGGAACAGCTCCTGCGCCGAGCCGACCAGGATCTGCTCGTAGTTCGAACCCGTCCAGGTGTTGGGCAGGAACTGTCCGGAGGTAAGTTCGCTGGGCAGCTTAAACGAGGTGGCCAGGATGGACGCTACCGGGAACAGCGCATAAATAAGCACCAGCACGGAGATGATGGTCCAGATGACCCGCTCCTTGGTCCGCGACGCTCTCATCACTTGCCTCCTCTCTGGCCGGCGAGGTCCACTTTGAACAGCTTGACGGCGATGAAACAGATCAGCAGTACGCAGACGAAGAGCAGCACGGACACCGCCGAACCCAGCCCGATTTCCAGCCGCCCGATCGAGGTCCGGTAGGCCAGCAGCGACAGCACCTCGGTGCCGAACGCGCCGTTGGTCATGATGAACACGTTGTCGAAGATGCGGAACGCATCCAGCGCTCGGAACAGGACGGCCACCATGATCGCCGCCTTCATGTTCGGCAGGATCACCCGCCGCATCCGCTGCCACCAGGTGGCGCCGTCGACCTCCGCCGCCTCGGTGAGTTCGTCGGGGACCTGGGCCAGGCCGGCTAGCAGCAGCAACGAGATGAACGGCGTGGTCTTCCAGATCTCGCTGGCCATGATCACGCTCAGCGATGTTCCGGTGTTGGCGAACCAGTTCAGGTCGGGATCAATCCCGGGCACCCAGTCGAACCATGAGTTCACGAAGCCGGAGTTGATATCGAACATGTAGAACCAGGCGAACGCAGACACCACGGTGATGATGCCGTACGGAACCAGGATCGCGGTGCGCAGCCAGCCTCGCACCGCCTTCAGCGCCTTGTGCATGACCAAGGCCAGCGCGAAGCCCAGGACGAGTTCGACGACGACGGTCACCACGGTGATCAGCAGCGTGACGCCCAGGTCCCGCCACCAGACCATGTCCGTGAGGATCACGCCGTAGTTGCCCAGCCCGATGAACTCGCGCTCGTCGGGCGCGGTGAGGCGGTAGCTGAAGAGCGAGTCGAACACGGCCTGCAGGATCGGGTAGGCGGTGACGGCCAGCATGATGACGAAGGCGGGACCGGCCAGCAGCCAGCCCAGCCGCCGCTCGGCCTTGGCACGGTCGCTGTACTGCTGGACCGCGCGCCGCCGCCCGGCCCGTCCGGTCCCGCTGGCGGGCTGGGTGGGGATTTCGGTCGAGGTGCTCACAGCAGGTTCTCCCCCCGTAGAACGGAGACGATGAAGTCTGAGGTTTCCTGCGGCGTCGTGGCCGGATCCACTTGCGACGGCGGGGCGAAATTCTGCTGCAGGCTGGTGGAAACTTCGTTGTAGAAGACGGTCTGCGGCCGCGGCGCGGACAGTTCCAGTGATTCGCGGATGGTGTCCGCCATCGGGAAGGACTCCTCGATCCGCGGATCCTCGTAGGCCTCCGTATTCGAAGGCGGGTTGCCGTTGGTGATGAAGTACTCGGCCTGGTTCTCGGGGGTGACGATGCACTCGATGGCCGCGTAGGCCAGGTCGGGATGCTCGCTCGCGGCGCCGACGCCCAGATTGATGCCGCCCAGCGGCGGAGCGGCGGGGTCGGTGTCGTTCATCTGCGGGTAGAGCGTCCAGCCGATGTCTTCGATCAGCGAGGGGTCCACCGTGCCGTCTTCCGCGGCGGTGTTCGTGGCCGGCCAGACGAACGGCCAGTTGACCATGAACGAGCCCTCGTCGCCCTGGAACAGGATCATTGAGTTGTTCTCGTCCTGGGTCGGCAGCCCGGGGCCGCCCAGCCCCTGCCGGCCGATGGTGGAGATGACCTCCGCCGCAGCCGTCCCGGGCTCCCCGGCCAACCCCAGCTCTATCTGGTCGGCGTCCGCCTCGGGGTTCTCCAGGATCTGCCCGCCTGCCGATTCGACCAACGCGTTCAGCCACACGGTCATGGACTCGCCGCGCTGGCCCTGGACGCCCAGGAACTTCTCCTGCTCTGCCGCGGCATCCATCAGCTGCTGCCAGGTGACCGGCTGCGTCATGTCCAGGCCAGCGGCTTCGGCCACCGACTTCCGGTACCACAGCAGTTGGGTGTTGGCCCAGAACGGGACGGTGACCAGTTCGTCTTTCCACGTGGCCCCCGCGAGCGCGCCTTCCACCACGTTCTGCGTGGTGCGCTCCGCAACATCGTCCGGGACCGGCGCCAGGAACCCGGGCTCGGCCAGTTCGGGGATGAACGGCGGGTCCAGGCTCATGATGTCCAACGACGAATCGCCGGCGGCAAGGCGCCGGGCAAGCTGCTCCCGCTGGGAGGCCGCGTCATTGGGCAGCAGCGACGTCTCGATCCGGTACTCGCCGTCCGCCTGATCGGTGCACAGCTCGGCGATCGTCGCCTGCCCGCCGTCGTCGGGGTTGATGTACCAGGTTAGGGTGGGGGTTCCATCCTCGGGGCTGCAGCCCGCCAGCAGCGTGGCTCCCAGCGCCAGCGTCACCGCCGCCCCCAAGCGGGCTGTCGCGCGCCGGCGGCGCCGCCGGTTTTCGTCCTTGGGCATCGGCATGAGCCTCCCATTCTGGTAGACGCACTGGCCGCCCGGCTTCCGTTGCGCTTTGTGCCACGCAGCCTTGTGAAATAGAGCGTATTCTCCTGCAGGCGAATGCGCCATGGTTCGGGGGAGGTCGGGGGACTGCGGGCCGGGGAATACCGCACGCCGGGCGGCACGTTGTGCCCCGTACTGCCGGGCAAGTGCCCGGCAATTGATTGAGGGAAGGCGAGCATGACCACTCCACGCGACGAGACCCGCCGGCGGGAAAGCTGGCTCCGGTTCAGGGACAACCGGAACCAGGCGCTGGCAGCGGAGCACGGCTGGCTAACGCTCACCTCGCTGCAGTGGCTGCCGGCCGAGCCCGCGCGGCTGGAAAAGATCACCGGCCTGTGGAGCGCCACCGGGCCGGCATCCGGCGGCGGCCACGCCTCGTTGACGGCGGGCGCCGAGGACGGCCTGTACCTGGCAGACAGCGGGGAGCCGGCCGTCGGTACCTTGACGGCGTCCCTGGGGAACGAGGAGTCGCTGCTCTGGGTGCGCCGCGGCAGCATCGCCGTCGAATTGGCCGTCCGCGGCGACCGGTACGCCATCCGGACCCGGGACAACGACTCGCCCAACCGGCAGGACTTCGACGGGGTCCCGGTTTTCGATTACAACCCGGACCTGGTGGTGGCCGGCCGGTTCGAGGCGTATCCGGAGCTCCTCACGCTGCAGATAGCCACGTCGAACCCGGACGTGGGAGGCATCGCCACCGCCGTCGGCACGGTCAGCTTCGAATTGGGCGGAACCGTCCATACCCTGGTGGCGGAGCAAGAGAAACTGGGCGCCTTGTCGCTGAACTTCCACGACGAAACCAACGGAGACAGCACCGCCGGCTGGCGTTCCGTAGTGACCCGCCGTCCCGGCCCCGACGGCACGGTGCTGATCGATTTCAACCGGGCCACCAACTTTCCCAGCGCCTTCACCGAGTTCGGCACCTGCCCGATGCCGGTGGAAGGCAACATCATTGCGGCGCCGGTGGAGGCCGGGGAGCGCCGCATGGGCTGAGCATCTCCCGGAAAGGTGGCGCTTGCGGCTTCTCTGCGGCAGGATCGGCGGATGGAACCAACGGCGGAGGATTTCCGCACCATCACCGACGACCTGGCCGGCCGCTTGGCGGAGCTCCCTGACGATGCCTGGGACAAGCCCGCGCTGGAGCTGGAGTGGAGCTGCCGCGAGACGGTGGCCCACATCATGGACGACTTCGCGTTCTACGCCCTGCAGCTGTCGGGGCGGAACCCGCCGCAGGACGGCTACGTGGCGCTGCTGGACCCGCCGCCCTGGCGCCCGGGCGGGCCGCAGATCCTGTTCTGGCCCGACCCTGCCACGGGAACGGCCGGCATCGCCAGTTGTTTCGATGCCGCCGCGGGACTGCTCTACGCGGTGACGGCCGCGGCCCCCCACACCCACCGCGGTTACCATCCGGCCGGGACCTCGGACGCCTCCGGTTTCGCGGCGATGGGCATCGCCGAAGCCGTGTTGCACGGATTCGACATACTGGCCGTCCACGGGGTCGGCTACCGGCCCGACGACGCCGTCATCAGGCGGGTGCTGAACCGCATCTTCCCGGCGGCGCGGCGCACCGACGATCCCTGGCAGGATTTGCTCCACGCCAGCGGCAGGACGCCCGAAACCCGCGGCCGGACGTGGCGGTGGGACTCCTCGGTCCGCGGCTGAGGGGCCCCAGCGCGGCGGCGGGGCATTCGCGGCGCCGGGGTCGTAGGCTGGTAGCAGGCCTGCAACGAGGCAGGAGGACCGACGGAAGCCGCCATGACCGTAGACAAGAACACCCGACGTCTCGAGGACGAGATCGAGACCGATTTCTCGGACAAGATGAGCTATGGCTCCTACCTGTCCCTGGGCCAGTTGCTCTCTGCCCAGCACCCGGTCAGCAGCCCGGAGCACCACGACGAGATGCTGTTCATCATTCAGCACCAGACGTCCGAGCTGTGGTTGAAGCTGGTGCTGCACGAGCTGCGCACCGTCCGGCAGAAGCTGCGCGACGACGACTTGCGGTTCGCCATGAAAGGCATCGCCCGGATTAAGCACATCCAGCGCTCGCTGACCGAGCAATGGTCGGTGCTGGCCACGCTGACGCCTTCCGAATACGCCGAATTCCGCGGCGATTTGGGTGCGGCGTCGGGCTTCCAGTCCTACCAGTACCGTGCCGTGGAGTTCCTGCTGGGCAACAAGAACAAGGGCATGCTGGCCGTCTTCGCCGACGATCCGGCCGCCCAGGCCATGCTGGGCGAGCTGTTGGAACAGAGCAGCGTGTACGACGAATTCCTGGCCTACCT
Source organism: Arthrobacter sp. Y3223151 (assembly GCF_059091125.1). Taxonomy (NCBI): domain Bacteria; kingdom Bacillati; phylum Actinomycetota; class Actinomycetes; order Micrococcales; family Micrococcaceae; genus Arthrobacter; species Arthrobacter sp. Y3223151. Next base: position 36,027 of record NZ_JBNHGI010000001.1, on the reverse strand, counting down.
GCACCGGCACGGCTACCCGGTTCCGGCGGAGCTGCTGGACCGTGATGTGACCGAGGCCCACGAGTTCAACCAGGAACTGGTAGGGACGTTCAAGGCCGTCTACGAGAATGCCCGCGCGAACTGGGACGTCTATGAGGCCTGCGAAGAACTGGTGGACCTGGAAGACAACTTCCAGCTCTGGCGCTTCCGGCACCTGAAGACGGTGGAGCGGACCATCGGGATGAAGCATGGCACCGGCGGATCCTCCGGCGCCGGCTTCCTTCGCCGGGCGCTGGAGCTCACCTTCTTCCCGGAGCTGTACGCGGTGCGCACGGAAATCGGCAAAGCCTGACCACCGGCTTCGAAGCTGCCGGCGGAGGCCGTTCGTTCCCCCGCCGACAGCGGCCCGGTGGCCGCCACCGAGGGTGCTGCGGCCCGCCTGGTTCAATCGTCGCACCGCTGACACCGTTCCGAACAGGGGCCCGGTGCAAAAGCCCGGGCGGCGGCCGCGTCATGCGTCAGGGGAGAGCGCCGGTCCCGTGTATTTTTGAAGGGTGCTGATCTCCGACCGCGATATACGTGCCGAACTGGACTCCCAACGCATCGTCCTGGATCCGTTCCAGCCGGACATGATCCAGCCCTCAAGCGTCGACGTGCGGCTTGACCGGTTCTTCCGGCTGTTCGACAACCACAAGTACGCCCACATCGACCCGGAGCTGGAGCAGCCGGAGCTGACCCGGCTGGTGGAAGTGGACCCCGAGGAACCGTTCGTCCTGCATCCCGGCGAATTCGTGCTCGGCTCCACCTACGAGACCGTGACGCTGCCCCATGACATAGCGGCCCGGCTGGAGGGCAAATCCTCGCTGGGCCGGCTGGGCCTGCTGACCCACTCGACCGCAGGATTCATCGATCCCGGTTTCTCCGGACACGTGACGCTGGAACTCTCCAACATGGCCACGCTGCCGATCATGCTCTGGCCGGGCTCCAAGATCGGCCAGCTGTGCTTCTTCCGGTTGTCCTCGCCGGCCGAGCATCCCTATGGTTCCGGCGTATACGGCAACCGCTACCAGGGCCAGCGCGGCCCCACGGCCTCGCGCAGCTACCAGAACTTCCACCGCACCGTTATCGAACGCTGACGCCGGCCGGACGGCTCAGGCGCGGGGCGTGCTGGCGCGCTGGATCCGTGCCGGTGTCTTGACCGGCAGCAGCGCCAGCAGGCCGGCGACCAGCACGACGAGGATCCCCAGGATGCCGTGGCGCTGTTCGCCGAAGACGGTGATGGACAGCGCAAACAGGGACGGGGCCAGGAAGCTGACGGCGCGCCCGGTGGTGGCGTAGAGGCCGAAGAATTCGCCCTCCTCGCCGCGCGGCGCTAGCCGGGCCAGGTAGGCCCGCGACGACGACTGGGCCGGCCCCACGAACAGGCACAGCAGCAGGCCGAAGACCCAGAACGTGGTGTCGCCGGTCCAGGCGTTGCCCAGGAACACGTGGTTGCCCGGGCCCAGCGCGAAAATGGCGACTGCGGCGACGATCAGCCCGACCAGCGCCCCCACGATGACGTTCTTCGGGCCGATGCGGTCGTCCAGGATCCCGCCCGCGACGGCGCCGATGGCGGCGACAACGTTTCCCGCGATGGCGAAGACGATCACCTGGCTGAGCGAGAAGCCGAAGGTGCCGGCCGCGATCACCCCGCCGAAGGTAAACACCGCCGCGAGCCCGTCGCGGAAGATGGCGCTGGCGATCAGGAAGAAAATCGTGTGCGGGCTGGAGGTGAAGATTGCCTTGATGCGGCGGAAGAGCAGCCCGTAGGACGCAAAAAAGCCCAGCGACGCGGCGGCAGGCTGGCGCGGGATCTCCGGGACGGCGAACAGTACCGGCAGCGCGAAGGCCATGAACCACACGGCGCAGAACACCGCCACCAGGCGGATGTTCAGCCCGTTCTCCGCCGTCGCACCGAACCAGCCGGTTTCGGGCAGGACAAACCCGACCAGCACCAGGGCCAGCGCCACGACCCCGCCGACGTAACCCATGGCCCAGCCGAAGCCGCTGACCTTGCCGATGGTCGACGGCGTGGAGATCTGGGTGAGCATCGCGTAGTAATTCACGTTCGCGAACTCGAAGAAGATGTTGGCCAGCGCAATGAGTCCCACGCCCAGGAAAAGGAAGCCGGGGGAGGGGAAGACGAAGAAGCACAGGCCGGTCAGTACCGCGACGGCGACGCTGTTGAGCCCGAGCCACAGCCTGCGGCGGCCCCCGGTGTCGGAGCGTTGCCCGGTGACCGGGGCCAGCAGTGCGATGGCCAGCCCGGCGATGGCCAGCCCGTAGCCGAGGATTTCGGACGCGAAGGCCTCGCCGCCGAAGGCGTCGCTGGTCAGATAGACGGTGAACACGAAGGTCGTCATGACCGCGTTGAAGGCGGCGGAGCCCCAGTCCCAGGAGGCCCAGGCCAGGACGTGTTTTTTATTCAACCGCTCCGCGGCCGCGCCGCCCGCCGTGTGGGTTGCCGGAATGCCGGCCGACTCAGTCATACCGCGATGCTATCCGTTTCGCCTGCTGCGAACTTTGAGCAGCGCCGGGAGCCGCGTGAATCTTTGGCGAACAGCGGGATCGCCCGCCCGCCGCGGCCCTCCCGGCGGCTGTCCGCGGCCCTCCGCGGGCGCCGCGCCGTCTATGCCATGGGTAGAATGGACCTTGGCCCTGTCCGTCTAATCCTTGGCAAACCCGAAGGAAGTTCCGGAGTATCCTCGTGCTGATTGTGCTCACCCTGCTTTTTGCGGTGGCCTTTATAGCGCCCTTAATTTTCCGGAAACTCGGCCGTTCAACGTTCTACATCCTCGCCGCGGTTCCCGCCGCCGGATTCGTCTGGCTGATCGCCACGTTCGACAACTACACCGGGTCGAGCCAGGCAGCGCTGGACGGCGCTCCCAACGCCCCGCCGTCGGAGGTCTTCGCGTGGGTCCCGGGCCTGCAGCTGGAACTGGCCTTTCGGATGGACACCCTCGCGGCGGTGCTGTGCATCCTGATCCTGGGCGTCGGCGCCCTGGTGCTGTTCTACTGCGCCCGCTACTTCAAGGCGGACGACCCGGACATCGGTCCTTTCGGCGCGCAGCTGCTGGCCTTCAGCGGCGCCATGTTCGGCCTGGTCACCGCCGACGACCTGATCCTGCTCTACATTTTCTGGGAACTCACCACCGTCCTGTCCTACCTGCTGATCGGGTACGCCAGGCACCGCCTCTCGGCGCGCCGGTCCGCCTTGCAGGCCCTGATGGTTACCACCCTCGGCGGGCTGACCATGCTGGTTGGCCTGCTGATCATCGGCCAAACCGCCGGCACCTACCGGATCTCCGAGATCCTCGCGGCAGCCGGAACGCTGATGGCGCACGGCCAGATCATCGACATCGCCATCCTGCTGGTACTCATCGGCGCGATCAGCAAGTCCGCGCTGGTGCCCCTCCACTTCTGGCTCCCGGCGGCCATGGCGGCGCCGACCCCGGTCAGCGCCTACCTCCATGCCGCCGCCATGGTGAAGGCGGGCATCTACCTGGTGGCGCGGCTGTCGCCCGGATTCTCCAGCACCGACTACTGGCACGGCGTCGTGCTGGGGCTCGGGCTGCTGACCATGCTGGTGGGCGGCTGGCAGGCCATGCGGCAGAACGACCTGAAGCTGATCCTCGCCTACGGGACGGTCAGCCAACTGGGCTTCTTGACCCTGGTGGTCGGGCTCGGTTCGCAGGAAGCCGCGCTGGCCGGAATGGGCCTGCTGCTGGCCCACGGTTTCTTCAAGGCGACGTTGTTCCTGGTGGTGGGCATCATCGACCACCAGGCCGGAACGCGTGACATCCGCGAACTGTCGCACCTGTACCGCAGCGCCCCGAAACTGTTCGCGGTCGCCGTCATCGGTGCCGCGTCGATGGCGGGCCTGCCGCCGCTGCTGGGCTTCGTCGCCAAAGAGTCGGTCTACGAAGCCTTCATCCACCGGGCTGAAGTCTCCGGCTGGGCGGGAGGCCTGCTCCTGGCCGGCGTGGTGGCCGGATCCATCCTGACCTTCGCCTACAGTGCCCGCTTCGTCTGGGGCGGGTTCGCGGCCAAACCCAACCGCGCAGCCATCGAGTTCAAGCCCATTCCGTGGGCCTTTTTGGCGGCTCCCGCCGTGCTCGCCGTGGCCACGGTGGTGTTCGGGCTCTGGCCCGCCCCGGTCGAGGCCGCCGTCGCCCCCTACGCGGGACTCTTCACGCTGGACACCGCGGCCACGCACCTGGCGCTGTGGCACGGCTTGACGCCGGCTCTCGGCCTGACCGTCGTCACCATCGCGGCCGGTGTCGCCCTGTTCCTGCTGCGTACTCCGATAGCGGCCTTCCAGGCCAGGATCAGCTTCATCCCGGACGCGGACCGAATCTACCGCGGCATCATCGGCGTGCTGGACGAGGTGGCCATCTGGGTCACCGGCCGGACCCAGCGGGGCTCGCTGGTCTTCTACCTGTGCGTGATCCTGATCGTGGCGATCGTGACTCCGCTGAGCGCCATCGTCCTGATGGACGCCCCGCTGCCCGAGAGCGTGGTGTGGTTCGATACCCCGGCCCAGGCCATCGCGGGGCTCATCGTGGCGGCAGGCGCGCTGGGCGCCATCCGCGCGAACAAGCGCTTCATGGCGGTGCTGATGGTTTCGGTGGCCGGTTATGGGCTGGCCTTCATCTTCGCCATGCAGGGGGCGCCGGATCTGGCGCTGACCCAGCTGCTGGTGGAAACAGTCTCCCTGGTGGCCATCGTGCTGGCCCTTCGTTCCCTGCCGGCGCGGCTGTGGCTGCGCACACCCGGGCGTTTCAAACTGCTGCGCGCCATCATCGGAGCAGCTTTCGGCCTCACTATGATCGTGATCGCGATGACGGCGATGGCCTCACGCACGGCAGATCCGGTCTCCCTGGCCCTGCCGCAGTTGGCCTATGAGGGCGGCGGCGGCGAGAACATCGTCAACGTCATCCTGGTGGACATCCGGGCCTGGGACACGTTCGGCGAGATCTCCGTGCTGGCCCTGGCAGCTACCGGCGTGGCCAGCCTGATCTTCATCCGCAGCCGCGGGGAGAAGCGTCCGGAGCCCGTGGACGCCGTCGCCAGCGGATCGGTGGGCCGCGGCTACGAGACGGTGGCGCACTCGGACCGCGAGGCGGCGGCCCTGGCGACGGCCCGCAAGTTCGCCGTCGTCCCGCGCGACGCCTGGCTGGTGGCTGGCCGCACCCTGGCGCCGGAACGCCGCTCCATCATCTTCGAGGTGATCACCCGACTGCTCTTCCACTCGGTGATGATCTTCTCCGTCTACCTGCTGTTGACCGGCCACAACCTCCCCGGCGGCGGATTCGCCGGCGGCCTGCTGGCCGGCATCGCGCTGACCGTCCGCTATCTGGCCGGCGGACGGATCGAACTGGCCGAAGCCACGCCCATCAGCGCCGGCCTGCTGCTCGGCCTGGGGCTTGGCGCCGCGGCGCTGACCGCCGTCGTCCCGCTCTTCCTGGGCGGCCAGGTCTTCCAGAGCGCGATCCTTGAATTCAGCCTCCCGGTCTTCGGCGACCACAAGTTCGTCACGTCGACGATCTTCGACATCGGGGTTTATCTGGTGGTGGTGGGCCTGGTGCTGGACGTGCTGCGCAGCTTCGGCGCCGAAATCGACGAACGCACCGAGGAACGGACCCACGGCCGCCGCAAGTCCGCCGAACTGCAAGTACCCGCAACGATCGAGGAGGAGGTGTCCCGGTGACCGTGAACCTGACGCTGCTGCTGGTGATGGGCGTACTGTTCGCCGTGGGCGTCTACCTGATCCTCGAACGCAGCCTGACCCGGGTCATGCTCGGCCTCATGCTCATCACCAACGGCGCCAACCTGCTGCTGCTCAGCACCGGCGGACCTGCCGGCCTCGCCCCCATCTTCGGCAGCGACATCCCCGCCGACGCCTACAGTGACCCGTTGCCGCAGGCGCTGATCCTCACCTCCATCGTGATTTCCTTCGCCGTCACCGCGTTCATGCTGGCCATCATTTACCGCTCCTGGGTCCTGGGACGGCAGGACGAGGTCCAGGACGACATCGAGGACCGCCGGGTGGCCAACCAGCCCACCTTCGACGCCGAGGACGACGCGGAAATCCCGGCCGAGACCACCGAGTTCGTCCCGCCCGACGAGGCCGAGGAAACGCCAGCCACCACCAGGTCACGGATGGAGAGAAAGCAGTGAACGCCGCCACCCTCGCGCCGCTGGCAGTAGTCATGCCGCTGCTGGGTGCTGCCCTGGCGTTCGTGCTGATCCGCCACCCCAACGCGCAGCGCCGGACCGGTGCCATCACGCTCACGCTGACGCTGGCACTGGAAGCCGTGATGCTGGCCTCGGCGTGGGCCAACGGCGCGCAGGCGGTGAACCTGGGCGGCTGGCTTCCCCCCTTTGGCATCACCCTGGTGGTGGATGAACTGTCCGCCCTGATGCTGGTGGTCTCCTCGGCCGTCAGCCTGGCGGTGCTGCTCTATGCCTCCGGCCAGGGCATGACGGACGGCGACGAAGAAGGCCCGGTCTCGATCTTCCACCCGACCTACCTGATCCTGGTGGCAGGGGTTTCCAACGCGTTCCTGACCGGCGACCTGTTCAACCTGTATGTCGGCTTCGAAATGCTCCTCACGGCCAGCTACGTGCTGATGACGCTGGGCGGCACCAGCCCGCGGATCCGCGCCGGGGTGACGTACGTCGTCGTCAGCGTCATTTCCTCGGTGCTGTTCCTGGTCTCCATCGCGATGATCTACGCGGCCACCGGGACCATCAACATGGCGGACCTGGCGATCAAGCTCGGCCAGTTGGATCCGGCGACCCAGATGACGCTGCACTTGATGCTGTTGGTGGCCTTCGGCATCAAGGCGGCAGTATTCCCGCTGTCCTTCTGGCTCCCCGACTCCTATCCGACGGCGCCGGCGCCGGTCACCGCGGTGTTCGCCGGCCTGCTCACCAAGGTGGGCGTCTATGCCATGATCCGCACCGAGACCCTGCTGTTCCCCGGCGACCGGCTGAACACGTTCCTGATGATCGTGGCGGTGCTGACCATGGTGGTGGGCATCCTCGGGGCCGTGGCCCAGATCGACATCAAGCGAATGCTCTCGTTTACGCTGGTCAGCCACATCGGCTACATGGTGTTTGGCCTGGCCATGTCCTCGGTGGTGGGGCTCGGCGCGGCGGTCTACTACGTGGCGCACCACATTACGGTGCAGACCAGCCTGTTCCTGGTGGCCGGCCTGATCGAACGCCGCGGCGGAACCACGAACATGGACCGGCTGGGCGGCATGGCCAAGCTGTCGCCGCTGCTGGCCATCCTGTTCTTCGTCCCGGCCATGAACCTGGCCGGCATCCCGCCCTTCTCCGGCTTCCTGGGCAAGATCGGCCTGGTGCAGGGCGGCGTGGAACTGGGCACGCCGGTCGCCTGGGTGCTCGTGGCGGGCAGCATGGTCACGTCGCTGCTGACCCTGCTGGCCATGGCACGGGTCTGGAACCGCGTGTTCTGGCGCCGCCCCGAAGACGCCGAGCACCCGGACCCGGTCCTGGTGGCTACCAAGCCCGACGGGTCCGCGCTGCGGACCACCCGCCACGTGGAGAACGCTCCGCACGGTCGGTTCACCGGGCGGGGCATCGTTCAACTGCTGCCGCTGCCCATGGTCTGGCCGACGGTCGGGCTGGTGGCGATGGGCGTTGCCCTCACGGTGTTCGCCGGGCCCCTGTTCGAACTCAGCGACCAGGCGGCGCGCGAGATGCTGCAGCGCACCCCGTACGTCGAGGCCGTCCTGGGCGAGGGCGCCCTGCAGGAGGGGAGCCGATGAGGAAACCGCGCATCTCCATCTGGGTCGAGCTGCCGCTGCTGGCCTGGCTGGTCATCCTCTGGGGCTCCCTGTGGCAGGACTTCAGCCCGGGTAACCTGATCTTCGGCCTGCTGATCGCGCTGCTCATCGTGAACCTGTTCTACCTGCCGCCGGTCGAACTCAGCGGGCGCTTCAATCCGCTGGCCGCGGCAATCTTCGCCGCCACGTTTGTGTGGCAGGTCGCGGTCGCAAGCGTCGAAGTCCTGTGGCTGGCACTGACCCGCGGCCCGACCCTGCGCAACGCGGTGGTGGCGGTCCGGCTGCGAAGCCACTCGGACCTGCTGGTGACTGCCACCGGGCATGCCATTTCGCTGATCCCCGGCAGCTTTGTGGTGGACGTGGACCGCTCGACGTCCACGCTTTACCTGCACGTGCTCGACGTTGACACCGAGGAGGCCGCCGAGGGTTTTCGCGCCCAAGTGCGGCGGATCGAGGCCGGCCTGATCCGGACGATGGGCACGAAGGAAGAACTGGCGATGGTCAAGGCCGAAGGTACCGGCAGAGGAGGTGCAGTGTGAACGGGGACGTCATTCCGGTTGCGCAAATCGTCGTGAGCGCAGTGCTGGCCGTGGCCGCTGTACTGTCGCTGATCCGGCTGGCCCGCGGGCCGTCGCTGCTGGACCGGCTGCTGGCCATAGACGTGCTGCTGGCGATCGTCTGCGCCGGACTCATCGTGGACATGGCCGCCGGCGGCCACATGAACAACCTGACGCTGGTTGTCGTCATCAGCGTTGTCGGCTTCATCGGCTCGGTCGCCGTGGCTCGTTTCGTGACGGACGGGCGGCCTCGTGAACACTGACTTGATCCTCGACATCGCGACCGCCGTCTGCCTGATCGCCGGCGCGGGGATGTCCCTGGCCGCGGCCATCGGCCTGCTGCGGTTTCCCGACCTGCTCTCGCGGATGCACGCCGCCACGAAGCCGCAGGTCTTCGGCCTGCTGCTGCTGCTGACGGGACTGGGATTGCAGCTGCGCAGCTGGGCGGCGGTGCCCATACTCCTCATAGCCTGGCTGTTCCAGTTGCTGACCGTGCCGGTTTCGGCCCACATGGTGGGCCGGGCCGGCTACCGCACCAAACACCTGCGCAAGGAAATCCTCAGCGTGGACGACCTCGACGCGGTGGTGGAGGCGGCGGCGGAGGAAGATTCCGCGGCGTCATCCGATGACGCCACGCCGGCCGGTGCCGACACAGGCGGCCGTGCTGCCGCCGGCAGCCGTGCTGTCACCGGCGGCCAGGACGCCGGGAAGCCGGGGGAACGGCGAACCGCGGGGGCGGCGGCCGCTCCGGGGCGGACCGACCAGGACGACGCCGGGCCCGCGGACGCTCCGTAACCTGCCGGCCAAGGGGACCGGGCCGCGGGCGGGCGCCGGCGGCCGGGACCAAAACGCGATGGGGGACGGGCCCGCGGCCCGTCCCCCATCGGAATCCTCAAGGGACCGCTTAGACCATTTCCCGGGTCTTGTCGTAGCGGATGACCGCCTTGGCGGTGGCGCGCTTGGTCAGCACCTGGATCACCCGCGCCACGGTGCCGGACACCACGGCGAAGGCCACCGCCGCCCGCAGGCTGTTCTCCAGGTCATCGTCGCTCTTGGGCGCATCTTTTCCGGTGACCATCTTCCAGACAAGCCCCAGCAGCTGGCTGGCTGCCAGGCCCGCGCCGATACTCACCAGTGTGCCCAAGAGCCTCAACACAACGCTCATGCCCGCTCCCTTCCGGGGCCGCAGCCCCGTCTCAACTGCTGTTCCGGTTCCCAGCCTACTGCCCGGCACCCGCCGGGGCCGTAAGCCCTCGTGCATTTTCCCGGGGTCTGCGCCCGAATGCCCGCCGCTGCGGGCGAGTGTAGACTGGTACGTGCTGCCAGACAGCATCTAGTGACGACAGGGGAGCGTCCGACCGGCCGGTGCACACCGGAGACCGGGAGGGACGCTGAGAGTGCGGATAGACCGCAGACCCTCGAACCTGCTCCGGTTAGTACCGGCGAAGGGAGTCGAGTTCTCGGGGCGCGCCGCGTGGCCGCCCTCCCCTCCTGCAACCAGGAGGATTCCATGAGTACCGTTTCGAATGTACCCGTCACGCCCACCCCTGCCCGGAAGCAGCGTTACGGCTGGCGGGTGGTGGACATCGTCGTTGCCTCGGTGGTCGCCGTGGCCGTCGGCGTCATCTTCTGGGCCTGGTCGGCGGGCTGGCCGCTGATCGAGGGCCTGACCATAGCTTTCCCGCCTTCCGCCGGGCTGTACACCGGCGGCTGGCTGATGGCGGGCGTGCTGGGCGGGCTGATCATCCGCAAGCCCGGCGCCGCCATCTACTGCGAGATGCTGGCGGCGGTTGTCTCCGCGCTGCTGGGCACGAGCTTCGGCATGACCGTCCTGGTCTCCGGCCTGATCCAGGGCCTGGGCGCCGAGGTCGTCTTCCTGCTCTTTCTGTACCGCAGGTTTAATCTCGGCGTGGCGCTGCTGGCCGGCCTGGGCGCAGGCCTGGCGCTGTCGATCAGCGAGAACATCCTCTACAACATGCTGTGGGCCGCCGAATGGCAGATCGCCTACGTGGGCTTCGCGGCCGTGTCCGGCGTGGTGATTGCCGGGCTGCTGCCGTGGCTGGCGGTCAGGGGCCTGGCGAAGACGGGTGCGCTGTCCTCCTTCGCCGCGGGACGCACGGCAGACGCCTGAGCCGTTTGATGGGAGCGCAGAGTACGACGGCGGCGCCCCGCCCGGTGCCCGTCCTCGCCGAGGGGTGGGGCTGGCGGCATGCCGGCCGCAAGGATCGGGCGGTGCACGCGGCCAGTTTCAGCATCGCCCCGGGCGAACGGGTCCTGCTGCTGGGCGCCTCCGGGGCCGGCAAGTCCACGCTGCTGCACGCCATGGCCGGCGTCCTCGGCGACGAGGGCGAAGGCGAGGAGACCGGCCGGCTGAGCGTGGCGGGGGTGCGTCCCTCCGAGGCCCGCGGCCGGGCCGGCCTCGTGCTGCAGGATCCGGAAAGCCAGCTGGTGCTGGCCCGGGTCGGCGACGAGGTGGCCTTCGGGGCGGAGAACCTCTCGCTGCCGCGCGGGCAGATCTGGGACCGGGTCCGTGAATCCCTGGCCGATGTCGGCCTGGCCGTCCCGCTGGACCATCCCACGTCGGCGCTGTCCGGCGGCCAAAAGCAGCGGCTGGCGCTGGCCTCGGTCCTGGCCATGCGGCCGGGGCTGCTGCTGCTGGATGAGCCGACCGCAAACCTGGACCCCGCCGGGGTGCGGGAAGTACGGGACGCCGTGGCCCGGGTGCTGGACCGCACCGGCGCCACCTTGGTGGTGGTCGAGCACCGGGTGGCGGTCTGGGCGGACGTCGTGGACCGCGTGATCGTGCTCGCGGCCGGCGGCGGCGTGCTGGCCGACGGGCCGCCGGACCAGGTGCTCGCCGAAGGCGCCACCCGTGCCCGGCTGATCGAGGCCGGCGTCTGGGTTCCCGGTCATACCCCGCGGCTGGAGCTGCCCGCGGCACCGGCCCCGGGCGGCCCGTTGCTGCGGGCGGCGGCATTGGACGTGTCGCGGAACCGGAAAGCCGCGCCGGTGCTGCGCGGGGTGGACCTGGACCTGTTGGCCGGGCAGGCGCTCAGCGTCACCGGCGCGAACGGTGCCGGCAAATCCACCCTGGCCCTCACCCTGGCCGGCCTGCAGGCACCCGCGGGAGGGGATCTCTCGGCGACGCCGGCGTTGCAGCGCGGGGCCGGCTTGTCCCCTGCCAAGTGGAAGTCCGCGCAGTTGGTGACCCGGATCGGCAGCGTTTTCCAGGAACCGGAACACCAGTTCCTCACCGGCACGGTTCTCGACGAACTGGAATTCGGCCCGCGCCGCGTGGCCAAACTGCCCGAGGCAGGCGTCCGGCAGCGGGTGGACACGATCGCCGAGCGGCTCCGGCTGACCCGCCTGCTGCAGGCCAACCCGTTCACGCTCTCCGGCGGGGAGAAACGCAGGCTGTCGGTAGCCACCATGCTGGCCACCGGCCCGGACATCCTGATGCTGGACGAGCCGACCTTCGGACAGGACGCCAATACCTGGGCCGAACTGGTCACGCTGCTGGCCGAGCTGGTGGCCGAGGGCCGGAGCGTGGTCTCGGTGACGCACGACGACGACTTCACCGCCGCGCTCGGCGGCGCCGGCGTCCGGGTGGCTGACGGCGGCGTCCGCCCGGCCCAGCCGCTGGGGAGGGCAGCATGAGTATGGACCTGATGAACCCCCGGCTGGCCGCCTCCCCGTTCAGCCGCGCCAACCCGGTATCGAAGCTGGCCGCCGCCGCCCTGGTCACCGTGGTGGTCCTGCTCAGTGTGGACTGGGTCAGCGCCTCCGTGGTGCTGGCCGCGGAACTGTTGCTGATGCCCGTGCTGGGTGTCAGCCCGTGGCTGCTGCTGAAGCGCGGCTGGCCGCTGCTGGCGGCGGCTGCCGTCGGGGCCTGGGCAACGGCCTTGCTGGCCGAGAAGTCCGGGGCAGTGCTGTTCCGGTTCGGTCCGCTGATCTTCACGGAGGACTCGGTGGCCGGCGGCGTTGCCATCGGCCTGCGGTCGCTCGCCGTTGCGCTGCCGGGCATTTTCCTGCTCCTGACGACCGACCCGACGGACCTGGCGGACGCCTTGGCGCAGAAGCTGAAGCTGCCCCACCGGTTCGTGCTGGGAGCGCTGGCCGCCATGCGGTTGGTGGGGCTGCTGGTGGAGGAATGGCGCACCCTCGGTTTGGCGCGCCGCGCCCGCGGTGTCGGGGCGGAGAACCGGCCGCTGGCCAAGGCGGGCGCGTTCGCCGGCCAGGCGTTCGGCCTGATCGTGCAGGCCATCCGCCGGGCCACCCGGCTGGCCGTCGCGATGGAGGCCCGCGGCTTCGGCGCCGGGCCCCGGACCTGGGCGCGCGAATCCACCTACAGCATGGTGGATGTGTGGGTGGTGCTGGGCGGGGCGGTCATCGCCGGCGCAGCCGCCGCTGCCGCGGTGGCCGCCGGGACCTGGAACTTCATCTTCGTGTGAACCGGTACGGGCGGACCCCGGCGATCCACGCCGGCCGGGGTCCGCCGATCCGTTCAGGACTACGGCTTGAGCACCACCTTGATGCAGCCGTCCTCCTTCTTCTGGAACTTCTCGTACATCTCCGGCGCCTGCTCCAGCGGAACCTGGTGGGTCGCCAGGTCGAGCACGCCCAGCGGGTCCGACGGGTGGTCGACCAGCGGCAGCAGATCGTCGATCCACCGCTTCACGTTGCACTGGCCCATCCTCAGCTGGAGCTGCTTGTCGAACATGGTCAGCATCGGCAGGGGGTCCTTCATCCCGCCGTACACGCCGCTGATCGAGATCGTGCCGCCGCGCCGGACGGCGTCGATCGCGGTGTAGAGCGCGTCGAGCCTGTCCACCCCCGCTGCCTCCATCGCCTTGCGGCCCACGGCGGACGGCAGCAGCCCCACCGCCTGGTGGACCGCGCCGGCCACGGGCGAGCCGTGCGCCTCCATGCCCACCGCGTCCACCACCGAGTCGGGCCCGCGGCCGCCCGTGCGCTCCCGCAGGTCGTCCGCGACGTCGCCGTGCAGGTCCAGCGTCTCGATGCCGTGGCGCTCCGCCATGGCCCGCCGCTCCGCGACGGGGTCCACCGCCAGCACCCGGTAGCCGAGGTGCCGGCCGATCCGGGCGGACATCTGGCCGATGGGGCCCAGGCCGAGCACGGCCAGGGAGCCGCCTTCCGGCGGGGCCGCGTACTGCACGGCCTGCCACGCGGTGGGCACCACATCGGAGAGGTACAGGTAGCGCTCGTCCTCACCGGCGTGGGGCACCTTGATGGGTCCGTAGTCCGCGTGCGGGACACGCAGGTACTCGGCCTGCCCGCCGGGCACCGAGCCGTAGAGCCTCGAGTAGCCCAGGAACTGGGCATTGTTGTTGTACTCGCGGACCTGGGTGGTCTCGCACTGGGACTGCAGGCCCTGTCGGCACATGAAGCAGTGGCCGCAGGAGACATTGAACGGGATGACCACCCGGTCCCCGGCCTTGATTTGGGTGACGGCCGAGCCGACCTCCTCAACGATCCCCATGGGCTCGTGTCCGATGATGTCGCCCTTGTCCATGAAGGGAGTGAGCACCTCGTAGAGGTGCAGGTCCGAGCCGCAGATTCCGGTCGAGGTGATCCGCACGATCGCGTCCGTGGGCTCCTGGATCCGCGGATCCGGGACCTCCTCCACGCTGACCGAACGCTTCCCTTGCCACGTCAGAGCCTTCATTGCCCTCCTTCTCGGACCTGCCGCCCCGGACGGAACGACAGCATGCTGATCATTTCGGTCCAATCGACCCTAACACTGCAGTAACGCGGTGGTCGAAGCGGGTCCCGATCCCGGAAGGCTCCTGTGCCGGGGGACGTTTTTCAGCAGGCAGATGGGCAGGAGGGCGTCCTACGCACCCACCAGGACGAAGACGTTGCCGTCGGGCGCACGCATCACGGCCACATGCCCCGACTCGGTGGCGAAGGGCGCCTCTATCCATTCCACTCCGCCGTCGGAAGACAGCTCCTCGTAGGCGCGTCGGACATCGCCAACGAACACTTCGACCTCGAGGCGCCGGTTGTCGGGGTTGTTGCTGAGGACGAGTTCGGAACTGTTCCCGTCCGGAAAGCGCATGCCGACCAGGGTCCAATCCTGTCCTGCCGGAGTCTTGCGGCTGATCCGCCAGGACTCCCGCATCCCAAGCCCGGCATAAAATCCGACGGAGGCCTCGACGTCGACCGTTGGAACGCAGACGCATTCAAGCTTCAAGAACATGGGCGGCGGCGCCTCGGAAGACCCGGTCGGGTCAGCGTCAAGCGCGATGTTCCTCACCGGCTACTCCCGGCTGCCCTGGGCCAGCAGGGCCGTTAGTTCCTGGGTCAGGTCGGGCGAGACGGGGATCTCCTTGCCGTCGATGCTCTTGACCGGGGCGAGCAGGCGGATGCTCGAAACCAGCCAGACGGCGTCGGCTTCGTAGAGGTCGTGCGGCTCCAGCGGACCGTAGCCGAGCCGCCACCCGGCGGCTTCTGCCGCCTTGAACAGCACCGACTGGGACGTGCCCGGCAGGATGCCGCTCTCCAGCAGCGGCGTCACCAGCGTCTTCACGCCGTCGCGCACCCGCGCCATCAGCACCGTGGAGGTGGGGCCTTCCAGCACGCGGCCGTCGCTGGACGTGAAGATGGCGTCGTCGGCGCCGTTCTTGTGCGCATAACGCAGCGCCGCCATGTTGACCGCGTAGGAGAGCGTCTTGGCCCCCATGAGCAGCCACGGGGCGCGCTCGGCCAGCGAGCTGTCGTACCCGCGGTCGAGCAGCAGCACAGAAATGCCGTCGGTCCGCTGGCGCCGCCCTGCCGCCGGCACCAGCGAAGCCTGGACCCAGGCCGTGGGCGCGGAGGAGCCTTCCACCCCGCGGGTCACCAGCAGCTTGATCACCAGTTCCTCGACCGGCGGGTGCTCGGCGATCGCCGTCGCGATGGCACGCTCCCAGGCCTCCGGGGAGGGAAGTTGCAGGTCCATGGCCCGGGCGGAGCTGGCCAGCCGGTCCAGATGCGCCTGCAGCTTGCGCGGGACCCCGTCGACTGCCAGCAGGGACTCGAAGATGCCGTCCCCGCGGGTGGCCCCGAGATCGGTGGCCATCAGCTGCGGCCGGGAGGCATCTGCGACGCGTCCAGCCTCGTGGGCAGGGTCCAAAAACACCAGAACTGTCATGGCTCCAGCTTAGTGAGTCTGCCCCCAAACGCCGGGTAGGCTGGGAGGATTGCGCCGGCACACGGCGGGAGGGGAGGAACAGCCGCGTGCTGTGGTCGTTTGCGGGGCTGGGCACATTCCCCGAGTGGGCTGTCGTGATTCTGGGCGTGGTCGATATGGCCATCCGCATCATCGCCCTGGGCGTGATTCCCGGGAACCGCCGCCCCAATACCGCCATGGCCTGGCTGCTGGCCATCTTCTTCATCCCGCTGATCGGACTGCTGCTCTTCTTCATGTTCGGCAGGTTCCGCCTCTCGGAGCGCCGGATCGCCAAGCAGGCGGAGATCAACGGCCGGGTGTGGGCCGCCACCCGGAACCTCAAGGAGCCCACCAGCGAGCAGGAAGCCCCGGCCTGGGTGCATTCGGCGGCGGAGTTGAACCGGCGGCTCGGCGCCTTCCCCATGGTGGACAGCAACCACGTGGAGCTGTTTTCGGACTACGACGAGTCCATTGACGCGATGACCGAGGCCGTGCGCGAGGCGCGTGAGTTCGTGAACATCGAGTTCTACATCATGAGCCGCGATGAAACCACCGGCAAGCTCTTCACCGCCCTGGAAGAAGCCGCCGCCCGTGGTGTCCGCGTGCGCCTGCTGTTCGACCACATCGGCACCCTCCGCGTCGCCGGCTACCGCAAGTTCCGCCGCTGGCTGGAGACCACGGACATCGACTGGCGCCGGATGCTGCCCGTCCTTCCGGTCCGCGGCCAGTGGCGCCGGATCGACCTGCGCAACCACCGCAAAATCCTGGTGGTGGACGGCCGGGTGGCGTTCACCGGGTCGCAGAACCTGATCGAGCCCGGCTACCGCCGCACGTCCAGCCACAAGATCGGCCGCAAATGGGTGGAACTGATGGCGCGCTACGAAGGGCCCATCGTCACGGCGCTGAACGTGGTGTTCGCCACCGACTGGTCCAGCGAAACCGACGACACGCTCGAAGGCGAGCTGTTCACCCCGGCCCCCTTCCGGGAGCCCGGCCCGATGACCTGCCAGGCCCTGCCCAGCGGCCCCGGCTTCGCGACCGAGAACAACCTGCGCCTGTTCAACACGCTCATCTATGCGGCGGTGGAGCGGCTGTCCATCTGCAGCCCGTACTTCGTACCGGATGACTCGCTGCTCTACGCCATCACGACGGCGGCCCAGCGCGGCGTCGAGGTCGAACTGTTCGTCTCCGAACGCGGCGACCAGTTGCTGGTCCATCACGCCCAGCAGTCCTACTATCAGGCGCTGCTGGAGGCCGGCGTGCGGATCTACCGCTACCCGAAGCCGCTGGTGCTGCACGCCAAGCACTTCACCGTGGACGATGAGGTCGCGGTCATCGGCTCCAGCAACATGGACATGCGGTCCTTCTCCCTGAACATGGAGGTCTCCGTGATGATGCTCGGGGACCACATCGTGGAGCAGGTGTCGGAGATCCAGGACAGCTATCGGGTCATTTCCCGGGAGCTCACGCTCCAGGAGTGGCGGCAGCGGCCCCGCTGGCAGCGCTACGTGGACAACGTGGCCAGGCTGACGGCCACGCTGCAGTAACCGGGCCCAGGGCAGGGCGCACGGCCGGTGTGCCGGCCGTGCGCCCTGTCCCATACGCCTGCCGTTACTGCCGCCGGCACCCGGCGGGCGCCTATTCGGGCCAGGCGGAGTTCTGGATGATGTCCACGAAGTCGGTCCGCTGGAAGCCGGGGCTGAAGTGCTCGAGCACATCGGCATTGACGTTGCCGAAGGTGGTCTCCGGGCGGTGCTTGTTGCCCTCCGTGAACGCCGCGAGGATCTGCCGCTTGAAGTCGGGCCGCGGGTGCGCCGCGGTGACGGCGTCGATGGCCGTCCGGTCGAGATCGGAGTAGCCGATCCCCAGGACGTCCGTTTCCACCCCCGCGGTCACCAACGCGATCTCCGGGTCCATGAATTCGGGGACACCGGGGGTGGTGTGGAGCGCGACGGCGGTCCACACCTTGGCTGCGTCCTCTTCCGAACGTCCCTGCTCCAGCAAAAAGGATTTGGCGGCATTGGCGCCGTCGACCTCGAAGCGCAGGTGGTCCGTGCCGTACGTATCGGTCAGGCCCAGGTCGTGGAAGAGCGCACCGACATAGAGCAGCTCGTGGTCGACGTCGAGGCCGAGGCGCTGGCCCTGGAGGGCGCCGAAGAGGTACACGCGCCGGGAATGGTCGAACAACAGGTCGTTGGTGGTGTCGCGGACCAGTTCGGTGGCGTTCCGGACGAGCTTGGTGTCGGGAATGGTGATGCCTGCGATGACTTCGGCCATGAATGTCTCCTTTGTCCAGCGGCAGGGGAATCTGCCGTGCTTCCCATCCTGCCGGGCGGCGCGGGCCGGGGCACCGTCGCCAAGGACGACAATCCCTCGGAATCGGCCAACGGCCGGCGCTCAGCCGTTCTTCGCCGTGGACCGGAAACGCTGCTGGTATTTTGACGGCGGCACGCCGATCCGTGCCACGAACGTGCGCCGCAGCGCCTCGGAGTTGCCGAACCCGGAGCGTTCGGCGGCCTCGGTGACGCTGTATCCAGAGTCCAGCAGGGCCTTGGCGGTGTCGAAGCGGACGAGCTCCACATACTTCGCCGGCGTGGTCTGCAGCTCTTCGCGGAAGAGCCGGGTCAGGTGCCGCACGCTCAGGTTGGCGTCCCGGGCGAGCGCGGGAACAGAGAGCACCGCCGCCGGGTCGGCGCGCACGGCCTCGAGCACCGGCCGCAGGGGCGAAGACCTGGGCGGATCCCCCTGCAGCGGCGCAGAGAACTGCGACTGCCCGCCGGAGCGCTGCATGTAGACCACGAGGGAGCGGGCCACCTCGCGGGCCAGGTCCGGGCCGTGGTCCTCCTCGATCAGCGCCAGGGCCAGATCGATCCCGGCCGTGACGCCGGCCGAGGTGTGGATCCGGCCGTCGCTGACGAAGATGGCGTCCGGCTCCACCTGGGTCCCCGGATAACGCCGGGCCAGCTCGCGGGTGTGCTTCCAGTGCGTCGTGGCCCGGCGCCCGTCCAGCAACCCCGCCGCCGCAAGAACGAAGGCGCCGGTGCAAATCGACGACATCCGCCCGGCGTTGCCGGCGAGATGCCCGGCGGCGTCGACCAGCCCGGCGGGAAGCCGGCCGCCGGGCAGGGCGTCCCCGCCGGCCACCAGGACGGTGTGGAAGCTGCCGGCGCCGTCCGCCGCGGCATCCACCGATACCCGCAGCCCGACCGAGGAGGCGACGTCGTTCCCGTCCGGCGACAGGAAGACGAGTTCGTAGGAGCAGCCGAGGTGGTTTGCCTCTGCGAATGCCTCCGCCGGGCCGGCGACATCGAGCAGCTTCACCCCGTCGAAGACCAAAATACCCACGCGGGCGGTCATGGTGCTGGCTGCTCCTGGCACAACAATTCCTCGATTCTGCTCACGGGTTCTCCGAGCCGTCCACTTCCAGCGGCACAGTCTATGCGTTACTCCGGGAACGCTGCCCCGAGCGCCGAGAGCACCCCGTAGGCCTTGGCGCGGACCTCGTCCCATTCGTCGTCGGGCACGGAATCGGCCGTGATGGCGCCGCCGACGCCCAGGCTCAACCGGTTGCCGTCCATCACGAGGGTGCGGATCACCACGGACAGGTCTGCGGCCCCGTCCAGCGAAAAGTAGCCCACGGCACCCGAGTAGACGCCGCGCGGTCCGGTCTCCAACCGGTCCAGGATGCCCATGGTGCTGATCTTCGGGGCGCCCGTCATCGATCCGGCGGGGAACGCCGCGGCCACGGCCTCCGCCCGCACCGCTCCGGGCAACAGCTGCGCGTCGATCGTGGACACCATCTGGTGCACCGTCGCGTAGGACTCGATGGCGCACAGCCGGCTGACCTGCAGCGAGCCCGGCACGGCAAAGTGGCTCAGGTCGTTGCGCAGCAGGTCCACGATCATGATGTTCTCAGCGCGGTCCTTCGCGCTGCCGGCGAGTTCCTCGACGACGGCGGCATCGGCGTCGGGATCCGGAAGGCGGCGCCGCGTGCCCTTGATCGGTTCGGCCCGCAGCCGGCCACCGGCGTCGAGGCCCAGGAACCGCTCGGGCGACGTGCTGGCCACCGTGAGCGGCCCGAACCGCAGGAGGCTGGCAAAGGGCGCGGGGTTGCGGCGGCGCAGGGCCAGATAGGTGTCCAGCGGGTCCAGCGGTTCCGCCACAGTCGCGTGCAGCTCCGTGGTCAGGCAGACCTCGTAGGTGTTGCCCTCGGTGATTTCCGCCTGCGCTTCCCGGATTTTGGCCAGGTAGGCCTCGCGCGTGTCGCGGGACCGGAATTCCGGTGCCTGTGGCGGCGCGGCCGGAGCCGGGGCGGGGCCGGCGGCCGCGGACAGGCCGCTGACCACCGCGCCGGCAGCGGCGAGCCAGGCGTCCGTGTCGTCCCCCGCGGACGGGCCGGCCAGGGCGAGCAGCCACGTGCACTGCCGCTCGTGGTCGAGCACGACGGCGCGGCCGGCGAACAGCAGCGCGGCATCCGGCGCCCCGTTCGGCACCCCGGCACCGACGTCCGAGCCCCCGGTCTCGCGCTTGAGCTCGTAGCCCAGGTAGCCCAGCCAGCCCAGGGCGAAGTTCCCGGGGACCCCGGCCGGCAGGGTGACGGTGCGGCGTCCCCACACGGTGTCCAGCCAGCGGAAGAAACCGCCACGGACCCGGGCTGTGGCGTTGCCCCGGCCGACCACGGTAGTGCCGCTGCGGTGCTCGGCCCAGGCGCCGAAGGCTCCGCCGTCGTCGGCCAGGACGCTGATCCGGTTGCGGTCGGCGGATTCACGGGTGTTGGAACTGTCCAGCCAGACGCTGCGGCGGGAGCCGGCGTACAGGCGCCGGTAGATTTCTTCGGCGTCCGGATAGGCGGCCAGGCGTTCGGCCACCAGGCGGACGCCCTCGCGGGCCGCGCGCTCCGGGGCCAGGGCGTGTTCGAGGGCGGGCACCGAGGCCAGCGCGTGGAGCACCTGCGCCGGATCGGTGCCGGAGGGACCGGATTCGACGACGACGTCGGCGGCCGCCGCGACGTCGTCGCCGGCCAGCCAGGCCTCTTCCTGCTCCGCCCAGACGTCCCAGAACGGTTCATACGTATCGCCGTCCCGGGACAGGGCCCGGGTGCGCCGGTCGGCGGAAGGCGCCTGCAGCCAGATCACGGCGTCGAGGAGCCCGCGGGCAGCGGCATGGGCGGCACCGACGCCCTCGAACACCACCACGTCGGCCGGCTCCGTGGTGCGGGAGGCGCCGTCGCCGTTGCCGTCCCAGTCCCAGGCGGTCCAGTGCGCGGTGTCCCCGGCGGCCAGGGGCCGCAGCACGGTTTCCAGATACCGCTGCTGCCCGCCGGCCAGGCCGTGCCAGCCGGGGTAGATGTCCTCCAGATGGAACAGCGATACCGTGCGGTGGACCCGCAGCATCGCTGCCAGTTCCACGGCCAGCGTGGTCTTGCCGGCCCCCGAGCGCCCGTCGACGGCGATCAGTACGGGCTTAGTGCGCACGGATTGCCCCGCATGCGGTCGCGGCGGCGGCCCGGGCCGGGGGATGTTCCCGGACCGGATCGCGGCGACAGGGGCTGCCGGTGCTGGCGGCGATGGTGCGGTACATGTCTTCGAGTCTATGAGAACCGGGCTACAGGAACGCCAGCATGAGGCCGACGGCGATGAACAGCGTGCCGAAGACCCGGTTCATCATCATCAGCCCGCGCGTGGTCCGGGTAAAGCGCTGGAAGGACCGGGCCGCGGCGGCGAAGAAGAACCACATCACGAGGATGTCCACCACCACCACGGTGGCGATCAGGACCAGGTACTGCGGCAGCTGGGGCTGGTCCAGCCGGATGAAGCCGGGCATGAAGGCCAGGAAGAAGACGATCGCCTTCGGGTTGAGCAGGTTGACCCAGAGGCCGCGCCGGAACATGGAGAAGGCGGGCTCGTTGCGCCGCGACTCTTCGATTTCCGCGCCGCCCGCCGGCTTGGCGAAGAACTGACGCAGGCCCAGGTAGATCAGGTACACCGCACCCGCGTACTTGATGGCGGCGAACAGCATCGGCGACGTGGACACCAGCAGGCCCAGGCCCAGCGCCACGATCACCACGTGGACGACCAGGGCGGCCTGCTGGCCCAGAATTCCCCAGATGGAACGGCGGAAGCCGGCGTTGAGCGAGTTGCTCATGGTGTTGATGGCGCCCGCGCCGGGGGTGAAGCTGATGACCAGCGTGGCGCCGAGCAGCGCCAGCCATAACGAGATTTGCACCAGATGATCCTACGGTGCGGCCCGGCGGGTTTCGGTCAGCGGGACTCGAGCACGGCCATGGCGGCGTTGTGGCCGCCTAGGCCGCTGACCCCGCCGCCGCGCCGCGCGCCGGCCCCGCAGAGCAGGATCCGCTCGTGCGCCGTGCCCACGCCCCAGCGCTGCGCCGGGGTGTCGAGCGGTTCGTCGTCTTCGGCGAACGGCCAGTCCAGGGGGCCGTGGAAGATGCTGCCGCCGGTCAGGTTCAGTTCCCGCTGGAGGTCCAGGGTGGTCTTGGTTTCGATGCACGGCTGTCCGCGTTGATCGCGCAGGATGCAGTCCTCGATCGGCTCGGCGAGCACGGAATTTAGCGAGGCGAGCACGGCGTCCTGCAGCCGCTGCCGCATCGCGTCGTTGTTCTCCTCGGTGATCAGCCGGTGCGGGGTCTGCAGCGTGAACACGGTGAGCGTGTGGGCCCCGGCGGCCTGCAGTTCCGGCGAGAGGATGGACGGGTCGGTCAAGGAGTGGCAGTAGATCTCGGCGGGCAGCGGATCCGGCACCCGGCCCGCGGCCGCTTCGGCGGCGGCCCCTTCCAGCTGCGAGTACAACTCGTTGATGTGGAAGGTGCCGCCGAACGCCGCCTCGGGCGCCACCGAGCCGTCCCGCAGCTTCGGCAGCCGGGACAGCAGCAGGTTCACCTTCGCCTGCGCGCCTTCCGGCGCCGCCTCCGGCCGGGTGGCCGGCCCGGCGCCGGCGGCGGCGAGCAGCCCGTTGAGCACGGCGGGGGAGACGTTGGCGAGCACGCGTTCCGCCGAGACGACGACGCCGCCCGCGCCGCCGTCGTCGTACGTCACCTCTCCCTCGGGGGAGACGGAGGTGACGCGCGCCCGGGGTTGCAGCTCCGCGCCGGCGCTGCGGGCCGCCTTTTCCAGCGCCGCGCTGACCGCACCCATGCCGCCTTCGGGCACGTCCCAGTCGCCGGTACCGCCGCCGATCACGTGGTAGAGGAAGCATTTGTTCTGCTGCAGCGAGGCGTCGTGGGCGCCGGCAAAGGTGCCGATCAGGGCGTCGGTGAGCACCACCCCGCGGACCAGGTCCGAGCCGAAACTGCGCTCGACCGCCTCGCCGATCGGCCGGTCGATGAAGTCGTGCCAGGCCTCGTCGTCGCCGACCCTGCCGCGCAGCTCGGAGCGGCGGGGCAGCGGTTCGGTGACGGAGGGCCAGAGGGCCCGGGCCAGCCGGTTGGTGCGCTGATAGAACCCGGTGAAGGGCTCGAAGTCGGTGGCCGCGCCCACGGCGGCGAAGGAGGAGCGGGTGGCGTCCGGGTCCTGGTTGTCCACCAGCAGGCCCGCCGCGGTCCCGGGCAGGGGCGTGTAGGACGAGAAGCGCCGGCGCAGCAGCCGCAGGTCCAGCCGCAGGTCGTCGATGATGCGCTGCGGCAGCAGGCTGACCAGGTAGGAATAGCGCGAGATGCGGGCCCCGGTGCCGGGAAAGACTTCCGCCGACACCGCGGCGCCGCCGACCTGGTCTTCGCGTTCGAGCACGAGCACGCTCCGCCCGGCGCGGGCGAGGTAGGCGGCCGCGACCAGGCCGTTGTGGCCGCCGCCGGCGATGACCACGTCGTAGTGTTCGGGCATGTCAGTCCTTCCGTCCAGCTGGCGGGATCAGGGTTTGCGGGCCAGGATCTCGCCGTTGGGAATCAGGAACCACGCATCCGGGGCAGCGGCCCACGTCAGCCACCCCCGGGCTATCCGTTCCAGCCCGGCCCGGTCGATCAGCCCCCGCTCCAGCGACTGTTCCGCGTAGCCGGAGTGCAGGACCCGCTCCGACCAGACCTCGCCCTGCCAGCGGCGCTGCTCCTCGGTGGCATACAGCCAGTTGGACGACGACGGCGTGATGTCGTGGAAGCCGGCCGCCTGCGCCCACGCGATGAGGTGCCGGCCGGCGTCCGGTTCGGCGCGGTTGCCGCGGGCGAGCTGCTGGTAGGTCTCCATCCAGTCGTCGAGTTCGGGCAGTTCCGGGTACCAGCTCATGCCGTGGAAGTCGGCGTCCCGGACGGCCACGATGCCGCCCGGCTTGACCACCCGCCGCATCTCGTAGAGCGCGGCGACCGGGTCGGTCAGGTGCTGGAGGACCTGGTGCGCGTGCACCACGTCGAAGGTGTCGTCATCGAACTCGAGGTCGTAGATGTTGCCCGCGACGAAGGTGGCGTTCTCGATCCCGCGCAGGGCGGCGAGTTCGGCCGCCTGGGTCAGGACATCGTCGGACCGGTCCAATCCGGTCACCTGTCCCGGGGCCACCCGCTCGGCCAAGTCAACGGTGATGCTGCCCGGGCCGCAGCCCACGTCCAGCAGCATCATCCCGGGCTTGAGCTCCGGCAGCAGGTAGGCCGCGCAGTCCTCGGCGGTCCGGATGGCATGGGCTTTGACCACGCTTTTGTGGTGTCCGTGGGAGTAGACCTCGTCCTTCATAGTGGGAGACTACTCCGGGCCCCCGCGGCCACGTAGCTGCCGTGCCGGAATGTTGCGCTATTTGTCGGCCGACGCGACTTCGGCCGACGTGACTTCGGCACAGGCGGTTTCGGTGGCGGCGATGATGTCCGCCAGGAACGCCGCGAGCCGCTGCCGGTCTTCCGCCGGATAGTCGGAGAGCACCCGGCCGATGTTGCGGGCCAGCGGTGCGAACATGGCGCCGCCGGTGGCGCGGGCCAGGTCCGTCAGCTCCAGGTGCACCTTGCGGCGGTCGGTGTCGCTGCGGGTGCGCTTCACGTGGCCGGAGCGGTCCAGCCGGTCCACCAGCGCGGTGGTCGCCGGCGAGCTGAGGTGCAGTTCGTTCCGCAGGCTGCCCGGAGTCACCGTGCGGCCGTCGGCGGCGGCCCGGACCATCGCGGCCAGGGCGTTGAGGTCGGTGCGGTGCAGGGCGTCCCGCTGGCTGACCGCTTCAATGTAGCGTTCGCTCTCCACGACGAACTGCTGCAGCAACAGCAGCAGCCGCTCTTCCTTGTGCGCCACGTTCCTCCCTCCGGCAACCTCTCCAAGGATAGTTCACCTGGGGCTTATCTCCACCGTGGAACTACTCTATAGTGGAGCTTGTTTTAGCCCGTCGACTGACAGAGGTTCGGTTTCCCATGGCCCGCTGGCTCAGAATGCTCCTGCCCGCCCTGGTGGCGGTTGCCTGGCTCGCCGCCGCGGGCCTGGGCGGACCGACCTTCGGCAAGCTCTCAGAGGTGTCCACCAACGACCAGGCGGGATTCCTTCCGGCCGGCGCCGAATCCACCGCCGCGGGCGACTGGCAGGAGCGGTTCCTGGACGCCGATGCGGTCCCGGCCATTGTCGTCGTCGAATTCGACGGCCCGCTCCAGCCGCAGCAGTTGGCGGAGTACGCCCCGCTGGCCGAACGGCTGTCGGATGCCGTCGGGCCGGGGGGAGGCGGCGCCGCCGGGGTGGTCGGCCCGATTCCGTCCGAAGACCTCGAAGCGCTGCAGTTCATCGTCCCGGTGCCCGAGGACCTGGATACCGGCGAGGTGGTCGCCGGCCTGCGCGCCGTGCTGGCTGCCGAGCTCCCGGCTTCCGCCACGGGCTATGTGACCGGACCGGCCGGGTTCATCGCCGATCTGGTGGATGCCTTCGGCGGCATCGACGGGCTCCTGCTGGCCGTGGCGCTGGGCGCCGTGTTCGTCATCCTGCTGCTGGTCTACCGCGCGGTCCTGCTGCCGTTTTTGGTCCTGCTCACCTCCGTGTTCGCCCTCTGCACGGCCATCCTCGTGGTGTACTGGTTCGCCCTGCAGGGCTGGATCCAGCTCAGCGGGCAGAGCCAGGGGATCCTGTTCATCCTGGTGATCGGCGCCGCCACCGACTACGCCCTGCTGCTGACGGCCCGCTACCGCGAGGCGCTGGGCGGGCAGGAGTCGAAATGGGCGGCGATGAGAACCGCCTACCGGGGTTCGGTCGAGCCGATCGCCGCCTCCGGGGCCACGGTGATCCTGGCCCTGCTCTGCCTGCTGTTCTCGGACCTCAACTCCAACCGCAGCCTCGGGCCGATCGCCGCGATCGGCATCGTGTTCGCCGTACTGGCCGCGCTGACCTTCCTGCCCGCCGTGCTGCTGCTGGCCGGCCGCGCCGCCTTCTGGCCGATCGTGCCCCGCCCCGGCCACCACCTGCACCGCGCGCGGCCCGACCGCCCCGTGGCCGGCACCGAGGGCCTGCGCGGGCTCTGGCTGCAGGTGGCCCGGCTGGTTGCCCGCAGGCCGCGGGTGACTTGGCTGGCTTCGGTGCTGGTCCTGGTGGCCGGGGCGCTGGGCGTGCTGCAACTGCAGGCCCACGGCGTGCCGCAGTCGGAGCTGGTCATGGTGCAGACCGATTCCGCCGACGGGCAGGAGGCCTTGGGCCGGCACTTCGACGCCGGCACCGGCAGCCCCGCCGTCGTCGTCGCCGATGCCGCCGTGCGGGACGAGGTGCTGGACGTGGTCAGCGACCAGGAGGGCGTGGCGTCCGCGGAGTTTTACACCCGCGGCGACGCGGTGGTGGAACTGGACGGCCGGGTGCTGATCAATGCCACGCTTTGGGACGTGCCGGACTCCGAAGCCGCCGAGGGCACCGTTGCCGACCTGCGCGGGGCGCTGGACGGCGCCGATCCGAGCGCGCTGGTCGGCGGCGTCACCGCGGTGGCGCTGGATACCAACCTGACGGCGCAGGCCGACCTGCTGAAGATCACCCCGATGGTGCTGGGCGTCATCCTGCTCATCCTGATCCTGCTGCTGCGCTCGATCCTGGCCCCGGTGCTGCTGGTCCTGTCCGTGGCGCTGTCCTACCTCACGGCCCTGGGAGTCTCGGCGTGGGTTTTCAACCATGTCTTCGGCTTCCCGGGGGCGGATGCGTCGGTGCCGCTGTTCGGCTTCGTGTTCCTGGTGGCGCTGGGCATCGACTACAACATCTTCCTGATGACCCGGGTGCGCGAGGAGTCCCTGCGGCTGGGCACCCGGCCCGGCATCCTGCGGGGGCTGGGCACCACCGGCGGCGTCATCACCTCGGCCGGGGTGGTGCTGGCGGCGACCTTCGCCGCGCTCGCGGTGATCCCGATCCTGTTCTTGGTCCAGCTGGCGTTCATCGTGGCGTTCGGTGTCCTGCTGGACACGGTCCTGGTGCGGTCGCTGCTGATCCCGGCACTTTCCTACGACCTCGGACCGAAAATCTGGTGGCCGGCCAGGCTGTCCCGGCGGGGCCTCTCGCGGGACACGGCGGAGCAGAACTTGAGTCCAGCACGCTCAACTTGATTGACAAAGTCCGTCGCCCGAGTAAACTTGAGTGCAGAAGGCTCACATCGGCTGCCGCTCATGCGGTGCCGCCCGGGTACGCCCGGGATGTCGGGCTGCAACAGTAATCAAGGCCGCGAAAGCTGCCGCAAAGGAAGGACACGCGTATGTCTCGTGCAGTAGGTATCGACCTCGGAACCACCAACTCCGTTGTTTCTGTTCTGGAGGGTGGCGAACCCACCGTCATCGCCAACGCCGAGGGTGGCCGCACCACGCCGTCCGTCGTCGCGTTCTCCAAGTCGGGCGAGGTGCTGGTCGGCGAGATCGCCAAGCGCCAGGCCGTGAACAACATCGAGCGCACCATCGCCTCGGTCAAGCGCCACATGGGTACCGACTGGAAGGTCGAGATCGACGGCAAGAACTACACCGCACAGGAAATCTCGGCCCGTGTGCTGCAGAAGCTTAAGCACGACGCCGAGTCCTACCTGGGCGAGAAGGTCACCGACGCGGTGATCACCGTGCCGGCGTACTTCAACGACGCCGAGCGCCAGTCCACCAAGGAAGCCGGCGAGATTGCCGGCCTGAACGTCCTGCGCATCGTCAACGAGCCGACCGCCGCCGCGCTGGCCTACGGCCTGGACAAGGGTAAGGAAGACGAACTCATTTTGGTCTTTGACCTCGGCGGCGGCACCTTCGACGTGTCCCTGCTGGAAGTCGGCAAGGACGAGGACGAGTTCTCCACCATCCAGGTCCGCGCCACCTCGGGCGACAACCGCCTCGGCGGCGATGACTGGGACCAGCGCGTGGTGGACTTCCTGCTGCAGCAGGCCAAGGCCAAGGGCGCCGACCTGTCCAAGGACAAGATCGCCCTGCAGCGCCTGAAGGAAGCGGCCGAGCAGGCCAAGAAGGAACTGTCCTCCGCCTCCTCCACCAACATCTCGCTGCAGTACCTCTCGGTCACGCCGGAGGGCCCGGTGCACCTGGACGAGCACCTCAGCCGTGCGAAGTTCCAGGACCTCACCAAGGACCTGCTGGACCGGACCAAGAAGCCGTTCCACGACGTCATCACGGAAGCCGGCATCAAGGTTTCCGACATCGACCACATCGTCCTGGTCGGCGGTTCCACCCGCATGCCGGCCGTCGTCGAACTGGTCAAGGAAATGGCCGGCGGCAAGGAGCCGAACAAGGGCGTGAACCCGGACGAGGTCGTGGCCGTGGGCGCAGCCCTGCAGGCCGGCGTCCTGAAGGGCGAGCGCAAGGACGTGCTGCTGATCGACGTCACCCCGCTGTCGCTGGGCATCGAGACCAAGGGCGGCATCATGACGCACCTGATCGAGCGCAACACCGCGATCCCGACCAAGCGGTCCGAGACCTTCACCACCGCCGATGACAACCAGCCGTCGGTGGCCATCCAGGTCTTCCAGGGCGAGCGCGAGTTCACCCGCGACAACAAGCCGCTGGGCACCTTCGAGCTGACCGGCATCGCGCCGGCGCCGCGCGGCGTGCCGCAGGTCGAGGTCACCTTCGACATCGACGCCAACGGCATTGTGCACGTGTCCGCCAAGGACAAGGGCACCGGCGCCGAGCAGTCGATGACCATCACCGGCGGCACCGCGCTGTCCAAGGACGACATCGACCGCATGGTGCGGGAGGCCGAAGAGCACGCCGCCGAGGACAAGAAGCGCCGCGAGGCCGCCGACGTCCGCAACTCGGCCGAGCAGCTGGCCTACTCCGTGGACAAGCTGCTCGCCGACAACGACGACAAGCTGCCCGAAGAGGTCAAGACCGAAGTCAAGGCCGACGTCGACGCCCTGAAGTCCGCCCTGGAAAAGCAGGACAACGACGACGAGGTCAAGGCCGCGTTCGAGAAGCTGCAGGCATCCCAGACCAAGCTGGGCGAGGCCATCTACTCGCAGGCGCAGGCCTCCGGCGCGGCCGGTGACGGTGCAGCCGCCGGTGACGGTTCCGCCGAGGCCGGCTCCGGCGCGGCCGACGAGGACATTGTGGACGCCGAAGTGGTCGACGAAGACGAGAAGAAGTAACCATGGCCGAAAAGGGTAACGAAGAAGAACACCAGAGCGAGCCGGTGAACTTCCGCGACAACCGCAAGATCGATCCGGAAACCGGACAGGTCCGTGGCGCCGCGGGAGCCACCGGGAACGCCGGGCAGGCCGCTGGAGATACCTCCGCGGCCGGCCAGGGCGCCGACGCCGACGCGCTGGCCCAGGCGGAGCAGATCCTGAACGGGGCCGAGGTCCCGGCGGGGGAATCTGTTGCCCAGGGGACCATGTCGCAGGAAGCCGAGGAGCTGAAGAACGATCTGCTCCGGCTGCAGGCGGAGTACGTGAACTACCGCAAGCGGGTGGAACGCGACCGCGCCGTGGCCGGCGAGATGGCCGTCATCGGCGTGCTGAACTCGCTGCTGCCCGTCCTGGACGACATCGACGCGGCGCGCCAGCACGGCGATCTCGCGGACGGACCGTTCGCGGCCATTGCCGCCAAGCTGGACGGCGTGCTCAAGACCTACGGCCTGGCCCGCATCGAGGAGACCGGCGTCGAATTCGACCCGAACATCCACGAGGCCTTGATGCAGCAGCCCGACGCCGAGGTGGAAATAGACACCGTCAGCCAGGTCCTGCGCCTGGGCTACAGGGCCGGCGACCGCGTGCTACGCGCCGCCCAGGTAGTGGTAGCCGTACCGGCGGAATGACACAGGCAGGGGGCGCCCCGGCGCCCAGCCGCAGATGACGGGTTGGCCTCCGGACCGCCGGAGGCCAACCCGTCATCGTCCGGGGCTCCCGTGCCCATAGACTTTGTGACAACTGAAAGGAGGCGCCTGCATGGCTAGCCAGGACTGGGTCGAAAAGGACTTCTACAAGATCCTCGGTGTCTCCAAGGACGCGTCCGATGCGGACATCAAGAAGGCGTACCGCAAGCTCGCGCGGACCCACCATCCGGATACCAACCGGGGGGATGAAGGTTCGGAAAAGAAGTTCAAGGACATCTCCGAGGCCTACTCGGTCCTCTCTGACCCGGGGGAGCGCGAGCAGTACGACGCGATCCGCGCCATGGGCAGCGGTGCGCGCTTCAGCGCCGGGGGACCCGGCAGCGCCGGCGGGCCGGGCGCAGGCGGTTTCGAGGACATCTTCGGCAACCTGTTCGGCCAAAGTACCCGCACCCGCGCCGGCTCCGGGGGCACCGTGCCGCCGGAGTTCGCCGATCTGTTCGGCGGGTTCGGCGGTTTCCCGCAGCAGCAGCCGCCGCGCAGGGGCGCCGACCGCACCGCGACCACCAGCATTTCCTTCGCCGGTTCCATCAACGGCACCACCATCGGGTTGCGCGAGCCCAGCGGCGAGGTGATTGACGTGCGGATCCCGGCCGGGATTAAAGACGGCCAGAAGGTCCGCGTCCGCGGCAAGGGCCAGGCCGGCCCCGCCGGCGCGGGCGACCTGATGGTGACCGTCAACGTCAAGCCACACCCGTTCTTCCAGCGCGACGGCGACAACATCAGGATCCACGTCCCGGTCACGTTCCCGGAGGCCGCGCTGGGCGCGCAGATCGACGTGCCGACCCTGACCGGCGAATTCGTCAAGGTCAAGATCCCGGCAGGGACACCCTCCGGCCGGACGCTCCGCGTGAAGGGACGCGGGGTGAAGACCTCGAAGAACACCGGCGACCTGCTCGTGACCATCGACGTGGTGGTCCCGCAGAACCTTGGGAAAGAGGCCGAAGACGCAGTCAACGCTTTTGCGGCGGCGACCGCCGGGTCCGACCCGCGCGGAAACCTTGCCGCCAAGGCCAGGCTGTAGCGGGACGTTACGACAGGTCGGGACAGCCCGGACGGGAAACGCGCGAAGCGCAGGAGGGAGAGCACCATGAGCATCGATATGAACGCGCCGATCTTCGTGATTTCGGTGGCGGCCGAACTGGCGGACATGCACCCGCAGACCCTGCGCCAGTACGACCGTCTCGGCCTGGTCTCTCCGTCGCGCCAGCGGGGCAGGCAGCGCCGCTATTCGCAGAAGGACGTCAACACCCTGCGCGAGGTCCAGCGGCTGTCCCAGGAAGGCGTCTCGCTGGAAGGGATCAAGCGCATCCTCCAGCTGGAAAACGAGGTCGCCGCCCTCAAGGCCCAGGTCCGGGACCTCTCCGAGGAACTGATGGCCCGGCAGCGCCGGGGCACCGACTCCAGCCGGGTGTTCGCCGCCGGCCTCGCCGGCGACGTGGTGACGCTGGCCCGCGGCCAGCGGCCGCGTCCGCGCAGCCAGGCGCTGATGGTCTGGCGTCCGCAGCGCTGAACGCCCGGCCTGCGCCCGTGATCGGACGCCCGCAGCTGCCGGCCCCGGGCTGCCGGCCTGGGGCGGGCGGCTGCGGGCAGGATGGCGGCGTGGAGCTACTTGATCATTTCGCCGTCGGGGGCGACCACATACCAGACGTCGTTCACGCCCTGTCCGGTCGTGTCTCCCGGCGCCTTGTCCTGCGCCCAGTAGTAGATGGGCATGCCGTTCAGTGTCACCTGCTGTTGCCCGTCCGGAGTGTCGATGAGGCCCACATCCGCGGTGACCCCGTCGAGTTCCGGCTCTTCCTCGGCCAGGACGGGCGGCCACGCGGCCAGGCAGTCGCCCGTGCAGGCGCTCTCGCCTGAGTCCGGGACGTCTTTGGTGAAGTAGTAAACGGTCATGCCTTCGCCGTCCACCACGATGTCGCCCAGGTCGGATTCGGCCGTGGTCAGGGTAGAGGCGGCGCCGGATGCCTGCCCGCCGCCGGTCTCCCCGCCGTCTGTCTCCGACGCCGCCGGCGTGGTCATTCCGGGGGCGCCCGTCGTCGGCGCCTCGCCTGCCGGCGGTGCCTCCGGGCCGGCAGGCGTTTCCGTACCCGAGCCGCCGCCGCAGCCGGCGAGGCCCAGCATGGCGGCGGCCAGCATAGCCGTCGCGGCTGTCTGTGTGATCTTCATGAGGGTTCCTTTGCCGTCTCCCGGGCGGGGCCCGGAGCGTCGTGCCGCGGGGCGCGGCCCGCTATTGGCAAAGACGCCGGCCGCGCCCACAATGGTTCAACGTCAGGCGGGGTGGATCCCGCGGGCTGGATGAACCGGAACGCCGCCGCCGTCGTCGTACCCGGTAGGACGCCGCGTGGAACGCTGCGCGGGGACGTTCTGCCGCCGGTGGGGCGGCCGGGGCTGCCGGGAGGAAGGAGGCGGCCGTGGCATTGGACGACGAGGCCGTGGCCCGCCTCTACCGCGACCATGCCACGGCGCTGCGCCGGTTCGTGCGCGCCGCGACCTCCGACGCGGACCAGGTGGAGGACGTGGTGCAGGAGACGATCCTGCGGGTGTGGAAGCGCGGCCCGGAAACCGACAACATGCGCGGCTACCTCTACCAAACCGCCCGTCACGTCATTATCGACGGCTACCGGCGCCGCGCCCGGCGGCCGGGCGAGACCGGCCTGGGCGAGGACGAGCCCGCCAGCGAAGAAGACCAGTTGGAGCGGCTCCTGCTCCGCGTGGTCATGGAGGAAGCGCTGGCACGCATCAGCCCCGAGCACCGCAACATCATCCTCGCCCTGCACTACCAGCGGCTCACGTCGTCCGAAGCCGCCCGGTCGCTGGGCATTCCGCTGGGCACGGTGAAGTCGCGGGCGTTCTACGCGGCCAAGGCCCTGCGCGCCGTGCTGGACGAGATGGGGGTGGGGCAGCCGTGAACGCCAACGAGGAACTGCACCAACTGCTCGGCCTCTATGTGCTGGGCGGGCTGGACCGCCGGGAGCGGGCGGAATTCGAAGAACACCTGGCCTCCTGCCCCCAGTGCCGCCGGGAGGCCGCGGAGCTGGAAACGCTGCCCGACCTGCTGGATGCGCTGCCGCGCGAGGCCGCGTTGGAGCTGGCGGCGCCGCCGCAGCACGAAGTGGAGGAACGCACCCGGGAACTGGTGGGTGAACTGGCCCGCCGGCGGCGGAAAGAGCGACGGCGGTGGGCCGGCTTGGTGGCGGCAGCGGCGGGCGTGTGCCTGGTCGCAGGGGCGGCCATCGGGCCGCTGCTGACCCAGCAGCAGCCGCCGGCGACGGAGAGTTATGTGATGACCGCCGGCGGCGGCCTGCAACTGGAGCTGGCGCTGGTGCACAAGGCCTGGGGCACCGAGATGCGGGTAGCCGGGGAGCAGCTGCCCCGGGACGGCCTGCTCACCCTGTGGGTGACCGGAGACACCGGGTACACCTATCAGGTGGCATCCTGGCAGGCGACGCCGGCGGGCCGCGCCACGCTCACCGCAGCCTGCGCCATGGCCACCGACGAGATCGTCCAGGTGGAACTGCGCAACGGGGCGGACGCAACGCTGGCGGCCGTGGCCACGGACTGAGCGGGAGGCCCGGCAGCCCGGCCCCGGACATCAGTTCCGGCGGTAGGCGAGGTCGAAGATCAGCCGGCCTGCGTCGTGGGCCTTCTGCTCGAAGCTGGTCATGGTCCGGCCGTCGAAGCGGGGCGCCCAGCCGCCGTGCTCGTCCATGCCTTCACCGGTGCTGGCGTTGCCGGTACTGACCGGGATCTTGCCTTCGCGCACCGGGGCGCCGCCCACTACGCCTTCCACGCCGCTTTCCCAGACCTGGGTCAACGGGCTGTCCTTGCCGGTGCGCTCGCCGGCATGCAGGTTGCGGAAGTCCGCCGAGGCATCCGCGACGCGGCGCATCTGGATCGCGTAGTCGGACCAGTCGGTGGCCAACCGCCAGATCCCGCCCGGCTGCAGGACGCGGGCGGCGAGGTCCGCGAAGCTTTCCTGCACCAGCCGCCGCTTGTGGTGGCGGGTCTTGTGCCACGGGTCGGGAAAGAACACCCAGAGTTCGGCCACCGAGGACTCTGGCAGCATGGTCGCGAGGGCGTCAGGCGCGTTGACCTGCACCACCCGCACGTTGGACAGGCCGTGCTGGCCGATCCGCAGCAGGGTCTGCGCCAGCCCCGGCCGGTAGACCTCCAGGGCCAGGAAGTTCCACTCCGGATGCTGCTCCGCGGCATGGCAGACGGCCTCGCCGAGGCCGGATCCGATCTCCACCACGAGGGGCGCCTCGCGTCCGAATGCCGCCGCCGGGTCGAAGACATAGTCCGGGTCCACGGTGGTGTCGCCGCCGTGGCGCGGGAGGTCCACGGCGAACGTGGGGCCGTAGTCGTCCCAGGCCTGCTGGCGGCGGCCCTGCAGCCGTGAGCCGCGGCGCACAAAGCTGACTGGGCGGGCGAGGTGGGTGGGCTGCGTGCGGCGCGCACCGTCGTCGTTCGCGGGAAAATCAGGGGTGGGGGAGTCGCTGGTCATCCCCACCAGAGTATCGCCCGTGCGCGGGCCGCCCGGACGTGCTGCTAGACTGGTGCTACTCGGAGGCGCAGTTTAACGCGTTTCCCTGCGTCGATGAACGCTTTCAATTGCGCCGCCGCTTTCCGTCTAACGACGTGACCGGACAGGTCCGGGCGGTTGGCACTGTCTGATTTTTCTTCGGCGACCCTGGGCTAACCTGCCGCGGGGACACTGACCGGAAGACATTCTCACTTTCTTATGACTACTTTTGTTGCCCTTGGCGTGCCCAAGGCCCTTGCTTCGAAGCTCGCTGCCACTGGCATTGACGCCCCGTTCCCCATTCAGACCGAGACGCTGCCCGATACGCTGGCCGGCCGGGACGTGCTGGGCCGCGGCCGCACCGGCTCCGGCAAGACGCTCGCGTTCGCGCTGCCGCTGGTCGCCAGGCTCGCCGAGCGCGAGGCCGCCCATTTCCGCAAACCCGGACGCCCGCTGGGCCTGGTCTTGGCGCCGACCCGTGAGCTGGCCACCCAGCTCAACAACACCATTGAGCCGCTGGCGGCCGAGCTGGGCCTGAACACCACGGTGATCTACGGCGGCGTCTCGCAGCAACGCCAGGAAAAGGCGCTGCGCGCCGGCGTCGACATTGTGATTGCCTGCCCGGGCCGGCTCGAAGACCTGATGAAGCAGAAGATCATCACGCTGGAATCGGTGGAAATCACCGTCCTGGACGAGGCCGACCACATGGCGGACCTGGGCTTCCTGCCCGTCGTGAAGAAGCTGCTGGACACGACCCCGGCGGGCGGGCAGCGCATGCTGTTCTCCGCGACCCTGGACAACGGCGTGGACAAGCTGGTGCAGCGTTACCTGTCCAGCCCCCTGACCCACTCCGTGGACGACCCGCAGGCCGCGGTCACCACCATGGAACACCACGTGCTGGTGACCCGCGATGCCTCCGAAAAGAAGCAGGTGCTCAACCGGCTGGCCGCCGGCGCCGGGCGCCGCGTGCTGTTCACCCGCACCAAGCACCACGCCCGCAAGCTGGCCAAGGCCCTCACCGCCGCCGGCATCCCGGCGGTGGACCTGCACGGGAACCTGTCGCAGAACGCCCGCGACCGCAACCTCGCCGAGTTCTCCTCCGGCCATGTGCGCGTGCTGGTCGCCACGGACGTGGCCGCCCGCGGCGTGCACGTGGACGAGGTGGAACTGGTGATCCACGTGGATCCGCCCACCGAACACAAGGCGTACCTGCACCGTTCCGGCCGCACCGCCCGCGCCGGTTCCGACGGCACCGTCGTGACCCTGGCGCTGCCGGAACAGCGGCTGGAAGTCGGCAAGCTGATGAAGGCCGCCGGCGTGGACGTCGCCTTCGAAAGCGTCACCGCGTCCTCGGAACTGCTGGCGAAACTGGTGGGCGAGGTGGCCGCACCGGTCGATCCGCAGTTGCGGGCCCAGCAGCAGGCAGCGAACCTGCCGCAGCACGGCGGCGGCACCTCCACCGGCGCCAACGCCCAGCGCAAGCGGGCCATGCGGTCCGGCGGTAGCCGTGGCGGACGGACCCGTACCGGTGAAGCCCGCCAGGCCTCCGGCGCCGCACGCGCCGGCGGTCCGGAGAACGGCCAGCGCCAGCCGGCCCGCGGCGAAAACCGCGGCCAGGCCGGCAGGGACGTTGCGGCCCGCAGCCACGGCAGCCACCGCAGCGCCGCCGGGGCGGAGTCCGCCGGGCGCCGCGGCCAGTCGG